>NZ_JBIVJF010000008.1:230689-294525 GCF_044750105.1 Kitasatospora sp. NPDC088861
ACCGACCCCCCGCCGGGGGTCGGTGAGCGACGCCGCTCGGTGCCTACTGCTTCTGGTTGAGCCGCTTCGCGATCTCGTCGTCGTACTTCTTCGCGGTGGCCGCGTAGTCGCCGCCCTGGAGGGCGGCGGTCAGGAACTCCTTGATCGGGTTCGGCTTGTCCTCGACGCTCGCCCAGTTCGGGGTGATCGGGGTGACCGCGCCGACCGCCGAGGCGGACTGGGCGGCCTTCGCGAAGTCGCCGGTGAGCTGGCTGTTCAGCGCGGCCTTGTTCGGGATGTTGCCGGCGGCGGCGACCGCACCCTCGTTCTTGTCGTTGAGGGCGATCTTCAGGAAGTCCTTGGCCATGTCGGTGTTCTTGCTCTGCGCACCGATCGCCAGGTTCGAGCCGCCGAGGAAGACGCCGGAGGGCTTGTCAGCGGTCTTGCCCGGGAGCGGGAAGAAGCCGATCTTGTCCTTCGGCATGTCCTTCTCCGCCGGGAGCTCCCAGCCGAGGGCGATCATGGTGCCGACGTTGCCCTTGCCGAAGACGTCCTTCTGCTGCGGGGTGGCCTCGTCCTTGTCCTTCGGACCGGTGGCCGAGTAGCCCTGCAGCTTCTTGTAGGTCTCGAAGGCCTTCTGCGCCTCGGGCGAGGACAGGCCGCCGACCCACTTGTCGCCGTCCTTCTTGGCGATCTTGCCGCCCTCACCGGCGAGCAGGCCGAAGTAGGTGTACCACTCCTGACCCGGCAGGTAGATCGGGTCGACGACGCCCTCGGTGGCCTTCAGCTTGTCCAGGTCGGCGTAGAACTCGTCCAGGGTCTTCGGCGCGTCGGTCAGCTGGGCCTTGGCCCAGAGGTCCTTGTTGTAGGCGACGACGCGGTTGGAGACCCACCACGGGGCGGCGAACTGCTTGCCGTCCAGCTGGGCGGCCTCGTTCTGGTTGGCGTTCCAACCGTCGCCGCCCAGGGCGGACTTGTCCTTGGTGATGTCGAGCAGGCCGCCCGAGGCGGCGTAGCCGGAGGTCTGGGTGTTGCCGAGCTCGACGACGTCGACCGAGCCCTCGGACAGCGCGGCGGTCACCTTCTGGCCGATGCCGTCCCACTCCTGGATCTGGAAGTCGACCTTGGAGCCCGGGTAGGTGGTCTCGAACTCGCTCTTGACCGCGTCGGTCCAGCCCTTCGGGGCGGAGCCGGTCATCAGCCACACCTTCAGCGTCTTGCCGCTGTAGTTCTTGGCGCCCGCCGCGGACGACGAGTTCGAACCGGCGTTGTCCTTGCTCTTGCCGTCCGAGCCACAGGCCGCCAGGCCGACGACCATTGCTGCGACGCCGACCGCCGCGATGAGCTGACGCTTCACGCCATCCTCCTGAGGGATGCCTGGGTTACCCCCGTCGGGCGGCAGCGGCAGACCCACGTAAAGCGGGGGGAAAGGTGCCGCGGACCCCTTCGAGCGGGTGGGGGGATTCATAGTGACCGGCCTAGTGGTGTAGACCAGATGCCTGGAGCTTGGCCTAGACCAATGGGCCTGTCAACGGCTGTTCGACCGATCCGGACCACCCGTTATCAAGCCGACACCGCACATCGTTCATCGCGTGATGAGGTATTCGTTCCGTAGCCATACATGCAACGATGTCACCCGTTAACTATGTGGCGGGGCCCGTAAAGGCCCCGCGAGAAGCGGGAGAACAGGTCCGATGAGCAGCGACGGGGGAACCACCGCCCAGGTCAACGACCCCGAGGTGAAAAACCTCCCGACGCAGGCCGGCGCCGACCCGACCGCGCGCGTCCCCAAGTACTACGGTCTCAAGCGCCACCTGCTCCAGCTCACCGAGACCCAGCCCGCCGGCACCCCCGTCCCGCCCGAGCGCGCGCTGGCCGCCCAGTTCGACACCTCCCGCACCACCGTGCGCCAGGCGCTGCAGGAACTGGTCGTCGAGGGCCGGCTGGAGCGCATCCAGGGCAAGGGCACCTTCGTCGCCAAGCCCAAGGTCGCCCAGGCCCTCCAGCTCACCTCCTACACCGAGGACATGCGGGCCCAGGGCCTGGAGCCCGCCTCGCGGCTGATCGAGATCGGCTACATCACCGCCGACGACCGGCTCGCCCCGCTGCTCGACATCAAGCCCGGCGGCCGGGTGCTGCGGATCGAGCGCCTGCGCCTGGCCAACGGCGACCCGATGGCCATCGAGGTCGCCCACCTGTCCGCCAAGCGCTTCCCCGCGCTGCGGCGCAACCTCGCCAAGCACAACTCGCTGTACGCGGCGCTGCGCGAGGTGTACGGGGTCACCGTGGCCGAGGCCGAGGAGACCATCGAGACCACCCTCGCCAACCCGCGCGAGGCCGGCCTGCTCGGCTCCGACCTCGGACTGCCGATGCTCCAGCTCTCCCGGCACTCCTTCGACGCCGACGGCGACCCGGTGGAGTGGGTCCGCTCGATCTACCGCGGCGACCGCTACAAGTTCATCACCCGACTCAAGCGCCCGGAGTAGTCCGGGCGAAGCAGTTCGGGGCGAAGCAGTCCGGGGCGAAGCAGTCCGGGGCGAAGCAGTCCGGGGCGAAGCAGTCCGGGCGGGACACTCCCCCCGCGCACCACGGGCACCGGCGCGCGCGACCCGCGCGCGCCGGTGCCCGTTCGCGTCACGGAAGGGGCAGTACCGGTCGAATACGACCGGATGCCGTCCGGATGGCGGGAAGTTGCGCCGACCCCGGTGACATGGATCACCCCATGCCCTAGATTGCGCAGCCGTACTGACTGTCGATCACCGATGGTGCTGCTCGGCGGGTTCGCGGGGGCGTGCGGTGCCCCGCGGGCTGCGGCGCCGACGGGGAGAACCCTCCGGAGCGGAGCCGAAGATGCCGTCTGATCCCGATACCGTCGAACCTGTCATGCCCGAGCCACCCGGGGAGCGGGTGCCCGCAGTGACCCCCGAACGGGTGCTGGCCGGGCTCGCCCTGCTCGTGCCGATCGTCGCGACGCTGTGGGTGTCCTCGTACGACAAGACCGACCCGGGCGTCGGCGGGGTGCCGTTCTTCTACTGGTACCAGCTGCTCTGGGTGCCGGTGTCGGCGGTGTTCACCGTGGCCGCGTACCTGCTGATCAACCGGGACGAGAAGGCCCGCAAGGCGGCGCGGAAGGCGGGTGGCGCGCGATGAGCCACGTCAACGTGCCGGCCCTCACGGTCTTCGTGCTGTTCTTCGTCCTGGTCACCGTGATGGGCTTCCTCGCCGCCCGCTGGCGGCGCGCGGACGACGCGGCGCACCTGGACGAGTGGGGCCTGGGCGGCCGCAGCTTCGGGACCTGGGTCACCTGGTTCCTGCTCGGCGGCGACCTCTACACCGCGTACACCTTCGTCGCCGTCCCGGCGGCGGTCTACGCGACCGGTGCGGCGGGCTTCTTCGCGGTGCCGTACACGATCGTCGCCTATCCGCTGGTCTTCCTCTTCCTGCCCCGGCTCTGGTCGGTCTCCCGGGTGCACGGGTACGTCACCCCGGCCGACTTCGTCCGCGGCCGGTACGGCTCGCGGCCGCTCTCCCTGGTCGTCGCGCTGACCGGGATCCTGGCCACCATGCCGTACATCGCGCTCCAACTCGTCGGCATCCAGGCGGTCCTGGACGTGCTGGGCGTCGGCGGCGGCGAGAACGCCAACTGGTTCGTCAAGGACCTGCCGCTGTTCCTCGCCTTCGGCGTGCTGGCCGCGTACACCTACTCCTCCGGGCTGCGCGCCCCGGCGCTGATCGCCTTCGTCAAGGACGCCCTGATCTACATCGTGATCATCGTCGCGGTGATCTACATCCCGATCCGGCTCGGCGGCTACGGGCACATCTTCGACGCGGCCGCGCACAAGTTCAGCGCCCCCAAGTCCGCCGGCTCGCTGACCCTCCCGGGCGACAAGCAGTGGACGTACGCGACGCTGGCGCTGGGCTCGGCGATGGCGCTGTTCATGTACCCGCACTCGGTGACCGGTGTGCTGGCCTCCAAGTCCCGCGGCACGGTGCGCCGCAACATGGCGATCATGCCCGCGTACTCGCTGATGCTGGGCCTGCTGGCGCTGCTCGGCTTCATGGCCATCGCGGCGGGCGTCGGCAAGGGCGACAAGAAGTTCAACGCCCAGTTGTCCGTGCCGCAGCTGTTCGCCGACATGTTCCCGGACTGGTTCACCGGCGTGGCCTTCGCGGCGATCGGGATCGGCGCGCTGGTGCCGGCCGCCATCATGTCGATCGCGGCGGCCAACCTGTTCACCCGCAACGTCTACAAGGAGTGGCTGAAGCCCGCCGCCACCCCGGCGGACGAGACCCGGATCGCCAAGCTGGTCTCGCTGCTGGTGAAGGTCGGCGCGCTGGTCTTCGTGCTCGGCATGGACAAGCAGGCCGCGATCAACCTCCAGCTGCTCGGCGGCCTGTGGATCCTCCAGACCTTCGTGGCGATCGTCGGCGGCCTGTTCACCCGCTGGTTCCACCACTGGGCGCTGTTCGCCGGCTGGGCGGCCGGCATGGCCTACGGCACCTGGAAGGCCTACGGCATCGCGAGCCCCGCCACCAAGCACTTCGGCGGCAACGCGGCCGCGATCCCCGGCATCGGCGAGATCGGCTACATCGGCCTGACCGCCTTCGCGCTCAACCTGATCGTCGCGGTGGCGCTCACCCTGGTGCTGCGCGCCGTCAAGGCACCCGAGGGCCCGGACGAGACCAGGCCCGCCGACTACAGCGCCGAGGCCGGCGACGAGGAGCCGGAGAACGCGCCGGAGCCCGTAGCGGCGCACTGATTCGCGCCGCACGCGCCCTGTGATCGCGCCGCCCTCTCCGTGAACACTGGAGAAGGCGGCGCGATCATATGTATGAACAGCCGCCTTCGCAGGGCACCACCAGACCGGACCGGCGACCGGCCGGCAACTGATCGACCCACGGGGAGCACGCGGCCATGGCAGAACTCGGCACCACCCTCAACGGCCAGCACCAGTCCACCCAGAGCCCGCACCACCTCACCACCCACCGCCCGGCGTCGGCCACCCGGCTGCCGTCCCTGCTGATCGCCACCCGGCACGGCGAGTCCACCGCCAACGTCGAGTTCCAGCTGGCCGAGGCCGCCGGCGCGCTCAGCGTCCCGATCAGCTGCCGGGACGCCGACATCCCGCTGTCGCTGCACGGCCAGCAGCAGGCCCAGGCGCTCGGCCGCTGGTGGGCCGCCCTGCCCAGCACCGACCGCCCGCGCAGCGTCTGGTGCTCGCCGTACGTGCGCACCACCGAGACCGCCCGGATCGCGCTCGCCCAGGCCGCCGGGCTCGGCGCCGTCCCGGTCACCCTCGCCGTGCGCCACGACGAGCGGCTGCGCGACCGCGAGCTGGGCGTCCTGGAGATGCTGACGCGGGCCGCGATCGAGGCCAAGCACCCGGAGGAGTCCGCCCGGCGGCGCAAGATGGGCGAGCTGTACTACCGGCCGCCCGGCGGCGAGTCCTGGGCCGACGTCGCGCTGCGGGTGCGCAGCCTGCTGCGGGACGTCTGCGAGGAGGAGGCCGGGCGGCCCGTCCTGCTGGTCGCGCACGACTGCACGGTGCTGATGCTGCGCTACGTGCTGGAGCGGCTCACCGAGGAACGGCTCACCGCGCTCGCGCCGGTGCGCAACTGTTCCACCAGCCTGTGGCGCGCCCAGGACGGGCGGCTGCACCCGGAGCGCTGGAACACCGTCGACCACCTCGCCCCGGAGAATTGACGAGCCGTCACGCGCCCTCGTCCGGTCGCGCCTCGTCGCCCGGTCACTCCCCGTCGCCCGGTCACTCCCCGTCGCCCGGTCACACCTCGTCGCCCGGTCACGTCTCGTCGTCCGGGCAGGCGAAGCAGCGCCGGTAGGCCAGCGGCGTGGTCCCCAGCCGGCGCCCGAAGTGGTGCCGCAGCGCGGCCGCGTTGCCGAAGCCGCAGCGGGCGGCGATCGCGTCCACCGGTTCGGCGGTGGACTCCAGCAGCCGCTGGGCGAGCAGCACCCGCTGCCCGGTCAGCCAGCGGTGCGGCGTGGTGCCGGTCTCCTGCTGGAAGCGGCGGGCGAAGGTGCGCGGGGACATGTGGACCCTGGCGGCCAACTGCTCGACGGTGCAGTCCCGGTCCAGGTGGTGGCGCATCCAGTCGAGCAGCGGCGCCAGCGAGTCGCCGTCGCCGCCGGGCAGCGGGCGGCTCACGAACTGGGCCTGCCCGCCCTCCCGGTGCGGCGCCACCACCATCCGGCGGGCGATCCCCCGGGCCACCTCGGCGCCCTGCACCTTGCGCACCAGGTGCAGGCAGGCGTCGATGCCGGCGGCCGTCCCGGCCGAGGTGATCACCGGGTCGTCGTCCACGTACAGCACGTCCGGCTCGACGGCGGTCCGCGGGAAGCGCCGGGCCAGGTCCTCGCTGTGCCGCCAGTGGGTGGTGGAGCGGCGGTCGTCCAGCAGCCCGGCGGCGCCGAGCACGAAGGCGCCGCTACAGATGGACAGCACCCTGCCGCCGTCCGCCACCACCGAGCGCAGCGCCGCCAGCAGCGGCTCCGGGTACTCCGGGCGGATCGCCGTCGCGGTGACCACCACCAGGTCGGCCCCGGCCAGCCGCTCGGGGCCGTGCGGGACGTCCACCGCGAACCCGGCGTGCGTCGTGTGCGGCCCGGGGCGGGCGCCGGCGATCGCGAAGTCGTACCCGGGCAGGCCGTCGGCCGTGCGGTCGAGGCCGAAGACCTCGCAGGCGACACCGAGCTCGAAGGGGTGGATCTCCTCCAGCACCACCGCGACCACGTTCTTCAGCATGCCGCCCAGGATGCCCCGGCCGGCACCGGCGACGGAAGGGCCGGATGGCAGTTTTTCGATGAGATCAGTCATTCCTGCCACTCGTGGCCGCCGCCCCGCCCGACCAGAGTGGAGCCATGGACAGCGGCACTCTCGCAAGCGCAATCGCCCTGGTCGGGGCCGTCGGCGGTTTCGGCCTGCTCGGCACCCTGATCGGCCGGGAGGTCGCCCGCGGCGCCGCCACCGGCCGCGACAACTGGCACCGCCCGGGCGGCTACCCGGCCGGCCCGGAACGCCTGGACCGGCTGTACGGCACCATGCCCGCCGCCTCGCTGCGCCCCTCCGCCGACCCGGCCACCCTCCCGGTCCGGGCCACCCCGGAGATCACCACCCCGGACGGTTCCGGCACACTGACGGGATGGACATCCTCATCCGCCAGGCCCTTCCGGAGGACCTCGACGACGCCGGCCGCATCACCGTCGAGGCCTTCGTCGGCGACGGCCACACCTCGCCCGAGAGCAGCTACGTCGAGCTCCTGCGCGACGCCGCCCGCCGGGCCCGGGAGGCCGAGCTCCTGGTCGCGGTCGACCAGGCCGAAGGACGGGTCCTCGGCTGCGTGACCTACGCCGTCGGCGGCACCGAGTGGGCCGACATCGCCGGCCCGCGCGAGGGCGAGATCCGGATGCTCGCCACCGCCGCGGCCGCCCGCGGCCGGGGCGTCGGCGAGGCCCTGGTCCGCGCCACCATCGCCCGCAGCCGCGAACTCGCCCTGGACGGCATGGCGTTCTCCACCCGCCCGCAGATGACCGCCGCCCACCGCGTCTACGAGCGGACCGGCTTCCGCCGCACCCCCGAGCGCGACTGGTCCCCGTACCCGGGCATGGACCTGATGGTCTACAGCCTGGCGTTCTGAGCCCGGCCGGGGCGTCGTCGGCTCTCCTCCTCCCCGGTGACCGACAGACGATCAACGGACGTCTTTTGATATAAACCACAGATCACGTCTGATGCCACGTCGCGGCAGCCGACCGATCCCGGGGGGACGCACCACATGGACGACGGGCCCGGCCTCGGCACGCCCGCGAGCGGCCCCACGCTCCAGGACATGCGCACGTCCCGGGGCATCGAGCCCCCGGCCACCAGCCGCTACGCGATCCCCGCACCGGCGCCCCGGCCGCGCGGGCCGCTGCCGCCCTCCGTCCGCTTCCCGGCGGTCGACGGGCTGCGCGGCCTCGCCATCGCCTCCGTCCTGCTCTACCACACCAACTGGTTCCAGAACGGCCTGTTCGGCGTGGACGTCTTCTTCGTCCTCTCCGGCTTCCTGGTGACCCTGGTGCTGATCCGCGAACTGGACCGCACCGACGGCATCCGGCTCGGCGTCTTCTACCGCCGCCGGGCCAAGCGGCTGCTGCCCGGACTGCTCGCCACCGTCCTCCTCGTCGTCGCGCTGTCCGCACTGGTCAGCCCGCTACGGGACGTCAGGGACCTCCGCCCGCAGGCGCTCGCCGCGCTCGGCCAGGTCGCCAACTGGGCCCAACTGGCCCGCGGCGACGCCTACTGGCAGCACTTCGCCTCCATCGACCCGCTCGCGGCCATGTGGTCGCTCAGCATCACCGAGCAGTTCTACGCGCTCTGGCCGCTGCTGCTGCTCGCGGTCTTCGGTCTCTGCCGCCGCTCGCTGCGCGCGACCGGCGTCGTCACCGCCGGGCTGTTCGTCGTCGCCGCGCTCGTCGCCCCGCTGATGTGGAACGGCGACAACAGCGACCGCCTCTACCTCGGCACCGAGACCCGCGCGGTCGGCTTCGCGGCCGGCGCCACCGCCGCCTTCGCCGTCCACCTGCGGCTGCGCCGCCAGGTCCGCGCGGCGGCCCCCGGCGGCGACGGCGCCACCCGCTCCCGGCGGCGCCTGCTCGACCGCTCCGGAGCGGCCGGCACCCTGGCGCCCGCCCTGCTCGGGACCGCGGCCCTCGGCGGCCTGGTCTGGGCCAGCCTGTCCGTCAGCGGCTACCACGAGCCGCTGCTCTACCAGGGCGGGCTGGCCGCGGTCGCGGCGCTGGCCGCCGTCCTGGCCGCCTCGCTCTGCCACGACCGGGGCCCGCTGGTCCGGCTGCTGTCACTGCCCCCGCTGCGGCTCACCGGCACCATCTCCTACAGCCTCTACCTGCTCCACCTGCCGGTGTACTGGCTGCTCCAGCACTACGTCGACGACATCTCGCCGCAACTGCTGCTCGCCATCGGCGCACCGCTCTCCTGGGTGCTGGCCTGGCTGATGCACACCGGCACCGAGAAGCTGCGGGTGCTGCGCTGGCGGGCCTTCCCGGCCGTCCCGCTGCTGGCCGTCGCCACGGCGGTGGCCACCACCGGCGCCTGGTACCTGCCCGCCTGGGTCCAGTACGACATGCGGTCCGGGCCGAGCGGCAAGCCCGCGGTCCTCGTCCTCGGCGACTCCTTCGCCCAGGACCTCGCCACCGGCCTCTACCGGCACGGCGACCGCTACCGGGTGGTCGACGGCGGGATCAGCGGCTGCGGCGTGTTCGACCCGGACAAGGTGCGCACCACCTCCGGCGAGGAGTTCGACACCAGCCGGGAGTGCCGCGACCGGGCCGCCGCGTGGGACCGGCAACTCACCGGCGCCGCCCCGCAGGCCGTCGTGATCCACCTCGGCTGGGACGCCGCCGAGCAGTACCTCGACGGCAGCTGGCTCAGCCCCTGCGAGGAGGACTACAGGAGCCGCTACACCACCCAGCTCACCCAGGCCGTGGACCAGGTCCGTCGCCGCGCGCCCGGCGCCCGGGTGCTGCTGATGAACGAACGGGTCGAGAACGGCGCCATCGACAAGGGCTGGGGCACCTGTTACGACCAGCAGGTCGCCGCCTACGTGAAGGCCACCGCCGGCGCCGTCCGGCTGGTCGACCTCAACACCTTCTTCTGCCCGTACGAGACCTGCGCGTGGAAGGACCGCGACGGCCACTGGGTCACCCCCGCCAACGACGGGGTGCACCTCACTCCGGCCGGCATGCGGTTCGTGACGCCGTGGCTGGAGCAGCAGATCGCGGACGGACTGACCGGACCGCCGACGGGGCCGCCCACGGCCGCCCCGACGCCGACCTCGACACCGACGCCCACACCCACGCCGACTCCGACGGCCACGACGCCGACCACCACCAAGCCCACGGGCCGGCCGAGTTCGGCCAAGCCCGGCCGGACCGCGCCCTGACCGGAGCCTAGGACGGCGGCAGTTCGTAGGTCTGCGCGAAGCAGTCGCGGATCGCCTGCTCGGAGGCCGGGCGCCCGGCGTAGTCCATCCGCGGGGTGTCCTGGTTGGTCGGCAGGTTCGGGTCGATGCCGAAGTACAGCGACCAGAAGTACAGCCCGCGCAGCTTGCGCTCCTGCGCCACCTGGCAGACCGCGGTGAACCAGGTCGCCTGGACGGCCTCGTTCAGCTCGGTCTTCTTGTAGTACTCGCCGGGCGTCTTGTAGGCGCCCTTCTGCGCCGGGATGCCCACCTCGGTGAGCTTGGTGGTCGGCTGCGGACCGCTGCCGCGCTTGTCGAGCCAGGCGTTCCAGCTGGCCCTCAGGTCGGCGACCGGGGCGTCGTCACCGGCCGACTTGGCCGGCGGGTAGGCGTCCACGCCCGTGCCGTCCGCCGGCACCGCTATCGGGCCCTTGGACCAGTTGTCGAAGTTCGCGTCGTACACCAGCTCGCCGTGGAAGGTCTTCCGCGCCTGGTCGATGAGACCGGGCCACCGCGGGTCGCCCTCCAGCGAGTTGAACTCGGTGCCGATGGTGACCTCGGCCGCGGAGTGCTCCTGGGCGGTCTTCAGGTAGGGCGTCAGGAAGGCGGCGTAGCTGGCGAACCAGGCGTCCCGGTCGGTCGGTGCGATGTTGCCGCGCCACTTGAGGGTGTTGAGGTAGTCGAAGACGTCCTCGTCCATGATCGGACGGATGGTGGTGCGCAGGCCCGCCCGGTGGGCGGCGTCCAGCAGCAGGGCCAGCCGCTCCGGGGTGGGGGTGGTCGGCCGGGCGGCGACGGCGTTCGACCTGGTGCCCGTCGTGTAGTACGGGAAGGTCACCGACAGGGAGTTGGCGTTCAGCCCGACGACGTACTTGACGATGCGGTCGACCTTGCCCTGGACGAAGTTGTCCGGGTCCGCCGGATCGTCCAGCCAGTACACCTGCACACCCCACTCGGGGCTGCCCTCGGCCCACGGGCGGGCCACCCTGGGGCCGGTGTCCTCGACCGGCGGCGCGTCCTTGCCGAAGCCCCAGACCCGTCCCTGCTCGGTCGCGGAGCCGGCCCAGTGCACGGCGGTCGGGCGCTGGTGGACGAACTTGAGCGGGTGGTCCCCCCAGACCACCGGGACGGCGACGGTGATGGCGACCACCACGGTCGGCAGGATGAAGATGGCGGGGCGCTTCACAGCGGTGACCTCCGATCAGGCCGGCTTGGCGATGACGACGAACTTGTTCTCCTCGCCCTTGAGGAACTTGACCAGCCCGCGCAGGCCGCCCCAGCCCTCCAGGAAGGAGAACAGCGGGATGGCCGCCACCACGACGATCGGCTCCCACCACTTGCGCCGGTGGTTCGCCGAGGCGACGACGTTCAGGCGCAGGCCCTCCCAGTACGTCCAGATGACGTAGGCGAAGTTGATCGACCAGACCAGCACCACGGACTGGGTGACCGGGGAGGTGTTCCAGGTGCCGGTGAACCAGGCGACCAGCAGCACCAGGCCGACGTGCTGGAGCGGGCCGAGCACCCAACTGACCATGCCCATCCCGATGAACAGCCGGTACCGCAGCGGGATCGTCCTGTTGAAGCAGAGCGCGACCAGGCCCCAGGCCCAGCGCTCGCGCTGCTTGAGGAAGTCCTTGACCCCGGCCGGCGAGGCGCCGTAGCAGCGCCCGTTGAACCAGTCGCTGCGGCCCGGGTAGCGCTGGCAGAAGTTCAGCGCCATCTGGGCGTCCTCCACGATGGTCTTCGGGCCGAAGTCCCAGCCGATGGTGGCCTCCACCGAGGAGCGCATCAGGAGCAGTTCGCCGTGCACGCCGGCGATCGGGGTGCCGGTGCCGGTCATCGCGCGGAAGCGGGCGATGTCGTCGGCCGGGCGGATCGCGTCGGCGAGCCAGGTGAAGGTGGAGACGGCGTTCTCCCGCGGGTACGTCAGGATGCCCTGCGCCATGTGCTTGGCGTCGTCCCCGGCCCGGCGCTGCCGGTTGACGAACTGCGCGACGGCGGCGGCGGTGTCCGGGCCGACGCCGGTGTCGTCGTCCATGTGCAGCACCCAGACGTCGTCCTCGGCCTCGCCCTCCTCGATCCGCAGCTCGTGCGAGTAGTGGTTGGCGCGGGCCTTGAACTTGGTGCCGTTGGCCGTCTCGTAGGCCTTCGGCACGGTCACCACCCGGATCAGCGGGTTGCGGGCGGCCAGACCGTCGATCTTCTCGGCGGCCGCGCAGCCCTCCTCGGTGAGGACGTCCACCCGCATCCACGGGAAGTAGGCCGGCAGGTGCTCGACGTACGAGAGCACCGAGCGCTCCAGCGCCGGATAGGTGTCGTGGCGGCCGATGGTCGGCACCAGCACGATCAGGAAGTCGTCCTCGACCGGCACGGCCGGCGTCATCCGGCTCACCTGGCGCAGCCGGCGGCGGACCATCAGCACGCCCTGGAAGCCGATCAGGACGCCGAACACCGGCATCCCCCACAGGATGGTGATCGTCCAGCCGAGCGGGGTGGGGTTGGGCACGTAGGCCCAGACCGAGAAGGCGAAGATGACCGTGAAGGAGAAGTAGAACGGGAGGACCCGGGGCTTCCACGACATCTGTCGCTCGGCGAGCCGGGCGGCCTCGCGGGACGTGGTGAGCACCGTCCGTGCGGGGGATGTCGATGGCATGGCGAAAGTCGCTCCTCGTCTGGTGTCGGGCCGATCCCGTGCGGGAGCCGGGTCGTTCGCGAGCGGTCCGGGGCTGCGGAGGTTCAGGCCTGCGGCGGGCGGTCCGTCGGCGGGCGGTCCGTCGGCGGGCGGTCGACCGGGGACACGGCCGGGCCGGGGGCGACCGGACCGGGCGTCACCGGCGGCGCGGCGGGCCACGGCTGCTGGGCGAGCGTCGACGGGTGCGGGGCCGGCTGGGCGGGCTGCTGCGCGTACGGCACCGGCTGTGACGGCTGCGAAGGCTGGGTCGGCTGGGCCGGCGCCGACTGCGGCCAGGCAGCGGGCTGCGACTGCGGCTGCGAGGCCGGGGGCTGCTGCGGCCACGCGGGCTGCGGCTGCTGTTGGAAGGGCGGCTGCGGTGGCCAGGCGGCCTGCGGCTGCGGCTGCGGCTGCGGCCAGGCGGGCTGGTGTTGGAACGGCGGCTGCTGGTACGGCTGCGGGCCCGGGGCCGACTCGGCCGGGATCGTCTGCAGCAGTGACCAGTGCACCTGGCCGCCCGACGCCGCGGCCTCCGGCGCCCGCTGCTCCCGCCACTTCAGCCGGGCCAGCAGCAGGATCAGCGCCGCGGTGACGGCCACGCCGAGCGCGAAGGTCGCGAGCTTGAGCCCGCCCTCGGTGGTGCTGGTGAACCACTCCCGCTGCGGCTTGTCCAGGAGCGCGCCGGTCAGGCTGCGCACCCGGTTGTACCCCTCGACCAGAGCGACGCCGGCCGCCACCCCGAGCGCCCAACTGCGCCCGCGCAGCAGCAGGATTCCCGAAAGCAGGTAGATCAGGCCGTAGTTGAGGCTGCCGGTCTCGGCGTCCACCGAGGTACCGCCGTAGTAGAAGATGCCTTTGACGTAGGTCGCGAACCCGACCTGGCCGAAGCAGTTGTACGCCGCCCAAGCCAGCAGCACCACGCCCCAGCCGACGGCGATGCCGCCGGCCGCGCGCATCGCACGCGCCTGTCCCATCCCGCACCCCCGCCCCGCCGGGCCCGTCCCGGCGTCAGCCCCTCGGCTTCGCCGCCACAGGATGCCACACGGCACAACGGACACGGTATTCCGGCCGTTCAACGGAATTCGGTGGTGTAGCGCACCTCACGGCGACCGGCTCGGCGGACGCGCGGGGGCGGCTCGACGACCCTGCGGACCGGCTCAACGAACGTGCAGGCCGCCCCAGTCGACGTTCGCGCCGAACGGGCCGGCGCCGCCGGTGAGCGCCAGCGGGCTGTGGTAGGTGGCGTTGACGTCCGCGCTGGAGTTGCGCGGCTGGTCCAGCGTCAGGTTGTCCGAGGTGAGCGACTGCCCCCAGACCGTCCAGATCGTCCAGGGCGTGCGCCGCAGCGTGTCCGGCTGGCGGGAGTTGACCGGGACGGCGAAGGACTCGGCCAGGATCCGCGGCTTGCCGTAGCCGGCGAGTCCGTCGTAGTACCGCTTGGTCCACACCTCGCCGGTGCCGATCGGGTGCGCGGGGCTGCCGCTGTAGTCGTCCACCCCGACCACGTCGACGTACTGCGAGCCCGGGTAGTAGTCCCACGGGTCCGCGCCGGGGGCTCCGTCCCAGGACACCGGCGTCCAGACGAACAGCAGGTTGTGCAGGCCCCTGGTCTCCACCAGGTAGCGGTAGGTGATCCGCCACAGCGCCTGGTAGTCGGCCGGCTTCTGGCCCGACCACCAGAACCTGCGGGAGCAGTCCTGCACGTTCATCTCGTGGTACGGGCGCAGCAGCACCGGCACGTCGTGGGCGGCCAGGTACTCCAGGTGGTCGGCCAGGTAGGACAGGTCGGTCATCAGCGCGCGGTACTCGGGGGTGTCGTGCGCGCTGTCGACGACCCGGCCGAACCAGCCCTTGTCCTTGGCGGCCGGAGAGTTCGAACAGAGCACCTGCTCGAAGGACTTGACGTCCGAACCCGGGTAGGGCTGGTGGAAGGACATGCCGACGATCCCGGCCGGCCCCCCGCCGTTGTCGGGCAGTTCGGTGGTGGTGCCGTCGCAGTTGTGCTGGACGCCGGCCGTGCCGTAGCTGCCGTCGTCGGCGCGCGGGTGACCGGACCAGACGGCGGAGAGCAGGTCGACGGCGTCGTCGGTGTACTGCCAGCCGGCCCGGCAGGTGGGCCACCGGCCGGCCGAGTAGGAGCGCGGGTCGCCGACGCCCCAGCCGGTCTGGCCGTAGCCGGGGCCGAGGTCGGTCTCGACGAAGCCGGGCAGCTTGCCGGTGAGGTCGGCGGCCTTCTTGTAGTAGTAGCCGACCTGCTTGGTGCCACGGTAGTCGCCGTACTCGGGGTTGTTGCGCTCGTTGTGCGCCTCGACGTGCTGGCCGATCACCGTCCCGCCGCTCTGCCCGGTGCGGGCCCGGTCCTCCAGGTCGGCGAGCAGCTGCTGGACGGCCCGGGCGTTCGGCGAGGCCTGCGGATCCCGGGCGAGCAGGTCCCGGCCGACCTCCGGCGGCAGGGTGCGGCCGGGGAGGCCGACCGTCACCGGGACGCGGGCGGGCCGTTCGCCGTCGGCCCGGCCGTCACGCTGCAACAGCGCCACGGCGCCCGCGGCGACCACGACCCCGGCCGCGGCCAGGACGGCGGGCCTGCCGCGCAGGGCTCTGGGCAGGGCCACGGACCGCTCCTCCGGTTGCTCGCCGGCACCGGCCCAGGCGGACACAACCGGAACACTCGTGCGAATGACTGCCCCGAGAGCCTGCCACACTCCCCCGGCACCGGCGAGCGAACCCGCCGGGGCCGGGGTGCCACGGCGGATCAGCCGGCCGCGGCGGCCCCCGGCGCACCCGGCGCGGCCGCGGACGCGGCCTTGGCGCGCTGGAGCAGCTGGCCCTTCACGTGCTCGCCGAAGCCGACGGCCGCCGCGGTGGCGGTGGCGTCGGCGGTGTCGCCGCCCTTCGCCGAGCCCTCGACCGTGAAGTAGGCGTACCGGCCCAGGGTGTTGTGCGTGTTGGTGCAGCCCGGAGTGGCGCAGAAGGCCGGCGCGCCCGGCGCGACGGCGCCCTTGAGGTGGCCGGTGTAGCTCTTCATCGAAGTCTCGGCCTGGATCTTGTGGTCGAAGACCGCGACGCCGACGGTCACCGCGCTGTCGCCGGAGACGTAGGTCGCCCGGAGCACCTTCTGGCAGCCCTGGTCACCGAGGACCTTGCCGAGCCCGCCGGTCGTCGAGTTCCCGTCCCAGCAGGGCGAGTCCAGCGAGACGAAGGTCCGGTTCCAGGTGGCGCCGTTGACCGTCACCTGGAGCGCGGAGAACAGTGCCCCCGCGTCCTGCGGCGCCGGGTCGGTGGCGGCCTCCCAGATCGGCTTCGACGGGTCGTCCGGCGCTCCGCCCGGGGTGCCGGACGGGTTCCCGCCCGGGGTTGCGGCGGCACTCGGCGCGGCACTCCGGGCGGCACCCGATGCGGCGGAGGACGGCCGGTTGGAGGCCGAGGCGATCGGCCCGGCGACCGGCTTGTCGCCGCCGCCCTTCGTCAGCAGCACCGCCCCGCCCGCGATCAGGCCGCCGACCAGGACGACCGCGACCGCCACGCCGAGGGCCCGCAGTCGGCGGCGGCGCTTGCCGTCCGCCGCGTTGCGGTCCGCCAGCGCCTCCCAGTTCGGCTCGGCGCGCTGCGGCGCCTGGGGCTGCGGGTACGACTGCGGATGCGGCTGGGGGTGTGCCTGGGGATGCGGCTGGGGGTGCGCCTGGGGGTTCGGCTGCCACTGCGGCGGCAGCTGCTGCCCTGGCGGTCCCGGCTGCGGCAGCGGAGGCTGCCCCGGCGGACCGGGCTGCGCCACCGGCTGCGCGGGCGGCACCGGAGGCCCGTACGAGGCCGGCGGCGGCCCGAAGCCCCCGCTCGGCGGCAACACCGGACCGGGCACCACCGGCGGCTGCTGACCGTGCGCGTCCCCCGGCCCGGTGGGAGGCGTTCCCTGCGGACCCTGCCCGGGTGCGCCAGTTCCGTCGCTCACGCGCCCCCTCGCTTCGCTCGATGATCGCTTCGCGAAACGCGCCCCTCGGCGCTTCGCTCGCTCATGCGCCCAGATCGTAGGGCATGCCCGCGGCAACCGGTCCGCCCGGTGACCGTTCCGTATCGAAACCAGGACGCCGGGGCCCGGAATCAGGGCGCCGGGAGCCCGGATCCGAGGCGCCCCAAGGCCACGACCCGCCCCCTCCCGGCACCACCGGTTATCGCTCCGACACACCGCGCCGTACTACATGTGGGGTCGCATCAGAGAGACACCACTAGATGTATGCTCAATCCTGCTGTCGATGCAGGGGAACCCGGTGCGAATCCGGGACTGCCCCGCAGCGGTGAGCGGGCGGCTACCAGTAGCCGCCCCGCGAGTCCGAGTACCTGCCGACGGTGTGCGCACGGGCCCTCCCGCAGAGGCCGCGCCAGCACGAGAACTACCTTCCGGGCCTCGCGGGCGGGCCGGGGACGCCACTGTCGCGCGACGCTTCCTGCGTACGTGCCGTGCTCCCCTGCCCCGAACGGCCCGGTACCCCCCGATCACCGCCGCCGATCGCCGCCAGGAGAGAGCGCCTTGACCACCGCTGCCTCAGCCACCCTGCCCGCCCAGGGCACCGGCCCCGCCCCCACCGACCCGACGGTCTCCGACCCCGGCGGCGCGCTCCTTCGGCTGCTCACCGACCGCAGCGTCGATCTCCCCCAGGTGGACCCCGGCCATGTCGCCGCCGCCGCGCTGCGCGGCCGCCACGCCGGCTCGGACTTCGCCGAGCTGCGCGGGCTGGCCGTGGACGCCGCCGCGTCGATGATCGCCGAGGACCCCCAGTACTCGAAGCTGGCCGCCCGGCTGCTCGCCCTGGAGATCGTCGACGAGGCGAACAGCCAGGGCTCGCGCTCCTTCGCCGCCTCGATCGCCGTCGGCCACGCCGAGGGCCTGATCGGCGACACCACCGCCGCCTTCGTCACCAAGCACGCCGCCGCCCTGGACGCGCTGATCGACGCGCACGGCGACGACCGCTTCGAGTACTTCGGCCTGCGCACCGTGCAGTCCCGCTACCTGCTGCGCCACCCGATCACCCGCAAGGTCATCGAGACCCCGCAGCACTTCCTGCTCCGCGTCGCCTGCGGCCTGGCGGTCGGCGACAGCGAGCAGTCGGTGCGGGAGGTCGCCGAGCTGTACGGCCTGATGAGCCGGCTGGAGTACCTGACCTCCTCGCCGACCCTGTTCAACTCCGGCACCCGGCACCCGCAGATGTCGAGCTGCTACCTGCTCGACTCCCCGCTGGACAACCTGGACTCGATCTACAACCGCTACGCGCAGATCGCCCGGCTGTCCAAGCACGCCGGCGGCATCGGCCTGTCCTACTCGCGCATCCGCTCGCGCGGCAGCCTGATCCGCGGCACCAACGGCAAGTCCAACGGCATCGTCCCGTTCCTGCGCACCCTCGACTCCTCGGTCGCCGCCGTCAACCAGGGCGGCCGCCGCAAGGGCGCGGCCTGCGTCTACCTGGAGACCTGGCACGCCGACATCGAGGAGTTCCTGGAGCTCCGCGACAACACCGGCGAGGAGGCGCGGCGCACCCACAACCTCAACCTGGCGCACTGGATCCCGGACGAGTTCATGCGCCGGGTCAACGCCAACGAGGACTGGTCGCTGTTCTCCCCCGCCGACGTGCCCGAGCTCGTCGACCTGTGGGGCTCCGACTTCGACGAGGCCTACCGCAAGGCCGAGCTGGCCGGCAAGGCCGTGCGCACCATCCCCGCGCAGACCCTGTACGCCCGGATGATGCGCACCCTGGCGCAGACCGGCAACGGCTGGATGACCTTCAAGGACGCCTCCAACCGCGCCGCCAACCAGACCGCGCTGCCCGGCCGCACGGTGCACTCCTCGAACCTGTGCACCGAGATCCTGGAGGTCACGGACGACTCCGAGACCGCCGTCTGCAACCTCGGCTCGGTCAACCTCGGCGCCCACGTCGCCCCGGGGGCCTCCGTCGACGACCTGCTCGGCGCCATGGACTGGGAGCGCCTCGACGCCACCGTCCGCACCGCCGTGACGTTCCTCGACCGCGTGGTGGACATCAACTTCTACCCGACCACCGAGGCCGGCACCTCCAACTCCCGCTGGCGCCCGGTCGGCCTCGGCGTGATGGGCCTCCAGGACGTCTTCTTCAAGCTGCGGATCGACTTCGACTCCGCCGAGGCCGCGCGGCTGTCCACCCTCATCGCCGAGCGCATCATGCTCACCGCGTACGAGCGCTCCGCCGACCTGGCCGAGCAGCTGGGTCGCCACGAGGCCTACGGCGAGACCCGCGCCGCCCGCGGCGAGCTGCACATCGACCACTTCCCGACGGCCGCCCCGCAGTGGGCCGACCGCTGGACCGCGCTGCGCGCCCGCATCGCCGAGACCGGCCTGCGCAACTCGCTGCTGCTGGCCATCGCGCCGACCGCGACCATCGCGTCCATCGCCGGCGTCTACGAGTGCATCGAGCCGCAGGTCTCCAACCTGTTCAAGCGCGAGACGCTGTCCGGCGAGTTCCTCCAGGTCAACCCGTACCTGGTGCGCGAGCTCAAGGAGCTCGGCGTCTGGGACCAGCAGACCCGCGACGCCCTGCGCGAGGCCAACGGCTCCGTCCAGGAGCTGGGCTGGCTGCCCGCCGAGGTCCGCTCGCTGTACCGCACCGCCTGGGAGCTGCCCCAGCGCGCGCTGATCGACCTGGCCGCGGCCCGCATGCCGTACCTCGACCAGAGCCAGTCGCTGAACCTGTTCATGGCGGCGCCGACCATCGGCAAGCTCAGCTCGATGTACGCCTACGCGTGGAAGGTCGGTCTCAAGACCACCTACTACCTGCGCTCGCGCCCGGCGACCCGGATCGCCCAGGCCGCCTCCGGTACCGCCCGCGCCGCCGCGCCCGCGCCCGCGTCCTCGTCCGCGCCCGTGCCCGTGAACACCCCGACCCTCACCCCGGAGGAGGAGGCCGCGCTGGCCTGCTCCCTGGAGAACCCCGAGTCCTGCGAGGCCTGCCAGTGAGCACCCCCGACCGCGAGAAGATGCTGCTCGACCCCGGCTTCGAGCTGACCCTGCGCCCGATGCGCTACCCGTCGTTCTACGACCGGTACCGGGACGCGATCAAGAACACCTGGACCGTCGAGGAGGTGGACCTGCACTCCGACGTCGCCGACCTGGCCAAGCTCAGCGAGGGCGAGCGCCACCTCATCGGCCGCCTGGTCGCCTTCTTCGCCACCGGGGACTCGATCGTCTCCAACAACGTGGTGCTGAGCCTCTACAAGCACATCAACTCCCCGGAGGCGCGGCTGTACCTGTCGCGCCAGCTGTTCGAGGAGGCCGTGCACGTCCAGTTCTACCTGACGCTGCTCGACACCTACCTGCCCGACCCCGAGGACCGCAACGCGGCCTTCGCCGCGGTGGAGAACATCCCCTCCATCCGCCAGAAGGCGCAGTTCTGCTTCAAGTACATGAACGCCGTCGACCACATCGACTCGCTCCAGACCAAGGAGGACCGCCGCGCGTTCCTCCTGAACCTGATCTGCTTCGCGGCGTGCGTCGAGGGCCTGTTCTTCTACGGCGCGTTCGCGTACGTGTACTGGTTCCGGTCCCGCGGTCTGCTGCACGGCCTGGCCACCGGCACCAACTGGGTGTTCCGCGACGAGTCCATGCACATGGACTTCGCGATGTCGGTCGTCGACACCGTCCGCGAGGAGGAGCCCGACCTCTTCGACGACGAGATGGCCAAGCAGGTCACGGAGATGCTGGAGGAGGCCGTCGAGGCCGAGCTCCAGTTCGCCCAGGACCTGTGCGGCGACGGCCTCGCCGGCATGAACACCGACTCCATGCGCCAGTACCTGGAGGCCGTGGCCGACCAGCGCCTCGCCCGCCTCGGCCTGCCGATCCGCTACGGGTCGACGAACCCGTTCGGGTTCATGGAACTCCAGAACGTCCAGGAGCTGACCAACTTCTTCGAGCGCCGCGTCTCCGCGTACCAGGTCGCCGTCGAGGGCTCCGTCGCCTTCGACGACGACTTCTAAACCCGCAGACACACCAGAGGTGCCCCGCCCGGCTCACCGCCGCGCGGGGCACCTCTGGTGTTTCCCCCATCGGCGGGTTGCTGGTCAGCGAACTCGTCACCAACGCCATCCAGCACGCCCGAGCCCCGCGCGACCGGCTGATCTTCGTCCGCTACCACCTCGCCCCGGACGACACCCTCCGCATCGAGGTGCACGACGCCGACAGCGAGAAGCCCGCATTCCGCCCCGCTTCCACCTCCTCCGAGACCGGCCGAGGCCTGCTCCTCGTCCAGGAGTTCGCCACCCAGTGGGGCTGCTGCCCCCGCGCCGGCGGCATCGGCAAGCTCATCTGGTGCCACGTCTCCGCCGCCGCGACCGCCGCATGACCGCCGTACGTCCCGAGATCACGGGCATCATGTTCCCCGCCCCGTTCCCCAGCCTCGACCACGCGCTCCCCGTCCTCTGGGAACACGTCCGAACGCTCCCGATCCGCGCGGCCCACCGGGATTTCATCCGCCTCTGCATCGGCCCCGGCGGCGGCAACGGCGTCGCCCGCCGCCTCACCCGGGGCAGCAACTGGAGCACCACCCTCTACATCGGCGAGATGACCGACTGGACCGCCCACCCCATCACCATCACCACCCACCAACCCTGAACTCCCTCGCCCCCGACCGGCGTTCGCACCGATCGGGGGCGGCCACAACCCACCCGACCGATTTCCCGTTCTCGAAAGATCGAGTCCTTGACCCTGCACCCCGGGAGTCGGGAACATCGAACGAGACGCCAAGGGGAGGAACAGCCATGAAGCTGACCGAACTGGACAGCTCCTGCGACAACGGGCCCTGCCCGACGATCTACTCCACCGACACCGGGGAACTGGTCGTCCAGGGCTTCCGGGTGGACGACCCGGAAGCCCTGGCCACGATGCAGTTGCCGGACACCGAAACAGCCGTACGTATCCCGATCGACCTCCTGGTGAGGGTTGCCCGTGACCATCTCTCCTGACGCCTTCGGCGCACTCTTCGACGGCTTCCAGCGGGAAGCGTTCCGGCTGGAGACGCTGGACGACTACAGCAAGTCCGGCAGCGTCGACGCCTATCAGGCCTTCTTGGCCGGGGAGCCTCAGCCCGCCGACTACAACGCCGCCTGGCTGACGCAGGTCCGGCGGAACACCACTGCCGGCCGCAGGATGTACCGCGTTCACATCCTGACCCGGCCGCTCACCCCGTATCTCCAATTCGAACTGGGCTGGGGCTACCGGACGAACGCCACCGCTGGTGAAGAGTTCTTCATCCTCGACATCACGGAGAAGCCAAACCCCATCGAAGGCGTTCCCGACTTCTGGTTGTTCGACGAGTCCACGACCGTTTCGATGACCTACGACAACGAGGGCGGTTTCCTCGGTGCAGAGGATGAGCCCGACGTGAAGAAGTGGATTCACTGGCGAGATGCGGCGCTGAGTCACGCCGAACCGTTCACGGACTGGTGGGAGCGGTACGGAAGCAGGTGAAAGGCAGTATCGGTAGCACGCTGCGGGAGCTGCGAAAGGCCAGCGGGAAAGAGGCCAAAGCAGTAGCCCGCAGCGCTGCCATGTCCGCGTCCAAGCTGAGCCGTATCGAGACGGGGAAGATCGCTCCGACGGCCATGGATGTTGACCGCATCCTCACGGCGATCGGGGTATCCGATGAAGTCCGAGCCGGACTGGTCGAGACGGCCCGGAGAGAAGCCACAGAGGCTACAGCATGGCGCCTGTACCGCCGCAGCGGCTTCCACTTGCACCAGGACGCCATCCGCGCCGTAGAAGCCGAAACGGTCGTTCAACGGATCTTCCAGCCGTCCTGCATCCCTGGCCTGTGCCAAACGCCGGAGTACGTCCGGGCAATCCTCAGCACAAAGGGCCTGACCGAGGAAGTGCTTTCCCGGACCATCGGTGCCCGAATCCAGCGCCAAGCCGTACTTTTCGAGTCCGCCAAGTCATTTCGCTACCTGATCACCGAATCGGTACTGCGCTGGCGACTTATCTCCCCACCCGAAATGGCCGTCCAGCTGGACCGACTTATCGCTCTTTCTCGCCTCCCGAACGTCTGGATCGGCGTAGTACCGCTCTCAGCTCACATGACGGAAGCACCATCCTCATCATTCGCCATCTACGACAACCGGATGGTGATCGTGGAGATCCCTCATGCGGAGATCACCACCAGCGAGCCGAAAGATGTGGAGCTATACCTGGAGCGGTTTGGCCGATTCGAACTGAAAGCTCTTGCTGGAGACGCCATGCGAGATCTGGCTGGGACCGTCCGGGACGAGTTCTTGCGGGATCAGGAAAGTGTGCGGGAATAACCCCAACGCCCCGGTAATTTGGTGGCTCGCCAAAATGATTCGAGAGCCACAGGAGCGCTCCATGCCCACTGACGGTTTCGCACAGCCGACCGGCGCCACACGCCGCCGTACGCACGCGGAGCTCATGGAGCGGATCGACAACAATCCGGTCCGGAAGGACCTGACGACCGGGTGTCTGGTCGAAATCGTGGGCGCCCAGGACGGCCGGGCGCTGGTCCGGCCGCTGTTCGAGCCGGACGCCAAACCGCGCCAGGTGCCGGCCGACCAGCTCACCACCCGCATCAGCCTGTGGGGCTGAACTCCCCCTCATTCTCCCGCCCAAGTCCTGGGCGGGGCGGGGCCGTTCCGTGCTGCCCCGAAGCGATACCGGAAGGTGCAGGCGATGACTGAGCGCAACCTGTACGAACTCGACCTCTCCCAGGTCGAGTTCAACCGTGCGTGCGGCGGCAACCAGGGCGGGGGCGACGAGGGCGAGTCGTGCGTGACCCTCGGCCTGGTCGAGCACGGCGTCTTCGCCCTCGGCGACAGCAAGCGTCCCGACCGCGAACCGTTGCTGTTCACCGCCGAGGAGTTGACCGAGGCCGGAATCGACCCGGCGCGGTTCGGCCTGTCCGTCTGAAGTCCCTTGACAGCCCCGGCCGCCCGCAGTCCCGTGCGGGCGGCCGGGGCTTCAACGTCTCCGAGGAGAAGCACTGTTGCACTTCCACGGCTACGAGTGGGCCGGTGACGGCCGGCTGTTGGCGAAGGAGCCGGAGCGTCGCCCGATCGAGGCCGCACGGTTCGGCCTCTCGGAACTCCCGCCGATGATGACCGGCTGGTGGCTCCTGCGCCCGGCCGCCCAGGTGCGGGGCACCTGGGAGACGGCGGCAGGCGCAGCCAACTGGCTTGCGGAACGGTACGAGGAACACACTCCTGGCGGCGACCCCCAACTTCCCTTCGAGGCACGGCGACTCCGCGCGGTTGAGCAGTTGGAGGGCGCCTCGGACGTCGTCTGGTCCCGCTGGGTGTCCGACAGCCGCTGGTCGGGCCACTACGTGATCGCGTGCCCCAACCGGATCTGGCCGGACATCCCGTGCCCGATCCGACACGTCGCTCGGCCGTCGGTCTCAGGCTGACGAAGTGCTCCCGCCGGGCAGGGGCGCTTCGTCGTGCCTGATGTGCGATCGCCGGCCAGGCCAGTCACCCGACGTCCAGGTCCTCGATGACCGCCTCAGCGGTGCGGCACTCCGCACAGATCGGCATGCTCCTTGGCCCTTCTCGCTGTCTCAGGCCCAGGTGGAGCCACAAGAGGCGCAGCCCCAACGGCCTTCCATCGTCTGGTACATGGTGCCCGACCCGCACACGACGAAGGAGTTGCTGCCAACCGGTCGCGTGTGGGCGTTGAGCTGCTGGTCGTGGCGCTCCTCGACTCTAACCAGGCCCTGGTGACGTCCGATCCCAGTTTGCATCGAAGCGGGCTTTCTCCGCCTCGATCAGTGGCCGGACCACCTCGTCAACGGATCGGTGAGAGATCTCGGCGAACTCGTGGAGCCAGTCGACGAGGTCGGCGGGTAGGTGGAGGGTGATGCGGCGTGTGGCGGGAAGTTCAGGCATTGGGCTCTCTTGTGAGGGCTGTGTAGGTTGCAGGGCCATAGCAACGCCTGGTCAACCTTTGCTGAGACGGACAAGCCGGTCAATCTTCGCCGGGAAGGAACACCAGCTCAGGACTCTCGTGACGGCTCCGGTACCGGCCAGGCCTGCGGGGGAAGACACTGATGCCGGTCCCGCCTGCACGAGACTTCCGGAGGAATGGTGAGCGCAGGGTCCCTGCACGGCCACCACGACGACCAGCAGCCGATCCCGCGGACCCAGGCCTCAACGTTCCTTCACCGTCTCGGGGCCAGTGAGCGACCACATCGAGGATCCGGACGACCCGATCGCCCTGTCCCGGCCGCGACGCTGATGGTCCCCGCCCGGCGTTCGCACCGGGCGGGGACAGGGCGATCGACCGGTCACACCTCCGCGACCGCCTCCAGCGGGCTGAGGGCCGCCGCCCGCCGGGCCGGGACCGCTGCCGCGACCGCGCCGATCGCGAGCGACCCCAGGCAGACGAGCGCGAGCGTGCCCCAGGGCAACACCAGCGCGTACTGCTTGACCGCGCCGCCCGCCAGCGCGCCGACGGCCCAGGCGCCGAACAGGCCGCCGGCCAGGCCGAGCAGGGTGCCGAACGCCGCGACCGTCACGGCCTCCAGGCGGATCATCCGACGGATGCCCGCGCGATCCATGCCGATGGCGCGCAGGGCGCCGATCTCACGCGTCCGTTCGGTGACGGACATGGCCAGGGTGTTGACGATGCCGAGCGCGGCGATCACGACGCCGATGCCGAGCAGCCCGTACATCAGCGTCAGCAGGTCGCCCATCGTCCCCGCCGCCTCCCGCACCAGCTCGGCCCGGTCCTGCACCTTCAGCAGCGGGTTGTTGCCGACAGCGGTCCGCAGGTCGCGCCCGGACAAGCCGTCGCCCCGGACGAGGATCCGCTGGACGGAGCCGGGCTTGAAGCCGTGCTGCTGCACCTCGCCCCGGGCGCCGACCGCGTCGTGGGCGGTGGGGTTGTCCTGGTAGACGCCCACGACGGTGTACCGCGTGAACTCCTCGCTCCGGCCCATCCGCACGTTGACCTGGCCTCCCGTGCTCACCCCGGTCTCCCGGGCGACGCTGCTGGAGACGGCGATCCGGCCGGGCCCGAGGTCCTCCACGGAACCGCTCACGAAGTCGAGCTTCACGGCCTGTTCAACAGAGACGGGGTCGATGCCGGAGATCTCACGGACCTTGCCGCCGATGACCACCGTGGAGTCCGCGACCGCGCTCGCGCCGCGCACCCCCGCAAGACCGGCCACCCGCTGCACGGCCGCCGGGTCGATGCCGGTCATGGTGTCGCCGGTGCTGATCACGTAGTCGGCGGCGAGGCCGTCCGCCGCCTGCCGGTCGAGGGCCTGTTCGGTGGAGCTGCCGATGGTGGCGAGCCCGCTGACCAGCGCCGTGCTGATCAGCAGCGTGGCGGCGGTCGCCGCCGTGCGCCGGGGGTCGCGCAGCGCGTTCTGCCGGGCCAGCAGGCCGACGACGCCGAACCGCCGGGTGAGGCGGCCCGTCAGCCGGATCACCGGGACGGCGAGCGTCGGTGCCAGCACGATCAGGGCGACGACCAGAAGCCCGCAACCCGCCATCGCACTCCGCAGATTCGCCTCGGAGGCGTCCTTCGCCGCACCCGCGAGCGCGACCAGCCAGCCGACGCCGAGGACGAGCAGCCCCACCCCCACGATCGGACGCAGCCGCGAGCGCCCGCCCGGCTGCGCGGCCGCCGCCCGCAGCGCCTCGATCGGCGCGATCCGCGCCGCCCTGCGCGACGGCAGCCAGGCGGCCAGCACCGTCACGCCGACCCCGACGAACAGGGCTGCCGCCACCGGCCGGGGTCCGATGACCAACGGCCCCTCCGGCAGCCGACCGCCCTCGCCACTCAGCAGCCCGGGCAGCACGGCCGCGATGCCGAGCCCGAGGACGAACCCCACCACCGACGCGACGACCCCGACCAGCGCCGCTTCGGCCAGCAGCGAGCGCACCACCTGGCGCCGGGTCGCGCCGACCGCCCGCAGCAGGGCGATCTCCCGGGTGCGCCGGGCGACGAGCATGGTGAAGGTGTTGACCACGAGGAACGAGCCGATGAACAGCGACACCCCGGCGAAGACCATCGGCAGCTTCTGGTAGCCCCGGGTCAACGTGCCGACGTAGATGGCTTGTTGGTTCGCCTGCGCCTGTCCGGTGGTGACTTCGGCCCGGCCGGGCGGCAGGACGGCGGCGATCCGCTCCGCCAGTTCGTACTGGCCGGCGCCCGGCCCGGCGGAGACCTCAAGGCTGGTGTAGTGCCCGGGAGTTGCGAACAGCCGCTGCGCGGTGGCCCGATCGAACAGGGTGAGCGTACCGCCGGCCGTGACCCGGGTGTCCGTGGTGGTCACGATGCCGACCAGCCGCGCGGTGAGGGCCGGGCCGTCCGTGGCGAGCGTGACCGGGTCGCCCACCCGGTACCGGCCCGCCGCCGCGGTGCCCCGGTCGACGGCGATCTCGTCGGCACCGGCCGGGGCACGCCCCTCGACCACGGGGTAGCGGGCGTCCTCGCCGTCGCGCCCCGGGACGTAGGCGTCCGCGAGGTTCGTCCCCCGCTTGACCCGCAGCGGCCTGCCGTCGGCCGCGTTCAACGTGGCGCTCCCGTCGACCGACGACCGTACCGCCGCGACACCGGGCACGTCCGCGATCCTGCGCGCCAACTCGTCCGTCAACACGTTCGGCTGGTCGGGGACGGCAGGGGACTCCTTCGCGGTGACGCTGACCGCGATGTCGGCGAAGGTGCGGGACGCGGCCGCCCGGTGGGCGGCGGCGGTCGAGTCCGCGAAGACGAGGGTGCCGGAGGCGAAGGCGACGCCGAGGCAGACCGCGAGGACGGTCATGAGCAGCCGGGCCTTGTGCGCCAGGACGTTGCGCAGGGCTGTGGTCAGCATGATCAGCTTTCGAGAGTCGGGGGGTGCGGGTCAGCCCGCGAAGGACTTCATGACGTCCAGCACCCGGTCCGGCGTCGGGTGCGCCATCTCGTCGACCAGCCGCCCGTCGGCCAGGAACACCACCCGGTCCGCGTACCCGGCGGCCACCGGGTCGTGGGTCACCATGACCACCGTCTGCCCCAGCTCCCTGACGGAGTCCCGCAGGAAGCCGAGCACCTCGGCCCCGGACTGCGAGTCGAGGTTGCCGGTCGGCTCGTCGCCGAACACGATCGAGGGCCGCGCGACCAGCGCCCGGGCGACCGCGACGCGCTGCTGCTGCCCGCCGGACAGCTCGGCCGGCCGGTGGTCGAGGCGCCGGGAGAGCCCGACCATCGACACCACGCGGTCCAGCCACTGCCGGTCCGGCGTCCGCCCGGCCAACGACAGCGGGAGCGTGATGTTCTCCAGCGCGGTCAGGGTGGGCAGCAGGTTGAACGCCTGGAAGATGAAGCCGACCCGGTCCCGCCGCAGCCGGGTGAGCTGCCGGTCGCCCAGGCCGCCCAGCTCCGTCGTGCCGATCCGCACCGACCCCGACGTAGGGGTGTCGAGCCCGGCCGCGCAGTGCATCAGGGTGGACTTGCCGCAACCGGACGGGCCCATGATCGCGGTGAACTCGCCCTCCCGGAAGGCCACGCTGACCCGGTCCAGGGCGGTCACCCGGGTGTCGCCGCCGCCGTAGGTCTTCGTCAGGTCGGCGACGGCGGCCGCGACCCCGGGGGTCGCGTGCAGGGCAAGGGGGTTGGCGATCACGGGAGGGGCTCCTGTCCGAGGTGCGAGTCGGTGCACTTCGAAGGGTGTCCGGAGCACGTATCAGGCCCCTGCGCCGCCGTGTATCGACGACCGCTCCGCTCGGCAGCAGTCCGGTAGCAACCGAGGCGGTCAGCCCGGCAGCCGCAGAGTCGCCACCGCGCCGCCGTCCTCCGCGTTGTCGAGGCGCAGCTCCGCGCCGAGCAGCCGGGCCTGCCCCAACGCGATGGTCAGCCCCAGTCCGTGGCCCGTGCCGCGCTCGGCGGCGCCGGTGTGGAAGCGCCGCGGGCCGTGGCGCAGCAGGTCCGGCGGGAAGCCGGGGCCGTGGTCGCGCACGACGACCGTACGGTCCTGGACGGTGACCAGGACGGGGGCGGCCCCGTGCCGGTGGGCGTTGACGACGAGGTTGCCGACGATCCGCTCCAGCCGCCGCGGATCGGTCTCCACCGTCAGCTCCGCCGCCACGGCGATCTCGGCCTCGTACCCGGTGCGCAGCACGGCCTCCCGGACGACGGCCGCGAGCGGCACCCGGGCCCGCACCACCTCCTCCGCCCCGGCGTCCAGCCGCGAGATCTCCAGCAGGTCCTCGACCAGAGCGCGCAGGTCCCGCACCCGCGCCCGGATCAGGTCCTCGGTCTCGCCCGCCGGCAGCAGGTCGACGGCGGCCAGCAGTCCGCCGACCGGCGTGCGCAGCTCGTGTGCCACGTCCGCGGTGAACTGCCGTTCGGAGCGCAGTCGTCGGCCGAGGCTGTCGGCCATCAGGTCCACCGTCGCCGCGATGTCGGCGACTTCGTCGCCGCCCTTGGTGGGCCCGGTCCGGGCGTCGAGGTCCCCGGCGGAGATCCGGCCGGCCGTCTCGGCGACCCGCCGCAGCCGGCGGGCGAGCAGCCCGGCCCCGTAGACCGCGGCCGGTGTGGCCGCCGCGAGCGCGACCAGCGAGGCCACCGCCATCGCCACGTCCAGCCGGGGCAGGTCGGAGAGCTGCGGTCCCAGGTTGACCCGGATGGCGAGGACGGGGCTGCCGGGCCCGCCGGTGCGCTGGGCGGCCCAGTAGCTCGGGCCCGAGTTCCCTTCGGCGTGCCCGTCGTAGGCCGTGTGCCGTTCGCCGTCGACCGGGTGGCGCAGGGCGGCGGGCAGGTCGACGGGGTCGAGTTCGGCGCCGTCCGCCAGCGATCCGGTGCGCCGGTAGACGTCCATGGCCGAGTAGACGGCGTTGAAGGCCTGCGCCTCGGCCCGGCTGCGGATGTCCTGCGCCGTCCACAGGTGCACCAGCACTCCGACCGCCGCCGCGACGAGGCAGGCGGTGGCGGCGGCCAGCGCGGCGATCTTCCAGCGCAGGGGGGCGCGGGCCGGCCGGGGAATCGTGTGCACCGCTCTCAGCGCCTGAGCTTGTAGCCGAAGCCGCGGACCGTCTCGATCCGCTCCCGGCCGAGCTTGCGGCGCAGCCGCTGCACGCACAGGTCCACGACCCGGCTGTCGCCGTCCCAGCCGTACTCCCAGACGTTGCGCAGCAGGGTGTGCCGCTCCAGCACGACGCCGGGGTGGGCGGCGAACTCCAGCAGCAGCTTCAGCTCGGTCGGGGTCAGCGCCACCGGCGCCCCGCCGACGGACACCTCCATTCCGGCGGTGTCGACGGTGAGGTCCCCGAACACCAGGACGTCCCCGTCGGCGGCTCCGGGCGAGGGCGCCGGGGCGGGTGGCGCGTACGTCGCCCGCCGCAGCAGCGAGCGGATGCGCGCCACCAGCACGTACGTGTCCACGGGCTTGACCACGTAGTCGTCCGCCCCGGCCTCCAGGCCGGCGACGACGTCGAGGCCGTCGCCGCGCGCGGACATCATCAGGACGGGCACCAGGCTGGTCTCCCGGACCTTGCGGCACAGGCCGATCCCGTCCAGGCCGGGCAGCATCACGTCCAGGATCAGCAGGTCGAACTGCTCGTCCCGGAACAGTTCCAGCGCCGTGAGGCCGTCCGCCGCGGCGCGCATCCCGTAGCCGTAGCGTTCCAACGCGACGGTGAAGGAGCGGCGCATCAGCTCGTCGTCCTCGACCAGCAGCACGCGGACGGGGTGCGGGGGCGGCGCGGGCGAGGACACGGGCGGACGGCTCCTGCTCGGACGGCGGCGGGCGGCGGGCGGTGGGCGGTGGGCGGCGACGCACGGTGGGCGGTGGCAAACGGCGGCGGCGGACAAGGGCACGATACGACAGATACCGGACGCATCGGCCTCCTCGCCCACATCGACGTCAGGCCGCGCGCTCCCTGATACCCGGCGGATACAAACCCGCCGACGAACCCGCCGACGAACCCCCCGCCGCACCCGCCACCGGTCACCCCTTGACCGACCCGGCGGTCAGGCCCTGGGCCAGGTAGCGCTGGAGGAACTGGTAGACGACGATCACCGGCAGCGAGGTCACCAGCGCCCCGGCCGCGAACAGCCCGTAGTTCTGGTCCTGTTGGCCGGAGATGATCCCGTAGAGGCCGACCGCGACGGTCTTGGAGTCGTTCGAGGTCAGGAAGATGTTCGCCAGGATCACGTCGTTGAGCGCGGCGGTCAGCGACAGGATCGAGATCACCACCAGCATCGGCGCGGCGAGCGGCAGGATCAGCCGGAAGAAGATCTGCGCGTGCCCGGCGCCGTCCACCTTGGCGGCCTCGTCGATCTCGCGCGGGATGGTGTCCAGGTAGCCCTTCATCAGCCAGGTGTTCACTCCCATCGCGCCGCCGAGGTAGACCAGCACCAGGCCCCACGGGGTGTCCAGGCCGATCGCCGGCAGGACGTCCCCGATCTTGGCGAACATCAGGTAGAGCGAGATCACCGCGAGGAACTGCGGGAACATCTGCACCAGGAAGACCGCCATCAGCCCGATCCGCCGGCCCCGGAAGCGGAACCGCGAGAAGGCGTACGCGGCCAGCACGCCGAGCAGCACGTTCAGCACCGCGAAGGTGCCGCAGACCAGCGCCGTGTTCCCCAGCCACCGGGCGAAGGGGTACTGCCCGCTGGTGAACAGCGCGGTGAAGTTGGCGAGCGAGGCGTGCCGGGGCAGCAGCGTGGACGACTGGAGCGTGCCCAACGGGTTCAGCGCCGCGGACAGCACGAACAGCAGCGGGAACAGCGCGAAGCAGACGGCGAGCACGGCGATCAGGTGCCGCCAGCCGAAGCGGCGCAGCCAGCGGGCGGCAGTGGAGACGGCAGGGGCGGGGGCAGGGGCAGGGGTGGCGGTCATGCGTTCAGCTCCTCCAGGGCGCGGGTGCGGCGGAAGCCCACCAGCGTGATCAGCCCGACCAGCAGGAAGATGACGATGGACAGCGCGGCGGCGAAGCCGTACTGCGCGCCCTGCCCGCCGAAGGCCAGCCGGTAGGTGTAGCTGATCAGGATGTCGGTGGATCCGGCCGTGCCGCCCGCGCCGTCGAACGGCCCGCCGCCGGTGAGCAGTTGGATCGCGTTGAAGTTGTTGAAGTTGAAGGCGAAGGACGAGATCAGCACCGGCGCGGCGGCGACCAGCAGCAGCGGGCAGGTGACCGCCCGGAACGCCGTCCACGGCCCGGCGCCGTCGATCCGGGCGGCCTCGTCGAGTTCGGCGGGCATCGCCTGCAGCACGCCCGTACAGATCAGCAGCATGTTGGGGAACCCGAGCCAGAGGCTGGTGAGCACCACCGCGAACCGGGCGTTCCAGGCGTCGCCCAGCCAGTCGACCCTGGCGTGCAGCAGTTGGTTGAGCAGCCCGAAGTCCCGGTAGTACATGCTCTGCCAGATCAGGATGCCGATGAACGCGGGCATCGCGTACGGCAGCAGCATCAGCGAGCGGTAGACCCGCTGCCCGCGCAGCCGCGGGTGGTGCAGGGTGAGCGCCAGGCCGAGGCCGAGGGCGAAGGACGCGCCGGTGGAGAGCAGGGCGAAGCCGAAGGTCCAGGCGAGGACGCCGAGGAAGGGCCCGCGGATGGCGGGGCTGGTGAGCACGGCGGTGAAGTTGGCGAAGCCGACGGTCAGCGCGGTGCGCCCGGTGGCCAGCGGGCGCAGCAGCCCGTGCGGCGAGACGGCCGCGACCTCGGGCCGCTCCACCCGGTATTCGGCCTCCAGGGCGGTGTACCGCACGCCGTCGGCCCGGACGGCGACCGGGTTGACGGCGCTCCAGGTCTCGCCGGGGGCGAGCCGCAGCCGCTCGGCGGCGCTGAGCGAGACGACCGGCGAGGGGGCGCCGAAGAGGTGCAGCAGCGCGTGCCGGGAGCGGGGTCGCCAGGCGTCCTCGTGGTGCGGCGCGGCCGGGTCCTCGTAGTAGAGGAGGTCCGCGCCGGAGGTGTAGCCGGCCTCGTCGAGCAGTTGGACGGCCAGCTCGCGGGCGGGCCTGGCCATGATCAGGCCCGCCCGGCCGCCGATGTCCAGCCAGAGCCGGCGCGGGCCGCGTCGCCGGTAGCGCTCGTGGACCACCTTCTCGCCGAGGTCGGCCGGGTCGACGTGGGTGAGGAACGGCGAGAGGACGGCGTTGGGCACGCCGACCGCGATCAGCTCGGGGATCAGGCCCTCGGCGTACAGCTGCTCCAGCGTCCGGTTCAGCGCCCAGGTGGGCCGCTGCCCCCGGTCGAAGACCTGCTGGCCGTCCTGGAGGTAGAGCACGGGGTAGTCGGCGCCCGGGTCGTCGTCGTAGCCGGGCGGCAGGTGGACGAGCAACTCGCGCTCGTTGCCGAGCAGTTCGGAGCGGAAGCCGGGGATGCGCTCGATCCGGCCGCGGCGCGTGCCGGCCCCGGCAGTCCCCGTGGTGCGCACGGCGCTCATCGGGCCACCGACCAGACGTGCACGGCCGGGCCCTCGGCGGGCAGCTCGCGGCCGGGGACGAGCTGGGGCCCGCCGAGCAGGTGGGTGGCGTGCCACTCGCCGGCCACCGGCGGGTGGTCGGCCCGGCTGATCTGCACCAGGATCCGCTCCCGCTCGTCCTCGCGCTCGAACAGCAGGACGTCACGCTCGGCGAGCAGCCAGCGCAGCCCGCCGCCGCTGAGCGCGCTGTGGCTCCGGCGCAGCCGGATCAGCTCGCGGTAGGTGCGGTAGGTGTGCTGGTCCCAGGCGGATTCGCCCCAGGGGAACGGCTTGCGGCCCTCCTCCAGGCCCTCGCCCTCGACGCCGACCTCGTCGCCGGAGAACACCATCGGGGTGCCGGGCAGGGTGAACAGCAGGGCCGCGCCGAGCAGTTGGCGCTCGGGGCCGGCGAAGCTGCGGAACCTGGCGGTGTCGTGCGAGTCCAGCAGGGTGAGGTTGTGCACCCGGCTGCGCCAGGGCAGCGCGGCGCCGAACGCCGTCATCACGGCCCGCACCTGGGCGCCGTCGTAGTCGGGGATCGGCCCGGGCACCGCCCAGAAGTCCTTCTGGTCGTGCCGCTCGGCGAGCCAGGACCACACCGGGCGGGTGAAGCCCGCGTAGCTCATGGTGCCCTGCCAGCCGTCGCCCTTGAGGGTGAGCGAGGCGTCGTGCTGGTGCTCGGCGAGCAGGACGGCGTCGGGGTTGGCGGCCCGGACGGTGGCCGCGGTGGTGATGGCGACCCGCTGGTTGAGCTCCACCTCGCCGCGCCGGCCGGCCATCTGCGCCACGTCGACCCGCCAGCCGTCCAGGTGGAACGGCGCCTTGAGGTACTTGGCGATCACCGAGTCGGGGCCCTCGTAGAGGCGGCGGCGCAGTTCGGGCGAGCGGTGGTCGAAGGTCGGCAGGGTGCGCACGCCGAGGAAGGTGGCGTAGTCGTCCGGGCCGCCTTCGCCGAAGAAGTAGAAGCCGGCCTCGGGGCTGTGCGGGTCCTGCTGCGCGGCGCGGAACCAGTCGTGGTCGCTGCCGGAGTGGTTGAGCGTGATGTCGCCGATGACCTTGATGCCGCGCCGGTGGGCCTCGGCGGTGAGCGCGATGAGCGCCTCGTCGCCGCCGAGCGCGGGGTCGACGCGGTCGAAGGAGACGGCGTCGTAGCGGTGGTTGGAGCGACCCTGTGGCGCCAGCTGGAGGGACACGGCGGGCAGGCCCGGGACTACCTGTTCACGCCGGAGCTGGTCGCCCGCGAGTCCACCGGCCGGGCACCCGGCTGACGGGACGCGACCGGCAGAGCGCGACCGGCGGCGTCAGGAGCGGGAGCGTCACGTGCGGGAACGCCGAGGGCCGGGACGCCCGTCGCGCCCCGGCCCTCGGCGGTTCGTCAGTCGTTCGCCACGGTCGCGTACCGCGGGGTGCCCTCGGCCATCTGCTTCAGCGCGTCCTTGCGGTCCCGCTTCGACAGCTTGTCGATGTAGAGGGTGCCGAACAGGTGGTCGGTCTCGTGCTGCAGGCAGCGGGCGAAGAAGCCGGTGCCCTCGACCCGGATCGGCCGGCCGTCCTTGTCCACGCCGGTCACCGCCGCGTACTCCGGGCGGGGCAGCTCGGCGTACGCGCCCGGCACCGACAGGCAGCCCTCGTTGCTGTCGTCCAGCACCCGCCGGCGGTCCGCCGGGTACTCCTCCAGCTTCGGGTTGATCACGTGGCCGACGTGGCGCACGCCCTCGTCGTCCGGGCAGTCGTAGACGAAGACCTTCAGGTCCACGCCGATCTGATTGGCCGCCAGGCCCACGCCCTCGGCCGCGTACATCGACTGGAACATGTCGTCGATCAACGCGGACAGCTCACCGTCGAACGCGGTGACGTCCTTGACCTCGCGGTGCAGGACCGGGTTGCCCACCACGGTGATCGGGCGCGCGGTGCCCTTGGAGAGGTCCGGCTGCTCGCCGACCACCTTCAGCGGGGCCTCGTCGGCCGCCGACTCCTGGTCATGGTCGTGGTCGTGCTGGTGGTCCTGCTGCTCCGCCATCGCTGCTTATCCGCTTCCGCTTCCGAGAATGGTCCAGGTATTCGGCTCTCGCCGGGTACACCGCTCAAGGGTAAGCGGCGCGCTCAACAGACTTCTTCCAGATCGCGGTACGCCCGCGTGCCGGGCGAGGACGCGGCCCAGCGGTCCAGCAGCGAGCGGACCAGCAGGGCGGGCGCGGCGATCCCGCACTCGCGCTCCACCAGCCAGGACATTCCGGCCTCCCCGCCCTGGCTGAGGTGGCTGAGGTGTCCGGGGTGCGCGGCGTCGCCGTCGTCGTGCGGGTCGTGGTGGGCGGTGTTCCCGTCGTCCGCGGCCATCCGGCTCTCCGAACAGGCCCGGCAGAGCAGCCGCACCGAGGACGTCCAGTCCTCCGCCGCGTAGCCGGCGTCCGCGACCACCCGCTCCAGCGCGTCCCGGTCCCCCGCCGTGGCGGCCTGGAGCAGCACCACGTAGGTCGGCACCGGGGACGGCGCCCACAGCTCGATCTCGTCGAACACCGGGTAGGCGACCCCGTCCGTGACCCGCTCACCGTGCGGGGCGCCGTCGTGCAGCACCACCTCGCCCCAGCGGCGGCCGGAGGACGGCAGCGGGATGGACAGCACCTCGATCCGGGCCGGGTCCAGCCGGCGGCCCCACACCACCTCGGACTCGCCGTCCGGGGAGAGCCGCACCGGGGTGGTGCCGAGGTCCAGGCTGACCGGGCCGTCCTGCTGCCCGCCCGGGCCGCCGGGCAGCTTCAGCCCGTACGCCTGCCAGGCGCGGCGGGCCAGCGGCCAGTCCTGCAAGGCGGTCGCGGTGATGCCGAGGTTCCACCAGTCGGGGGCGCCGTGCTCGCGGTCCAGTAGGGCGACGGCCCGCAGCCCGGCCGAGCGGGCCTGCTCCCAGTCCCGGCGGAACTTGTGCAGCAGGGCGAGGTTGAACCAGGAGTCGGACAGCCAGGGCTCCAGGTCGGCGGCCATCACCAGCAGCGCGCCGGCGTCCTCGTAGCGGCCGTCGCCGATCAGCGTGAAGGCCCGGTCGGTCGTCTGCCGCCAGGTGGCGGACGGCCGGTGCCGTGCCCGGTGGAAGATCCTCACGTTCGTCCCTGCCGTCGTCGTCCGCTCAAGTCCCGTACCGCCGCGTCCGGATCCACTTCCGCGGGGGTCCGGGGCACGGTGCCCCGGGTCGGTGTTCCACGCTACGACCGCATCCAACCACGCCCGCCCCCGCCCGCGCTCCCCACCGCCGAGGTTGGGGCCGCCCCTACCCAGCCTGCCCGCCCGGCCGCCCCGCCTCAACCCCGACGGAGGCCCGCCGGTCCGCGGCGCTCCGCCGGAGCCCGGGTCAGCCTCCGAACTCAGGCCCGCGCCCGAGCCCGCCCGAGCCCGGGCCTGATCCACCGGACAGGGCCTAGCCGCCCACCCGGGCCAGTGCGTCCACCACCCGGGCGTCGTACACCCGGCCGCGCCCCAGCCGCAGCACCTCCAGCGCCTCCAGCCGGCCCACCGCCTCGCCGACCCCGCGGCCGCGGGCCGCCGTCAGCAGGTCGTCGTGGGCGTTGGCCACCCGGATGATCCGGGCCGCCAGCGGCACCGCGCCGTCCCCGCCGGCCGTGCCGAGCACCGGATCGGCCAGCCGGGCGACCTGCTCGGCGACCTGCCGGGGCACCCCGGTGCGGCGGATCACCTCGCTGCCCAGCCGGGCGATCCGCTGCTGCTCGGCGCAGGGCAGCAGCGCGGTCGCGCCGTCCGGCACCGGCTCGACCAGCGACAGCTGGCCCACGTCGTGCATCAGCGCCGCGTACTCCAGCAGGGCGAGTTCCCGGGTGCCCAGCCCCAGCTCGCGCCCCAGCGCGCACGCCGTGTCCGCGACCCGGCGGGCGTGCCCGTGCGGGGTGTAGCCGGCCACCTCGGTGGCCCGGGCCAGGCTGGCGATGGTCTGCCCGGTGGTGGCCCGCACGGCCGCGGCCCGCCGGAAGGACACCTGGGCGAGCAGCAGCGGGGTGCAGAACAGCGGCAGCGCCCACAGCCCGACCTCGCCGGCCGCCAGGCTGACCAGCATCCCGGTGGCGACGATCGCCGAGCCGATCCCGAACAGCGAGCGCAGTTCGTCCTCCAGCGCCGCCGGGAACCGCAGCCCGCCCTCCAGACCCGCCGCCGACCGGCGCAGCAGCGCCGCCAGGGTCGCGTCGCAGAGCGCGGCCAGCGCGGCGACGGCGGTCAGGAACGCCCCGTACGCCGGGCCCTCGGGCGAGAAGCGGTCGACCAGTCCGCCGTTGTAGAGCGGCTGGAAGACGGCGGCGGCGAAGCCGACCCCGAGCAGCCGACGGGCGGCGCTGTCCCGCCGGGCCGGGTCGGCCCAGGGCGGGCGCCGGTGCGGGCGGCCGGGGCGAGCCCGCTGGATCAGGCCCGGTCGGCCCCGGCCCGGGCGGCACGCCCTGAGCCGGGGCAACGCGAGGCCGGGCAGCCAGGACAGCAGCAGGCCGACGCCGGTCACCGCGACGACCTGGAGCATCCCGGGCGCGGTGGGCACCCCGCGCAGCGGCCCGAGCAGGGAGTACGCCAGCGCGCCGGCCGCGCCGATCGGCGCCTGCTCGCGGTCGCCCGGAAGAGTGATCCGGACGCACTCGCCGAGCGCGATCAGCGCCGTGAACGCCAGCGCGACCCGCGCCCCGGCCACCCCGCGCAGCGCGACCGCGCCCACCGCGAACACCAGCAGCGCGGCCGCCGCCGCGTGCACCACGCGGGCCTCCCGGCCGGCCGCGGTCACGGCTGCCCGGCCGTGGGGACGCTCCCGCCCTGCGCGGGCACCCGGCCCGGCGCCGCCCGGGCCGGCTCGGGCACTCCGAGCGGAATGTCGGGGACGGCCCGGATGCCGTCCCCGGGCGGCGGCAGCACCGGCTGCCAGTCGTGCCCGGCCAGCGCGTCGATCAGCGCCCGGACCATCACCGGGTCGAACTGGCTGCCCGAGCAGCGCTCCAGCTCCGCCACGGCCTCGGCGACCGGGCGGCCGCGCCGGTAGGAGCGGGTGGAGGTCATCGAGTCGAAGGCGTCGGCGACCGAGATGATCCGGGCGAACTCGGGGATCTGCTCGCCGACCAGCCCGCTCGGGTAACCCCGGCCGTCCATCCGCTCGTGGTGGTGCAGGATCCCGGCGTGCGCCTCGCCGAGGAAGGCGATCCCGCGCACCAGCTCGTACCCGTACACGGGGTGGACCTCGACGGCCCGCCGCTCCGCCTCGCTGAGGGGACCGTTTCTGCGCAGCAACTCGGTGGCCACGCCCAGCTTGCCGACGTCGTGCAGGATCCCCGCGAAGCGCAGGGTGCGCAGCCGCTCGGCCTCCATGCCGAGCTGACCGGCGATCAGCACCGAGGCCCGGCCGACCCGTTCGCTGTGCCCGCGGGTGTACGAGTCCTTGATCTCCACGGCCTGCACCAGCGACTGCACGGTGGCCTGGTGGGCGTCCCGCTCGCGCTGGCCCTGGGCGAACACCCAGGCCGAGATCGACAGCGGCAGCAGCGCCAGCAGCGCCGCGAACGCCCCGTACGGGCCCTGCCAGAGCACGGCCACCATCAGGCCGCCGGCCGCGTGCACCAGCACCGGCAGCCCGCACACCGCGACCGCCCCGCGCAGCAGCACGACGGGCCGGCGGTCCTCCGCGAGCATCAGCATCGCGCCCACCAGCACCCCGTTGACCAGGCAGAACGTGACGACGGCGGCGAAGCCGGGCAGCAGCGCGGCCGGGAAGCGGGAGCCGAGCAGCAGTTGCGGCCCGTGCAGCAGGTGGAAGGCGGCTGCGGAGGCGAAGGCGCACAGCGCGAGCTGGGAGCCGTTCCACAGCTGGCGGGTCCGGCAGCCGTGCCCGGCCGGGCCGCCGAGCACCGCGGTGGGCACCGCGACCAGCGCCGCGGCGGCCGGCGGCAGCATCAGCACGCCGGCGAACAGCACCGGGAAGAAGGCGTTGACCCCGGGGCGGGAGAGCGCCCGCTCGGGCGGCGGCGGGCGGCGCAGCAGTCGGCGGACCAGTCGCAGGCAGGGTGTCGGCAGGCCCTGGGCCAGTGACTCCCAGCAGCCGTGCAGGAAGGCCAGCAGCCCGACCTTGGGCCAGTCCACCGGGGCGCCGAGCCAGCGCGGGACCCCGGGCGGCACGCCGGTCGGCAGCAGCGGCAGCAGGCAGCACAGCGCCGCCACCGGGACGGCCACCAGGTAGCGCATCGCCCCCTCCGGCAGGGCCGCGTCTTCGCCGTCGATAGCGATCTCGACCTCCCCGACGTCCGGGCCCGCGTTGCCTCAGCTCGCCGGGCGGACCGGCGGTGAGCGTCCGTCAGGAGGATAGGCCGCCACCCGGGCGTAAGGACGCATGATGGCGCGACGACGCTGCTGGCGCACCGCCAACTCACTCGAACGAGTGAGGGGCGCATGCAAGCACAAAGGGAGCGGCCCCGGGAGCGCACGCTCCCGGGGCCGTCTGACTCCGTGTCCGGACCGCTCGGCCCGCCCTCGCCGGCAGGCCCGTCCGCTTGCTCCGCCCGGCCGTTGAACGGCCGGGCGGCTACTCCGCCGGGGCGCCCGCCTCGACGGTGGCACCGGGCCGGACCGTCGACTCCTCCGGGGCCTCGCCGGCGCCCGGCGCCGGCCGGTCCGCCTCGACGTGCAACTCGACCGTGGTGTCGACGGCGACCACCACCTGCTCGCCCGAACGCTGCCCCGCCCGGATCGAGTCGATCCTGGCCAGCACCTTGCTGCGCAGGTCAGCCGGGGTGTCGTCGCAGCCGCAGGAGCGCTTGATCAGCGCCTTGATCGCCTGCTCCAGCCCGTACTGCTTCAGGCAGGGCGAGCACTCCTCGAAGTGCACCCGCAGCTTGGCGCAGTCGCCCTCGGCCATCTCGTTGTCGAGGAATTCGTAGAGGTGGTCGAGGACCTCGCCACACTCCGTGTCGTGCGGATCGCCGCAGCTCATGAGCCCGAGCCCTTCGCTTCCTGCCCTGCCCCGCTGCCGGCCGGGACGAGCCCGCGCTCACGGGCGTAATCCTCCAGCATGCCGCGCAGCTGACGGCGGCCGCGGTGCAGCCGGGACATCACCGTACCGATGGGAGTACCCATGATGTCCGCGATCTCCTTGTACGCAAAGCCTTCTACGTCCGCGAGGTACACGGCGATCCGGAATTCCTCCGGAATGGCCTGGAGCGCGTCCTTCACATCGCTGTCGGGGAGGTGGTCGAGCGCCTGGGTCTCGGCCGAGCGCAGACCGGTCGACATGTGCGACTCGGCGCGGGCCAGCTGCCAGTCCTCGATCTCCTCCGCCGCCGTGCGCTGGGGCTCGCGCTGCTTCTTGCGGTACGAGTTGATGAACGTGTTGGTGAGGATGCGGTACAGCCAGGCCTTGAGGTTCGTGCCCTCGCGGAACTGGTGGAAGGACGCGTACGCCTTGGCGAACGCCTCCTGGAGCAGGTCCTCCGCGTCCGCGGGGTTGCGCGTCATGCGCAGCGCCGCCGAGTACATCGGATCCAGGTAGCCCAGGGCGTCGCGCTCGAAGCGCTCCCGCCGGGCCTCCTCGCTCTCCTGTGCCGACACCCGGAAGGTGTCCTCACCGATCGCCTCGGCCAGCTCCTCACCGGTGAGCGCCTCGCCCGTGGGCTGGCCCTCCTCCGGGCCCCGGCCCGGCTCGGCCTCGTGCTCGGTCCCGACGACCGGACCCACCTCCTCGGCATGGCGGGCACGACCCACGGCGGGCCGCCCCGAAATGGAGGATATCGGGCTGACGGGCTTCTCGCCCGCGACAATCCAGTCGGACCAGGCGGGGCCGAACGCCGCGGCGGCCTCGCGCTGCTCTGACCGCTCGGGGCACGCGATCGAACCCATCTGCCCTGCCTCTCAACCGGGAATCGTGCTGACGAGAGTGCCAACCACCCCGGCCCCGCCCGCATTCCCGCGCCCGCCCCGAAATCGCTCGTACGGGTGATCGAGTGGAAACCCCCCGCTCACGGCCGCCCCCACCGCCCCCGCCGCCTCAGATGACCCGCAGCACCCAGTCCCCGACCGCCCGGCAGATCGCCTCCAGCACCTCGTCCTGCCCCACCGGCGCCCGCTTGGGCACGTCGAAACCGTGCCCGCCGTACGGCACCGCCACCAGCTCGTGCCCGGGCGGCAGCTCCGGGAACTCCTGCGGCCCGCCGAACGGATCCGCTGTACCCTGCACCACCAGCGTCGCCGTCCCCGACTCCAACAGTTCCTGCGCCCGGCTCTTCTCCGGCCGGCCCGGCGGGTGCAGCGGGAACGCCAGCGCCACCACCCCCACCGCCCCGCTCGCCGCCCCGGTCCGGCAGGCCACCCGCGCCCCGGCGCTGCGCCCGCCGACCACCAGCGGCAGCCCCTGACCGGCCAGCCGCCCGGCGACCGGGGTCCAGCCGCGGTCCAGCGTGCGCGGCGCCGGGGCGAGCCGCTTGCCCGCCACCCGCCAGGGCTGCTCCACCAGCGCCACGGTGATCCCGCGCGCCGGCAGCGCCACGGCCAGCGCCACCAGGTCCCGGGCCTCGATCCCGCCGCCCGCGCCGTGACCGAGCGCCAGCAGCGCCTTCGGCGCACCGGCCCGGTGGTAGCTGATCCGGGCGTCCCCCACCTCGGTGGGGACGAGTTCGGTGGTCATCGTCGGTCGCTCCAACCGGCTCAGGCTCCCTCAGCTGTCAGGACTCGATCGTCGAACTTCAAACATCGGACGTCAGAAGACGTCAGACGTCAGACGTCAGAACAGGGTGGTCTCGTACTCCGCCTCGGCCCACGGCTCCTTGAGCTCCGGCCCGTTGTTGCGGATGCTGCCGACCGCCGGCGAGACCGGGGTGGCCAGCAGCGCACCGGGCGGCGGCGGTATCAGCAGCCGGCGCAGCTCGTCCGGGTCGTCCAGCCCCGGGTCCAGCCACTCGTCGTAGGAGGCCGGGTCGAGGAACAGCGGCATCCGCTCGTGGATCGGCGCCAGCGACTCCTCGGCGTCGGTGGTGACGATGGTGAAGGTCACCAGCCAGGCCGCCGGATGGTCGGCCGGCACCGTCCGGTCGCGCCAGAACTCGTACAGCCCGGCCAGCGCCAGCGGGGTGCCGTCCGCCCGGGAGACGAAGAACGGCTTCTTGCGCGCCTTGCCGCGCTCGCCCGGCACCGTCTGCCACTCGTAGTAGCCGTCCACCGGCAGGATGCACCGACGCGAGGCGAACGCCTGCCGGTACGAGGGCTTCTCGTGCACCGTGTCCGAACGGGCGTTGATCATCTTCACCGCCGTCTCGGCCGACCGCGACCACTGCGGCACCAGACCCCAGCGCAGCACCCTCAGCTGGCGCACCGGCCGCGCCCGGCCCTTCGGCACCCGCTCCAGCACCACGAAGGCGCTGGTGGTCGGGGCGACGTTCCAGTTGGGGGCCAGCGTCTCCGCCGGATCCCACTGCTCGACGCCGAACAGCTCGACGATGTCCTCGGGCTTGCCACTGGCTGCGAAGCGACCGCACATGCGGGCCAGCTTGCCATGCCGGCCCCGCTCACCACTTCTTCATCCCGCCAGGAGAACCGTCCGCTCCCGCCCGCCCGTCCCCGCATGGGAGGCTGCCCCGAACGGCCCAACGCAGCGGACGGAGGCGGAGACGAGACGATGAGCGCACAACCCACCGACCAGAACCTCGGCGAACTGTGGAACCAGGTCACCGGCACCCAGCCCGCGCCGCCCGGCTGGCTGGTGCTGGCCACCGCCGGCGCCGCCCTGCTCGCCGTCCTCGCCCGCCCGCTCTGGCACGTCACCCGCAACGCCGTGACCATCGCCCACGAAGGCGGCCACGGCCTGATCGCCCTCGTCACCGGCCGCCGGCTCGCCGGCATCCGGCTGCACTCCGACACCTCCGGCCTCACCCTCTCCTACGGCCGCCCCACCGGCCCCGGCATGATCCTCACCGCCGCCGCCGGCTACACCGCCCCCGCCCTGCTCGGCCTCGGCTGCGCCGCACTGCTCTCCACCGGCCGGATCACCCTGCTGCTCTGGCTGGCCGTCGTCCTGCTGCTCGCCCTCCTGGTGCGCATCCGCAACGCCTTCGGCCTGTTCACCGTGCTGGTCGCCGGCGGCGCCTTCTTCCTGGTCTCCTGGTTCGGCAGCGCCGAGGTCCAGGCCGGCTTCGCCTACCTCGGCTGCTGGTTCCTGCTGTTCGGCGCCGTCCGCCCGGTCCTCGAACTCCAGCACCAGCGCCGCATCGGCTGGGCCCGCGACTCCGACGCCGACCAACTGGCCCGCCTCACCCACATCCCCGGCCTCGCCTGGATCACCGTCTTCCTGCTCACCGCCCTCGCCTGCCTCGCCCTGAGCGCGAGCTGGCTGCTCCAGCCCCTGTACTGAACCTCGCCCGCGGCACGGGCCGGCTGCTCCGGGCCCCGCACCGGGCCGCCCCCGCGGCACGGGCCGGCTGCTCCGGGCCCCGCACCGGGCCGCCCCCGCGGCACGGGCCGGCTGCCACAACCCCTGCACCGGGCCTCCCCCGTCCCGCCATGCGGTTGGCGCAGGGGCCGTTCCGGTACGGCCCCTAAACTTGGCCCCATGACCGAGACCCTGTGGCCCGCCCCCGTCGCGACCACCCCCGTTGACGCCACCGTCACCATCCCCGGCTCCAAGTCGGTCACCAACCGAGCCCTGGTGCTGGCGGCGCTCGCCGACGAGCCCGGCTGGGTGCGCCGGCCGCTGCGCAGCCGCGACTCCCAGCTGATGGCCGACGGCCTGCGCGCCCTCGGCGTCGGCATCGAGGAGAAGGTCAACAACGACTCCGGCGGCACCGGTGGCGGCGAGGCCTGGCGGGTCATCCCGACCCCCGCGCTGCGCGGCCCCGCCTCGATCGACGTCGGCAACGCCGGCACCGTGATGCGCTTCCTGCCCCCGCTCGCCGTCCTCGCCGACGGCCCGGTGCACTTCGACGGCGACCCGCGCAGCTACGAGCGCCCCCAGCACGGCGTGATCAACGCCCTGCGCGCGCTCGGCGCCCGGATCGACGACGGCGGCCGCGGCGCCTTCCCGCTGACCGTGCACGGCACCGGCGCGCTCGACGGCGGCCCGGTCGAGCTCGACGCCTCCTCCTCGTCCCAGTTCGTCTCCGCCCTGCTGCTCTCCGGCGCCCGCTACAACCAGGGCGTCGAGGTCCGGCACGTCGGCGGCCCGGTGCCGTCGCTGCCGCACATCCGGATGACCGTCGAGATGCTGCGCCTGGCCGGCGTCCAGGTCGACGCCCCCGAGGACGGCGGCGAGAAGGACGTCTGGCGGGTCACCCCCGGCGCCCTGATCGGCCGCGACCTGGTGGTCGAGCCGGACCTCTCCAACGCCGCGCCGTTCTTCGCCGCCGCCCTGGTCACCGGCGGCCGGGTCACCGTGCGCGACTGGCCCAAGCACACCAGCCAGCCCGGCGACCAACTGCGCGAGATCTACACCCGGATGGGCGGCGCCTGCGAGTTCACCGACGAGGGCCTGCAGTTCACCGGCACCGGCCGGATCCACGGCATCGAGGCGGACCTGCACGACGTCGGCGAGCTCACCCCGGTGATCGCCGCCGTCGCCGCACTGGCCGACTCCGAGTCCCACCTGTACGGCATCGCCCACCTGCGGCTGCACGAGACCGACCGGCTCGCCGCGCTCGCCAAGGAGATCAACGACCTCGGCGGCGACGTCACCGAGACCGAGGACGGCCTGCGGATCCGCCCGCGCCCGCTGCACGGCGGCGTCTTCCACACCTACGAGGACCACCGCCTGGCCACCGCCGCCGCCGTGGTCGGCCTGGCCGTGCCCGGCGTCGAGGTGGAGAACGTGGCCACCACCGCCAAGACCCTGCCGGACTTCCCGAAGATGTGGGCGGAACTGCTCGGCGAAGCGGTGGCGGACGCCTGAGCGGAGACTGAGCACATGCGCCGCTACGGCAAGGACGCCGACGAGGACGACATCCGCAACCGCCCCGCCCGCCGGGGCTCCCGGCCGCGGACCCGGATCCGGCCCAAACACGAGGACGCCGCCGAGGCGATGGTGCTGACCATCGACCGCGGCCGGCTGACCTGCCTGATCGACCCGGGCACCAAGCAGGAACGCGAGATCGTCGCCATGAAGGCCCGCGAGCTGGGCCGCAAGGGCGTCGTCGTGGGCGACGTGGTCAACATCGTCGGCGACCTCTCCGGGGACACCGACACGCTCGCCCGGATCGTCCGGGTCGAGGAGCGCAGCTCGGTGCTGCGGCGCACCGCGGACGACGACGACCCGTACGAGCGGATCGTCGTCGCCAACGCCCAGCAGCTGGCCATCGTCACGGCGCTGGCCGACCCGGAGCCCCGGCCCCGGCTGATCGACCGCTGCCTGGTGGCCGCGTACGACGCGGGCATGGAGCCGCTGCTGGTGCTCACCAAGGCCGACCTCGCCCCGGCCGGGCCGCTGCTGGAGTCGTACGCGCCGCTCGGCATCGACTACGTGGTCACCCGTCGGGACGAACTGGAGACGGCCGGCGCCGAGGCCGTCCGCGCGCACCTGCGCGGCCTCTCCACGGTGTTCATCGGCCACTCCGGCGTCGGCAAGACCACCCTGGTCAATGCCCTCGTCCCGGACCACCAGCGGCAGACCGGCCGGGTCAACGCGGTCACCGGGCGCGGCCGGCACACCACCGTGTCCGCCCTGGCGCTGCGGCTGCCCCCGCCGCCGGGCGCCAAGCCGGGCTCCAAGAAGGCGCTGGACCCGGGCTGGGTGATCGACACCCCGGGCTTCCGCTCCTTCGGCCTCTCGCACATCGACCCGTCCCGGGTCATCCAGGCCTTCCCCGACCTGGAGCCCGGCACCGTCGACTGCCCGCGCGCCTGCAGCCACGACGAGCCGGACTGCGCGCTGGACGCCTGGGTCGCCGGCGGCCACGCCGAGGGCGCCCGGCTCTACTCGCTGCGCCGCCTGCTGGCCAGCAAGGAGGCCCGCGAGGGCGACTGACCCGGGCGGCGGTTTTACCGTCCCATGGGTTTCCCGACCGTTCGAGGTGTCGGACCGCGCCGGCCTGGCGATCATAGGAAGGTCGGGCCACAGCGCGGTCCGACCCGTCGATCGACAGGGAGGGCACGCGATGGCATGGGCCTTGGTGGTCCTGGCCGGCCTGCTGGAGACCGGCTTCGCGATCAACCTCAAGCTCAGCGAGGGCTTCACCAAGCTCTGGCCCACCATCAGCTTCTGCGTATTCGCCCTGGGCAGCTTCGGCCTGCTCACACTGTCCCTGAAGAGCCTGCCGGTCGGCCCCGCCTACGCGGTGTGGACCGGCATCGGCGCGGCCGGCACCGCCATCTACGGCATGGTCTTCCTGGACGAGACCACCTCGGTGCTGAAGCTGGTGTCCATCTCCCTGGTGATCGCCGGCGTGATCGGCCTCCAGCTCAGCGGCTCGGCGCACTGAGCAGGCCGGTCCCGGTCCGCGAGCCCAATCGCCTCCGGCGGGCCCGTCCCGGTCCGCGAGCCCGGCTGTCCCGATCCGGGCGGGATCGCTAGGGTTTCGGACATGGCCGATTACCACGACGATCTCCGACTCGCCCACGTCCTCGCCGACTCGGCCGACTCGGTCACCCTGGAGCGCTTCCGCGCCCTCGACCTGAAGGTCGAGACCAAGCCCGACCTCACCCCCGTGAGCGACGCCGACAAGGCCGCCGAGGAACTCGTCCGCAGCGTGCTGCAGCGCGCCCGCCCGCGCGACGCGGTGCTCGGCGAGGAGTTCGGCCTCCAGGGCTCCGGCCCGCGCCGCTGGGTGATCGACCCGATCGACGGCACCAAGAACTACATCCGCGGCGTCCCGGTCTGGGCCACCCTGATCGCGCTGCTGGAGGACGGCCCGGACGGCGTCGAGCGCCCGGTGGTCGGCATCGTCTCCGCCCCCGCGCTGCAGCGCCGCTGGTGGGCGGCCAAGGACCTCGGCGCCTACGTCGGCCGCAGCCTCACCAAGGCCTCCCGGATCCACGTCTCCGGCGTCTCCCGGATCGAGGACGCCTCCTTCTCCTACTCCTCGCTCTCCGGCTGGGAGGAGCGCGGCCGCCTCGACCCCTTCCTGGACCTCACCCGCGCCTGCTGGCGCACCCGCGCCTACGGCGACTTCTGGTCCTACATGATGGTGGCCGAGGGCGCGGTCGACATCGCCGCCGAGCCCGAGCTGTCGCTCTGGGACATGGCCGCCAACTGCGTCATCGTCGAGGAGGCCGGCGGCCGCTTCACCGGTCTGGACGGCGTGTCCGGCCCCGGCGGCGCCGACGCCGTCGCCAGCAACGGCATCCTCCACGAGGAGACCCTGCGCCGCCTGAGCGTCTAGGTCCTCCCCGGCCGAACATGGTGCGGGCCCGGTCGACCGGTCCTCCGGTCGACCGGGCCCGCCGCTCATCGGGGCGCGTCCCGGCTACTGCTTGCGCAGCTCCCGGACGGCCGCCTCCAGCCGCTGCCCGTAGTCGGCGTCGGCCTTGCGGAAGTTGTCGACCGCCCGCTCGACGATGTCCTCGCGGTCGGCGGAGACCTTGGCGATGAAGCCGGCCAGGTTGGCGATCAGCCGCTGCTTCTCGTCCTCCGAGAACAGCCGGTACAGGTTGCCGGCCTGCACGAAGTCGTCGTCCTCGGCGTGCGAGGGCGCCTCGTGGTTGCCGGTGGCGCCGGTGACCGCGGTGGCGGCCCACAGCGGGCGGCCGGTCTGCACCGGGCCGCCGAAGCTGTTCGGCTCGTAGTTCTTCTGTCGGCCGTGGCGGCCGTCGTACAGGTGGCCGTCGCGGCTGTTGGTGCGCGCCTCGGTGGCGTGCGGGCGGTTCACCGGCAGGTGGTCGGCGTTGATGCCGACGCGGTAGCGGTGGGCGTCCGCGTACGCGAACAGGCGGCCCTGCAGCATCTTGTCGGGGGACGGGCCGATGCCGGGCACGAAGTGCGACGGGGAGAAGATCGACTGCTCGACCTCGGCGAAGACGTTGTCGGGGTTGCGGTTGAGCTCCAGCCGGCCGATCTCGACCGGCGGGTAGTCGGCGTGCGGCCAGACCTTGGTGAGGTCGAAGGGGTTGAAGCGGTAGTTCGCCGCGTCGGCCGCCGGCATGATCTGGACCTGCACGGTCCAGCTGGGGAACTCGCCGCGCTCGATCGACTCGCGCAGGTCGCGCTGGTGGCTGTCCGGGTCCTCGCCGGCCAGCCGGTTGGCCTCGTCCTGGGTGAGGTTCCTGATGCCCTGGTCGGTCTTGAAGTGGTACTTGACCCAGAAGTGCTCGCCGGCCTCGTTCTGCCACTGGAAGGTGTGCGAGCCGTAGCCGTTGAGGTGGCGGTAGCTGGCCGGGATGCCGCGGTCGCCGAACAGCCAGGTCACCTGGTGGGTGGCCTCGGGCGACAGGCCCCAGAAGTCCCAGACGTTGTCCGCCTCCTGGGAGCCGGTGTACGGGTCGCGCTTCTGGGTGTGGATGAAGTCGGGGAACTTCACGGCGTCCTTGATGAAGAACACCGGGGTGTTGTTGCCGACGAGGTCGTAGTTGCCCTCCTCGGTGTAGAACTTCAGCGCGAAGCCGCGCGGGTCGCGCACCGCGTCGGCCGAGCCGAGGTTGCCGGCCACGGTGGAGAACCGCAGGAAGACCTCGGTCCGCTTGCCGACCTCGGACAGGAACGAGGCCCGGGTGTAGGGCGTCAGGTCGGCGGTCACCGTGAAGGTGCCGTAGGCCGCCGCGCCGCGGGCGTGCACCACGCGCTCCGGGATCCGCTCGCGGTTGAAGTGCGCGAGCTTCTCGAAGAGCTGCTGGTCCTGGATGAGCGCTGGGCCGCCGGGGCCCGCGGTCTCGGTGTTCTGGTTGTCGGCGACGGGGGCACCCGCCTCCGTGGTGAGGGTGGGGCGCAGCTCGTCCTGGGTCGTCATAAGAGGGCCTCCGCGTTATCCGGTCGTGACGACTCGATCCTAACTTGGACTTTGTCCAAGTCAACACTGGAACCAATCTCGGAGCGTGACTTATCCTGTTCCCATGAGCGACCTGCTGGAACGACTTCGCGGACGCGGCTGGCGGCTGACCTCACAGCGCCGGGTCGTGGCCGAGGTCCTCGACGGCGACCACGTGCACCTCACCGCGGACGAGGTGCACGCCCGCGCCGTCGCCCGCCTGCCCGAGATCAGCCGCGCGACCGTCTACAACACCCTCGGCGAACTGGTCGGCCTCGGCGAGGTCCTGGAGGTCGCCACCAACGGACGCGCCAAGCGCTACGACCCCAACGCCCACCGCGCCCACCAGCACCTGGTCTGCTCCGGCTGCGGCGCCATCCGCGACGTCCACCCGCACGGCGACCCGCTCGCCGCCCTCCCGGCCGGCGAACGCTTCGGCTTCACCGTCACCACCGCCGAGGTCACCTACCGCGGCCTCTGCCCGGACTGCACGGGCACGCCGTAACACGGCCCCCAGAAACCGCCGCCCCGGGGGACCTCCGGACACGCCCTACGCGCTCAGCTCCGCGTGCAGCGCGCCCAGCAGGCGCCCGGCCCGCTCCGCCACCTCGGCCGGCCCGTAGTCGGCCGCCCGGCGGCACCAGTTCTCCGCCTGCACCGGCTCCCCCCGGCGCAGCGCCAGCAGTGCCAGGCGCAGCGCCGCCCGCCCGTGCCCGGCGTCGGCCGCCCGGGTGTACCAGAGCATCGCTTGCGCCTCGCGGTCCTGCCGGGCCAGCAGCAGCCCCAGGTTGAAGGCGGCACTGCGGCTGCCGGCCTCGGCCGCCCGCCGGTACCAGCTCTCGGCGATCTCCAGCGCGCCGCGCTCGGCCGCCCGCACCCCCATCCGCACCTGCGCCCGCCGGTGCCCGGCATCGGCCGCCAGCGCGTACCAGTGCTCGGCCTCGGTGTCCGCGTCACCGCGCCGGTCCAGCACCGAGGCCAGCCGGAACGCGCCCTCCGCCGACCCGCCGGACGCCGCCTGCCGGTAGCGCTCCAGCGCGCCGGCCAGGTTGCCCCGCTGCTCCTGGGCGACGGCCAGTTGCAGCGCGGCCTCGCCGTGGCCCTCGGCGGCGGCCCGCGCGTACCACTCCTGGGCCTGCCGCTGCTCGCCGCGCCCGGCGTGCAGCACGCCCAGGTTGAACGCGCCGTCCACGCTGCCGGCCTCGGCCGCCTTGGAGAACCACGGCTCGGCGCCGGTCTCCTCGCCGCGCTGCAACAGCACCACGGCCAGCGCGTTGCAGGCCTCCCGGTGCCCGGCGTACGCGGCCCGGCGGTACCACTGCTCGGCCTGCTGGTCGCGGCCGGTGGCGACGCAGAGCAGGCCGAGGTTGAAGGCGCCGTTCTGGTCGCCCGCGTCCAGGGCGGTGCGGTACCAGTGCTCGGCCTCCTTGGACTCGCCGCGGCCGGCGTGCAGGGCGCCCAGCGCGTTGGCGGCGTTGCCGTCGCCGGCCTCGGCGGCCTCCCGCCACCACTCGGCGGCGGCGGCCAGGTCCCCGGAGTCGCGCAGCAGGAAGCCCAGCGCGCAGGCGGCCCGCGGCTCGCCGTTCTGTGCGGACTGCCGGTACCAGCGGGCGGCCTCCTCCAGCAGCGGCTGGTCGGTGGCGGCACGCTCCTCCAGCAGCACGCCCAGGCGCAGCGCGGCGCGGGCGTGGCCGCGGGCGCCGGCGGTGCGGTACCAGGCCTCGGCGATCTCCTTGTCCCCGGCGGCCTCGCGCATCCGGGCCAGCCGGTAGGCGGCCTCCCGGTGCCCGGCGTCGGCGGAGACCTTGAACCAGCGCTCGGCGCGCACGTCGCGCCGGTGCTCCATCAGGTCGCCCAGCGCGTAGGCGCCGAGCGGGTGGCCGTGGTCGGCGGCGAAGTGCAGCCAGTACTCGGCGGCCTCCTCCTCGCCCTGGTCGCGCAGTTGGAGCCCGAGCGCGTGCGCGGCGGGGGCGCTGCCGGCCACCGCGGCCTGGCGCCACCACTGGGCGGCCTCGGCGCGGTGGCCCTGCTGGTGCAGCAGCACGCCGAGGTTGTTGGCGGCGGCGCGCGTCCCGGCGGCCGCGGCGGCGCGCAGGTAGGGCTCGGCGTCCTCCAGGTCGCCGCGGCGCAGCAGCAGGGTGCCGAGCCGGCTGGCGGCGTCCGGGTCGCCGTCGTCGGCGGCCTGCCGGTGGCGGGCCTCCAGCGCGGCGCTCTCGCGGGCGGCCAGCGCGGTCTCGAAGCTGGTGGTGTCCAGGCCGGCCGGGTCGAGTGCGGCGGCGTTCGGGCCGTCGGCGGCGGCGCCGTCGGGCCCGTACGGGCGGACGGCGTCGGCGAACTGACGGGTGGGCACGCGGACCAGGCTGTCGGGGCCGTAGCCGGCGACCGGGGGGCGCTCGGACAGGCCGCTGGTGCGCTGGGCGGGCAGGGCTCCGGGGCGGCTCTCGGGGCTCTCCGCCCAGGCGTCGGTGTCCGCCTCGGTGGCCGCCGCGGACTTGGTGCCTGACCCGTTCTTGCCGATCAGCCTCATGCCGACTCCCGCTCCCCCAGAGTGTCGCGGCATCGTGCCCCGGCCCGCGGCCGGGGGGACCCCCAGGGGAGGTACCGGAACCGACGGCCGGTCAGCAGCCGCGCACCGTCCCCCATGTGTCCCATCGTCGCACCACCCGCAACCCGCGTACACCTGCCCCGGCCGAATTCGGGCGGGGCCGACCCGAAGCCGACGAAATTGCTTCGGCGCTTTGTCGATTTCCCGACACTCGGGCCCCACAAACCCCGTGCCGTCGTCGTTGGCGACGGTTGATGGTACCGGAGCGGTTCCCACCGCTTCGGGGGAAAAACGCCAGAGGCCCGGAGGAAGAATCCTCCGGGCCTCTGGCCACTGAGTAGCGGGGACAGGATTTGAACCTGCGACCTCTGGGTTATGAGCCCAGCGAGCTACCGAGCTGCTCCACCCCGCGTCGGTAGTTGAACCATAGCACGGGTGCGGGGTGGAACAGGAATCGGTTGCCGCAGCTCAGCGGGCTACGGCTGCGGCTACGGCTGCCCGGACGGCGATCCGGTCGGCGTCGCACCCGGGGTCGCACCCGGCGTCGGGGCCTGCACCGGGCTCCCGCCGCGGGCCGCCTCGGCCGCCTTCAGCGCATCGCCCAGCGCCTTCTGGGCGTTGCCGTAGGCCACCCAGTCGCCGTTCTTGAACGCGGTCTGGCTGTCGTTGTACGCCTTCTCCGCGTCCCCGAGCGCCTTCTGCAGCTCCGGCGAGATCGTCCCGCCCGGCGTCGCCGTCCCCGGACCGGTCGACGTCCCCGGATTGGTGGGCGTCCCCGGGTTGTTCGGCGTGGACGGCGCGGTCGGCGTGGTCCCCGGGGCCGCCCCGGCGAACACCTTCTTCAGCGCGTCCTCCAGGGTGTTCTCGAACGCCACGTTGTCGTTCCCGTACACCGCCAGCACCTTCTGCAGCGTCGGGTACTTGGCGCCGCGTCCGCGCACGTACACCGGCTCGACGTTGAGCAGCCCGCCGCCGACCGGCAGGGTCAGCAGGTTGCCGTACTCCAGCTCGGTGTCACCGCCGCTCTTCAGCGCGAAGATCTGCGAGGCCACCTCCTGCCGGGAGTTGAACGTCGACTGCACCAGGCCCGGGCCGGGGGCGCTGTTGTCCCCCGAGATCTTCAGGATGCGGATCTTCCCGTAGTCCGGTCCCGGATCGGCGTTGACGGCCATGAACGCGGCCAGGTTCGGGCGGCCGTTGGGCACGAAGGTCGTGGTCAGCGAGAAGCTCGCCGAGGTGACCTGCGGGTCCGGCATCCGCACCGTCACGTAGTACGGCGGCTGGACCTGCTTGGTGTCGCTGGTCGGGTCGACCGGGATCTGCCAGATGTCGCTGCCGTTGAAGAAGGAGTTGGCGTCGGTCACGTGGTACTGGCCGAGCAGGTCGCGCTGCACCTTGAACATGTCCTGCGGGTAGCGCAGGTGCGGCAGCAGCGTGCCCGGGATGTCCGCCTTCGGCTCGACGGTGCCGGGGAACGCCTTCATCCAGGTCTTCAGCACCGGGTCCTGGTCGTCCCACTGGTAGAGCTTCACCTCGCCGGTGTAGGCGTCCACCGTGGCCTTGACCGAGTTGCGGATGTAGTTGACCTGGTTGGCGACGGTCAGCAGCTCACCGCGCTGGTTGGTCAGCGAGTCCTTGGTCGCGGTGCCCAGCGTCGTCTTCGACGAGAACGGGTAGCCGTCCGAGGTGGTGTAGCCGTCCAGCACCCAGACCACCCGGCCGTCCTGCACCACCGGGTACGCGTCGGCGTCGATCGACAGCCACGGGGCGACCTTCTCCACCCGCTCCTTCGGCGTCCGGTTGTAGATCACCTTCGCGCCGTCGGTGATCGCCCCCGCGTACAGGATCTGCGGCTCGGCGAAGCGCACCGCGTACGCGGCCCGGGTGATCGGGTTGTCCAGCGAGACACCGCTGTTGCCGGTGTAGGTGTACTCCTTGTTCTCGCCGGTCTTGGTGGTGTAGTCGATCTCCTTGTTCGAGCCGCCGACGATCGAGTACGACGTCGTCTTCTCGCCGTAGTAGATCCGCTGCTGGTAGTCGCCCAGCGCGCCGGTGGCCGGCAGGCCGGACTCGGTGAACACCGGCTCGCCCTTGTCGCTGACCTGGTTGCCCTTGGCGACGACCGCGCCGTAGCCGTGGGTGTACTTGAAGTGGTCGTTGATCCAGTTGCGCTGCACGCCGTTGAGGTCCAGCTCGCGCAGGCCGATCACGGTGTCCTGCTTGTCCGTGCCGGAGCCGTAGCGGTCCACGTCCAGGGTGTTCGGGAAGGCGTAGTAGTTGCGCTGCTGCTCGATCGATTGGAAGGTCGGCGAGACGACGTTCGGGTCCAGCAGCCGGATGTCGGAGATGGTCTGCGCGTCCGGCTTGAGCGCCTCGGCCGTCGTCGACCCCTGCGGGCTGTACTGGGTGGTCTGCGCGTCCGCGATCCCGTACGCCTGCCGCGTCGCGTCGATGTTCTTCTGGATGTACGGCGTTTCCTTGGCCTGCTCGTTCGGCTTGACCTGGAACTGCTGCACGATCGCCGGGTACAGCCCGCCGATCAGCACCGCCGACAGCACCATCAGCCCCAGCCCGATCAGGGCCGGCGCCCAGGTGCGGCGCACCGGCGTCAGGAAGAACAGCAGCGCGCAGATGATCGCCACGAAGAACAGGATCGTCTTGGCCGGCAGGAACGCGTTGGCGTCCACGTAGCGCAGGCCGGTCCAGCCGGAGACCCCCTTGTAGGAGCCGGTCTTCACCGCCAGCGCGTACCGGTCCAGCCAGTACGCCACCGCCTTCAGCAGCACGAACACGCCCAGCAGCACCGCCAGGTGCCCCTGCGCGCCCGCGCTCGCCCGACGGCCCGGGCCCTGCAGCCGCAGCCCCCCGTACAGGTAGTGCACCAGCGCCGAGGTCAGCAGCGAGACGATCACCGCGCTGAACGCGAAGCCCAGCACGAACTCGTAGAACGGGAGGTCGAAGGCGTAGAACGAGACGTCCATGCCGAACTGGGCGTCCTTCTCGCCGAAGGGCGTCGCGTTCGTCCACATCAGCCAGGTCCGCCACTGGCCGGACGCCGCGGCGCCCGCCACCAGGCCGATCACCAGCGAGACCCCGATCAGCGCCCAGCGCTTGAACGGCGCCAGGCCCGACCGGTAGCGGTCCAGGCTCTGCTGCTCGACCGACATCGCCGACAGCGGCGGCCGCAGCCGGTGCGCCAGCCAGACGTTGAAGCCGACGATCACCGCCATCAGCAGGCCGAACACCGCGAACAGGCCGATCTTCGTCCACAGCTGCGTGGTGAACACCGAGGAGTAACGGACGGATCTGAACCACAGCCAGTCCGTCCAGAACCCGGCGAACATGACGAACAGCAGGAACAGCACCGCGAGCACGCCCAGGGTCAGCAGGGCCACCCGCGCCCGCCGGGAGGGCGGCCCTACCCTGCGCCGGAAACCCGGCCCTGAGCGTTCCGGCATCTGGAATACCACGGTGGCACCTCAGCTGTGTCGTCTGGAGTCAGTCGGTCTTCAGGGAAACTTAACCAGGCTTTGGCCGAGTTCCCACCGTTAGCAGACGGTTACGACGCCGTTCCCCGTCCCGGCCGCTCCCCGGCCCACCGGCGGCGCCCGGCGCCCGGGCCCCCGCCCGGCGTGTGAGGATTGAGGCATGTCCGACGCGTCCAATGCACTCAACACCCCCGGCTCCCCCGACGACGTCTCCAAGCTCCCCGCCGCCACCCCGCTCACCCGGGCCGCGCTGGAGATCGACGAGTACGCCGCCACGCTCGGCTGGGACCTCCCGGCCCGGCTGTTCGCCCTGGTGGACAGCACCGCCCTGCGCAAGGCCGACCCGAAGATCGCCGCCCAGCTCGGCCTCGGCGACGACGACACGGCCGGCCTCACCCCGGTCGAGCAGGACGAGCTGCCGGCCGGCATGGAGCTGGACAAGTTCCTCGGCACCATCGCCTGGCCCGACGCGGTGGTCGGCTGCGCCCTGGTCGTCGAGCGCCTGATGCTGCCTCCGGGCTCCGAGCAGACCCGCCCGCGCAACGCCAGCGACGCCCAGCTCGCCGAGTGGGTGGCCAACCACCCCAAGCGCGAGGAGGTGCGGATCACCGCCGCCGTGCTGCGCAACGGCAAGAAGGAGATCGCGCTGCGGCTGCGCTCCAAGGACGTCGCCCGCGAGGTGCTGACCGGCCCGGACCTGGTGCCCGGCCTGACCGCGGCGCTGCTGGCGACCTTCTCGTAGCCCCCGGCCGCCCCGGCGGCACCCCTTCACGTTCACCGCACTACGTCACGGCATTACTTCACGGCACTACTTCACGGCGCAGGACGGCAGCGCGGAGGTCTGCCCGGAGCGGATCTGCTCCAGCGACTTCAGCGCGCCGTCCAGCGTGTCCGTCTTGATCAGGTTCAGCCCGGACGGGACGTTCTTGGTCGCCTCGGCGCAGTTCGAGGACGGGGTGAAGAAGTACTCGGCGCCGGCGTCCCGGGCGGCGATCAGCTTCATCGATATCCCGCCGATCGGGCCGACCTTGCCGTCGTCGTCGATGGTGCCGGTACCCGCCACGAACCGGCCGCCGGTGAGGTCGCCGCCGGGGGTGAGCTTGTCGATGATGCCGAGCGAGAACATCAGTCCGGCGCTCGGCCCGCCGACGTCCTGGAGGCCGATGTCGATCTGGAACGGGTAGGTGTGCCGGATCGTGGTGCCGATGCCGACCACCGCGAGTTCCGCCCGCTCGGCCGGGGCCTTCGGGTCGAGGTCCTTGGCCCGCACGGTGGGGACGGTGACGTCGGTCCGGTCCCCCGGGTTGGCGCCGCCGTTGCCGGTCGCGTCCTTGACCCGCGGGACCACGGTGAAGACCACCGACTCACCCGGCTTGTGCCTGGTGACCGCGGCCACCACCTGCTCGGTCGTGCTGACCGGCGTGCCGTCGACGGCCACGATCTGGTCGCCCGCGTGCAGCCGGCCCTCCGCCGGAGCCCCCGCCGTGACCGATTTGATGATCAGCTCGGTGCCGACCGGGATGCCCATCTGGTTGAGCGCGGCGGTGCGGGCGCTGTCCTCGGAGGAGGCGAACTCCTCGGCGTTCTGCTTCTTGGCGTCGGCGTCCGTCTGCCCCTTCGGGTAGACGTTGTCGTGCGGCACGACCATCACGTCGTCGCGCAGCCACCCGACCACCGCGTTGACCAGGCTGGGCTCGTACTTGGCCCCGGTGACCTGGACGGTGGTCATGTTGAGGTGCCCGGTGGTCGGGTACGAGTCGCGCCCGGTGATGGTGATCACCGACTTGCCCCCCTGGTTGCCGAGCGTGTTGTACGTCGGCCCCGGACTCATCTCCGTGTACGGCACCTTCATCAGCACCGAGACGCAGAGCAGCGCTATGAGCAGCAGGGTGGCAGCGAGCATCGTCGCGGAGCGGCGTGGCATGCCTCGACAGTACGGGACGCGGATGAGCGGGCGCCCCCCGGGCTAGCGGCCGGAACCGTCCTCGGAGGCGGCGCTTCCGGCGGTGGTGCGTTCCATCGCGGCCATGAAGCGCCGGTGCTCGGCGAGCGAGGCCGGGTCCCCCGTGGCTCTCGGGGCACGCTGGGCCCAGCCCGCCCACAGGGCGGCGAGCAGGACGGCGATGACCGGAATGATCAACCAGGCGAGCGCACCCATATCAGTACTCCCAGCTCGTCGTGTCTATGAGCAGATTAACCACTCCGGCGGACAACGCGGCCGGCGCCGTCCGGGTTACGGGACGGCCGATCGGCTCACTGCCAGGGAGTATTCGGCCCACTGACCCAGACCCGTTCGAGTGAGAGCCCGGCCCGCCCGGCATGCTCGTCGCATTCCGTGCGCAGGTGGCCACTCTCCGCAGCCAATCGCCCTTTTCGGGTCCGTCCCGGTCCGATCCGGTCCGATCCACAGGGGCACCCGGGTCAGCAACTGCCGGCGCCGACCCACTCCTCCTCGCCGTCGGTGAAGACCTGGTGCTTCCAGATCGGCACCTCGTGCTTGAGGTCGTCGATCAGCCGCCGGGCGGCCGCGAAGGCCTCGCCCCGGTGGGCGCAGGACACGGCGACGATCACCGCCTTGTCGGTGATCTCCAGCCGGCCGACCCGGTGCACCGCGGCCAGCGCCCGCACCGGGAAGTCGGCGACGACCTTCTCGGCGATCCGGCGCATCTCCTGCTCGGCGGTGGGGTGGCAGCTGTATTCCAGCGCGGTGACCGACTTGCCGCCGTCGTGGTCGCGGACCGTCCCGACGAAGACGGTCGTCCCGCCGGCCGCGTCGTCGCCGACCGCCTCGTACACCTCGTCCAGCGAGAGCGGGGTGTCGCGGATGGCGAGCAGGCGGATGGGGTCGTGGTTCTCGGACATGCCCCCATGATTCCCCATCCCGGGTGGTTTGAGGCAAGCAGGTTCCGCATCACGATGGCGGGATTCCGCATCGTGAGAAAACCTGCCCGTCCCTCGGGGCCGCCGGTCTCAGAAGCGGCGCCGCTTGCGGGCCCGGCGCACCAGCGCGGCCGTACCGACCAGCGCCACCGTAGCCCCGGCCGCCCCCAGGCTGGTCGCGGCCTCCTTGCCGCCCAGCCGGCGCCCGGCCACCGCGTGCTTCCCGGCGACCTGGCCCAGCAGCTCGGCCAGCACCTGCTCGTTGCTGTGCTCCGGACGCCAGCCCGCCTCGTGCAGCCGGCTGCCGGACACCACCCACGGGTACATCGTGTAGGCCAGGTCCCCCGCCGGGGCCGGGGTCAGGCCCAGCCGGTGCAGCCGGGCCGCGGTGCCCAGCGCCAGCGAGGCCGGCAACTCCATCCGCCGGATCCCCGACAGCCGCTCCACGTCCTCCTGCTCCAGCCAGCCGTCACAGCCGACCGTCACCTCGCCCTCCACCAGGCCCAGCGCCGCGTACTCCAGCGCCGCCGCCAGGTCGTCCACGTGGCAGAACTGCCAGCACGGGCGGGAACCGGCCACCACCAGCAGCCTCGGCGCCTCGAAGTGCCGGGTCAGCACGGTGTCCACGCCGGGGCCGACCACCACCGCCGGACGCAGCACCGTCACCTGCAGCCCCGGGTGGGCGCGCGGCGCCCTGCGGGCCAGGCGCTCGATCTCCAGCAGGTCCCCGACCAGCGAGGCCTCCTCGGTCGCCCGCAGCTCGGAGTCCTCGGCCAGCGGCACCTCGTTGTCGGCCAGCGCGCCGTAGACCATCGCGGAGGTGCAGAGCACCACCCGGTGCACCCCGGCGGCCGCGGCCGCCGTCAGCACGGTCTGCGCGCCGCGCACGTTGTAGGCGCTGCGGGCGCGCGGATCCGACTCCATGCCGAAGTCCATCGCCAGGTGCACCACCACGTCCACCCCGGACAGCCGCTCGGCCACCGCGGGGTCGCGCACGTCCAGCACCCGCCACTGCACACCCGGCACCTCACCGCGCCGGTCGTCCACCGCCAGCACCCTGCGCACGTGCGGCGAGGCGACCAGACGGGCCGCGACCCGTTCGCCGATCACGCCGGCGGCACCGGTGACGGCCACGGTCAGCGGCCGTCCGCCGTAGGCTGGAGGCGGCGACGCCGTGATGTCCGGGGCGTCCTCGTCTCCGGTCAGCCCAGAGCGAACGTCCGAAGGCGGGGAACTCACCGACCATCCTCCACGGTTAGCTTATGTGCGTACGGACGTGTGTCACGTACGTCCATCCTGCCCGAGGCGAAGGCCCGGCGGTGCACCCGGCGCGGGCCTGCCGCACTGGAGCCGCCCACGAGTCCCCCACTCCGCTGGTGCCCCGGGCGGGCAGCACTTCCCGCCACACCCGTATGACGGCCGACCGGATCGAGGACCCCGTGAGCGACCTTCCCTTCGGATTCGGCGTTCCGCCCGAGGAGCCCGAGGACGGCAAGGCCAAGCCCGACAACGAGCAGCAGAAGAAGGACCAGGGCTCCGCAGGCTCCGACCAGAGCGGCGCGCAGCCGTTCGGCTTCGGCGCCGGCAACCCGTTCGGCGCGCTGTTCGGCATGCCCGGCGGCGGAGCCCCGGGCGGCCCCGGCGGGGCCGACAACCCGTTCGCCGCGATGTTCGGCGGCCTCAACCCCAACGACCTCGGCAGCGCGTTCCAGCAGCTCGGGCAGATACTCTCGTTCGAGGGCGGCCCGGTGAACTGGGACCTCGCCAAGAACATCGCCCGCCAGAGCGTCGTCGCCGAACCCGCCGAGGGCAAGAGCAAGGACCGCTCGGTCAGCGCCGCCGAGCACTCCGCCGTCGCCGAGGCCGTCCGGCTCGCCGACCTGTGGCTCGACGGCGCCACCGAGTTTCCCTCCGGCGCCGGCACCGCCGTCGCCTGGAGCCGCGCCGAGTGGATCGAGGCCACCCTCCCGGTCTGGAAGGACCTCGTCGACCCGGTCGCCGAGCGGGTCGGCAACGCCATGGGCGGCGTCCTGCCCGAGGAGATGCAGGCCATGGCCGGCCCGCTGATGGGCATGATGCGCTCGATGGGCGGCGCCATGTTCGGCACCCAGATCGGCCAGGCGCTCGGCGCCCTCGCCGCCGAGGTGGTCGGCTCCGCCGACGTCGGCCTGCCGCTCGCCCCGGCCGGCAAGGCCGCACTGCTGCCGCAGAACGTCGCCGAGTTCGGCGAGGGCCTCAACGTGCCCGCCGACGAAGTCCGGCTCTACCTCGCCCTGCGCGAGGCCGCCCACCAGCGGCTCTTCGCCCACGTGCCGTGGCTGCGGGCCCACCTGCTCGGCGCCGTCGAGGCCTACGCCCGCGGCATCAAGGTCGACACCTCCCGGATGGAGGAACTCGTCGGCCAGCTCGACCCGAACAACCCGGAGGCGCTCCAGGAGGCACTGGCCGGCGGGCTGCTCCAGCCCGAGGACACCCCCGAGCAGAAGGCCGCGCTCGCCCGCCTGGAGACCGCGCTCGCGCTGCTCGAAGGCTGGGTCGACGCGGTCGTGCACGCCGCCGCCGAACCGCACCTGCCGCAGGCCGGCGCGCTGCGCGAGACCGTCCGCCGCCGCCGCGCCGCCGGCGGGCCCGCCGAGCAGACCTTCGCCACCCTGGTCGGCCTGGAGCTGCGCCCGCGCCGGCTGCGCGACGCCGCCCGGCTGTGGGCGCTGCTCGCCGACGCGCGCGGCATCGAGGGCCGCGACGCGCTCTGGCAGCACCCGGACATGCTGCCCACCGCCGCCGACCTGGACGACCCGGACGCCTTCGTGCACCGGGGCACCGGCGACCTGGAGGGCGGCCTCGACTTCGACGCGATCGACAAGCTGCTCGGCGAGGCCGCCGCGGGCGGCACCGCCGCCAAGCCGGACCTCACCAAGAACGACGGGCCGGCGAAGAGCGAGGAGCCGAAGCGGGACGGCGACGGCGACGGCGACGGCACCGACGGAAAGGGCGAGCCCACCGCATGACGGCCACCGACACCGGGGCGATGTCCCTGCACGCGGACGCCGTGCGCACCCTGACCGGGTGGCGCCCCGCCGACGAGGAGCAGGACCGGCTGCGGCTCGACTACCTGGCGCACCTGGCCGAGCAGCCCGAGGGCCTGTACCGGTCCTGCCTGCCCGCGCACATCACCGCGAGCGCGGCGGTCGTCGACCCGGCGGCCGGGCGGGTGCTGCTCACCCTGCACCCCAAGGTCGGCATCTGGCTGCAGATGGGCGGGCACTGCGAGCCCGACGACCGGGACCTCGCGTCGGCGGCGCTGCGGGAGGCCGTCGAGGAGTCCGGCATCCCCGACCTGGCCCTGCTGGAGCTGGACGGCGTCCCGGTGCCGGCCAAGCTGGACCGGCACCGGGTCCGCTGCACCGGCAAGGACCGGCCGGAGAACACCCACCTGGACGTCCAGTACATCGCGGTGGCACCGGCCGGTGCGCAGGCGCTGATCAGCGAGGAGTCGCTGGACCTGCGCTGGTTCGACTACGACCGGCTGCCGGAGCTGACCGACCACTCGGTGCGGGACCTGGTGGCACGGGCCCGCCGGCTGACCAGCTGAGGTGAAACGCGAAGAGGGGGCGCGGGCCGATCGGCCCGCGCCCCCTCTTTTCGTTCCCCGCATCGTTCCCCGCATCGTTCCCCGCGTCGTTCTCCTCGCCACCCTCTCCGCCGCCGCCTCCCGGCCGGGCGTCAAGCCGTCAGCCGCAGGAACAGGCCGGATCGGCATCCCGGTCGGCGTGCCGGGCGCCGGGGATGTGCGGCAGCCGGGCCGCCGAGACCACGCCCTCCAGGTAGCCGCGGGCCCGTTCCGTCCGGGGGTAGGCCTCCAGCAGGGCCCAGAACGCCGGGCCGTGGTCCGGCACCAGCAGGTGGGCGAGCTCGTGCAGCAGCACGTAGTCCAGGACGTACTCCGGCATGCCCTGCAGACGGTGGGAGAGGCGGATCGTCCCCTCGCTGGGGGTGCACGAGCCCCAGCGCGAGTTCTGGTTGGTGACCCAGCGGACCTGGGCGGGCCGGGCGCGATCGCCCAGGTAGGCGGCCGACAGCCCGCGCGCCCGGTCCATCAGCGCGTCGTCGCCGAGGATCCGGCGGCTCTCCTGGGCGGCGAGCTTCTCCAGCATCTGCGCGACCCAGCGCTGCTCCTCGGCGTGCGACATCCGGGCCGGGATCAGCACGATCGTGCGGTCGCCCTCGCGGTAGGCGGAGACGGTGCGGCTGCGACGGGCGCTGCGGCGCACTTCCACCCGGCCGCGGTCGTGCGGCTCCGGTGGCGCGGCGGCGGGTGGGTGTTGCGGCGACGCGGGCCTCGCCTGCTGATCCTGGTCCCGACGCCCACGCGTGCTGGGCGCCGCCACTTGCGACCCGGACGCTGCACGGGCACGCCGACGCGACGCCGGTGGATGGGAGTCCCGCTCGGCTGCCATGGCACACGACGTTACCCGGTACCACGGACAGAAGTCCGGTGCCGTGGCCGAAATCTTTCATGGAGTGATCGGGAACGAAAAGTCGACGGCGGGTGTCCGGAAACCGGCGCCGGAGCGGATGCGCGGTTATCCACAGGGTCTGCGAACAGATGATGTGATCATGAGCCTGGGCCTGTGGATAACTTTGCGCACGACGTCGGCGCGATGGGGCATGCTGCGGTCAGCCGTCCGGAAACGATCGGAAGGGAGATCGCCGTGCGCCTCGTACTGAAGCCCGCCCTGTCCCGCAGCTGGCGGGACTCCGACACCCTGCAGTTCGGGACCATCACCCGCTACGCCGGGGTACTCGGCCAGGCCGACAAGACCCTCTGCGACTTCCTCGGCCTGGTCGACGGGACCAGGGACCGCCCCGAACTGCTGGAGGCCGGCGAGCAGCTCGGCCTCGGCCGGGAGCCCGCCGACGCACTGCTGACCGACCTGGAGGAGACCGGGTTACTGGACGACGCGGAGGCGGCCGGCACCGCACTGGCCCGCTTCCCCCAGCCCCACCGGGACCTGCTCGGCCCCGACCTCGCCTCGCTGTCCCTGGTCCACTCCGGCCCCGGCGCCGCACCGGCCGTCCTGGCCCGGCGGGCAGGCGCCCGGATCGAGGTCCGCGGCGCGGGCCGGGTGGGCGCCGCCGTGGCGGCCGTGCTCTCGGCCGGCGGGGCGGGCACGGTCACCGTGGTGGACGGCGGCCGGGTGCGCCCCGGGGACTGCTCCCCGGCAGGACTGCCGCCGGGGGACGTCGGGCGGCTGCGGTTGACGGCCGCCCGGGAGGCCGTGCAACGGGCGGCGGGCCGACCACTGGTGCCCGTGCCCCGGCGAAAGCCCGACGGGCCGCCGCCCGACCTGGTGGTGCTCGCGCCCCGGGACGGGAGCGGGGCGTTCGCCGGCGGGACGTACGAGGCCCGACTGCTGCTCCGGGCCGGGGTGCCGCACCTGTACGTCGGAGTGGTCGAGGAGTTCGGGGTGGTCGGGCCCCTGGTGCTGCCAGGGGTGTCGGCCTGCGGACACTGCCTGGTCCTGCGCCGGGAGGACGAGGACGCCGCCTGGCCCCGGATCCTGGCCCAGCTGGCGGACGGCGGGCCCGGCCGGGCGCGCACCCCGGCCTGCGACACGGCCCTGGCCACGATGGTGGCCGGCCTGGCGGCGCTGCACGTCCAGGTCCACCTGGACGGCGGGCGGCCCCCGAGCGTGGACGGGTGGTGCGAGGTGTCGGCCGGCGAAGGGATGCCACGACGTCTGCGACTGCGCGGACACCCGGACTGCGGGTGCCTCTGGCAGCCGCAGCCACCGAGGTGAGGAGGAGAGGAACCTGCCGGGCGCGGGCCTGGCCGAGGAGAGAACCTACCGGGCGCGGGCCCGGCGGCTGCGAGGCTCGGCAGCCGCCCGGCCCCACGCCACGGCGGACCGGGCCGGCGCCCGGCCAGGTGAGCCCATGGCCAGGTGAGCCCATGGCCAGGTGAGCCCATGGCCAGGTGAGCCCATGGCCC
>NZ_JBIVJF010000009.1:0-259022 GCF_044750105.1 Kitasatospora sp. NPDC088861
GCTTCCTGGGCCCCTGCGGCTTCCGGTCCCCTCGGATCTCGAAGTCCATCGCACACCTTGAGCTCGGGTGTTGCGACGACCGCTAGAACCCAAGGGCCGGGCCGGGGCTCAGGACGGCTGGCGGTCGGAACCGAGTTCGCGGGAGATCCGCAGCCCGGCCTGGGCGACGACGGGGCCGAGGGCGCGGACGCGGGCGGCGGTCATGCGGGAGGTCAGGCCGGAGACCGACAGGGCGGCGGTGACCTCGCCGGCGTGGTCGAAGATCGGTGCGGCGACGCAGCGGACCTCGGGTTCGTTCTCGCGGTCGTCGATGGAGTAGCCGCGGGCGCGGATCCGGGCGAGGTCGGCGCGCAGCCGGGTCTCGTCGGAGATGGTCCAGGCGGTGACCGGGCGCAGGCCTGCGGCGACGACCTCGGTGACGGCCTCGTCGGGCAGCCAGGCGAGGATGGCCTTTCCGGTGGCGGTGCAGTAGGCGGGGGCGCGGCTGCCGACGCGGGAGGCCATGCGGACGTTGGTCTCGTCCTCGACCTTGTCCAGGTAGACGATTCCGGGGGCCTGCCAGACGGTCAGGTGGACGGTCTCGCCGGCCTCGCGCTGGAGTCGGCGCAGGTGTTCGGCGGCGACGCTGCGCAGGTCGAGGGTGGAGAGGTAGGCCTGGCCGAGGCGCAGTGAGCCGTGGCCGAGCCGGAACCAGCCGGTCTCGCGGTCGCGGTCGAGGAGGTGCTCGTCGAGCAGCGGGCCCGCGAGCCGCAGCACGGTGCTCTTGTTGAGGCCGAGCGCTTCGGCGAGTTGGGCGAGCGGGACGCCGCGCCCGTCGCTGTGGTCGCGGACGTGGCCGAGGACGGCGAGCGCGCGGCGCAGCGAGGACGACTGGTTGCGTTCGGTCGCGGGTTTGCGCCCGGCGGCTGCGCCCGAGGGTCGTTCGGCCGCAGCGCCGGTGGGTCTGTCGGCCGCCGTGCCCGCGGGCCGCTCGGTCTCCGCGTCGGGCCCCGTCTCCGTCATGGGTGGTCCGTCCCTGTCTCGTTCCGCTGTCGAGTGCCACTGCCGTGTACTGCAGCCGTGTGCTGCTGCCGCGTGCTGCCGGTGTTCCCCCCGCTCGACGGCGGCGGTTGTCAGAAGGTACCCGTTCGCGTCCGCAACGCCGCTTCTTCGACACAACGTTGTGCAGTGCAAAACTTCCCGAACCCCCTCTTGTTGGCGCCGATCGCCCGCGCTTAACGTCCCTGCCATCGAGCAGGCGACGCCGCCCCACCCGAACGGTCCGCCCTGCCGTACCCCCGTACCGGCCTGCCCGGGACGCCCCCCAACGCGTCCGGGCCGTCCTCCACCCACACCCACCATCGGCCCCGGTCAGGGCCTGCTTCGACGTACCCGTCCCCAGCGGCGCACGTCTCGGCGGCAACTGTCGGGAGGGGAGGTTCTCCACCCATGCGACTCATCAGACGGACTGCCGCGGCCGCCGTGCTCGCCGCCAGCTGCCTCGCCGCGACCGCCTGCGCGCCGGGCACCGCCGCGCCGGCCGGCGACAAGGCCGCCGACGACCGGACCGGCACCCTCCAGGTCTGGCTGTACAACGAGGCGGGCAACGCGGCCAAGGAGGCCGTGGTCGGCAAGGCGGTGAGCGAGTTCCAGTCCTCCCACCAGGGCGTCACCGTCAAGGTCAGCTACATCGACACCGACGCCTCCGCCCGCGCGGCCAAGATGAAGGGCGCCTTCAACGACCCGGGCAGCGCCCCGGACCTGGTCGAGTTCGGCAACACCGACCTCCCCGGCTACGTCGCGGCCGGTGGCCTCGCCGAGATCGGCGCCGACCTCGACAAGTGGCAGGACAAGGGCGACCTCGACCCGGCGATCGTCAAGACCGCCGTGGTGGACGGCAAGACGTACGGCCTGCCCTGGTGGGTCGCCGTGCGCGCGCTCTACTACCGCAGCGACCTGTTCACCGAGGCCGGGCTGACCCCGCCGACCTCGTACGCCGAACTTGTCACCGCCACCCAGAAGATCCACGCCGCGAACCCCGACACCTTCGGCATCGCCGTCGGCGGCAAGTACACCTTCGGGGCGCTGCCGTTCGTCTGGGACGCGGGCGGCGACATCGCCGCCAAGGACGGTTCCGCGTACAAGGCGGCCATCAACTCGCCCGCCTCGCAGGCCGGGATCAAGCGCTACACCGATCTCTTCGGCGCCGACGGCTGCCCCGCCCAGCAGTGCGCCGACCTCACCGGCGGCAAGACCGTCGACCTGTTCGCGGCCGGCAAGTCGGCGATGGCGATCCTGCCCAACTCCAGCCGCAGCAAGGTCGACGGGGGCCCGGTGAAGGGCAAGTACGGCGTGGTGCCGCTGCCCGGGGAGAAGGCCGGCTCGATCGCCCCGGCGTTCGCGGGCGGCAACAACCTCGGCGTGATGAAGGCGGCCAAGCACCGCACGCTCGCCCTTGAATTCGCCGAACTGCTGGCGGGCCCGGCGTACCAGGAGCAGATGTACGACGCGATGGGCAACCTGCCGACGCTCAAGTCCGTCAGCGGCAAGGTCGCCGCCAAGGACGCCTTCCTGAAGCCGTTCACCGACACCATCGCGGCCGGCACCAGGTTCGTCCCGCTCGACCAGGCGTGGGCGCAGATCGACGCCCAGGCGGTGATCCCGACCATGCTGCAGCAGGTGGTCACCGGCAAGGCGGACGTGGCGAAGGCTTCGGGCGACGCCGCGAACCAGATCACCTCGGCCTTCGCCGCGCACTGACGGCGGCCGCGCACCCGCCTCCGACCCCCGGCCCCGCCTCCAACCCCCGTACCAACCCCTGGTTCCGTACCACCTCCTGGTCCCGCACCGACCTCCTGGTCCGCGGAAGAGAGCAGGTCCCGCACGTGTCCGCATCCACCACGACCGCCCCGACGGCGCCGCCTTCCCCGCGCGGGCGCCGTGGGGACACGGCGCCGGCCGCACCCTCGGGCGGCCGGCGCCGCCGGCCCCCGCTGCTGCTGCTCCTGCCGGCCGCGGTCATCCTGATCCCGCTGGTCGCCTACCCGATCTACCAGCTGGGCCTGCTGTCCGTGCTGGACTTCGGGCAGGCCCAGGCCTCCGGGGGCGCCCCGACCTCCTTCGTCGGCTTCGGCAACTATTCGAAGATCCTGAGCGACGGCCAGTTCTGGTCGGTGCTGCTGCAGACGGTCGGCTTCGCCGCGTTCTGCGTGGTCGCCACCCTGGCCGTCGGCGCGACCCTCGCCGTCCTGCTGACCAAGGTCGGGCGGTGGCCCCGGCTGGTGCTGACCACCGCCGCGATGGCGGCCTGGGCGGCTCCGGCGATGACCGGTTCGACGGTGTGGAGCTTCCTGTTCGACACCAACCTCGGCCTGGTCAACCACACGCTGGTGAAGCTCGGGCTCACCGGCTTCCACGAGTTCAACTGGTTCTACGACAAGTGGACGGCGTTCCTGATCGTCGGCGCCGTCGTGGTGTGGCACTCCTTCCCCTTCGTGATGGTCACCCTCTACGCGGGGATCCGGGCGATCCCGGAGGAGATCATGGAGGCCGCCGCCCTGGACGGCGCCAACACCTGGACGACCTTCCGCCGGATCACCGCGCCGATGCTGCGGCCGATCCTGACCATCGTGGTGATCCAGTCGGTGATCTGGGACTTCAAGGTCTTCACCCAGATCTACGTGATGACCGAGGGCGGCGGCATCGCCGGCCAGAACCTGGTGCTCAACGTGTACGCGTACCAGAAGGCGTTCGCCTCCTCGCAGTACGGGCTCGGCGCGGCGATCGGCGTGATCATGCTGCTGATCCTGGTGATCCCGACGGTCCTCTACATCCGCACCCTGCGACGGACGGGGAACGAACTGTGAGCGCCCTGAACCCCGTCCGGGACTCCCGGACCGGCACCGGCGGAACCGGTACCACCCGGAGCCGCACCACCCGCAACACCCGCGGCCGTTGGCGGCTCGCCGCCAACACCGGCGCGATCGTGCTGGCCGTGGTCACCGCCTTCCCGATCTTCTGGATGGTGCTGTCCGCGTTCAAGCCCAAGGGCGAGGTGCGGTCGCTGGATCCGAAGCCGTGGACGGCCCACCCCACGCTGGAGAGCTTCCGCCAGGTGCTCAGCGTGGACGGCTTCGGCCGGTACTTCGTGAACAGTCTGGTCATCGCGCTGTCGGTGGTGGTGCTCTCGGCCGTCGTGGTGTTCCTGGCGGCGGTGGCCGTGACCAGGTTCCGGTTCAGGTTCCGCACCACCATCATGGTGATGTTCCTGATCGCCCAGATGATCCCGGTCGAGGCGCTCACCATCCCGCTGTTCTTCATGTTCCGTGACGCCGGCCGGTTCGCGCCGGGCATCGGGCTGAACACCCTCGCCTCGCTGATCCTGGTGCAGTTGGCCTTCTCGCTGCCGTTCGGCATCTGGATGATGCGCGGCTTCGTCGCGGCCGTCCCGGTGTCGATCGAGGAGGCCGCGCAGATCGACGGCGCCAGCCGCACCCGCATCCTGTGGCGGATCCTGCTGCCGCTGGTGGCCCCGGGCCTCGCCGCGACCAGCGTGTTCTCCTTCATCGCCGCGTGGAACGACTTCGTCTTCGCGAAGACCTTCATCATCAGCGCCACCCAGAACCAGACCCTGCCGTCCGCGCTGCTGGTCTTCTTCAAGCCGGACGAGAACGACTGGGGCGGCATCATGGCGGCGTCGACGCTGATGACGGTGCCGGTGCTGATCTTCTTCATCGCGGTCCAGCGCAAGCTGGTGTCCGGGCTGGCGGGCGCGGTGAAGGACTGACGCCGGCCGGCGTGGTGAAGGACTGAGGCCGACCGGGGCGGTCGGGCGGGCTCCCCCCGTCCGGCCGCCCTGCGATCGTGCCACGCCGTGCGGCCGGTACCGGACGCCGATCCGCGGGCCCACCGGCCGGGCCGTCCTCGGGACGGCGGTTAGGCTTCCGCCATGCCTGGCCGGCACCGGTGGACGGGGCTCCCCTCCCCGGTGCGGTGGCCGGTGATCAGCCACCGCGACGGCGGCTCCGCCGCACAGATGGGGAAGACGATGAGCAAGCCCACGAGGACGGCCGCGCAGCCGCCGGCGGCACCCGGTGCCGACAGTCACGACCTGATCCGCGTGCACGGCGCGCGCGAGAACAACCTCAAGGACGTCAGCGTCGAGCTCCCGAAGCGGCGGCTGACGGTGTTCACCGGCGTCTCCGGCTCCGGCAAGAGCTCCCTGGTGTTCGACACGATCGCCGCCGAGTCGCAGCGGCTGATCAACGAGACCTACAGCGCCTTCGTCCAGGGCTTCATGCCGACCCAGGCGCGGCCCGAGGTCGACGTACTGGAGGGGCTGACCACCGCGATCATCGTCGACCAGCAGCGGATGGGCGCGGACCCCCGCTCCACGGTCGGCACCGCCACCGACGCCAACGCGATGCTGCGGATCCTCTTCAGCCGGCTCGGGCAGCCGCACATCGGCTCGCCCAAGGCGTTCTCCTTCAACGTCCCCTCGATCAGCGGGGCGGGCGCCGTCACCGTCGAACGCGGCGGGAAGACCATCAAGGAGCGGCGCAGCTTCAGCATCACCGGCGGCATGTGTCCGCGCTGCGAGGGCCGCGGCAGCGTCTCCGACATCGACCTCACCCAGCTCTTCGACGACACCAAGTCGATCTCCGAGGGCGCGATCACCATCCCCGGCTGGAAGACCGACAGCTGGTGGACGGTGGGGATCTACGCGAACTCGGGCTTCCTCGACCCGGACAAGCCGATCCGCAAGTACACCAAGAAGGAGATGCAGGACTTCCTCCACCGCGAGCCGACCAAGGTCAAGGTCAACGGGGTCAACCTCACCTACGAGGGGCTGATCCCGAAGATCCAGAAGTCGATGCTCACCAAGGACCGGGACGCGCTGCAGCCGCACATCCGGGCGTTCGTCGACCGGGCGGTCACCTTCACCGCCTGCCCCGACTGCGGTGGCACCCGGCTCAGCGAGGCGGCCCGGTCGTCGCTGATCGGCGGGATCAGCATCGCCGACGCCTGCGCGATGCAGATCAGCGACCTGGCCGCCTGGGTCCGCGACCTCGACGAGCCGGCCGTGGCGCCGCTGCTCGGGACCCTGCGGCACACCCTCGACTCGTTCGTGGAGATCGGGCTGGGCTACCTCTCGCTCGACCGGCCCTCCGGCACGCTGTCCGGCGGCGAGGCGCAGCGGGTCAAGATGATCCGGCACCTCGGCTCGGCGCTCACCGACGTCACGTACGTCTTCGACGAGCCCACCACCGGCCTGCACCCGCACGACATCCAGCGGATGAACGAACACCTGCTGCGGCTGCGGGACAAGGGCAACACGGTGCTGGTCGTGGAGCACAAGCCGGAGACCATCGCGATCGCCGACCACGTCGTCGACCTCGGACCCGGCGCCGGGACGGCGGGTGGCTCGGTCTGCTTCGAGGGCACCGTCGAGGGGCTGCGGTCCAGCGGCACCGTCACCGGCCGCCACTTCGACGACCGGGCCGCGGTCCGCAAGGCGGTGCGCGAGCCGAACGGCACCCTGGAGATCCGCGGCGCGACGGCGAACAACCTGCGCGACGTCGACGTCGACATCCCGCTCGGGGTGCTGACCGTGATCACCGGCGTCGCCGGCTCCGGGAAGAGCTCGCTGGTGCACGGCTCGATCCCCACGGGCGCGGGCGTGGTGTCCGTCGACCAGGGCGCCATCCGCGGCTCCCGGCGCAGCAACCCGGCGACGTACACCGGGCTGCTGGAGCCGATCCGCAAGGCCTTCGCGAAGGCCAACGGCGTCAAGCCGGCCCTGTTCAGCGCCAACTCCGAGGGCGCCTGCCCCAACTGCAACGGCGCCGGGGTGGTCTTCACCGACCTGGCGATGATGGCCGGCGTGGCCAGCACCTGCGAGGAGTGCGAGGGCAAGCGCTACCAGGCCTCGGTGCTGGAGTACCACCTCGGCGGCCGCGACATCAGCGAGGTGCTCGCGATGCCGGTGACCGAGGCCGAGGAGTTCTTCGGCACCGGCGAGGCCCGCATCCCGGCCGCGCACCGCATCCTCGCCAACCTCGCCGACGTCGGGCTCGGCTACCTCAGCCTCGGCCAGCCGCTCACCACGCTGTCCGGCGGCGAGCGGCAGCGGCTCAAGCTGGCCACCCACATGGCCGAGAAGGGCGGCGTCTACGTCCTCGACGAGCCGACCACCGGCCTGCACCTCGCCGACGTCGAGCAGTTGCTCGGGCTGCTCGACCGGCTGGTGGACTCCGGCAAGTCGGTCATCGTCATCGAGCACCACCAGGCGGTGATGGCGCACGCCGACTGGATCATCGACCTCGGCCCGGGCGCCGGCCACGACGGAGGCCGGATCGTCTTCGAGGGCACGCCCGCCGACCTGATCGCCGCCCGCTCCACCCTCACCGGCGAGCACCTCGCGGCCTACGTCGGGGGCTGACGGCCCCGGCGGTTGACCCCTTCGGCGGTCGAACGCTTCGGCGGCAGGGCGGTGCCACGCCCCGGGCACTACCCTGCTGCCATGGCGATCCACGGCTTCGGGGCCACCGAGTTCCAGCTCGTGCTGCTGCGCCGGATGGCCGACTTCAACCCGGAACCGGTCGAGCAGGCCGTGCGGCGGCTCGGCGCGACCCGGGCCGCCATGCGGGAGGCGAACAAGCGCTGGCAGGCGATGGTCCGCTCGCCCCGGTTCCCACGCGGCGCCGACCGCTGCGCCGCCGTCCTCGGCCCGCCGCAGGCGGTGGTGCCGCGCCGGATCGGGGACCTCGCCTGCACCGCGCGGCAGTGGGCGCTGCCGCTCTGGCCCGAGCTGCGCTTCGAGAGCCTGCTCGGTCCGGCGCAGGCCGGGCGGCCGCTGCTGAACGAGTGGCTGGTGCGCGGACCGGGCGCCCCGGCGCCCGGGCTGCGCACCCTCGCCGACCTCGCGCCGTGGAGCTGCGTGGTCGCCGACCTGGGCGCCGCGTTCCCGCCCGCCCGGCCGCGCGAGGGCAGCGCGCCGACCCGCTTCCAGCTCGACTTCACCGCCCCGGACGCCGACGGGCGGGCGCGCCCGTGCACCGCCGACTTCACCTGGGGGCTGCTCCAGGAGGTCCGGCCGGACGGTCCTTAGGCCTGGGCCGGGTGGACGGTCCGCCCGCCGACGACCGTGCGCTCGGGCCGCAGCTCGCGCAGCACGTCCACCGGACAGCTCAGCGGATCGACCGGCCACACCGTCAGATCGGCCAGCGCCCCCGGCCGCAGGCTGCCGCGTTCGGCGCTCTCGCCCATCAGCCGGGCCGCGTGGACGGTGTGCAGCGCGACCGCCTCGGCCCGGTCGACGGCGTGCTCGGGCCCCACCACCCCGGCGGTGGTCCGGCGGGTCGTCATGCCCCACACCGACACCATCGCGCCGTACGGGCCGACCGGGAAGTCCGAGCCGGCGGCCAGCAGCGCGCCCTCGTCGAGCCATTCGCGCAGCGGGAAGATCCCGGCGGTCCGCTCCTCGCCCCAGGCCCGCTGCTGGGCGAGCGCGCCGTCGTGCAGCAGCGGGTGCTGCACGGTGACGGGGACGCCGAGCGAGATCGCCCGGGCCCGCTGGTCGGCCCGGGCCAGTCCGCCGTGCTCGACCACCAGCGTGCCGGGCGGCAGGCCGGGGCGCCGGCCGAGCACCTCCTCGAAGACGTCCAGCAGGGTGCGCAGGCCGCGGTCGCCCCAGGCGTGCACGCCGACCCGCCAGCCGCGCCCGACCACCCGGTCGACGGCCGCGACCAGTTCCTTCGGCTCCCAGAGCAGCCGGCCGTGGTAGCAGGGCCGGTCCTGGTACGGCTCCTCCAGCGCGCCGGCCTCGAAGCCGCCGTCGATGCCGAACTTCACCCCCCACAGCCGCAGCAGGTCGTCGTCCTCGCCGGCGGCGCGCCAGGCGTCCATCCGGTCCAGCAGCTCGTCGACCTGCTCGGGGGTGCGGGCGGCGAAGCCGGAGACCAGCGCCCGGACCCGGACGGCGAGCGCGCCGGCGGCCCGGGCCGCGAGCAGCACGTCGAGGTCCTCGACCGGGACGAGGCAGTCGCGGACGGTGCCGATGCCGGTGGCGGCATAGCCGGCGGAGGCGGCGCGCAGGCCGGCCACCCGTTCGGCGAGCGCGGGGCGCGGCAGCATCCGCTCGACCAGTTCGACCGCCTTGTTGACCAGCCGCCCGGTGAGTCGCCCCCGGTCGTCGCGTTCGAGCAGGCCGCCGGGCGGGTCGGGGGTGTCGGCGGTGATGCCGGCGAGGCGCAGCGCGGCCGAGTTGAGCACCATGTTGTAGGCGCCGCGGCGGACCAGGACGGGGTGGTCGGCGGTGGCCTCGTCCAGTTCCGCGGTGGTGGGCAGCCGCTGCTCGGCGAGCAGCACCTCCTGCCAGTTGACGGTGGTGTGGATCCACTGGCCGGGCGGGGTCTGGGCGGCGCGTTCGCGGATCAGGCCGAGGAACGCGGCGAGGTCGCGCGCCCGGTGGACGGGGACGCCGTGGACGCTGTGGCCGGCCAGGATCAGGTGGGTGTGGGTGTCGTCGAAGGCGGGCAGCACCGTCGCGGCGGGGGCGTCCAGGACCTCGGTGGCCGGTCCGACCAGGTCGTCCAGGCCGTGCGGGTCGGGGGACAGGGCGGTGATCCGTGCCCCGGTGACGGCGATCGCCCGCTGCGGCGGCCGGCCGGGGACGAGGGTGTGGACGGCGGAGGCGCGGACGAGGAGGTCGGCGGGGGCGGGGTCGGTCATCGCGGCTCCTGGTGGGGTGGGGCGCCGGCCGGCAGGCCGGTGACCTTCTCGACGTGCCGCAGGCTGGGCTCGGCGAGCAGCGCGTGCAGCTCGGTGAAGACGGCCCGCGCGGCGACGGCGTTCCAGTCGGCGGGCAGCAGCGGTTCGGGCAGGCCCGGGTCCAGGTAGGGCAGCCGGCGCCACTGGGTGAGCATCGGGACGTAGTCGCGGAACGCCTCGACCGGGTCGACCCGCGGCCGGCCGCGCAGTTCGGCGGCGACCGGGCGCCAGGCGTCGTCGAAGGCCGCGTACTGCGCCTCGATCGCCGGGAAGTCCCACCAGCCGGCCACCGCGGTGCGCAGTTCGGCGAAGCCCGCGTACTCGGCGGACAGGAACAGGTGCACGTAGGCGCTCAGCCCGAGGCGCTCCAGCAGCCGCCGGGCGTCCGGCAGCAGCCGGGCGGGCGCCAGCCAGACGCCGGGGGCGGCGTTGCCGAAGCCGAGCCAGCTCAGCCGGGAGCGCAGCTGGTGGCGGTGGGCGCGCTCGGACTCGGGCACCGAGAAGACCGCGACCACCCAGCCGTCGGCGAGTTCGGCGGGCTCCAGGCTGTGGAAGATCCGGCGGTCGCCCTCCTCGAAGACCGGGCCCATCGCCGGGGCGAGCCGGTAGCCGGTGCCGTCGCGGCGCTCCTGGAACAGGGTGCCGGCCTTCTTCAGCCGGGAGATGGCCGAGCGCACCGCCGGGCCGTCGACGTCGAGTTCGGCCATCAGCGCGATCAGGTCGGCGATCGAGATCCAGCCGCCGAGGCGGCGCACGAACTCGCCGTACACGGTGTGGATGAGCGAGCTGGGCCGGGTCGTGCTCTCCGACATGGTGCGCCTCCTCCCCGGCAGCTCGTGGTGATCATAGCGGTGGGAGCCCGGCGTCAGGCCTGGGCGTAGGCGCCGGAGAGCAGGTGCCCGGCGCCGGGGGCGACGGCCGGCAGGCCGAGGGCGCGCAGCAGTTGGTGGGCGGTGCAGATCGCCGCCGAGACGACCGGCTTGCCGAGCTGCTGTTCGGCTTCCTCGACGGCGGACAGCGAGGGCAGCTGCACGCAGGCCGAGAGCACCACCGCGTCGGCCTCGGCGTGGGCGAGACGCCGGGCGATGGCGGGCAGCCGCGCCGGGTCGTGGGCGGCCACGTCGAGGTTGTCGGGGATCTCCAGGGCCGCGTAGTCGAGCACTTCGATGCCCTCGTGGGCCAGGTAGCCGACCACGGTCCGGGCCAGCGGCCGCAGGTACGGGGTGACGAGGGCGACCTTCTTGGCGCCGAGCGTGTGCAGGCCGGTCACCAGGGCGCCCGCGCTGGTGACCACGGGGGCGGGGGCGCCGTTCTCGGCGGTGCGCCGGTGCAGGCGCTGTTCGGCCTCGCGGTGGTAGCCGGGGCCGGTGGCCATCACGGCGACCAGGCAGGCGTAGCCGAGCACGTCGACCCGGGCGTCGGAGAGTTCGGCCGCGCAGCGGTCGGACTCGGCGTCCATGGCGCGCAGTTGCTCGGGGGTGACCCTGGTCATCCGCATCCGGCTGGAGTGGAAGGTGAACCGCTCGGGCGCGACCGCCTCGCGGGCCCGCAGCAGGGCGGGGACCTCGGTCTCCATGGTGACGTTGGAGCTGGGGACGATCTGGCCGATCCGGTAGGTGGTCATGGGGTGCTGGGGCTCCTCTCGGGAGCTGGCCGGGGTGGGGTGCTCCGCTCAGCGGGCGTCGACCACCGGGTTGGCGAGGGTGCCGATCCGCTCGATGGTGGCCTCGACCAGGTCGCCGGGCTGGAGGAACTGCGGCGGCACCAGGCCGGCGCCGACGCCGGACGGGGAGCCGGTGGCGATCACGTCGCCCGGTTCGAGGGTGACGCCGGAGGAGATATCGGCGATCAGGCGGGCGATGCCGAACAGCATGTGGCGGGTGTTGGAGTCCTGTCGCAGCTCGCCGTTGACCCTGAGTGAGAGGTCGAGGTCCTGCGGGTCGGGGATCTCGTCGGCCGTGACCACGACCGGGCCGAACGGCGCGTAGCTGTCCTGCCCTTTGGAGAAGAACCACTGCCCGGAACGGCGCTGGTCGCGGGCGCTGACGTCGTTGACGATGCTGTAGCCGAAGACGTGCCGCCAGGCGTCCCGCTCGGCCACCCGGAAGGCCGGCTCGCCGATCACCACGGCGAGCTCGCACTCCCAGTCGAGCTGCTTGGTCAGGTCGGCGTTGTGCCGGATGGGCTGGCCCGGGCCGGTGACGGCGGTCGCGGGCTTGCTGAACAGCACCGGCCGGTCGGGCAGTTCGCGCTCGGTGTCCAGGGTGCGGTGCGATTCGGCGACGTGCTCCACGTAGTTGAGGCCGACACCGACGATCTTGCCGGGCCGCAGGGGCGCGCGCAGCGAGACCTCGGCGAGCGGGCGGACGGCGGGGTGGCCGGGCCCGGCGTGGGACAGCAGCGTGCGGGCGGTGGCCAGCGCGGCCTCGCCGGCCCGGACCAGGTCGAGCAGGCCGTCGGGCAGCCGGGCGCCGGCGGCGGTGGCGAGGGCGGTCAGGTCGGCGACCTGGTCGCCGAGCCGGGCGCCGAGGCGCGGGGTCTCGTCGCCGTCCGCGCAGTAGGTCAATAGGTGCATGGTCGGGGCTCCTCGGGGTTGCCGGGCGGTGGTGGGGCGCGTGTCCGGTGGGTCAGGCCGGGCCCTGGTGCCCGTCGTGCGCCGGGTGGGCCTCCTCGCGGTAGAGGCCGAGCGAGTGCATCACCGGGAAGTCGTTGAAGGAGAACAGGCAGGCGTCCTCGCCGGGGTCGAGGTTCGCGTGCTCGTGCCAGGCCCAGGACGGGACGACGAAGACGTCGCCCTGCTGCCACTCGAAGCGCCGCCCGGCGATCACCGAGACGCCGCGCCCCTTGGCCGCCGTGTAGACCACCGAGCCGGTGTGGCGGTGGGCGCGGGTGGCCTGGCCGGGGCGCAGCAGTTGCAGGTGGGCGGCCATGGTCGGCATCACCGGGCCGCCGGTGACCGGGTTGGTGTACTCCATGATGACGCCGTCGTACGGCGATCCCCCGGTGGCGCGGGCGAGTCGGCACAGCGCGTGGTAGCTCGGCTCCCAGGGCCAGCCGAGCAGGGGGGAGTAGGGCCTGCTCCAGGTCTCGACGCCGTACGGGAGCAGGTTGCCGCCGTAGCTCAGCAGCGAGGAGTTCACCACCGGGCCGGGCCGCTGGTACAGCTCCGGGTGGACCTCGTAGAAGTTCGCGTCGAGCATGTTGACCAGCGGGATGTCCAGGCCGTCCTGCCAGATCACCGGGGCGTCGTCGGACTCGTTTCCGTGCTCGTGCCAGGAGTTGTTGGGCGTGATGGCGAAGTCGCGCGGGCCGACCCTGAGCTTCTGGCCGTCCACGACCGTCCAGGCGCCGGTGCCCTCGTGGACGAAGCGCAGGGCGGCGGCCTGGTGGCGGTGCGCGGTCATCGCCTCGCCGGGGCCCATGATCTGGAGGCCGGTGTACAGCAGGCCGACGGCGGCGCTCAGTTCGCGGCGCCCGGGGTTGACCAGCATCACCACCCGGCGGCCGGCGTCGTCGGCCTTGACCAGCGGCAGCGCCTTGCGGACCAGCGGGCGCAGGTCGGCGTAGCGCCAGAGCACCGGCACCGACTTGGGCTGCGGGTACCAGGGCTCGATCTCGTTCGCCACCGTCCACAGGGCGCCGGCCTCGTGCTCGGCCAGTTCCTCGTAGTAGGCGGTGAGTTCGGGGCTGTCGGTGACCCTGGCTCGGCCGAGCTGGTCGTCGTCGTGGTCGGCCGTGCGGCCCTGGTCGGCGGTGCCGTGGGGGTCGGTGGTGCCGTGGCGGTCGGTCGTGCCGTCGTGGCTGGTCATGCCTGCTCCTCCGGGAACACCAGTGGCCGCAGTGGGCGGTTGTCCACGTGCAGCCGGAAGACGTCGAAGCGGTTGTAGTGGCCGACGATGTCGTGCATCTGCTTGGGTTGGATGCACCGGCCGAGGTCGATCTCGGCGTAGACGATGCCCTCCTCGTCCACCAGCGGCTCGCCCACCGGGCGTCCGTCGGGGCCGAAGATGCCGGACAACGCGCTGCGCGGGCGGGCGAGTTGCTTGCGCACCTGGTGGTCGTCGCCGGCGATCAGGTCCACCATCTCGGGCGAGATGGTGGAGCAGGAGACCACGGTGAACAGCTTGCCCTCGAAGCAGTGCGCGGCGGCGCGCAGCGCGATCGCCTCCGCCATGTCGTAGTCCTCGGGGGCCACCGGCAGGGCGATGTAGCTGGCGGCGTGGACGAGTTCGCCCTGGGCCAGCAGGGTGAAGCGGGCCAGGGTGTTGGTGTTCTCGCCGCAGGCGAGCGCGCCGAGCGGGCCGACGGCCGTGCGGTGCACCCGCAGGGAGCTGCCGTCGCCGGGCGTCCAGGTCAGCTTCTCGGCCCAGGTCGGCACCAACTTGCGGTGCACGGCGAGGAGTTCTCCGTCCGCGCCGATGATCAGCAAGGTGTTGTGGAGCACCCCGAGGCTGTGTTGGCCGCGTTCGTTGACGCCGATCACCAGCACCACGCCGGCCTGCCGGGCGGCGGCGCGCAGCGTGTCGACGTACGGGCCGGGGACGTCGACGGCGGCGCGGTAGAGGCGCTCGTACCAGGGCGAGCCCTGCACCGGGTTCATCGTCCAGTTCCAGTACGGGTAGCCGGGGACGAAGACCTCGGGGAAGACCACCAGGGCGGCGCCGTGGCCGGCCGCCTCGTGGATCAGGGCGACGGCCTTGTCGACGGTGGCGGCCGGGTCCAGGTAGACGGGGGCGGCCTGGACGGCCGCGGCGGTGAAGCGGGGCAGGTCGGGCATGGGGCCTCCTCGGCTGCTCAGCGCGGTTCGGGGGTGGGCGGCGGCCAGCGGCGGTGCACCGGCGCGGCGGGCTCGGCGAGCAGGTGCAGGCGCGGTGCGACCCGGTCGGCGTTCGGGCCCGGTGGTCTGCGGCTGCCCGCCGACCAGGGGCCGGGCCAGTGCGCGCCCGGCCCGGTGTAGCCCTGCTCGGCGGCGGCGTGCAGCGTCCAGAGCGGGTCGTACAGCTGGGCCCGCCCGATCGCGACCAGGTCGGCCCGCCCGGCCAGGAGCACGGAGTTGGCGTCGTCGTGCCCGGAGATCGCGCCGACCGCGATGGTCGGCAGGCCGGTGGCGGCGCGGATCAGCTCGGCGAACGGGGTCTGGTACCCGCGTCCGTACGGCGGCCGCTGGTGGGCGACCACCTCGCCGGTGGACACGTCCACCGCGTCCGCCCCGCCGTCGGCCAGCGCGCGGCCGATCGTGACGGCCTCCGGTCCGGTGGTGCCGCCGGGCGCCCAGTCGCAGGCCGAGATCCGCACCAGTAGCGGCCGCCCGGCAGGCCAGACCGCGCGGACGGCCGCCAGCACCTCCAGCGGCAGCCGCAGCCGGTGCGCGAGCCGGCCGCCGTAGCGGTCGGTGCGGTGGTTGGTCAGCGGTGAGAGGAAGCCGGAGAGCAGGTGGCCGTGGCCGAACTGCAGCTCCAGCGCGTCGAAGCCGACCCGTGCCGCGCGTTCCGCCGCCTCGGCGAAGTCCGCGATCACGGTGGCCAGTTGGGCGGCGGTGGCCGGGTGCGGGGGAGGGCTGTCCGGGCCCCAGGGGAGCGGGGAGGCGGCGAGCAGCGGCCAGCCGTCGGCGAGTGGGCGCCCGATCCCGTCCGGGCCGGGTGCGGCGGTGGCGCCCCGGCGGCCGGCGTGCGTCAGCTGGAGGCCGACCGGGGTGTCGCTCACCGCGCGGACGGCGTCGACGAGTTCGCGCCAGGCCGCCTCCTGGCGGTCGTTCCACAGCCCCGGGCAGCGGTCGGTGGCCCGGCCCCCGGGGCTGACGGCGGCCATCCCGGCGAGGACCAGCCCGGCGCCGCCGAGCGCGTGCGCGGTCAGCTGGGCCCGGTCGAAGCCGCTGGGCAGGGTGTCGGTGGAGGTGAAGGTGGCGAGCGGGGGCACCACGACGCGGTTGCGCAGCTCCAGGGCGCCGAGCTTCAGCGGCCGGAACATCGGCGGCACACCGGGCGGGCCGCCGGCGGCGGCGTCCACCGCGTCGACGAAGTCGGGGTCGCGGGCCCGCAGGTTGCCGTAGGTGACCCGGCGGCTGCGGGTGAGCAGGTTGAACGCGAACCGGTCGGCGCCCTGCCCGGTGCGCCGCTCCACCGTCTCGAACCACTCCAGGCTCGCCTGCGCGGCCCGCTGGGTGGACTCCACCACCGGGCGCCGCTCCGCCTCGTAGGCGACCAACGCCTGCTCCAGCGCCGGCTGTTCGTGCAGGCTCGCGGCGAGCGCGAGGGCGTCCTCCAGGGCGAGCTTGGTGCCCGAGCCGATCGAGAAGTGCGCGGAGTGCGCCGCGTCGCCGAGCAGCACCACGTTGCGGTGGCGCCAGCGGGCGTTGCGCACGGTGGTGAAGCGGATCCAGCGGGAGGCGTTCGGGATCAGCCGGTGGCCGTCCAGGTGCCCGGCGAGCAGGTCCGCGCAGCGCCGCACGCTCGCCTCGTCGCTCGCGCCGCGGGCCGGCTCCCGGGCGGCGAGGGCGGCGAACCCGGCGCGGCGCCAGGCGTCTTCGGCGATCTCCACGATGAAGGTGGAACGGGTCGCGCTGTACGGGTAGGCGTGCACCTGGAGGGTGCCGAAGTCGAACCGCTCGACGATGAAGGTGAAGGCCTCGAAGACCTTGTCGGTGGCGAGCCAGATGTAGCGGCAGTGCCGCTCGTCCAGGTCGGGCCGGAAGGTGTCGGCGTAGGCCGCGCGGGTGCCCGAGTGGATGCCGTCGGCGGCGACCACCAGGTCGTACTCGGCGGCGAGCCGGTCGACCGGAGGAGCGGGGGTGCGGTAGCGCACGTCCACCGCGAGCTGCCCGCAGCGCTGTTGCAGGATCGCGCGCAGCCGGTTGCGGTCGAGTGCCGCGAAGCCGTGCCCGCCGCAGGTGCGGACCTCGCCCGCGTAGCGCACGTCGATGTCGCTCCAGCGGGCGAACTCGGCGCCGATCGCGGCGAAGACCTCCGGGTCAGCCTGGGCGATGCCGTCCAGCGTCTCGTCGGAGAACACCACGCCGAAGCCGAACTCGTCCTCCCGGCCGGCGCGTTCGAAGACGGTGATCTCCCGGTGCGGTGCCAGCCGTTTGGCGAGCGCGGCGAAGTAGAGCCCGCCCGGACCGGCGCCGATCACCGCGATGCGGCGGGCGGTGGTGGGGTGGGCCGCGCCGGTGCGTGCGGCGGTGGTGGTGGTGCGGGCCGCGGTGGTCACCGCACCACCTCCGGCTGTTGCGGTCCGGCCTCGGCCAGCGCGCGGCGCACCGGCGCGGGCCAGGGTTCGGCGCCCTTGGCGTTCGGCGCGGCGTGCACCACCGACATCCGCCCGGACGCGGCCAGGCCGTGCGGGCCGTGCACCTCGAAGGCGTAGTGCAGCGAGGAGCCGCCGACCCGGACCACCCGCAGCTCGGTGCGGACCAGGTCGCCGAACCAGAGCCGCTCGCGGTAGTCGGCCTCGAAGTGCACCCGCGGGATCCGCCCGAACAGCTCGGCCAGGCCCAGCCGGCGCAGCAGCGCCGCCTCCGCGGCCTCGGCCCAGCGCTGGACGGCCGAGAAGTGGTAGTGCCCGGCCGCGTCGGTGTCGGACCACTCGACCCGGCGCTCGATCGCCACGCTGGCCGGGGCGGTCGCGGCCCGCCGGCGCAGCTCGGCGCGGTGCAGCTTGCCGGTGGCGGTGCGCGGCAGCCGGGTGACGAACTCGACCGCGCGCGGGTACTTGTACGGGGCGATGGTCCGTTTGACGTGCTCCTGGAGGCTCCGTACCTGCTCCGGCCCGGCGGGCGCGCCCTCGCGCAGCACCACGTAGGCCTTCACCACGGTGCCGCGCCGTTCGTCCGGCGCCCCGACCACCGCGCAGTCGGCGACGTGGGGGTGGGCGGCGAGGGCCTGCTCGACCTCGGGGCCGGCGATGTTGTAGCCGGCCGAGACGATCATGTCGTCGTTGCGCGCCTGGTACCAGAAGTAGCCGTCCCGGTCGCGGACGTAGGTGTCGCCGGTGAGGTTCCAGCCGTTGCGGACGTAGTCGCGCTGGCGCTCGTCGTCCAGGTAGCGGCAGCCGGTCGGGCCCTTGACGGCGAGCAGACCGGGCACGCCGTCCGGCACCGGCCGGCCCTGTTCGTCCAGGACGGCGGCCCGGTAGCCGGGGACGGGGCGGCCGGTCGCGCCGGGGCGGATGTCGCCGTCGGCGGCGGAGATGAACACGTGCAGCAGCTCGGTGGCGCCGATGCCGTCGATCAGCCGCTGCCCGGTGGCCGCGTGGAAGGCCTCCCAGAGGGCGGCGGGCAGGTGCTCGCCGGCCGAGACGCAACGCCGTACGCCGGACAGGCGGTCGGCGAGCCCGGCGGCCAGGATCGCCCGGTAGGCGGTCGGCGCGGTGAACAGCACGCCGACCCGGTGCCGGTGGACCTGCTCGGCGAGTTGCTCGGGGGTGGCCTGCTCCAGCAGGAGGCTGGCGGCGCCGGCGCGCAGCGGGAAGACCACCAGGCCGCCGAGTCCGAAGGTGAAGGCGAGCGGCGGGGTGCCGGCGAACAGGTCGTCGGGGGTGGGGCGCAGGAGGTGGCGGGAGAAGGTGTCGGCGTTGGCGAGCACGTCGCGGTGGAAGTGCAGGGTGGCCTTGGGCCGTCCGGTGGTTCCGGAGGTGAAGGCGATCAGCGCGACGTCGTCGGCGGCGGTGGGCACGGCGGTGAAGCCGCCGCTCTTGGCGGCGCAGCGGGCGGTCAGGTCCTGGGGGCCGGGCCCGCCGAAGGCGAGCACCCGCAGGCCGGGTGTCTCGGCCCGGGCGAGGTCGTCCAGGTAGCGGTGGTCGCACAGGGCGATGGTGGGCCGGGCGATCCGGTGCAGTCCGGTCAGTTCGGCGGCCCGCAGCAGCGGCATGGTGCTGACGGCGACGCCGCCGGCCTTCAGGACGCCGAGCCAGCAGGCCACCAGCCAGGGGGTGTTGGGGCCGCGGAGCAGCACCCGGTTGCCGGTGGCCAGGCCGAGGTCCTCGGTCAGCAGCCGGGCCACCCGGTCGGCGTGGTCGCGCAGTTCGCCGTAGGTCCACTGGCCGGTCGGGGTGAGCAGGCAGCGGCGGTCGGGGCCGTACCGGGCGATCGTTCCGTCGAGCAGCGCCTGGGCGCAGTTCAGCCGGTCCGGATAGAACAACTCCGGTATGTCGAAGCGGAGTTCTGGCCACTGGTCGAAGGGTGGGAGATGGTCGCGGCAGAACGTGTCCACGTGCGCGGAGGGGGATAGCTCCATGGGCGGGCACCTCATCGTGCGAGCGGGGAGTGAGGCCAGTATGGCGTGTTGGTGACGCCAGTCAAGAGAGCGATACACGCATTCGGGGGAGCGGGCCCCTCGCGGCCTCACCGGTGGCCCCACCCTTGTCCCGGCGCAACGGCAGCCGCACCCGGCGACCGGCTCGGTCGGGGTGCGGCGCGTTCAAGCAGGGGCTGCGGGCGGCCGGGTCAGGCGGTGGCCCCCTGGGCGGCGGCGTCGGGCTCGCGGCCGTCCTCGGCCTGCTGGGCGCGCTCGGCCAGCAGGCGGGCGAACAGGACCAGCACCGGAGTGGCGGCGTCGGAGCCCGGGCCCGAATCGCGGACGTACAGCAGCGTGGTGCCGACCCGCACCAGGGCCTCCGCCCCTTCCGCACCGTGCGTCCGGGCGGCGCGCTGGTCGCCGATCGAGGGGAGGGGGACGGCGGCGGCCGCGTCGGCGCCGCCGACGTGGGCGAGCATCGCGTCGAAGGCCCGGCCGGCGGCGTCGGCGGAGGCGAAGGTGACCACGGTGAACTGTGCGCTGTGCGTGGTCACGGCGCGGAACGTCACGGTGGCGTAGGCGAGTTGCTGGTCACAGGTGTCCGGGAGCAGGCAGGGCGCGTCCTCGCCCGGGCCCGCTCCCGACTGTGGGCCGCTCTCCACCTGCCAGCCGCCCGGCATGGCCCGCAGGTCGGGTAGCACACCCTGAACCTGGGCCGGGTCGCGCAGCGTCCGCCCGGCGTGGGCCAGGTCGGGCCCGCCCGGCCGCAGCAGCGGGCGCGAGCCCAGGTTGATCCCGACGGCGACCAGGGCGGCGACCACGATCAGCGCCAGCGTGACGAGGACGGGGGCGGCGCCGATCCGGGCGGCCCGGGCCTGGGCCCCGGCGACGGCCGGATCGACCCGGAGGTGGACGGTCGGCGGGTCGGCGGGCCGGCCGAGCTCGGTGGTGGCCAGGTACCGCGCGAACGCCGGGTCCACGGTGAGCAGTTCGCCGACGGCGGCGGTCAGCCCGGCCCGCGCCCGGGCGTCCCCCGGGTTCGCCTCGACCGCGTCCACGGCCCGGGCGCCCTCCGGCGTCGCCCGCAGCCGCACCCGCACCAGATCCGCGACCGCCCGCCCCGGGCCGGCCGCCACCCCCTCAGCCGCCCGCACCAGCACGCCCACCACCACGGGCACCAACTCCTGGCCGTCCCCCACGGCAACTCCCCCCGCCCAACGAGTCGTTGCCCCCACGATCCCGGACCGGGCGGCGCCGCGCCCCCCACCGGACGGAACGGAGACGGAACTGCAACCGGGCCCGGACGGGGGTGGGGCGGGCGTGACCCGCGGGGCCTCTGGTGCCCGAACGGGCCGGTCAAGGGGGCGGATCGGCCGCGAGCCGCGTCCCGACGGGGGACGGACGGATGCCGGGCGCGGCGAACCGGCGGGCGAGGCTGACCGGTGGGCGCACCCGTTCGGCCGGGGCCGGGCTCAGCGCAGGTTGCTCGACGCAGGTCGCTCAGCGCAGGTCGAAGACCAGCCGGGCGGAGACCTTGCCGCCCAGCACCTCGTCGAAGCAGGCGTTCACCTCCTCCAGGCGGCGGGGCTCAAGGATGACGCGGGTGCGGCCGAGGGCGTGCAGCCGGAAGACCTCGGCGAGGTCCTGGCGAGTGCCGACGATCGAGCCGATCACCCTGGTGCCGTTCAACACGGTCTCGAACACCGGCAGTTCGAGCTTCCCGCCGGCCGGGAGTGCCACCAGCACGAGCGTGCCGCCGCGCCGCAGCGCACCGTAAGCGGCCTGGAAAGAGGCGTTGCTGACGGCGAGGGCGATGGCCGCGTGGGCGCCGCCGAGCCGCTGGACCTCCGCCGCGACGTCCTGGGTGCGGGCGTCGAGGACGTGGTCGGCGCCGAGTTCGCGGGCCAGGGCGAGCTTGTCGTCGGTGACGTCGACCGCGATGGTCTCGGCGCCGAAGATCCGCGCGTACTGGAGCGCGAGGTGGCCGAGCCCGCCGATGCCGGAGACCAGGACCCGGGTGCCCGGGCGGGCGCCGGAGACCTTGAGCGCCTTGTAGGTGGTGACGCCCGCGCAGGACAGCGGCGCGGCGTCGAGCGGGTCGAGGCCGTCGGGGACGGGCACCACGTAGTCGCCGTGCGCCAGCGCGTACTCGGCGTAGGCGCCGTCCACCGAGTAGCCGCTGTTGTGCTGCTGGAGGCAGAGCGTCTCCCAGCCGGAGACGCACTGGTCGCAGCGCCCGCAGGCGTCGGCCAGCCAGGGGATGGCGACCCGTTCGCCGACCCGTACGTCGCGCACCTCCCCGCCGGCCGCCTCGACGATCCCCACGCCCTCGTGGCCGGGCACGAACGGCGGGCTCGGCTTGACCGGCCAGTCGCCGTGGGCGGCGTGGATGTCGGTGTGGCAGAGGCCGGACGCCTCGATCCTGACCCGGACCTGGTGCGGCGCGGGCTCGGGGACGGGGCGGTCCTCGATGACCAGCGGCGCGGTGAAGTCGTGGACGACGGCGGCCTTCATGCGCTCTCCCTCGGTCGGTGGTGATGCTGCTGGCGGCTGGGCGCAGCCGTCAGCAGCATCACTCGACGGGGTGAGTGCCGCAGCCCGGACTACTCCGGACGAGTGAAGGTCAGCCGGCTGCCACCGGCATCGACATGTAGACGGCGCGCTTGCCGTAGCAGGACGGCACCGTCACCTCGCGGTGGGCGCGGTAGCCGAGCAGCCGCAGCAGGATGTCGGTGCCGCGGACCGCGACCATGGAGATCCGCTCGAAGCCCTGCTCGGACGCCTGCTCCCGGAAGTGCCGGATGAACCCCAGTGCGACGTCCCGGCCGCGCAGGTCCTCGGCGATCACCAGGTCGTGCACGTGCAGGTTGTCCGACGCGAACACCGCCTCCTCCGGCCGGTCGAGGTCCGGGCAGCGCAGCGGCGGGTACGGCAGGCTCAGCAGGTAGCCGCGGACGGTGCCGTCCTGCTCCAGCACGAAGCAGGTCCGCGGCGAGGCGAGGGCGCGGGACTGCAGCGCCTCCCGGCCCTCCGACAGGCCGTCGGCCGCGTAGGCGTCGTGCTCCAGGGCGACCACGGCATCCCAGTCGCCCTCGGCCAGGAGCCGGATCCGGAGGTCCTCGCTCACCCGGCCGCAACCTCCGAGGCGGTGCCGAGCCCCTCCGCGCGGGAGGCGGCCACCAGCGACGCCCACGCTCCCATCAGCACCGCCCAGCGCTCGGCGTCCTCCTGCGCCTCGTCCAGGAGCTGCTGGCGCTGCTCGGCCACCGCGTCCGCGAGCTCGGCGTACTTGCCGCCAAGCTTGCGGTAGGAGCGGTCCAGGACGTCCAGGCAGTACTCGTTCCCGGCCCGGTCCCAGTCGACGCTGCCCCGCACCAGGTCGAGGATCGGCTCGACCTTCAGCCCGTGCCGCTCGTCCAGCAGCCCGCGGCCGAGGTCGATCATCCCGCCGTAGACCGGGTACAGGTACAGCATCGACAGCAGGAACTTGACGAACCGCATCTGGTAGGAGATGAAGCCGGCGCCGATGCGGCGTTCGGGCGTGTAGTAGTTGACGATGTGGCGGTTGTGGACGACGCCGGGCAGCCGGGAGTGGACCATGGCGTGCAGCAGGGCGTAGTCGCTGCCGATGGTCTTGACCGAGGGCAGCAGCGGCAGCACCTCGTAGGCCCGGTGGTCCAGCGCGATGTTGCACATGTAGACGTCCCAGATGTCGGGCACGCCGAGGACGGATTCGTCGGTGGTGAACGGCTCGGAGCCGGCGCCCTTGAACGAGACGTCCACCATCGCGTCCCGGTCCTCCTCCGGCCACACCGGCGGGGTCCACAGGCGCACCACGTCGCGGTAGATGTCCGGGTCCAACTCGTGGATCTCGCTGATGTCCACGTTGAGTTCGCCGATGAAGGAGCCGCTGACCAGCATCACCGGCTTGTCCGCGTCGGCCGGGTCGAGCTCGGAGCGGGTCACACCGGCCGCCGCCTCGCCGGCCGGTCGGCCGATCGAGAGCAGCTCGTGGTGGATCGGGAAGATCTTCCGACCGTCGACGACCTGGAAGTCGGCGTCGTCGTTGCGCAGGTGCGCCGAGGTGCAGCCCAGGGCGGCCGCGCCCAGGAAGAGCCGGTTGACGCAGGAGCCGTACGCGACGGCCGGCGGGAGCATCATGTCGAGCAGCAGTTCCGGGTCGGCGGCGCCGGAGCGCTCGGCCACCCGGCGCAGGAACTCCCGCTGCTGCGCGTTGCCGAGGTGGTGGACGACCACGCCGGGGGTGGGCTCCAGGGCGGCCACGGCGCCCGCGTTCTCCGCGAACTGGGCGGCGTCGGTGGTGTCGAGGATGAGGAGGTGCACCTCGACGTCGAAGTTCGCGACGGCGTAGGCCGCCTCCTCGGCGAGTTCCACGATGGTGTCGGGGCAGGATCGCATGGTGGGCAGGGCGAGGCAGACTCGTTGCATAACGGTGGAATCTCCGTCGGTTCGTCAGAATCGTGGCGGTGATGACGGTATGAGTGCTTTTCGCGCACCACCGTGGACTAGACCAGTTCCGAAGTCAACGATTGACAGAGCGGCTGCGGCGGGGTGGAATGCGCCCCCGCCCGACGGCTTTCCGGAGGCTCTCGGGCTTCCTTCCGGGCAGGGTGGAGCGCGGGTCCGGCGGCACGCGGCGCGGGCCTCCGGGTCCGTACGCGAGGACGAATTCCCGTCACAGATCCGAACGGGCGCGCGAGCGCGGGTGGTTCATTGCCGTGCATTGCGCCGTTGGGGTCAATCCGGAGGGCGAACCTGCCGATACCCGCAACGACGTCCGTTCGCCGCCTGGAGGAGACCGCATGTCCGACCTGTGGCTGCCCGGTGCCGAGATCCACGACCTCGGCGACCACGCGCCGACCGACCAGCAGTACCCCCCGAGAGCCATCGCCCACATCACCTGGGACCGCAACGCGACCGCCGCCGCGCCGCAGGACTGGTGCACCTACGAGGACCTGGTGAACTACTTCACCGGCAGCGGCGCCGGCGACGCGCCGCACCTGGTCTGGGACCCGTTCAGCGGCCGGATCGCCCAGTTGTTCCCGGCCGACTCCCGCTCGAAGAGCCTGCTCAGCCCGACGACGAGCCCGACCCGCACCAACCGGGCCGGGCGCGTGGTGATCCAGATCGAGGCGGTGTTCTTCCCCTACTGCACCTACCAGGGCACCGTGTACCCGCGGCTGGTCGACACCCCGTGCGCGGGCTGGGACCGGATCCACGCCTGGATCGCCTCCTGGGGCGTGCCCGACGTGTGGCCGATGGGCCGGCCGGTCGACTTCACCAGCGACCGCGACGAGCAGGTGTGGGAGGCCAGCGGCGGCTGGTACGCGCACGCCCACGTCCCGTTCAACGACCACACCGACCCCGGCTCCTGGCCCGACTTCACGGCCGGCCCCGGCACCCCGATCCCCTCGCCCTCGCAGCACCCCCCGGCGGACCCGACCCCGGCCCGGTACCAGACCACCATCAACGGCCTCCCGTACGGCTACGGCGCCCAGGGCTACCAGGTCACCGTGGTCGGCCGGGGGCTCGTCGCCCAGGGCTTCGGCGCCCACTACCGCTCCGGCCCCGGGCCGAACTGGAGCGACGCGGACACCGAGAACTACGCGGACTACCAGCGGAGTCTGGGCTACTCCGGCCAGGCGGCGGACGGCGTGCCGGGGGAGAGCTCGCTGCGGCGGCTGCTCGGCTACCTGCCCGGTCCCCGGACGGTGTCGCTCGCGCACGTCGTGGCGGCGGCCCGGACCGACCCCGGCGCCGAACAGGGGCACCGGACGTACGGCGCCGAGGTGGCGATCGTCGAGCAGGCACTGGCGGACGAGGGGCTGCTCGAACAGCGCTGGGTGGACGGCTCGTTCGGCAGCCTGACGGTCACCGCCTACGCCGGGTGGCAGCGCCGGTGCGGGTACGCCGACGCCGCCGCGGACGGGATCCCGGGGCAGGACTCGCTGCACCGGCTGGGCGCGGCGCAGGGCTTCGCCGTCACGGACTGACCGGGGCCCGTCCGTACCGGGGCATGGCGGAGGGGGGAATGCCCGGCTCGGCGGCGGGCGTTGTCCACCGCGTGACCAGCGCTGCGCCCATGACCAGGCTCTCCGTCCTCGACCGCTCCCGGACCAGACGGGGCGAGGAGCCGGCGCAGGCGTTGCGGGACACGGTGGCCTTCGCCCGCGAGGCCGAGCGGCTCGGGTACCACCGCTTCTGGGTCTCCGAGCACCACGGCGTGCCCGGGGTGGCGGGATCGGCGCCGACGGTGCTCGCCGCGGCGGTGGCGGCGGCCACCACCCGGATCCGGGTCGGCACGGGCGGGGTGATGCTGCCCAACCACCAGCCCATGGTGGTGGCCGAGCAGTTCGGGGTGCTCGCCTCGCTCTTCCCCGGCCGGATCGACATGGGGCTCGGCCGCTCGGTCGGGTTCACCGACGGCGTGCGGCGGGCGCTGGGCCGGGAGAAGGACTCCGCGGACGACTTCGGCGCCCAGCTGGCCGAACTGCTCGGCTACTTCGACGGCTCGCAGCAGGCCCACCCCGGCGTCCACGCCCGCCCGGCCGAGGGCCTGCGGGTGCCGGCCTTCGTCCTGGCCACCGGTGCGGGCGCCGACCTGGCGGCCGACGCCGGGCTGCCGCTGGTCATCGCCGCCGTCCGGGGAGAGGAACGGATGCTCGCGGCGATCGACCGCTACCGCAGCCGGTTCCGCCCCTCGGCGCAGGCCGCCGAGCCGTACGTGGTGGTCTCGGGCACGGTCGCGGTCGCCGGGAGCGCCGACCGGGCGCGGGAACTGCTCGTTCCGGAGGCGTGGTCCGGCGCGTACTCCCGCACCCACGGCGAGTTCCCGCCGCTGGCGCCCGCCACCGAGATCCTGGCCCTGCCGATGAGCCCGCGCGAGCAGGCCGCCTACGAGCAGTCGCTGAAGGGCCACATCGCGGACACCCCGGAGCGGGCCGTCGCCGAACTCGCCGCCCTGGTGGCGCGCAGCGGCGCGGACGAGTTCCTGGTCACCACCAGCACCTACGACCGCGCCGCCCTCCTCGACTCCTACCGGCTGCTCGCCGAGGCGGTCGGCCAGGCCTGAGGCCGCCGGCCGGGGCCGAGGCGGGTGGGCCAGCCCTGCGGCGCCGCCTTGCTCGGCCCGTCGACCTCCGAGCTCAGCCCGCGTCGACCTCCGACATCCCGAGCCGGGCGTACACCTCGGGCCGCCGCGCCCGCAGCCGCAGCGCGATGGCGACGCCCGTCAGGAACACCACCGGCACGATCGCCACCAGCGGCCAGTTGACCTCCGGTCCGGCATTGGTGAACAGGTCCAGCCGCCACACCACCAGCGCCGTCGCCCCGCACAGCAGCACGGTGGCGGCGACCGGCGCCACGACCGTCCGGAACGCCCCGGCGCTCGCGGCCGCCTCGCGATTGCGACGGAAGAAGGCGTACACGGACAGCCCGGCGAGCGCCTGCAACACCAGGATGCCGACCACGCCGGGGGAGTTCACCCAGAGGAAGAACTGGTTGTACGGGTCGGCCCCGATCAGCGCCGCCACCACGACGGCCACCGCCGCCAGCACCGACTGCGCGATGCCGCCGATCCACGGGGAGCCATGGCGCGGGTGGACCCGGCCGAGCGCGGCCGGGGCGGCCTGCTCGGTGGCGAGGGCGTAGCCGTAGCGGGTGATGGTGTTGTGGAAGGCGAGCAGCGCGGCGAGCAGGCTGGTCACGATCAGCACCCGCTGGAGGTCGGTGGCCCAGGCGCCGACGTAGTCGGTCATCGCGGTGAAGAACATCCCGGCCGGGTCGGCGGTGGCGGTCGCGACGGCCTCGGTGGCGCCGAAGGCCTGCACGATCATCCAGGTGATGAAGGTGTAGAAGAGGCCGAGGAAGGCGATCGCCGCGTAGGTGGCGCGCGGCACCGTCCGCCGTGGTTCGCGGGCCTCCTCGCGGTAGATGGCGGTGGCCTCGAAGCCGATGAACGCGGCGAAGGAGAGCCCGAGCACCCCGCCCATGCCCCCGGAGAACACGTTGTGCGGGGCGAACGAGGACAGGTCGAGCCCGTGCGCGCCGCCGCGCACCAGCACCGCCACGGCGAGCACGAGCAGGATGCCGGTCTCGGCGATCAGCAGCGCGCCGAGCACCTTGGCGCCGAGGTCTATCGAGCGGTAGCCGAGGAGCCAGACCGCCGCGACGCCGAGCAGCGCCCAGACCGGCCAGGGCAGGTCCAGGCCGAGCAGGTCGGCGGCGGTGGTGTGGGCGAAGAAGCCGAAGGCGCCGTACATGCCGATCTGGATGGCGTTGTACGAGAGCACCGCGAGCAGCGCGGCGCCGAGCCCGGCGGGGCGGCCGAGGCCGCGGGTGACGTAGGCGTAGAACGCGCCGGCGTTGCGGATGTGCGCGGTCATGGTGGTGAAGCCGACCGCGAAGAGGGCCAGGATGACGCCGGTGGCCAGGTAGGCGACGGGCGTGCCGATGCCGCCGAAGGCGATCGCGAACGGTGCCACGCCGGCCATCACGGTCAGCGGTGCGGCGGCGGCCACGACGAAGAAGACGATGTCGCCGGTACCGAGCACGCCGCCTTCCAGGCGGGCGGGGCCGGCGGCCGCGGTGCCGGGCCCGGTGCTGTCGGGCCCGGTGTTGGGCCCGGCGCGGCCGGTGCCGGGGCCGGTGCGGGGGGAGCCGGGTGCGGTCGGGGAGGCCGCTTCGGAGGGCAGGGTCATGGGGGAGCTCTCCTGGGGTCGTACGGACGAGGGTAGAGCGGTCGGCCGCCGATCGGGTGCGGGCGGTCGACGGGGACCGGACGCCGTGGGGGGCGTTCCGGCGGGCGGGTACGGGGGCCCGCCCTGGGTCAGTGCGTGCGTCGGCTTCAGTGGGTGCGTCGGCCGCCGAGCCAGGTCCCGGCCACCGGGACGGCGGCCAGCTCGTCGGCCGGCACCGCGTAGGGGTCGGCCGCCAGGTGCACCAGGTCGGCCCGCATCCCGGGCCGCAGCACGCCCCACTCCGCCTCCTCGAAGGCCTGGTGCGCGACACCCGCCGAGTACGCGGCGAGGGCCTCGGTGAGGCCGATCCGCTCCTCGGGCAGCCAGCCGCCGGCCGGCAGGCCGTCCGGGGTCTGCCGGGTGACGGCGGTGGCGAGACCGGCCAGCGGCTCGTACCGGGTGACCGGCCAGTCGCTGCCGAAGGAGACCCGGGCGCCACCGCGCAGCAGCGCGGCGATCTGGTACTGCCGGGCGCCGCGCTCGGGGCCGAGCCGGGGGAGGGTGAGTTCGGTCATCAGCGGGTCGGTCTGGGCCCACAGCGGTTCGAAGTTGGCGATCACGCCGAGTTCGGCGAAGCGGGGCAGGTCGGCCGGGTCGACCAACTGGACGTGGGCGATCACCGGGCGGCGGGCGCGCAGGCCGTTGCGGCGGGTGGCGGCCTCGACGGCGTCCAGGGCGATCCGGACGCCGTGGTCGCCGATGGCGTGGATGTGCGGCTGGAAGCCGAGCGCGTCGACGGCGGTGACGGCGTCGGCCAGTTCGGCGCCGGTCCAGTTGGCGACGCCGTGGGAGTGCGGGCAGTCGCTGTAGGGCGCCAGCAGGGCGGCCGTCCCGGACTCGACGACGCCGTCGGCGAAGAACTTGACCGCCCGGGCGGTGAGCCGGCCGCGCCCGCCGGCCTCGACCCGCTCCCGGTCGGCGGCCAGGGCGGGGAGCCGTGCGCGCCAGCCGTCCGGTTCGAGCAGCAGGGCGAGCCCGGCCCGGACGGGCAGATCGTGCTCGGCGACGGCGGCGAGCCAGGTGTCGACCTGCGCGGGCTCGATCCAGGCGTCCTGGAGCCAGGTGAGCCCGGCGGCGGCGAGTGCGGCGGTGGTCTCGCGCAGGGCGGCGACCTGTTCGGCGAGCGGGGGCGGCGGGACGAGCGCGAGGACGGGGTTGAGGGCGCCGAACTCGCGCAGGGTGCCGAGCGGGGAGCCGTCCGGGCGGCGGACGATCTCGCCGCCCACGGGGTCGGGCGTGTCCGGCCCGTACCCGGCGCGGCGCAGCGCCTCGCTGTTGGCCCAGCCGGTGTGGTGGTCCATGGTGCGTAGCAGGACGGGCCGGTCGGGGACGGCGGCGTCGAGCAGCCGGGCGTCGAACAGGCCGCCCTCGGCGAGCCACGGATTGACGGCGTCCCCGGTGATCCACTCGGCCTCGGGGTGCCGGGCGGCCCAGGTGCGGACGGCCTCGACGACCTCCTCCAGGCTGGTGCAGTCGCGCACCGGCACGCCGCGCAGCCCGATGGCGCCGAGCAGCGGGTGGAGGTGGCCGTCGCCGAAGGAGGGCAGCAGGGCGCCGCCGGCCAGGTCGACGGTCTCGGTGCGGTCGTCGCGCAGGGCGAGCGCCGGGTCGCCGAGGGCGGTGATCCGTCCGGCGGTGACGGCGAGGGCGTGGGTGGCGGGGTGGGCGGGGTCTCCGGTGTGGATCCGGCCGCCGGTGAAGATCGTGTCGGCACGCATGGGGGAGCGTCCTCTCCGGGTCGCGGCAGGTGACGAGGACGACCTGCCTAAACCGAATGGGGTTCGGTTACCGTAGGCGCGGCACCGGCGGGTGCGGAAGAGTTTTATTGAAAGCCATTCAGTAACGCTTGGGTAACGATGATCTTGAGGGTTCTCCGGAGGGCTCTCCGGCCCCTCGCCCTCCCGAAGATCCTCCGGAAGGCTTCCTGAAGGACTCCCCGAGGGCCCCCGAAGGACTCCCCGAGGGCCCCCGAAGGACTCCCCGAAAGACGAGGAACCGGCATGGCCAGGCCGCGCACACCCCTGCTGGACCGGCAGCGCATCGTCGACACCGCGTTGCGGCTGGTCGACGAGGCGGGCGACCTCACCATCCCCGGCCTCGCCGGCGCCCTCAAGGTCAGCCCCTCCGCGCTCTACCACCACGTCGCCGGCCGGGCCGAGATCGTCGCCCTGATGCGCGCCGAACTCGTCCGCACCATCGGCGAGCAGTCGATGTGGGACCAGCCCTGGGACGCGGCGCTGCGCACCTGGGCGCACGCCTACCGGGACGCCTTCGCCGAACACCCCGGCATCGTGCGCCTGCTCGCCACCGCCCCGCTCGCCGAACCGTTCATGCACGCGCTGTACGAGCGCGCCGTCGCCACCCTGGAGGGCGCGGGCTTCGCCGCACGGGATGTGATGGGCGTGATCACCGCCCTGGAGAGCTTCATCCTCGGCTCCGCCCTCGACCTGGTCGCCCCGGACGTCATGGTCGACGCCGTCGACCGTGACGCCACCCCGCGCCTGGCCGACGCCCTCGATGCCGTCCCCGCCGGCCGCGAACGCGCCGACCGGGCCTTCGAGCTGGGCCTCACCGCCCTGATCGCGGGTTACCGGGCGCTGCTGCCCTGACCGCCCTCCGTGCCGGGGCTGTCGGGGTCGCCGCGCCGGGGTTGGGTCGCCGCCGTTCCGCCGGGTCCGGTCCCGTTCCTCCCTCCGGTTTCTGAGCAGGCGTGATGACCTGCTAATGTTCTTCTCGTCGGGAGGGAAACAACCTCCCGAACAGGCGTCAGCGGTGCTACCAGAGCACGTCCTACTTTCAGTAGGAAGAGTCCGTGCGACCCGGGCCTGGCGCTCCACCCGAAGGGGCTCGTTCCGTCCAGCGGAACGGGCCCCTTCGTCATGCCCGGGGCTCCTTCGTCATGCCCGAGGGCCCCGGCGGCAGTCGGGCGGCGACCCGGTGGTGTAGACCTGCTCGCCCGGTCCTTCTACCGCATGACGGCGGTCGAAACCCTGCCGTGCGGCCGGTTCTCGGCCAAGCTCCCCTGCCAGGTGGTCGGCGGGTGGCGGTGGACTGCGGGCCGCGACCGTCCCCGGGCCAGCGGGTTCGCCCGGCGGCGATGGCTGACGCCTCGTCATACCTTGGCCGGAAGTGGATGCTACTGATGTGAATATGCCATTGGAATGTTCGTCATATGGAATCCGGCAGTAGCCTTCCGTGTCGAGCCCGCCACTGCTGGTGGCGGCCCGGCCGTGCCGTGCTGCGCCCGGCTGCCCAGACCCCCTCGAAGGAGCCGGTGTGCCGGGTATCGACGAATGCCTCGCCGGAGCGATGTCGATCTCCGGGGCACGCTCCGCGAGCCTGGTCGACTGGAGCAGCGGACTCGCGCTCGGCAGCCTCGGCGAGTGCCCGACCGGCGACCACGAGACCGCGGCCGCCGAGACAACCGACTTGGTACGGGCGGCCGTTGAGAGCCAGACCTTCACCGGGGCGGAGGACCGGCGGTCGCCGTTACAGGACGTCATCGTCACCGCCGGCCGCAGCTACCACCTCATCTGCTTCATCGACACCGTCTTCGACAGCCGCCTCGTCCTCCACCTCTGGCTCGACCGCGCCCAGGGCAACCTCGCCGCCGCCCGCTACCGCCTCCAGGCGCTCGCCGAGGAACTGGTGCTGGGGTGAACGGGACGCCCACCGCGGCCATCGGGTTTCGGCCAGCACGCCGGACGGGCCACCCCCGCCGCCCGCGCTCCACCGGCCGGTGGCCCGGATGACCGCCGCGCCCGCCGCCGTCCGCCCGCCCGCACCGCCGCAGACCCCCGGCGAGGCCCTCGGCCTGCTCGCCGCCCGCCGCGCCACCGGCGCCCTGCGCGGCCCGCTCGGCAGCCTGCACCTCGTCGACGGCCAGGTGGCCCACGCCGACTCCCCGCGCGCGCCCGGCCTGGCCGAACTGCTCACCGGCTGCGGCCGGATCACCCCCGGGCAGTGGGCGGAACTGCTCCGGCTCCACGGCCCGCGCGCCCGGGTCGGTGAGGCCCTGGTCGAACGGCGGCTGCTCACCCGGGGCGAGCTCGAACTCGGCCACCTGGGCACGCTCTTCGACGCCGCGTTCTTCGTCCTCGCCGACCGGACCGGTGGCGTCTGGCGGTTCGAGCCCGACGCCCGGCACTGGCTGGGCCCGGTGGCCACGGTCGACCCCGGCCGGCTGCGCCGCGAGGTCGAGCGCCGGGGCCGGCTGCTGGAACGGATCTGGCCCTGGCCGCAGCTCGACACCGCTCCGGTCCGCCCGGTGGTGCCGGTCCCACGGCCGTCGAACCGCCCGCCCGGCCGTCGCCGGCGCGAACTGCTGGACCACGCCGACGGCCGAAGAACCCCGGCGGACCTCGCGCGCCTGCTCGGCCGGTCCGGCTTCGGCGTCACGGCGGACGTCCGTCGCCTGGCCGCCGCCGGGCTGCTCGCCGCCCCGCGGCACGCCGCGCCGGCGGTGGCACCGAGCGCTGCGACATCCGTGGCACCCGCGACATCCGTGGCACCCGCGACGCCTGTGGTACCTGGGGCGCCGAGGCCCGCGGCGCCTGTCGCGGAAGCCGAGGCGCTGGCCCCGGACGCGCCGGCCCCCGCCCGCCCGCCGGGAGGCCTGCACCGCCGGGTCCCCGGTGCCACCCTCACCGGCGCCACGCCGTCCGGTCCCGTGGCCCCCACCCACTCCGATCACCCGCCCACCACGGCCACGGCCCACCCGCTGGCCGTCCCCGACCCGGACATCGCGCTGCTGACCCGGGTCCGAACCCTTCTGGAGGCCCGACTTTGAACCACTCTCCACCCGCGACCCCGCCGTCCCGGCCATGAGGCGGGCGCTCAAGCAGCGTGTCGGAAGGAGACAACTGATCGCCTTGGAGACCGAACTGCTCGCCGAGCTCCGCGCCGTCAAGCAGCGCGTCCCGCACCTCGCGGGTGGCCTGGTGGCCAGCGTGGACGGCCTGTTGGTCGCGCACGACACCCACGGGGCGGAACCCTCCGGCCTGGCCGCGATGACGGCGGCCTCGCTGTCGCTGGCCCAGCGGCTCGCCGACACCACCGGCCAGGGCGAGTTCCGCGAGTCGCTGGTGCGCGGCGAGCACGGCTACGTCGCCACCTACGCGGCCGGGGGCAGTTGCGTGCTGGCGCTGCTGGCGCACCCGGACGTCAATGTCGGCCGGCTGCACCTGGAGGCCCGCCGCTCGGCCCAGCGGATCGCCGGGCTGCTCAGCGACAGCCTCCTGCCCAAGGACCCCCGCGACCCGGCCTGACCGGTCTGAGCGGTCAGGCCCCCGGCCCGACCGCACCTACCACCCCAGCACACCACCACCGAAAGGGAGTTACCCAGATGACCGACGCAGCCGGCGCGCTCAAGCAGGCCATGACCAGCATCGAGGGCGCCATCGGCGCGGCACTCGTGGACTACAACAGCGGCATGGCGCTCGCCACCCTCGACGGCCCCGGCGGGCTGGACCTCAACGTGGCCGCGGCGGGGAACACGGACGTGGTTCGCGCCAAGATGCGCACCATGGACATGCTCGGCCTACAGGACGGGATCGAGGACATCCTGATCACCCTCAGCAGCCAGTACCACCTGATCCGGCCGCTCGCCGGCCGCACCGGCAAGGGCCTCTTCCTCTACCTGGCGCTGGACAAGGCGCGGGCCAACCTGGCGATGGCCCGCCACCAGCTCACCAGGATCGAGGCCGACCTGGAGGTCTGACAGGCCGGACAGCTTGGACAGGCGGACAGGCCGGAGAGTCCGACCGGACGACGCGTCGGCCCGGCGTCGGCTCAGGCCGCGCCGGGCGCCGTCCACCGGACCTCGCCGCCCGGCAGCCCCGTGCACATCGCCCCCTCCGCGGTCTCCACGCTCCACGGCGCGAGCTGCGCGTGCGGCGGGACGGACAGCGCGCCGCCCTCCGCGAAGGCCAGCTCCAGGCCGCCGGCGAGGGTGATCTCGGCGGTGTCGACGGTCCGGCCGACGAGCGCGAGCAGGGTGCCGGTCGGGCGGATGGTCAGCGCCGGAAAGTAGTGCTCGACCTCCGCCGGGGCGGTGAAGGAGGGCGCGGCGAGGCGGAACTCGTGCGCCACCCGGACGGTCACCGGCCCGTCGAGGGTGAGGTCCAGCCGGTCGCCGCCGCTGACCGACGCCACTCGCCGGCCGGCCAGCGCCTCCGTGATCCCGTGCTGCGTGATCCCGTTCTGCATGGCCCCAGTGTGACCCACCCGACCCGGCCCTGTCCGCCCTGCCCGACAGCCCCGTCCGACCAGCCGGTCCGACCAACCCACCCGGCCGGTCCCCCCCCGACTCGCCCTCCTGAACCCTCCTGAACCCTCCTGAACCCTCCTGAGCTCGCCCGGCCCGCCCGCCGCTACCCGGCGGTGCGTCCGCGCACCAGCTCGGCCGGCCCGCCCGCCCCCTCCCGCGCGGCCAGCGCGGCGGCTGTCCGGGCCCAGGACGGGCCGGTCAGCAGCGCCCGTGCCTCGGCGGGGCCGCAGAGCCGCCACTCCACCAGCTCCTCCTCCGGCAGCGCGATCGAACCGAGCATCCGCTCCGTCACCGTGCCCCCGTCGAACACGGACACCAGCACGGCGGTGTCCCGCCCGGTCGCCGGGTCGGCCTCCGGGTCGGCGGCCGACCCGGGCTGCCAGTCCAGCGCCAGCAGCCGCCCCGGTTCGACCTCCCAGCCGAGTTCCTCGCGGATCTCGCGCCGGACGGCCGCCCGGGGCAGTTCCCGGTCCGCCTCGATCCCGCCGCCCGGCAGCGTCCAGTACGGCACCCGGCCGCGCGGCCCGTCCCACGGCCGCAGCCGGACCAGCAGGACCCGCCCGGCGTCGTCGGTGAACAGGGCCCGGGCTTTGGCCCGGATCCGCGGGCGGGTGGCGATGTAGGTGGCCCGGTCCATCGGCGGCTCGTACCCGGGCCCCGCCGCCGGCCCGCCGGGGGCGGGGCCCAGGGCGGTGACCCCGGCCAGCCCGGTGTACGCGGGCGGCGGTTCGTCCGCCGGCAGGTGGTCGAGGGTGTGCCCCACGGGCCTGCTGTCCTCCAGCTCCAGCGGACCGGCCGACCGCGGCGCCCGCAGGCAGGCCGTGACCCGGCGGGACAGCAGGGGCGGCAGCGCGTGGCCCGCCTGGTCCGGGGTCAGCCAGGCCCAGCCGCCGACCTCCGCCGCGTCCGGCCGGATCGCCGCGGCCTGTTCGGCGGTGAGTGGCTGCGCCCAGTACAGGTACGCGGCGATCGGCGGCCGGAAGTGGTCGAGCGTCCAGTCGACGCAGGCCAGCGGCCCCAGCCGGGGCGTGAACCCGAGTTCCTCCACCACCTCGCGCAGCGCGGTCTCCCGTGGGGACCGGTCCTGCGGCTCCCACCCGCCGCCCGGGATCGCCACCGGATGCTTCCGGTCGTACGGCAACCGCACCACCAGCACCCGCCCCCGCCCGTCCGGGAACAGCACCCCCGCCGCCGCCAGCAACTCCCGCCCGCTCCCGGATGACGCGTCCACCGCTGCTCCCTCCGTCAGGCCCGGTTCGAAGGCCGTGTCCCCCCGACGACTCGGCGGACCCCTTTCATGGTTCCCCCCACGAGCCGTCCTAGCCGAGCCCTCGCCGCCTCACCCCAGTGACGCGAGGGCCTGCGCCGCCGCGCGGGCCATCTGCTCGTCGTGCCGCCCGTTGGACCCGCGCAGCCGGGCGATGCCTTCGGCCGCCGCCAGGGCGAGCAGTCCGGGCAGCAGGTCGGTGCTGCGGGCGGCCACCCAGCGGGTGCCCTGGGTGGCCATCCACCACAGGTCGGCGGCCCGGCCGGGTGGGGCCTCGGCGGGGGTGTCGACGGGCGGCGGGCCGAGGGGGTGGCCGGCGGCGGCGAGCAGCTCGTGGAACCCGCGGGCGATCAGGTGGTGGCCCTCGGCGCTGGGGTGCAGCCGGTCGACACTGAGCAGCCGACGCTGCGCGCACCAGGGCAGCTCGGCGATGTGCAGGTGCACCGCCCGGTGCCGGGCGGCGAGGGCGTGCACGACGGTGTTGACGGCCTGCATCCGCCGCGCCAGCGGTCGGGCCAGCGGCGCGGGCAGGCGGAGCAGGGTGCCCGGATCGGGCAGGCAGGCGGTCAGCAGGACGGCGCCGTGGCTGGAGAGTTCGCCCAGGGTGGCGTCCAGATCCAGGGTGGTGCGCCGGATGTCGAAGCCCGCCCGCAGGGTGTCGTTGCCGCCGACCACCACGGCCGCGAACCGCGGCCGTAGCGCCAACGCGGAAGGGAGTTGACGATTCGTCAGGTCGGTGGTCAGGGCGCCGCTGCACGCCAGGTTGGTGAACTCGACGCCGCCCTCGGGTGCCAGCGACCGGGCCAGGACGGCGGCCCAGCCGCGCCATCCCTCACCGACCGGGTCCCCGACCCCTTCGGTCAGCGAGTCCCCGAGCGCGACGAACCGCACCGGCCCGCCGGTGACCGGCCGGCCGTCCGCGGACCGGTCACGCCCGGTGCCGAGCACGCTCATCCCAACCCTCCTCCACCGCGCCGGGGTTCCGCACGCCGTGGGCCGCGAGGAACGCGGCCACCGCGGCCGGCCAGCCGTACCGCTCGGCCCGGGCCCGGGCGCCGGCCCGCCGCGCCTGCTCCGGGCGCGCCAGCAACTCCCGTACCGCCGCGGCGAATCCGGCGCCGGTGTCGGCGGCGGCCACCCCGGCCAGGCCGATCAGCCCGGGCAGCGCGGAGGAGCGGCTGACCGCCACCGGTGTCCCGCAGGCCAGCGCCTCCAGCGCGGCGAGCCCGAAGGTCTCCACCGGCCCGGGCGCGAGCACCACGTCCGCGCAGCCCAGCAGCCGGGCCAGTTCCTCCCGCCGGCCCAGGTGCCCGAGGAGGCGCACCGGCAGCCGCAGCCGCTCCGCCCGGGCCGCCAGCCGGTCCCGCAGCGGTCCGGTCCCGGCCACCACCAGGACGGCCGGCAGCCCCCGGGCCCGCAGTGCGGCCAGCGCCTCGACCGCCCGCTCGGGCCGCTTCTCGGCCGAGAGCCGGGAGCAGAGCACCAGCAGCACGTCGTCCGGCCCGCAGTACCGCGCCCGCTCCCGGGCCCGCGCGGCCGGCGGCAGCGGGCGCATCGCGTCCAGGTCCACGCCGAGCGGGGCCCGGGCCAGGTTGGGCGCGCCGATCCGCCGGAACTCCGCCGCCGCCCAGTCGGTGGTGCAGAGCACCGCGTCGTACGTACGGGCCGTCGCCGCGTTGAGCCGGTCGGCGGCCGCGTCGGCGAGCGGGCGGGGCAGCCCCCAGGTGCGCAGCACCCCGACGGCGCTCTCGTGCGACACCATCACCGAGCGGACGCCGTGCCGCCGGGCCCAACTGCCGGTCCAGCGCAGCGTGGTGCGGTCGGACACCTCCAGCCGGTCGGGTTTCAGCCGGGTCAGTTCGGCGGCCACCGCCCGCCGGTCGGTGAGCACCCGGTAGCCGCCGCTGGCCGGCAGCACCGGCCCGGGCAGGGTGACCACCAGGCCCTGCTCGCCCTCCTCCTCGCTGCGCCGCTCCCCGGGCACGATCAGCACCGGCCGGTGCCCGGCGGCCAGATAGCCGGCACCGAGGTGGCGCAGCGCGGTGCGCAGGCCCCCGGAGACCGGGGTGACGAAGTTCGCGAGCCGCACGATGGTCAGCGGTTCGCGGTCGGCGGTGTCCGTCATGCCGGCAGCTCCTCCGCGACGGCGACCGGCTCGACGACCGCCGGGGGAGCGGAAGGGGGAGCCACCGGTGTGCCGCGGTGCTCGGCGAGGACCTCCGCGTAGTGCCGCAGCAGCAGGTCGCCGACCGCCTCCCAGGTCCGCGCGGTCACCTCGGCCCGTCCGGCGCGCCCGTACGCGGCCCGCCGCCCGGGGTCGGCGGCCAGTTCCGCCACCGCCCGGGCCACCGCGGCGCCGTCCCGGGGCGGCACCAGCAGGCCCGTCCGGTGGTGCGCGACCAGGTCCAGCGGGCCGCCGGCGGCCGGGCCGATCACCGGCACGCCGCTCGCCATCGCCTCCTGGATGGTCTGGCAGAAGGTCTCCAGCGGGCCGGTGTGCACGAACACGTCCAGGGTCGCGAAACAGCGGGCCAGTTCCTCGCCGGTCCGGCGGCCGAGGAACACCGCGCCGGGCATCGAGGCCCGCAGCCCGGGCCCGGACGGCCCGTCCCCGATCACCACCACCCGCACCCCGGGCAGGGCCGACGCGGCGGCCAGCAGGTCGACCCGCTTCTCGGGCGCCAGCCGCCCGACGTACCCGACCAGCACCTCCCCGCCCGGGGCGAGCGCCCGGTGCAGCGCCTCGTCCCGGTGCCGGGGGTGGAACCGCGCCGAGTCCACCCCGCGCGGCCACAGCTGCACCCTGGGTACTCCGTGCGCGGTGAGGTCCTGGGCGGCGGGGGTGGACGGCGCCAGCGTCCGGGCCGCGGCCCGGTGCACGGCCCGGATCCGCCGCCAGGCGGCCGCCTCCCCGAGGCCCCGCCCGGCCCGGTAGGCGTGCGCGTACCCGGCGAGGTCGGTCTGGTAGACGGCCACGGCGGGGACGCCGAGGCGGGCCGCGACCTGCACCCCGCGCGCGCCGAGCACGAACGGGCTGGCCAGGTGCACGATGTCCGGCCGGTGCCCGGCGACGGCGGCCGCCAGCTGCCGGCTCGGCAGCGCGATCCGCACCTGCGGGTACCCGGGCAGCGGCACCGACGGAATGCGCACCACCGGCAGCTCCACCGCTTCGGAGCCGCCGAAGGTGTGCGGCGGGCACGCGGCGCCCCGCGCGGGTGCGGGGGTGGCGACGAGTGGCTGGTGGCCCCGGCGGACCAGATGCTCGGCCGTCCGCAGCACGCTGTGGGCGACTCCGTTGACCTCGGGCGGAAAGGATTCGGTGACGATGACGACGCGCATGTCGGTGTTCTGTCCGCGCCCGGCGTGCACCCGGCCAAAGGGATCTGTCGTAGAAGCGAACGCGGGTCGGCGATTTGCATCGCCGACCCGCTCCCGCACCGCGCCGCCTCAGTGCGACCCGGCCGCCTCCTTGAGCTCCGCGTACGGCGCGAGCTTGCGGAGCGACTCGATGCTCCTGAGGCACTCGTCCTTGCTCTCGTGCGGGTCCCCGGTGACGATGACCGTCCCGTTGCTCGCCTTGAGCCGGAAGCGGTGCATCCCGCTCTCGTCCTTGTACAGCTCGAATTTCCCGGCCATGCCAGTGACAGCCTTTCGCTCGATGGCCCCCTGGCACCGCACCGTAGGGCCAAATCCTCTGTGATGCTCGCTAGTTGACCCAGTCTGGTGGCGACCATTCGAGTTACGGAGTCACGGAGAGTGAAGTGTGGCGCCGTGGTCATCAGGCGAGTTGATCACTGCGCGCTCAACGCAGCTGACCGTCCTCACCGTTTACCCGGCGCCCCGGTTCAAGGTGGCGCGCAGGGACCCAAGCAGGCTGAGGGCCTGCGCGCTGGAACTGCCGGGCTCCGCCTGGTAGACGATCAGTTGCTGGCCGGGAGCGTCGCGCACGTCGAAGGCCTGGTAGGTGAGGGTCAGTGGGCCGACGTCCGGGTGGAGGAGGTGCTTGGCCTCCTGGGTCTTGCCGCGCACCGCGTGGGCGTTCCACAGACGGGTGAAGTCCGTGCTGTGACCGGTGAGGGTGCGGACGAGCTCCCGCAGCCGGGGGCTGTCCGGGTCGAGCCCGGCGGCCTGCCGCAGGTGGCCCACGACGGCCTGGGCCGTGTGGCCCCACCGTTCGTGGAACTGCCGGCCCGCCGGGTCGAGGAAGGCCATCCGGGCGAGGTTGTCCATCCGCTCGAAGGGTGAGTGCAGGGCCTCGGCCAGGGCATTGGCCGCCAGGACGTCCAAAGTCCGGTTGATGACGAACGCCGGGGCGGCCGGGTAGCCGTCCAGCAACTGGCGCAGGGCGGGGCCGACCCGGTCCGTGGTGTGGGCGAACCGGCTGCTCGGCACCGTCCCCGCCAGCTGGTGCAGGTGCGCGTGCCCATCCGAGTCAAGCCGCAGGGCGCGGTCGAGCGCGTCGAGGACCTGGGCCGATGGGTGGCGTTCTCGCCCCTGTTCCAGGCGGGTGTAGTAGTCCGCGTTCACCCCGGCCAGGACGGCGACCTCCTCCCGGCGCAGTCCGGCGACCCTGCGTACCCCGTGGCTCGCCACGCCGGCGTCCTGCGGCAGCAGGGCCGCACGGCGTGCGCGCAGGAACTCTCCCAGGTGGTTGTCGGTCACGCCCTCACCCTAGGCCGCGCCGGCGGTGCCTTGCCTGGGTGCACCGCACCCAGGCAAGGCACGTCCTGGCCGGTCACCCGCGTCCCGCCCAGACTCGGTCGGGCGGAACGGATCCGCATCCATCGACGAAGGGAGTCCGTCCTTGACGGGCAGCACCGAGGAGGGCCGAGCCGACGTGGTCGGCTTGTGGGTGACGGCGGACGGTCACATCCGTCAGGAACTACGGGCGGACGGTCGATACGACGAGGCCCGCGGCCACCGCCGCAGCGCCTACACGGGCCGCTACACGGTCACCGGCCATCACATCGACTACGTCGACGACACCGGGTTCACCGCCACGGGTGACATCCGAGACGGAGTCCTCCACCACGAACACCTCGTGCTCCACCGGGAGGAGAAGCAGGCATGACGCAGACACCCAAGGTCGTACTGGTCACCGGAGCGAGCAGCGGGATCGGCGAGGCCACCGCGCGCAGCCTCGCCGCCGACGGCCACCGCCTGTTCCTCGGCGCGCGGCGCACCGACCGCCTCGACGCGCTCACCGGCGAGCTCACCGCCGCAGGCGGCACCGCGGCGTTCCGGCGTCTCGACGTCACGGACGCCGCCGACGTCCAGGCCTTCGTGTCCGCCGCCCGTGAGCGCTACGGCCGGGTCGACGTCCTGGTCAACAACGCCGGAGTCATGCCGCTCTCGCCCCTGGAGGCCCTGAGGACGGACGAGTGGGACCGCATGATCGACGTGAACCTGCGGGGAGTCCTGCACGGCATCGCCGCCGCACTGCCCGTGATGCGGGCCCAGGGCGGCGGGCACTTCGTGAACATCGCGTCCGTCGGCGCGTACGAGGTCTCTCCCACCGCCGCCGTCTACTGCGCCACCAAGTTCGCCGTCCGCGCGATCTCCGAAGGGCTGCGCCAGGAGTCCGCCGGAGACATCCGGGTCACCCTCGTCTCTCCAGGCGTGACCGAGTCCGAACTCGCCGAAGGCATCTCCGACCCCACCGCCAGGGAGGCCATGAGGGCGTACCGCGCAGTGGCACTGCCCGCCTCCGCCGTCGCGGAGGCCATCGCCTACGCCGTGTCCCAGCCCCGGCAGGTCGACGTCAACGAACTCGTCGTCCGCCCCGCGGCGAGCGCCCAGTGACCGCCCACGGCTTCCCGTCGGTCGCGGTGCCGCGCTCGCCCCCTGATCAGGTGGCCGCCCCCGCCCGGCCGGTGACCGCCGACGCCACCGGTCTCCAGGCGAGCCGGCAGGTCGCTGGACCACGAGGCTCAGGTCGGCCGACGGGGACGATACGACCGACGATGATCTGCTGACGGCCCTGCACGGGTGGTGGCCTCTACAGCTGGAGTTCCGACCGTCCGGTGAAGCCTCTTCGGACAGTGGGATCACCGTTGGTGCGTCGTTCGGCCGTATGCCGGTCGTCGGGGTGACCCCGACGGCATCTGCGGATGCCGGCGAGAACTTACGAAGCAGATGTCGGCGGTTCGAAAGCGTCCGCACCCACCCCGTGAACAGCTGAAACGCGTACTGCGGCCCAGGTCAGGAGCGTGATCCCGACCCGGGCCGCAGTCGTTCCGGCAGCCTCGCGACAGTCTCGTACATCCTCGATGCAGTCTCGCCGGACGGATCCGGCGCCTGGATCTCGCCCGAATGGCCGACGAGGGCTGGGGTGCGGGCGGCTGGGCGTGGTGGCCCGGGCGTGCTCCTTGCGGAAGCCTCGTTTCACCGGCGGACCGGGGTGGTGCCGTTCATGCCGAAGCGAGCGGAGCACTGCTCGCCGGACCGGTTGTTCGCGTTCCAGACGCAGATCCACATCGTGTAGCCGATGTCTGGGACGAAGCTCGTCTTCGCGGCGCCCCAGGAGGCGCGGAAGGTGTACGTGATGCCGTCGCTGCGGGCGAGCTCGGCGACGCAGGTTTGGGCCAGGGAGGTGTTGAGCACGCCCGCGAGCGAGCCGGAGCCGTTGTCGTCCAGCCAGGCGGAACAGGCGGCGTCGGGGCCGAGCCAACTGGTGTCCGCCTCGGAGCCCTTGACCTGTGCCGGGTCGTCGCTGCCGTTGATGCCGCTGATCGGTGACGAGGTGGGGCTGGGGGCAGCCGCTGAGGGTGCGGCGGGGGCCGTGCTCGGTGGGGTGGCCGTGCCAGGTGGGGTGGTCGGGGGCTGGGTAGCGGGTTTGGCGGTGGCGAAGGTCGAGGGCCGCAGGTTCGGGGAGGGTGTCCGCGTGGTGCCGGCCGGGGCGGTTGAAGGCGGGGGAGAGGGTTCGGCGGTGGCGGAGATCGAGGTGCTCGGGCTCGCGGAGGGCCCGGGCGTCGCCCCGGCCAAGGGCTCGACGGCGACCGGCACGCCGCTGGACTCCTGCGCGTTGTGGTGCTGCGGGGAGGTGGACGGGCTGAGGGCGAACACCGCGACCGCGCCGAGGGCGGTCGCCGCGGCGATCGGCAACAGGAACAGGTGCTTGCGCGGGCGGCGAGGTGATGCCAGGGGTGCGGGCCCGACGTCAGGCTTCGGGTCCGTGCTCGTATCCGGTGGCGGGACGGTCTCCAGCTTGCCGACCGGCGTTTCGGCGAAGGCACGTCGAGCGTCGATGCGTGACATGACCTCAGGCGGCCAGGACGGGGGAGGAGCGAGCCGGTGCGTGCGCGCCGCCAGGACGATCTCGTCGGCGGTGGGGCGCGCTCCGGGGTCGGTGGCGAGACAGGGCCCGAGGAGGGCGGCGAGGTCGGCGTCCACGGCGCGCAGCGGCTCCACGTCGCAGGCGGCGCCGGGTGTGCGACCCGAGGCGGCGTAGAGCAGGAGCGCCGCGAGCGAGTAGACGTCCGCGGGCGCTGCCACGTCCTCGTCCCCGGCCTGCTGCTCCGGTGCCGAGAAGCCCTGTGTTCCGTAGCTGCCACCGATCCCGGTGAGCCTCGCCTGGTCCGCGGCGCGCGCGATGCCGAAGTCGATCAGCTTCACGCCGTCGCGTACCAGCATGACGTTGGCGGGCTTGATGTCGCGGTGCGCGATCTCGGACGCGTGTACGGCCCGCAGTTGAGCGGCTGTCTCGGCCAGCAGCAGCCACAGCGCCTCGGCGGGCAGCGGGCCGTGCAGCCGGACCGCCTCGTCCACCGTGAGCCCGGGGACGTACTCGGTGGCGAACCACGGGCGTTCCGGAGTGGCGTCGCTCGCCAGCACCCGCGGTCCGACTCCGAGCGGCACACGGTAGAGGATGCCGACCTCTCGGTCGAAGCGCTCGCTGGGGACCAGCCGCGGCCGGACGAGCTTGACAGCGGCGTAGCCCCTGTCCGAGACCCCGAGGTAGACCTCGCCCATGCCGCCGGTGCCGAGCAGGCCGATGATGCTGAAACGGCCGATCTCCTGCGGATCGCCCGGACCGAGTGGTTCGGCGACCATGCCGTCGATCGCGGCAGCTCGCCGGCTGATCTCGCTCACGGCGGGCAGGCTATCGAGCAAGTCCACTCCGGACAAGCGGAGTTGGCGGTTCCGCAGGCTCGACACGCCGCGTGCCCGCAGGAGGACTGGTCCTCTCGGTGCGCTCATACACTGGCGCGAGCCGAAGCGGAGGTATGTGAGATGGCGTACGAAAACTTCCCACCTCAGATGCTGCCGCCGGGCAGTCCTTCCGGCAGGGTGCCCTCGGCGCCACCGGGGACGATCTTCGTGCTCGGCCCGGAGGGCGGGTACGCCGTGCCGTCGCGCCGGTACACCCTGCTGTTCGGGCGCGACCGCGAGGACGTGCACGTACCGGTCGGTGTCGACGACCCGACCGTCAGCCGTCGGCACGGCGTCTTCACCTGCGCCGGCACCGATGGCGACTGGTGGCTGGTCAACACCGGCAGTCTGCCGATCGAATTGCCCGACGGCGTGCTGATGCTCACCAGCCACAAGCGGATCATCGGGCCCGGGTACACCCCGCTGGTGATCAACTCGTCCAAGCGGCGGTCCCACCTGGTGGAGGTCCGCGTCGTGGACGGGGATGACCTGCACCCCCGTTCCACGAGCGGCGCCGATACCGCGGCCCCCGAGACGGTCTACCTGCTCTCCCTACAGGAGCGGCTGGTGCTCACCGCGCTCGCCCGGCGCTACCTGGAGGGCCAGGACGCCTTCCCGCTCCCGTCGGCCTGGGAGGAGACCGCCCGGCTGGTCAACGCCTCGCCCCACGCGACCAAGTCCTGGACCCACAAGTCGGTCGCCAACACGGTCGAGGACGTGCGCGAACGGCTGCGCCGGCGGGGCGTGCGCGGACTGACGCGCGACGAGGTCGGCGAGCCGGTCGGCTCGACGCTCAGCGTCAACCTGATCAGGGAACTGCTCAAGACGGCGACGCTGAACGCCCAGGACCTGGAGTTGCTGGCCGATCAGGGCTGACGCGTTTCTCGGGCCTCCGTCTCGGGCGCGGCTTCGGCGTTGTGGTTGTAGGTGACGTGCATGGTGCCGTGTTCCACGGCGAAGACGGCTGCCTGGTCCTCGGCCGAGTTCTGCTGGCGCGGTTGGGGCTGCGGCTGCTCGGGGTGATGCTTCGTGTTCGTCACGTGGTTGTTGTCGCCCACGATGAAGGTGCCGGAGACGTCTCCGGCGTGGATGGTGCCGGGGGTGGATTCCGTAGACATGGTCGGCCTTTCCTGGTCGGTCTTGTGGCGGATTACCAGGCGATGCAGTGGATCGCCAGACTCTGCCAGGCCGAGTTGTATGCCGAAGCCTGGCTGGCCGTGTTGTAGCCGGTGGTGAGATCGTTCCGAGCCGCGCGGAACTGGTTCTCCTCCTGCTGGCTAGCGGTCAGAAGGCCCTTGAGGTCGGATACCACGGATCCGTCCCGCGCTTGCGATAGGGCTCCCCGCAACGTGGACTCGCTGGCGCGCAGGTCTTTGAGGATGATGTCGATACGGGATTTCACCGTGCTGTCGTCGGGAACGGTGGAGGTCCGTCGAGAGTTGTACGCGGCTACGGCGTTGTTGTACGAGTCGAAGGCGCTGTGAACGGCGGTCAGGTCGGCGTTGTGCTGCCGGGTCTCTTTTCCCAATTCCGGTACCACCGTTGCGCACACGGGATCGACGGGGTCCGGTGTGACGACGGGGGCAGGGACCGGCGGCTTGGGGGTGTAGACCTTCGGAGACGGGGCCGGCGGGGCGGGAGTGTAGACCGGCGGGGCGGGGGTGTAGACCCTCGGAGGCGGGGCCGGCGAGTAGGTGGGCTGGGCCGGCTTAGCCAGGTTCGACTGGTTCTGGGTGTAGACCATGGTGCCCACGCCGAGTACGGCTGAGGCGCCGACCACGCAGGCGACGGCGAGGGCTGCTCCGCCCTTGGCGGCCGCTGCGCCGGCGGTGGTGACCGCGTGGCCCGTGCTGGACGTGGTGGTGGCGCTCACGGCGTGCGTCGGCTGGGCGGCGGAGTGGTGCGCTCCCGAGAGGTCGATTCGGTGCGGCGCCGCCTGCGAGGGGGAGTGTGCGCCGGCCACATGGCCCCCGGCCGGGGGCTGCGGAGCGGAGTGGGACAGGTCGATCACCTGCGGTGTACCCGGCGGGTGCACGGGCGCCGGAGCGCCGGAGGCGGGGAGGGGGTGGGTGACGGTCGGTGGTTGGACGACCGGGTGGGTGACCGTCGGTGGTTGGACGACCGGGTGGGTGACCGTCGGCGGCTGGACGACCGGGTGGGTGACCGTCGGTGGTTGGACGACCGGGTGGGTGACCGTCGGCGGCTGGACGACCGGCTGGGTGACCGTCGGCGGGCTGACCGCCGGGTGCGTGATCAGTGGGGACTGGCCGACGGCGTGTGCCGTGGTGGCCGGATCGATCGGCGGTACGGCGGTGATCGCCGTCGTGGCGGCCTGGTGGGCCACCGAGTGCGCTTGCAGGGCGGCGAGTTCCTGCCAGAGCACCCCCGCCTCCAGCACCAGGGCCGTCGTCAGTGCCGCCCGGCCGATCGCCTTGCGGCGGGTGCGCGCCTCCCCCAGGAAGAACTCCTCGCCCGCGCGGTCTCCCGCGCTCTTCGCGGCGGCCCAGCCGGCTCCGAGGAGGCTGCCCCACGCGTCGAACTGCCGGGAGAGCGCCAGTTTCGGCGAGGCGGCACGGGCCAACTCCACGCCGAGCTGCGCCTGTCCGCTCCTTTCCGCTCCCAGCACCGCGACGTCCAGGGCCTGGAAGTGGGCCGCGACCTCGTCCGGGGTGGTCTCCCGCGACTCGACCCACGTGGTGAGCGCCCGGCAGAGCGGCGCGGCGGGGAACTGCGTCATCCGGCTCTTGAGCACGCACTCGGCGACGTCCGGCGGACACCCGTAGCCGGTTTCCGAGGCGACCAGCAGGCCGTGCCGCACCAGTTCGCCGGCGAGCGCGTCGCTGTCCGTCCGACCGAGCAGGGCGTCGAGCTGCCGGGCGGCCAACTCGGCGCCCGACAGCGAGCCGAGCAGGTACAGCAGGTCGCGCTCCTCCGGCCGGAGCCTGTTGAGCAGCGCGGGAAGGAGCGCGGGGAGGTCGGCGATGCCCGGCAGGCCCTTGCCGGTCGCGGCCGACAGGGCGATGCGCCGCAGGCGGAGCGGATTGCCGTGCAGGGCGTCGCACAGCGCCGTCACGGTCCGCGCTTCGTCCGGCCGCAGCGCGCGGGCCAGGACCGTCTGCACCAGGACCACCCCTGCCGGGGCCGTCAGTCCGTCGAGTCGGATCGGGTGGACGCCGGTGACCGACGACCGGCGCTGCGAGGTGAAGACGAACGTGGAGTGCTCGGCCAGGTCGAAGAGCCGGTGCAGGTCCTTCTCGTCGAGCCCCGCGTCGTCCAGGTAGATCCGCAGCCGCAGGGTCTTCAGGTGCTCCTTCAGCACCTCCAGTGACGGCTTGTAGTTCGGCGCGTCGAAGCTGATGTCGAAGATCGCCTGCGCGAGGTCGTCGGCCGTCCGTCCGCCGGCTTCGATGTAGGCCGCGCCTTCGGGCCCGCGCGGCAAGGTGCGGGCGAGGTGGCGTAGCAGGGCACTCTTGCCGACCCCGGAGGCGCCCCAGATCTGCACCAACTGGCGTGCTCCGATGGCCTGTTGCAGTGCCTGGAGCTCCCGTTCCCGGCCGATCAGCGGATCGGCGGCGGAACGCGGCAGGTGGGAGATCGGCTGACGCTTGACCGGGTTCGGCGGAGGCCCCGCGTTCACGGTGATGGCCGAACCGTGTCCGGTTGTGATGTTCAGGTTGGTCACGGTGTTCCGGTTGCCGACGATCATCGTTCCGGACACGTCGCCCGCCCGGATGCGCGCGGAGCCGTCCGGAGCACCGTTGTTCTCTGGCATCTGTTTCTCCGGTCCTCTCCAACGCTCGGGTCCCGGCACTCGGTCATGCTGGCGCCGACCCGTCGTCGGAACCCGGCGCTTTTACCTGTTTGGTGAGATCGCCCGCGAACCGGCCGCTTCGGTCGCGGCGGCGATCCGGGCGAGGTGATCCAGGTCGAGGATCGTGATCCTGCGGTAGCCCGTGACGACCGCGCCCGACTCCCGCAGGGCCCGCAGGGCCTTGTGGATCGACGACTCCGCGGCGCCGACCAGCGTGGCCATCTCCGGCTGCGACAGCGGGAGATGGGCTTCCTTGCGGCCGGGGCGCCCGTAGGTGACGGCGAGGTGGTGCAGGATCCTGGCCAGCCGCCCGAGCACGTCGCAACCGGTGAAGTCGACGATCCGGCTGGTCGCCGTGCGCAGCTTGGCGACCACGCTCGCGTTGAGTGCGAGCCCGATGGCGGGGTGCTGCTTCGTGCACGCCAGCAGTTCGGTGGGCAGGATGTAGCGGGCCAGCACCCGGCCGCAGGCGGTCACGGTGCCGATGCGCGGCTGGCCGTCGATCCCGGCGAACTCCCCGACGAGGTCCCCGGCCATCCGTACGGCCAGCAGCGCGTCCCGACCGTCCTGGGCGTGGGCGGTGACCTTCACCGTGCCGCCGATCAGGAGCAGCGAGAAGTCCGAGGTGTCGGCCTCGCGGATGGTGATCTGACCGGCCGGGTAGACCACGCCGTGGCCGAGCCCCAGCAGGACTCGGCGATCGGCCTCGCCGACCCGGCCGAGCAGCCCGGTCGTCGGCCAGTAGGCCCCGGCTCCGCGCATCCGTGTGTTGCTCATCGGTCACTCCTCCTCCTCGTCCGGCCGAAGCCGGACAAGCCGTATTAGTAGCCGGTTTACCCGAGGACCCCTCCTCTACGTTCTGGTTAACCATCGTGTCGGCACCGGGAATTCGGCGCCGACGGCAGATCGATCTTCGAACTGCCGGCCCTCGTCGTGATCGCGGAGGGAATGTGAATCCGAGGTACGAGTACCGAGCTCTGCTGGCGTGCGACATCGCGGGTTCCGCGGGCCGCGGTCAGCAGCGGCTGCAGGAGATCCGCGGCGTGCTGCGGTCCGCGCTGTTCGGCGCCCTCGGCGTCGCGGAGTTGGACCGGCGGGACTTCGCGTACGTGGACACCGGCGACGGCTGCCGGCTCGTCGCCCCGGCCGGGTTGCCCAAGGCCGGACTGCTGGTCCCGCTGCTGCCGGAGCTGGGCTCGCGGATCCGCGAGCACAACCGGCACACCGGTCCGGACGCCCGGCTGCGGGTACGGGCCGCCGCGCACGCGGGGGAGGTCCGGGTCGATCCGGACGGCACCGTCTCCGGCACCCCGTTCGAGGCGCTCGCCCGGCTGCTCGACTCGCCCCCGCTGCGGCATGCGGCCCTGGACGGTCCGGACGGCACCCCGGTGGCCGCGATGCTTTCGCAGCACTACTACGAGGAGACGGTCGGGCACGGCTACGAGGGGCTCGAAGCCGACGCCTTCACCGCGGCCGAGGTCCGGGTCAAGGAGTACGCCGCACGGGCCTGGCTCTGGTACCCGGGCAGCCCGATCGGGCCGCACGGCGGTCCCGGCCCGGAGTCCGGCTCCCGCGAGCGGCCTGCGGAAGCCGAGCCGCGGTCCGTGGAGCAACCCGTCCGAGCCACGGGGAACGGCACGGTCTTCGCCGTCGGCCAAGGTGGCCAGTACATCCACTACAACGAACGGGGCTGAAGCGCCGATGAACCAGGAACTCGCCGAGCTGGCCGCGAGCGGAGCCACCGCTCTGGTGTCCGCGATGGGCACCGATCTGTGGAACGAGGCGAGGCGACTGATGAGCGGCGTCATCGCCCGGGCTCACGGCAGCCGCCGCAGGGAACTGTCCGCCGCGCTGGAGCGGGGGTCGACCGCCACGAGGGGAGCGGTCGACGCCGTGGCCGTGGACTTCTGGACCGAGGCCCTGTTCCAGTTGCTGGACCGGAACCCGGCTCTGGCCCAGGACGTCATAGCTCTGGCGACGCTGCGGACCGAGCAACGGCCGGACGTCGTGGTCCAGGTCAACTCCGCCACCGGTTCCGGCGAGGTGTTCGCGGTGCAGCACGGTGACCAGCACTTCGCCTCCGGGCCGAGGTCCCGCGATCGTGAGGAACGGCCGTGAGCGGGGGCGACGGCCGGCGGGACGGCCTGACGGACGGCTGGGTGCGGGCGGGGCTGCTCGCAGCCGTCGTCATCGGGGCCTGCGCCGAGGTCGGCACGCCGCACCGGCACTACGGCTGGCTGGTGGACGCGTTCGCCCTCGCGGCGGTGGGCGTCGTCGGCGCGGCGGCCGCACTGGGGTCCGAGGCCGCCGCGACGCCCGCCCGGCAGCGGGACCGGCCTGAACGGGGGCCCCGGCCCGACGCGACGGCGCCGGTCTGCCGCTTTGTCGCGGCACCGGCGGTGTCGACGGCCCAGCCCGGCAGGCCCCGGCCGTTCCTGCGCGAGAGGCCGACCGACCTGAGCGTGCCCCGCTTCGGCGAAGGCGCGCGGGCACAGGGCTATCCCTGGCTGCTGCCGGAGCGTACGGTGCAGAACGGCATCGCCGCCGACGAAGCCACGGTCGGTGCCCTCACCATCCGCGCCGCCTCCGTCGTCGGGCCCGGCCACCGCTGCGGCCGGCCCGCCGAGCCGCGACAGGACTCGTACCGGATCGGGCGGAGCCCGGACAGCCGGTACGCGATCGTGGCCGTGGCCGACGGCCTGTCCAGCGCGGCCTGGTCCGACGTCGGGGCCACCGCGGCCTCCAGCCAGGCCGTCACCCTGCTGCGCGAGCAGATCGAGGCGGTCGGCTTCGACCGGCTCGACGTCAAGGCGCTGTACGGGCGGGTCGCGGAATCGATCGCCGCGCACGCGGCCGGACGCGGCGTCGGCACCTCGCACCTGGCGACCGTGCTGATCACCGCGGTGATCGCCGAGCCGGACGCGAACGGCGTGGCGCGGGCATGGGTCGGCTGGCTCGGTGACAGTTCGGCCTGGACACTCGACCCGCGCGTCCCGCTGTGGCGGTTCTCCGCCGGCGAAGCCAAGGACCGCGCGGCCGTGGTGGTCTCGAACGAGGTCGCCGGCCGACTGCCGGACACGCCGCACCTGGCCGTGGACGGTTACGTCACCCTGGCGTCCGGTGCCGCCCTCGCCCTGGTCACGGACGGGATCGGCGACGCGTGGGCGGACCGGGCGGGCAACGTCAACGAGTACTTCGCGAACGCCTGGCGCTCGCCGGTCCCGGCCACCCGGTTCACCGCCGACGTGGGCTTCGATGCACCGCAGTGCCTCGACGACCGCACCGCCGTCGTGGTGTGGAACGGCAGCGGGACATGACCGACTCCGATCCCGTCGCCGGCGACGGCGCCCCGGCGGTGGACCCGCGGGGCTGGGCGTTGCCGAGGACCGTGGGCCTCGGCGATCTCGGACCGCTCGCCGAGCCGATCTCCGAACACAACGGCCAGGCCGTCGCCGTACGGCCGCTGACGGGCCATCCGGGCTGGCTGGCCAAGCTCTACCGGCCCGGCCTCCACCAGGAGGACGGCCGCCGGATCGACCTGCTGATCTCGGCTCCGGACACGCTGCCGGAGGCGGAGCGGGCGACCCTGTACGCCGGGACGTGCTGGCCCGCGGCCCGGATCCGCGAGCCCGGCAACCCGGCCGTCGGGTGCGTGATCCCGATGGCGCCCGAGCAGTACCGTTCCGAGCTGCGGCGCGGCAAGTTCAGCGAGCGCCGGTTCCTGGAGATCGACTGGCTGGCGAAGTCCGACGAGTCGATCCGGGGCGTCGGCCTGCCCTGTCCCGGATTCGAGGGCCGACTGGCTGCCTGCCGTCAACTGACGGCGCTCGCCGCGATCCTGGAGGGCCTGGGCCTGGTCTACTCGGACTGGTCGTTCTCCAACGCCTTCTGGAGCCCGGAGGGGCGTTCCGTCTACCTGATCGACGTCGACGGCTGCCAGCCGAAGAAGATGCCCGACATCCACCAGCCGAACTGGGCCGACCCGCTCACGCCGCCGGGCTCCGACGCGGACCAGTACACCGACCGCTACCGGCTCGCCCTGCTCGTCGCCAAGTGCCTGACCGGCCGGCGCGACGCGAGCACCTTCCACGGCGTCGCCGCGTCCCACTGGCTGAACCAGCCCGCCGTGTCCGAGGTCCTGCTGGACATGCTGCTCGCGACCGACCGGGAGCGACGGCCCGCAGCCGCCCAGTTGAACCAGGCGCTGAACAACGGGCCCTACCTCAGGGCCGTGCCGCGTCCGACACGTACGCCGCTGCCCCAACTGCCCCCGAAGCAGCCGGCGGTGGTGCTTCCGCGGCCCGCGCCGCACGCGATCCCGGAGCCCCCCACCGTCACCGCCACCCGCGTCAGCACGGTCGAGGAGAAGAAGAAGCCCGCGACCGGCCCGTCCGCCAAGTGGATCTGGGTGCTCGCCTTCGTCGTGATCCTGGTCATCATCATCGCCTCCAACCACTAGCTCAGAGGTGCACACAATGTCACTCTGCCTGCCCACCTACGTGGTGATCGACGCCTCCTCGTCGATGAAGCCGCACGAGGCGGTGCTCAACGCGACCCTCTCGCGTCTGCACTACAACCTGGCGACGAATCCGCGCGTCTCGGAGTTCGCCAGGGTCAGCGTGGTCGCCTTCTCCACCGACGTGCACGTGGTGATCCCGATGTCGGACATGGAGCAGGTCCCGAGCATGCCCGAAGTGATCTGCGGCGGGGGCACCGAGTACGGCAAGGCCTTCGACCAGTTGCGGCAGAGCATCGAACAGGACGTGAGCAGCCTGCGGGCGCAGCAGTACAGCGTGCTGCGGCCGGCGATCTTCTTCCTGACCGACGGCGCTCCGACCGACGCGAAGTGGCGGGACTCCTTCCGCGCGCTGGTGGACCGGAACTGGCCGCGCCACCCGCACGTGATCGCCTACGGCTTCGGCGCCGCCAGGCGCGACGTGCTGAAGGAGGTGGCGACCAAGGCGCTGTTCATCGCCGACGGTTCGGACACCGAGTCGGCGCTGAGCGGGGCGATCACCGGCCTGCTCAACACCCTGATCGCCTCCTCGCAAACCGGTCAGATGCACATCGCCACCGACGTCAAGGGCTTCGAGTACGTGCAGGTCGCCCAGGAATACGTGGACTGAGCGTGGACACCGACCCGCGAACCACGGCGCCCCGGGCGCTGCGGGCCTCCGCCGGGCTGTCAGTGCTGGCCGCGGTGCTGCTCGCCTGCGGCGGCGTGGTCGAGGTGGCGGGCCATCTCGGCGGCCCCTCGACGAACGAGGGCGGAGGCGCCTCGTACCCGGCGACGCCGGTGCCGGTACAACCGGCCCCGACCCCTGAGGCCTCCTCGCCCGCCGCGGTGCCGTCGCCGAGTTGCCCGCTCTCGGCCTCACCCACCCAGCTGCCCGAGCCGACGACCACCCCCACCACACCGGCGTCTCCTTCGGAGCATCCTCCAGGGAATGAGGCATCCCGGACGAGGACTCCTGTGACGAGGACTCCTGCGAGGAGGAATGCCGCCCCGTAGCCGCGATACCGGCGGGGCCACCGAGGGGCCGAGCAGCACGGGCAGCACGGGCAGCCGGCGGGCGGGCCGGGGAGTGGGGCGAGGGTGCCGCCGATGGTGGCGCCGTCACCCGAACGCAGTCGCTTCGGGTTCTCGTGGGCCCCGGAGTCGCCCGGAAGGCGGCTGCGGGGCGCCTCCTCAGGGCGGACTCGCCGTGGCGCAGGCGGTGCCGGGGCCTCGTTCCGGTGGTTCCCGCGGGGCTCGACGCGGGGTCTCGCCTCTCGCCGCGCGGGGGTGCGCACCCCCGCCCCGTCGGTCGGCTGCGCCATCCGGGTAGGCGTCGGCGGGCGGGGTCGGCGGCCCGGGCGGGGGTCTTCGGGGAGGGGGCGCGAGGGCCGGGGGCTCGCGCCGACGCCGTCGTCGCGGGGGCCTGCGGTCGACCGGTGGGCGGCGGCGCCCGGTGCGCGGGCGCGGCTGTTTCGAGACGCCGGACGAACGGCACTTGACGGTGGGTCAGTCGCCGAGCCGACCGGGCGGCTCCTCGCCCGACCCGGCTCGTCGGGGGGCCGGTCGGGAGGGCCGGATCCGGCCGCCGGGGCGGGGGTCGGGCGGCCGAGTCCGGGGTCCCTTCGCATGCCGAGGACCGGTCGCGGTTGCGGTCCAGAAGCTGCGAGCGGGGGCGCCAGGCGGATACTGGAGATGTGAGAACGGCTCTGGCAGGCACATCCCTGACGTGCCCGCCGCTTAGGGCTGTCTCACGGCAACGGCAGTCTCTGTCGTGCTCCCCGGGTCCGCGCCGTCGGCGTCGGCCGTGGACGTGCGGCGTGCCAATGCAAGGGAAGAAATGGAGTCGTGATGAGTTACTTCAACCGCAGGGACCGCGGTCGCGGACGTGAACGTGACCGTCGCCGCCGTCGCCACGGCCGCCGTCGTCGGTTTGGCTTCTGGTGACAGATAAGGGCGGTCCGGGCTGTGCTTAACAGCCCGGCATGACACCCATCCCTGGGGCCGGCGGTATCACCGCCGGCCCCTCATCCTGAGTGGGGTTCCTCCATGCACGGTGCGACGCCCATGGGGGGTCCGGAGGACCGGGCAGCCGACCGGGCCATCGACCAGGGGCCGGTGGCGGACTCGCCCGCCATCTCGCTGCGCGAGCTGTTCCGGCGGTTCTGGCCGTGGGTCAGACCGGACTTGCGCTGGCTGCCGCTGAGCGCGGTGCTGCTCGTTCTCGGAGCCTTCGGCGAGGTCGTCTCGGTCTGGATGTTCAAGGACCTGATCGACGAGGTCCTGGTGCCTCGGCACTTCGCCGAGTTCTGGCCGCTCGGCGGCACGATGCTCGCCGCGGCCGCGGCGGCGGCGCTGTTCACCTTCGCGGGCACCTACACCGGCACCTGGATCGCGGAGCGGTACCTGCTCCGGCTCCGTACCGGCACACTGGCCCATCTGCACACCCTGCCGCCCGACACCCTGGAGACCCGCTGGCGCGGCGACCTGGTGGCCCGGATGACCGCCGACATCGCGACGATCGAGCAGATGGTCGCGACCGGCCTGGTCGAGGGCGCGGTGGCCTCGGTCAGCCTGGTGCTGTTCGCCGGCGCGGCGTTCTACCTGAGCTGGCCCCTCACCCTGGCGGCGCTGATCGTCGCGCCGCTGTTCATCCTCACCACCGGTTTCTTCGGGCGCCGCATCCGCATCCGGGAGCGGCAGGTCCAGCGCCGCGCCGGCGGCGTCACCGCGCTGCTGGAGGAGACGCTGCGCAACGTGGTGGTCACCCGCACCTGCGGCCAGGAGGAGCGCGAGGTCGAGCGGGTGCACCGCGAGGGAAAGGCCCTGCTGGACGCCGAGCTCTCCGCCGCCCGGATGTCCGACCTCTACCAGCCCCTCCTCAACGTCCTCCAGATGCTCGCCGGTCTGGTCGTGGTGGGCGTCGGCGCCCTCCAGGTGATCCACGGCGGGCTGAGCCTGGGTGGTCTGCTCGCCTTCGCCGCCTTCATGGCGCAGCTGTTCGAGCCGATCCAGCAACTCGCCGGGCTCGTCCCGCTCGCGGGCGCGGCCTGCGCCTCGGGCGAGCGCCTACTGGAGATCCACGACCTGTCCAGTCCGGTCCGGGAGAGCCCCGCCGCGCGGGACGCCGGCGCGGTCCGCGGCCGGGTCTCCTTCGAGGGTGTCCACGTCGCCTACGCCGGCAGCCACGACGCCCCGGTGCTGTCCGACGTCAGCTTCGACGTCAGTCCCGGCAAGGTCCTGGCCGTCATCGGCCCCAGCGGCAGCGGCAAGTCCACGCTCGCCAAGCTCCTGGTCCGCTTCCTGGACCCGCAGTCCGGTACCGTCCGCCTCGACGGCACCGACATCCAGGACCTGACCATCGCCTCGCTGCGTGCGGCGATCAGCTTCCTGCCCCAGCAGGCGCAGCTCTTCCACGCGACCATCCGGGACAACATCGCCTACGGCAGGCCCGACGCCCCGCAGGGCGACATCGAACGCGCGGCCCGCAGCGCGGGCGCCCACGGCTTCATCACCGCGCTGCCGCAGGGGTACGGCACGGTCATCGGCGACGAGGGCTTCCAGCTCTCCGGCGGGCAGGCCCAGCGCGTCGCCATCGCCCGGGCCTTCCTGCGCGGCGCGCCGGTCCTCGTCCTGGACGAACCCACCACCGGCCTGGACCCGAAGACCGTCCAGCAGCTGATCCCCCCGCTGCGCCGCCTGATGGCGGGCCGCACCACGATCCTGATCACCCACGACCCGGCCTTCCTCCCGCTGGCCGACCACGTCCTCACCCTCCAGCCGCCGGACGCCCCGCGGCCCCGCGCCCGCTTCGCGGAATCGGCCGCCGGGCGCCCGGAGGCCGTCGCGGTGAACGTGTCCGAGGCGCGGCTTCCCGGTGAGCGGGGCCACGGGCCGGGGTGACCTTCGCCCCCACTCGAACGGCCGGGATCCGCAGGCTGCGGATCCCGGCCGTTCGAGTGCGTGCGGTCAGGAAACGACGATGGTGGTCCGCGGGTAGTAGACGAACGGCGGGCAGGCCGAGCCGCGATCCGGGAAGGCGCACCGCCAGATCCAGGTGATGTCGCTCGTCCCGGCGGTGGCCGCGTTGAAGGTCGCGTGCGTGGTGTTGTCGGGGTCGGTGCTGCCCGAGGTCTGCGGCAGCACCGAGGGCGCGGTCGTCGCCGGGACGGAGGACAGCCAGGTGACGGTGCTGTCGCGGTAGGGCGGCAGGTCGATCTGGACCACGTCACCCGGGTGAACCTGCACGGTCTGGCCGTTGGAGGCGGCGCCGAGGACCACGACGTCGTTCAGGGCCGGTCGCGCCGGGGCCGCGGCGGCGGTGGTGACGGTGCCGGCGGTCAGGGCGAGGACGGCGGCGGGGGCTGTCAACAGCCTCAGGATCTTCATGGCACTCCCGGTACTCGAAGGTTCACGGAAACGGAGGTTCGCGCAGAACGGCGGTGCAGGGTGCGGAGGTTCCGGTCTCCCGTCTATCCGGCGCGGGCGGGCCGGCCGATGGCGAGGAGCCGCCCGGGAGGGAAACCTCCGGCCAAGGATGTCCACATCCGCCGCTCCGGGCAAGGTGTGTGACGATCCGTCAGGAGCCCGTCACTCCGAGCCGCCGCGGCCCCGGCCCCGGGCCGTCAGTCCCGGCGGCGGGCCGCCATCCAGACGTAGACCAGGATCCCGGCGAACAGGAACAGCACGCCCTGGTAAACGGCCGCGTAACCGGCGCCGGCCACCAGCCACAGGGAGAAGCCGAAGGCGCCCAGGCCCAGCACCGCGTCCCGGGCGAGCCGGCCCCCGGAGACCTTGTCGGGCATGCCGCGCACCAGCCAGTACAGCTGCGCGGCGGTGGAGAGCAGGTACGGGACGGTCGCGGTGAAGGTGGTGACCAGCACCAGGATGTCGAACGCGCCCTTGGCGCCGGTGGCGAAGTTGAGGATGGTCAGCACCGAGGCCAGCGCGACGCTGGTCACGACGCCGAACACCGGGACGCCGCGCCGCTCCTTGGCGAAGGCGGCCGGGAACAGCCCGTCCTTGGCGGCCGCGTACGGCGCCTGGGCGGCCAGCAGCGTCCAGCCGTTGAGCGCGCCGGTCATCGAGACGAGTGCGGCGACGGCGATGGCCGTGCCGCCCCACGTGCCGCCGAACATGGCGTCCACGGCGTCCGAGAACGGCGCGGTGGAGTGGATCAGCCGGTCGTGGGCGACGGTGCCGAAGACCGCGAGCGTGCCCAGCAGGTAGACCACCGCCGCACCGGCCGTGCCGAGCACGCTGGCCCGCCCGACGTTGCGCTCCGGATCGCGGACCTGGCCGGCGCTCATCGCGGCCGACTCCACGCCCAGGTAGCTGAAGAGCAGGATGGCCGCGGCCGCCGTCATCCCGCCGGCCCAGCCGTGCCCGGTGGCGTCGAAGGGGCCCAGGTTGCGCGCGTCGAAGAAGCCCAGGCCGCCCACCGCGACCAGCAGCAGCGGGATGAACTTGAGGACGGTGGAGACGAGTTGGACGGCGCCGACGTAGCGGGTGCCGGCCAGGTTCGCCAGCGCGGGCAGCCACTGGAAGGCCATCGCGGCGGCGATGCTGAGCCCGATGGAGTGGCCGACGGGCAGCAGCACGTCGAGGTAGCCGACGGCGGCGACCGCGAGCGCGGCGTTGCTGACCCAGGTGGTGATCCAGTACGACCAGGCCGACAGGAACCCGGCGAAGTCCCCGAAGGCCTCCCGGGCGTAGACGTACGGCCCGCCGGTGCGCGGGTTGCGGCGCGCGAGCTGCCCGAAGACGAGCGCGAGTGCGATCGCGCCCACGGTCAGGACGACGAAGGAGACCAGGCTGACCGTCCCGTAGGGGGCCACGGCGGCGGGGATCATGAAGATGCCGCCGCCGATGATGTTGCCCATCACCAGGGCGGTGGCGGTCGGCAGGCCGAAGCGGCCGCCCTTGCGGGGCGTCGCGGTGACCGCTTCCGGGGTCTCCGGCGGGCTCGGTCGGGTCGCCTGCCGGGGTGCGGCCGGGCTGGTCTGCATGAGGGTGGTGCGCCTTTCGTGGTCCTGCGCGTGCTCGGTGGAGCCACCGTTCATGCTCGAACCGGGTGGCGCTCTGTACCAAATCGATGGGATTTGTTCAGTCGGCCTGGCATGTCACCGCAAGACTTGCGGTCCCGCGCCGGTCGGACGGGCACTCGTCCTGCGCCGGTCCGGACCGGCCGTTCGGTGTGCGGCCGGGTGTCCGAGGGCGTTCACCCGGGGGAGGGATGTCGTCACCCGAATGCCTCAGCCGGTTTGCGGCGCGCCGCGGCGCGTGCGCGTTCGTGTGCAAACGTTGGCCCGGCGCTTCCCCCGGTGGGGCGCCGTCCGCCCCGTCCGGTGGCCGCACCGGCCGTTCCGGGAGGCGGATCGAGGACCAGAATCGAACCAGAGGACATCAGATGTCGCTTCGTGGGAAGATCCGCAAGCTCGCCGTGATCGCGGCCGTGGCGGGCGCCGCTGCCTTCGCGGCGCCGGCGCCGGCGATGGCGGCCTGGCACGGGTCGCACTCGTCGACCGGGCAGAGCCTGGAGTCGGGTTCGGCTGGTGTCGGCCTGTTCGGCCCGCACGCCAACTGGCTGAACGTCCACGAGCACACCGAGGACGACTGCATCGGCGACTGCTGACCGACCGGTGAGCCCGGGGGCCGCTGTGGGCCCCCGGGCTCACGGCTGTCCGAGCGGCTGTCCGAGCGGCGGCCCGAGCAGGTCAGGCCGGCCGGGCGGGGGCGGCGGCCCGCTCGCGCAGTTCCTTCAGCACGGCGATGTCCATCGCGTGCCCGGTGCCGTCCCCGCCGTGCTTGCGGTCCGGGGTCTCCACCAGCAGCGGGACACCGGCCGTCTCCGGGTGCTCGAACAGCTCGCGGAACGGTTCCGCGCCGATCATCCCGGCGCCGATGTTGGCGTGCCGGTCCTTGCGCGCGCCGACGACGTCCTCGGAGTCGTTGGCGTGGATCAGCCGCAGCCGGCCCGGCCCGGCCGCCGACGCCAGGGCGTCCAGCGCGGCCGTCACCCCGCCCGGTACGGCCAGGTCGTGCCCGGCGGCGAAGGCGTGGCAGGTGTCCAGGCAGACGCCGACCTTCGGGTGCCCGTCCAGCGCCTCGACGTACTCGGCGAGCTCCTCCAGCCGGGAGCAGAGCGAGCTGCCCTGGCCCGCCGTCGGCTCCAGCAGCAGCCAGGGCGCGTCCTCGCCGAGGGCGTCCAGTTCGTCCAGCAGCGGCCGCACGTCGGCCCGGACCTGTGCCATCGCCTCGGCCCGCCGGGAGCCGCCGCCGGGCGCCGTGCCGACCGCCGACCCGGTGTGCAGGACGACGCCCAGCGCGCCGATCGCGTGGCCGCGGCGCAGCGAGTGCCGCAGCGAGTCGGCCGAGCGCTCGCGGGTGGCCGGGTTGTCCGAGCCGAAATTGATCAGGTACGGGGCGTGCACCCAGGCGGGGAGTGCCTGCTCGGCGCAGGCCGCCCGGAACTCCTCGTCCTGCGCGGGGTTGCCCGGCGGGGTGGCCCAGCCGCGCGGGTTGGCCACGAACACCTGCACGGTCTCGGCGCCGACCCGGCGCGCGTACGCCAGCCCCGTTCCGGCCAGCCCGCGGGCGGCCACCGGAACGTGGGCGCCGACCGGGTTGCGGAGGGTGCCGAGGGGCGCTGCGGGTGCGGTGGTCATGGCCCCGAGGATGTCACGCCGCCGGCCGGCGGTGGCACGCGGCCCGGCCGGCGGTGCCGGGGGCGGTGCCGGGGGCGGTCCGAGGGCGTGCCGTGCGGCGCGGCCCGGAGCGCGCCGCGCCGTACGCGCCACGCCGGGCCGTCCCACCACCGGCCGACGCCCCGTCAGTCCCGCAGCCCAGCCCTGGTGGCGGGCCCACCCGGCGGCCCATAGCGTCGAGTCGGCCGCACCCACCGGCCGTCACCACCCCCGCACACCGTGTAACAACAGACACCGCGTACCTAGCGCGCCGCCCGGCAGGCTCCGGCCGCACACCGGCGAGCGCGCCGGAAAGAACAGGTCACCACTCATGCCCACGCGACGGGTCCACCACTTCGCCGCGGCCACCGCCGCCGCCACCGCCCTGACCACCGTCCTCGCCGGCCTGGCCACCGTGCCCGCGGCGCACGCCGCCGACGGGCTGCACGTCGTCCAGCCGGGCGAATCGATTCAGCAGGCCGTCGACGCCGCCCTCCCCGGCGACACCGTCCAACTGCTCGCCGGCACCTACCCCGGCAGCGTCCGCATCACCACCCCGGGCCTCACCCTGCGCGGCGCCGGCGCGGACAGCGTGATCACCCCCGGGGACGGTACCGAGAACGCCTGCGCCACCGCCGGACACGGCCTGTGCGTCGACGGCACCGAGGCGGCCCCGCTGCCGGACGTCACCATCGAGACCCTCGCCGTCACCGGCTTCCGCAAGAACGGCATCGACGCCAGCGGCACCACCGGCCTGACCGTGCGCGACACCTACGTCCACGACAACGCCCAGCAGGGCATCAGCCAGGAGATCTCCACCCGGGCCCGGATCGTCGGCAACCGCGCGACCCACAACGGCCAGTCCGGTGTCTTCCTCGCCAACTACGCCTACCGCGAGGGCGGCGCGCCCGACACCGGGGGCACCGTCGTGGAGGGCAACGAGCTGACCGAGAACCGGGTCGGCGTCACCGTCCGCCGACTGCGCGGGCTGGCCGTCCAGGACAACGAGCTCCGCGGCAACTGCGCCGGCGTCTTCGTGGTCGGCGACGAGGGCGTGCCCCGGGCCGGGGACCTCGACGTGCGCCGCAACGAGGTCGTCGCCAACAACATGTTCTGCCCGGCCAACCCGCGGCTGGGCGCCATCCAGGGCGCGGGCATCGTGCTCACCGGGGTCGAGGACGCCCGGGTCACCGACAACGAGGTCCACGACAACGTCGGCAGCTCGGACTTCTCCGGCGGGATCGTCCTCTTCAAGAGCGTCGTCGGCGTCGCCAACGCCCGCAACACCGTCGCCGACAACCACCTGAGCGGCAACAGCCCGGCCGACATCGCCGACCGCGACACCGGCGAGAACGCGTTCGCCCGAAACACCTGCGCGCGGTCCGAGCCGTTCGGCCGCTGCTGAGCCGCGGCACCCGCTCCCGGTACGACCCGCATCCGGTACGACCCGCCCCCGGCACGCGCCCCCGGCACCCCCGCCCCCGTCGACAAGGAAGACCTCCCATGACGATCGCACCGCCCCCGACTCCCCAGGCCGCGATGCGCCTGCGCGAGCTCGTCTTCGGCGCCGCCTGCGCCGCCGCCGTCCGCGCGGCCGCCCGGCTCGGTGTCGCCGACGTGCTCGGCGACACCCCGACCAGCCTCACCGATCTCGCCGCCGCCCTCGACACCGAGCCCCTGCCGCTGCGCCGCCTGCTGCGCGCGCTCACCTGCTACGGCATCTTCTCCGAGACCTCCGACGACCGCTTCGAGCACACCGAGATGTCCCGCCTGCTGCGCGAGGACGCCCCCAACTCGCTGCGCTACATCTCCCTCTGGTGCACCGAGCCGTGGACCTGGGAGGCCTGGCCCAAGCTGGACGAGGCGGTCCGCTCCGGCCGCAACGTCTTCCCCGAACTGTTCGGCAAGGAGTTCTTCGACTACCTGCACAGCGACGCGGGCGACTCCGCGAAGGTCTTCGACAAGGCGATGACCACCTCCAGCCGGCAGTCCGCCCACGACCTCGCCGAGTACCTGGACCTCACCGGCGTCGACTCGGTGGCGGACATCGGCGGCGGCCAGGGGCACGTGCTGGCCAGCCTGCTGGAGAAGCACCCGGCGCTGCACGGCACCCTGCTCGACCTGCCCAAGGTGGTCGCCGGCGCCGAACCCCGGCTCCAGGACGGCGGCGCCTTCTCGGCCCGCGCCCGACTGGTGCCCGGTGACTGCCGGGTGGAGATCCCGGTCCGCGCCGACCTCTACATCATCAAGAACATCCTGGAGTGGGACGACGAGAGCACCCGCCGCACCCTCGCCAACGTGGTCGCCGCGGCCCGGCCCGGCGCCCGCGTCGTGGTGGTGGAGAACCTGGTCGACGACAGCCCGTCGATGCGCTTCACCACCGCGATGGACCTGATGCTGCTGCTCAACGTCGGCGGCGCCAAGCACTCCAAGGAGAGCATGGTGCGGCTGATGGAGGACGCCGGACTGGACGTCGCGGACGTCCACCCGGTCAACCCCTACCTGCACGCCTTCGAGGCCACCGTGCGCGGCTGAGCACCGGCCCCCACGCGAACGACCGCCGTCCCCCCGGGAGTTGGGGGCGGCGGTCGTTCGCGTTGCCGGTCAGGCCGGGTGCGAGGAGTCCAGGTGCGCGAAGACCACCACGTTGTCCGAGTAGTCCTTCTGGCCCTTGTCGTACGCACCGCCGCAGGTGATCAGCCGCAGCTGGGCGTCGGGCGTCTGGCCGTACACCTTGTCGTCCGGGAAGGCGTTCTTGGGGAAGGCCTCCACCGAGTCCACCGAGAACACCGCGACCGTGCCGTCCGCGCGCTCCACCTCGATCTGCTGGTCCGGTTGCATCTGGCTCAGCATCACGAACACCGCCGGGCCCGTGGTGGTGTCCACGTGCCCGGCGACCACCGAGCTACCGAGCTCGCCCGGGGAGACGCCGTCCCGGTACCAGCCGACCAGGTTGTCGTCGTCCGGCGGCGGCGCGGTGAGCTGGCCCTCCGGATCGAGCGTCAGCTCGGTGAACGGGGCGTCGACGCCGATCTGCGGGATCCGCAGCCGGGTCGGATTGGCGCGGCCCAGCGACGGTGGCGCGGGGGCCGGGTCCTCGGCGGCCTCCGCAGGGGCCTCCGCGGGGGCGTCCGCGGGGGTGGTGGCCGGTGCGGACGGGCGGGGGGTGGCCGGCGCGACGATCGCCGGGGGACGGGTCATGCGGGACGCCGAGTTGGCTCTCGGCGTGGTGTCGACCGAGTTGTACATCAGCAGCAGGCCGACCGCCGCCGCACCGATGCCGGTGCGCAGCAGTCGGGACATTCCAGGGACGGGACCGCCCATCGCTCCTCTTTCTCCATTCCCATGCGCAGCCGGGCCGGTGGCGGCCCGAAAAAGTCCGAAAGGTCCAGAAGGTCCAAAACGACCCGCCGCCCCCGTGCGCGCCGCCCTGGTGGGGAGGCGCGTGGGGGCGGCGTCAGATGCCGGACGTCAGATGGTGGCGCCGGTGTTGCGGCGGTTGCGGCGCAGCGCGTACGCGCCGGCCCCGAGGCCGCCGATCAGCAGGACGGCACCGGAGGCGAGGCCGCCACCGGACAGCGTGGTGCCGGTCTCGGCCACGGCCAGGCCGCCACCGCCGGCGTGCACGCCGCCGTGCGGGCCCTTGCGGCCGTGCTCGCCACCGCGGCCGTGCTCGCCGCCCCGGCCCTCGCCGCCCTTGTCGCCGCCGCGGCCGTGCTCGTCGCCACGGCCTTCGCCGCGGCCGTGCTCGTCGCCACGGCCTTCGCCGCGGCCGTGCTCGTCGCCACGACCCTCGCCGCGGCCGTGCTCGTCGCCGCGGCCTTCGCCACGGCCGTGCTCGTCGCCACGACCCTCGCCGCGGCCGTGCTCGTCGCCACGGTCGTCGCCACGGCCGTGCTCGTCGCCGCGGTCGGACTGGTCCTGCGAGGTGAGGCTCTTCGCCTGGTCGGCGGAGCCGTCGGCGAAGGCCATGGGGGTGCCGACGGTGAGAACGGCGGCGACAGCCGCCCCGGCGAGCAGAGTGCGTGCAGAACGCATGAGGTTGATCCTTCCGATACACAGGCCCGCGATCGCCGGCACGGCGCCGGACAAGGGAATTCGTGGGAACTGCGTCTGATTCACCGTCAACCACCGCGACGTCCGCCGCCACCGGAGAGTGGCGACTTGGGTACGGACTGTGCTCGATTCGAGTGGAGTCCCGGCCCGGTTCACCCGGGTGCCCCAGTGAGACGGGTGAAAAGGATTCGCGGCGGTCCGGGCCGAGTCGGTCCTGTGCTGACGGCGTGTCGGGCCCGTCCAGAAGGCACTGACGCCGCGTCGGACAAGCCCGGATGGTGCTGACGCGACGTCGGGCAGGCCCGGGATGGCACTGACACCGCGTCGGGCGGGCTCGGATGGTGCTGACGTGCCGTCGGGCGGACGTGGGCGGCACTGACGCCGCGTCGGGCCGGCTCGGACGGCGCTGACGCCACGTCCGGTCGAGCCGGACGCGCACGTGGGCCCGCCCCCGGCGGATGGCCGGGGGCGGGCCCAGGACGAGCGGGACGGGTGGGACGGGGTCAGCGGTCCCAGCGGTAGAACTCGTGCGCCATGGCGTCCTTCGGCTCGCGCCAGGTGGCCGGGTCGTAGGCCTGGACGAAGGCGGTCAACTGGTCACTGACGGACCGGAACTCCGGGTGGCCGATGACCTTGGCGACGGCCGGGCCCGGCGGGCGGTCGGCCTCGATGAGGTGCAGGTAGACGTCGCCGAACTGGAACAGGCTGCGGCCGGTGACGCCGATCAGGTGCGGCAGTTCGCCCTGGTCGGACGTGGCGAACACCTCGGCGATGTCCGGTGCGGCCTCGGGCTTCATCCGGGCGACGATCAGGGCGCGGTGCATTCCGGTCACCGCTCCGCCGCCCGCTTCTCGACCTTCTCGCGGATCAGCTCCAGTTGGATCCGGGAGTTGCGGTTGATGTGGTTGACCATGCCGTGGTCGTCGACCGGGGCGGTGGGCTTCATCGCGAAGTCCTGGATCCAGCGCATCCTCGTCCCGGCCGGGACCTCGGCGTACTCCCAGCGGATGTCCATGAACTCGAACGGGCCGGGCTCGACGCGGCGGGCGCGCACCGCGAGCGAGGACTTGTCGGTGGTGCGCTCGGAGACCCAGCTCCACACCTGGCCGTTCTCGTCCGGGTGCATGGTGAGCCGGAAGCGGACGCTGTCGCCGTCGCGCTCCAGCACGTCCACCGAGGCGTACTCGCTGAAGAGGTCCGGCCAGTTCTCCAGGTCGTTGGTGATCTCCCAGACCAGGTCGAGGGGGGCGGCGATGACGATCTCGTTGTCGGTGTGTCCGGGCATCTCAGGCACCAGCTTTCGGGGAGAGGAAGGAGGTGTTGACGAGCTGCAGGAACTCGGCCGGGGTCTTGGCGGACTCGGCGCCCGAGGTGACCTTGAGGCCGTGCCGGTTCTCCAGTTCGCCGACGACGCCGAGCAGGCCGAGCGAGTCGACGCCGAACTCGTCGAACTGCGCGCCCGGGCGCTCCAGGTGCAGCGGGTCGACGGTGACGCCGGCCCGGGCCTGGATCAGGGCGGCCAGCTCGTGATAGCTGAGGGTGTTGCTCACGGGATGTCCCTTCGGTGGAGTTGCGGGTGCGGATTCAGGGCCGGTCTCCGCACCGGAGCACCAGTGCGGAGTTGGAACCCATCAGCCCGCGGCTGAGCACCAGTGCGGTGCGCAGTTCGGCCGGACGGGCGCGGCCGGTCACCAGGGCGAGGTCGTGGCTGACCTCGGTGACGTTCGGGGTGGGCGGCAGCACGCCGTCCTCCATGGCCAGGACGGCGGCCGCCACGTCCAGCATCGGCGCGCCGCAGTAGGCCCGTCCGGTGCCGGACTTGGGGGCGGTGACCGGGACGCGTTCGGCCGCCGGGCCGAGCGCGTCGGCCAGTGCGAGCGCCTCGGCCCGGTCGGCGGCCGGAACGCCGAGCGCGTCCGCGAAGACCACGTCGATCTCCTCGGGCGCGATCCTGGCCTCGTCCAGGGCGATGCGGATCGCGGCGGCCAGCCCCTCGCGGGACTCCTCCCAGCGGGAGGCCCCGGTGAAGGTGGAGCCGTGTCCGGCCAGGTGGGCCCGGACGGCGGCGCCGCGCAGCCGGGCCGCCTGCTCGTCCTCCAGCAGCAGCATCGCGCCGCCCTCGGCGGGGGCGAAGCCGCAGGCCTGCGCGGTGAACGGCAGATAGGCCCGGTCGGGCTGCCCGGCGAGGCTGACCTCCGGGTAGCCGAGCTGGCAGACCATCGAGTACGGCGCCAACGGTGCCTCGGCGGCGCCGGCCACCACCGCGTCGGTGCCGCGCTCGATCGTGCGGGCCGCGTGCGCGAGCGCGTCCAGGCCGCCGGCCTCGTCGCTGGCGACCACCCCGCACGGACCCTTGTAGCCGCCGCGGATCGAGATCTGGCCGGTGCTGGCGGCGTAGAACCAGGCGATGGACTGGTACGGGCCGACGAACTGCGGCCCCTTGCCCCAGAGCTGCTGGAGCTCGCGCTGGCCGAACTCGCCGCCGCCGGAGCCGGCCGCGGTCACCACCCCGACCGCGAAGGGATGCTCGGGGTCGGGGTGGAATCCGGCGTCCGCCACCGCCAGGTCGGCGGCGGCCATCGCGTAGTGCGTGAACCGGTCGGTCTGCACCAGGTACCGGCTGTCGATCGCGGCCCGCGGGTCGAAGTCCCGCACCTGGCCGGCGACGCGCAGCGGCAGCCCGTCGCAGCCCTCGCGGGTGATCCGGTCGAGGACGCTCACGCCCTGCCTGGTGGCCTTCCAGAAGGCGTCGGCCCCAACGCCGTTCGGCGCCACCACGCCGAGGCCGGTGACCACCGCCCGGCGGCCCTGCTGACGTGACGTCATGACACTCACCCCGTTCTGTTGAGCACGACGGCGGACTGGAATCCGCCGAATCCGCTGCCGACCGAGAGGATGTGGCTCAGCGGCAGCTCGCGCGCGGTGCGCGGCACGTAGTCGAGGTCGCACTCCGGGTCCGGAGTCTCGTAGTTGGCGGTCGGCGGCACCACGCCGTGGGCCAGCGCCAGGGTGCAGGCGACCACCTCGATGGCGCCGATCGCGCCGAGCGAGTGCCCGACCATCGACTTGATGGAGCTCATCGGCGTCCGGTAGGCGTGGGCGCCGAGCGAGCGCTTGACGGCGGCGGTCTCGTGCCGGTCGTTCTGCTTGGTGCCCGAACCGTGCGCGTTGACGTAGCCGACGTCGGTGCGGTCCACCCGGGCGTGGGCGAGCGCGTCGTCGATCGCCCGGGACATCTCCAGCCCCTCCTGGGTGAGGCCGGTCATGTGGTAGGCGTTGCCGAAGGTGGCGAAGCCGCCGATCTCGCCGTAGATCCGGGCGCCGCGGCGGCGGGCGTGCTCCAGTTCCTCCAGCACCAGGACGGCGCCGCCCTCGCCGAGGACGAAGCCGTCCCGGTGGGCGTCGAAGGGCCGGGAGGCGTGCTCCGGGTCGTCGTTGCGCTCGCTGGTGGCCTTGATGGCGTCGAAGCAGGCGACGGTGATCGGCGAGATCGGCGAGTCGGAGGCGCCGGCGATGCAGATGTCGGCGCGCCCCTCCTCGACGGCCTGGAAGCCGTAGCCGATCGCGTCGAGGCCGGAGGTGCAGCCGGTGGAGACGGTCTGCACCGGGCCGTGCGCGCCGGTGCGCTCGGCGACCGTGGAGGCCAGCGTGCTGGGCGCGAAGGCCCGGTGCAGCTGCGGATCGGCCCGCTGGTGGTCGACGTCCCAGCGGGCGCCGCCGGCGCTGACCAGGGCGTAGTCGTGCTCCAGCCGGGTGGTGCCGCCGACGGCGGTGCCGAGCGAGACGGCGATCCGCCACGGGTCCTCGGCGGCCAGGTCCAGGCCCGCGTCGGCGATCGCCTCGTCCGCCGCGACCATCGCGAACTGCACGTAGCGGTCGGCCCGCTGGACGTCCGCCGGGCCCAGCCCGTGGGCCGCCGGGTCGAAGTCGACCTCGGCGGCGATCCGGGAGCGGAACCCGGTGGGGTCGAAGAGCGTGATGCCCCGGGTGGCGGTGCGGCCGGAGGTGAGGAGCTCCCAGAACGCCGGGACCCCGACCCCGCCGGGCGCGACGACGCCGATCCCGGTGACGGCGACGCGCCGGGTCACGAGGCCACCTTGGCGTGTTCCGGCGGCCCGGCGGCGCCGGTCTCCTCGGTGTCCACGTGGCCGAGTTCGGGGCGGGGGGCGAGCGGGCCGAGGTGGAACACCATCCGGGCCTCGGTGTCGCCGACGTTGCGGAAGCGGTGGCGCATGTTGATCGGGATCATCAGGCCCTGGTTGGGCCTGATCGGACGGCTCTCGCCGTCCAGGTCCACCTCCAGGTCGCCGCTGACCACGAACACGAACTCCTCGGAGTACGGGTGGTAGTGCTCGCCGATCCGCTCGCCGGGCTGGACGATCGCCAGCCCCATGAACCCGCTGGTCGCCCCGCAGGTGGTCGGGGTGAGCATGGCGCGCAGGTCGCCGCCGCGCCGACGGTTCTCCGGTGCCTCGTCGACGTGCACGATCCGTGGGTACTGCGTGGTCATGGTGTCTTCCTCCGAGAGATGCGGCTGGTTCTTCAGTTGTCCTGCGAGCTGCGGTCGGTGACCGGGCTCATGGCGCGGGCGGCCAGGGCGGCGGCGAGTCCGGTGGAGGTGCGCAGGTCGCCCTGCGGGCCGAGGTCGAGCAGTCGGCCGAGTGCGGCGGCCTCCTGGTCGCCCGCCACGCCGAGGGCGGCCGCCGGGTCGGCCTCGGCCGGCACCCGCAGGTCGACCAGGCGCACCACCACGTCCGCCCGGTGGAACACGGTGCTGGCCGCGACCGGGCCGGTCGGGTCGGCGGTGGCGAGGTTGTCGTAGTCGGCGAGCAGCTCGGCGACGGCCTGCCCCTCGCCCGGGCGGACGGGGTACAGCACGGCGTGCCGGTGCAGCCGGGCGGAGGTCGGGGAGCTGGCGATCGCCTGGTGCTTCGCCGGCAGCGCGGCCCGGGCGAAGAAGGCGCGCGCGGCCTGCGGGTCGCCCAGCTGGCGGGCCTCCTCCAGGTACGGGTTGATCGCCTCCTCGACGGCCCGCACCTCCGGCTGCATCGCCACGTGGCGCAGCGCGTCGCCGAGGTTGCCGACCACCTCGACGGCCCGGACCACCCGGTTGCCGTGCATGAACAGCGAGGTGCGGTGCAGCCGGGTGTGCTCGTCCACCTCGGCCCGGGGCGAGGCGTAGCCGGACAGGATCCGGGCCACCTCGTGCTCGCTGCCGGGCTTGACCGTGAAGGTGAGCGCGTGCCGGACCACGCCGTCCGGGCCGGGCTCGGCCTTCGGCGGGCCGACGTGCCCGGCGGGCTCGGTGCGCGGCAGGCCGGGCGGCACCTCCAGGGGGGCCCGGGTGCCGGTGGAGCCGGCCGCCGAGGTCTCGCGCAGGATGCCGTAGCGCAGCGAGCGGAAGTTGTCGCTGACGCAGCCGTGCATCGGCTTGACCATCTCGCGGTGGGCGGGGCTGTCCACCCACTCCAGGAAGGTGTCCTGGTCCTCCCACTCGCTGGTGATCAGCCACTGGCGGGGGTCGTTGATCGACTGGCACAGCTGGTCGCTGACATGGCCGGGCACCGAGGCCACCTGGTGGCGCAGCTGCTCGTAGACGTCGAGGAAGCGCTGCTGGGCGCCGTCCTGGATCTCCAGCATCAGTACCACCCGGAGCCGGGTGTCGGAGTCGGCCTGCTGCTTCCGCTGCGGTTCGGACAGAGTTGTCATGATCCACTTTCTGCTCTGGGCCGCACGTTGCGGGCCGCGGTGGGCCGCGTCCGGGGGGTGCTCCCGGCTTGGGAGGGCGGTGCGACGGCGATCGGCCCGGTCGGTCGGCGCCAGGCCTGAAGTCGATCGTGAGCGGCGTACCGGGGTGCCGCGATATTTGCGGGCCATCCGGGGGAAGAGGCGGCACAAGCACCCTCGGGCGGGGGATGGAAGAGCGGGGCCCCCGGCCGTGCGGCCCCCTCGACGGCGGCCCCGACCCCAGGCGCCGGTCCGCTGAATCCCCTGACAGGGTGGAGCAATTGATGAATCCGAAGGTTGACGACCGGGTGCCGGTCCTGATCGTGGGAGGGTCGCTGGTCGGGCTGTCGGCCTCGCTCTTCCTCGGCCGACTGGGTGTCAGGCACCTGCTGGTCGAGAAGCACGCCGACACCTCGCATCACCCGCGTGGCCGAGGCAACAACGTCCGCACGATGGAGCTGTACCGGGTGGCCGGGATCGAGCCGGCGATCCGCGAGGCGGCGTCGGTCCTCGCCCCGAACCACGGCATCCTCCAGGCGCCCTCGCTGACCGGCACCGAGCAGGAGTGGCTGTTCCGGGAGATCGACCCCGGCGGGCGGCTCGCCCGGTTCAGCCCCAGCTCGTGGTGCCTGTGCAGCCAGAACGACCTGGAGCCGGTGCTGCTGCGCGCCACCCGCGACCTCGGCGGCGACGTCCGCTTCAACACCGAGCTGGTCTCCTTCGAGCAGGACGCCGAGGGCGTCACCTCGGTGCTGCGCAGCCGGGAGACCGGCGAGGAGCGCCGGGTGCGCTCGGACTACCTGATCGCCGCGGACGGCCCGCGCAGCCCGGCCCGCGAGCGCCTGGGCATCGGCCAGAGCGGCCAGGGCGAGCTGTTCCACAACGTCAGCATCACCTTCCGCGCCAAGCGGCTGGCCGACGTGGTCGGGGACCGGCACTTCATCGCCTGCTACCTGACCAACCCGGAGGCGGACGGCGCGCTGCTGCCGGTGGACAACCAGGAGGAGTGGGTCTTCCACGCGCCCTGGCACCCCGAGCACGGTGAGCCGCTGGAGGCGTTCACCGACGAGCGCTGCGAGCGGCACATCCGCACCGCCGTCGGCCTGCCGGAGCTCGACGTCGAGGTGACCGGCCGGGCGCCCTGGCACGCCGCCGAGCGGGTGGCCGAGCGGTACGGCGCCGGGCGGGTCTTCCTCGCCGGGGACTCCGCGCACGAGATGTCGCCGACCGGCGCGTTCGGCTCGAACACCGGCATCCAGGACGCGCACAACCTGGCCTGGAAGCTCGCCGCGGTGCTCTGCGGGTGGGCCGGGCCGGAGCTGCTGGAGACGTACGGGCAGGAGCGCCGCCCGGTCGCGCAGGTGACCAGCGAGCGCGCCTCGGCCCGCTCGGCCGAGCACAGCCACCCCGGGTACGCGGTGGTGCCGGGTGCCGGGCGGCAGACCGGGGTGCTCGGGGTGGCGCTCGGCTACCGCTACCCGGTGGGCGCGGTGATCGGGACGGACCCGGCGGGCGCGGTCGTCCCCGAGAAGTTCGAGTCGGCCGGGGAGCCGGGCAGCCGGGCCCCGCACCAGTGGCTGCTGCGGGCGGGCGTGCGCCTGTCCACGCTGGACCTGTACGAGCAGGCGATGGTGCTGCTCACCGGCCCCGAGGGCGCGGCCTGGCAGGCCGGGGCGCGGCGGGCGGCCGACCGGCTGGCCGTCCCGTTGGACGCCTACCGGATCGGCGGCGGCGCCGAGGACGACCTGGCGCCGGAGCCGGGCGCGGACTTCGCGGAGCTGCACGGGATCGGCCCGGCCGGCGCCGTGCTGGTCCGGCCGGACGGCTTCGTCGCCTGGCGCTCGACGGGCGCGGGGGACGACCCGGAGGCGGAGGTCGCCGGGGCCCTGCGGACGGTGCTGAGCCTGTAGCGCCCGGCCGACAACGGGACCTGCCCGCCGGTTTCCCAACCGGCGGGCAGGTCTTCGTGCTTGACGACGGATCCGGCCGGAGCCGTCGTCCGGCGGCCGTCGGTCAGGGGGTGGCGAGGTCGGACGGGTCGGTGTTGGCGCCGCACAGGAGGACGGCGACCCGCTCGCCCTCCGCGTGGTCGAGGGCCGCCAGGGCGGTGGAGGCCGCGTACTCGACGGCGATGCGGCGGTCCTCCCAGAGCCGGCGGCGGGCACGCACGATGGCCTCGTCGTCGACCAGGACGGACCGGACGCCCTCGTGGCGGGCGGCGTGGACGGCGAGGGCGGTGGCGCGGCGGGCGCCGAGGGCGTCCTGGGCCACGGAGGACACCGGGACGTCGACGGGATGGCCGGCGGCGAGGGCGGCGTGCAGGGCCCGGCTGCCCTCCGGCTCCACCGCGACCACCCGGACGCCGTGCTCGCGGGCCGCGACGGCCACCCCGGCGAACAGTCCGCCGCCGCCGACCGACACCACCACCGTGTCCAGCCCGGGGACCCGGGCGCGGATCTCCTCCAGCACGGTGCCCGCGCCGGCGGCGATCAGCGGGTGGTCGTAGGCGTGCGAGGCCAGCGCCCCGCTGCCCGCCGCGAACTCCTCGCAGGCCGCCAGCGCCTCCGCGTACTCCCGGCCGACCAGCCGCACGTCGGCGCCGTACGAGCGCAGCCGCGCCAGCTTCACCGGGGAGGCCGTCTCGGGCAGGAACACCGTGGCGCGCACGCCGAGCTCGCGCGCGGCCCAGGCGCAGGCCAGCCCGGCGTTGCCGCCCGAGGCGATGGTGACCCCGGCCTCCGGCAGGGTGCCCGCCTCGGCGTGCGCGAGCAGGAAGTTCTGCGCACCGCGCGCCTTGAAGCTGCCGGTGTGCTGAAGGAACTCCAGCGCCAGCCAGGTCCGCCCGCGGTCGTCCCCGGGGGCGACCGCGACCGGCCGCACCCTCCCGGCGATCCGCTCGCCGGCGGCCTTGACCTCGTCGTACGTCAATCGGTCCATCGTGCCTGCTCCTCAAGCCGGGTGCGTCGCCTCTGGGCTTGACGGTACGTCGCGGGCGCGGGACGAGGAAATGATCACGGTCGGACGGCACCGGGGCGGGGCCCTGGCGCCGTCCGACCGGGGAGCGAGGAGGAGGCCTAGGGGACCGGGCGGAGGGTGACGGGTCTGGGGGTGAGGGCGCGCAGCACCAGGTCGATCCTGACCTTGGCGGCCCCGGCGCGCTGGAGGGCGGTGGCGACCGCCCGCAGTTCCTCGGGGCCGGTGCAGGCGAGGCGGAGCTCCAGGTCGGCGTCGCCGGCGAGGGAGAGTCCGCCCTGGACGGCCGGGTGCTCGGCCGCCAGCCGGTCGAAGTCGAGCGGGACCGGCCCGTAGCTGACCCGGGCGAGCGCGTGCAGCGCCCGGGCCGGCTCAGGTGGTTCCGGTTCGGGGTCCGGGTCCTCGGGGACCAGCTGGAGGGCGGTCACCGGTGCTGGAGCTGTGCGGTCGGGACGGGGGCGAGCGGGGCGGCGGGTGCGGTGACGGGCGGGGCGACCAGGCGCGGGTCGAGGACGAGGGTGTCGATGCCGAGCGGGGCGGTGAGCGCGCGAAGGGCGGGTTCACCGAGTTCGGTGAAGGCCTGGTCCGGCCCGAAGAGGGCGGCGAGCGACTCGGGGCTGGAGAAGCCGACGGCGCAGCGGCGGCCGTCGCGCAGGCGGAAGAGGCGGAGGGCGGTGGTGGTGCCGGTACCGGAGACGGTGACCGGAACGTGCCAGACGACGCGGGCCATGCGAGTGCTCCCGGGTGGGGTGGTGGTGCCTGCCGGAACTGCTGCTTCGACGCTAGGCCGGGTTCCGCCGGGCGTCGCCGGTCCTGACGCGGCGTTGACCGAATGGGTGGGTGCGTTGACGCACCCCTGACGGTCGGTTCACCCGAGTGGACTAAACCACTCCCTATCATTACGTAAACATCCCTATCGGATGGTATGTTTCCTGCGGATGGGGGCGTTCGAGAGGATGGTCGCAGGTGGCGCAGTACTACTCGGTGGAACAGGTGGCCGAACTGCTCGGCCTGCACGTGCGCACCGTCCGCGGTTACATCCGCGACGGCCGGCTCGTCGCGGCCAGGATCGGCAAGCAGTACCGGATCGCCCGTGCGGACCTGGAGGCCTTCACCGGCGCCCCGGCCGCCCCGCCCGCGCCCGGCGCCGGCGCGCGGCGGGCCGAGGTGTCCGCCGTCGTCCGGATCGAGAACGTCGACCGGGCCGCCGCCGACCGGCTGTCCACCGCCGTTATGGCCGCGATCGCCGGCCCGCGCGAGGGCGGCCGGCCGCTGCACGTCGAGACCGTCCACGACGAGGAGCGGGAGACCCTGCGGCTCGTCGTCCTCGGCGATCCGGCCGACACCGCCGCGCTGCTCGGCATCGTCCACACGATGACCTCGTCCATGCACTGACGCCGGCCGCGTCGGATGGCGTCGGTCACACCGAATCCGCATCGGGATCCGCATCGGGTCCATATCGGATCCACATCGACCAGGGAGAACGGCAATGTCCGAGCAGTACGGCACGACGGTCCTGCGGCTGCCCGCCGAGGGCGCGCCGATCCGCGAGGAGCAGGACGCCATGGACGTGATCGGCGACGCGTTCGGCCGCGGTGCCTCCTGGGTGGTCGTCCCCGTCGCCCGGCTGCACCCGGACTTCTTCACGCTGCGCACCCGGGTCGCCGGCGGCATCGTGCAGAAGTTCGTCAACTACCGCGTCGGCCTCGTGGTCCTCGGCGACATCGCCGACCACGTCGCGGCGAGCGACCCGCTGCGCGACTTCGTCCGGGAGAGCAACCGCGGCCGGCAGCTCTGGTTCCTCGCCGACGAGACGGAGCTGGCGGCCCGGTTCACCGAGGTCTGAGCGTTCTCCGCTTGCCCCGCACCCGCCCCGGGACCACGGTGGAGCTGACCGTCGGCGCGCCCCCGGGGCGCCCGGCGCGCGCTCCGGGGCGGGGGGAGGTGGAGCTAGGGGGCCGTGACGAGATATCTTGACGTCAAGACGTTGGAGACGTGAAGCGGAGTACCGATGACTGACTCGACCATCATCTATACGCACACCGACGAGGCTCCGGCCCTGGCGACCTACTCGTTCCTGCCGGTTGTCCAGGCATACGCCTCGACGGCGGGTGTGCGCGTGGAGACCCGCGACATCTCCCTGGCCGGGCGGATCATCGCGAGCTTCCCGGAGCGTCTCGCCGAGGGCCAGCGGATCGAGGACGCCCTCGCCGAGCTGGGCGACCTCGCCAAGACCCCGGGCGCCAACATCATCAAGCTGCCGAACATCTCGGCGTCCATCCCGCAGCTGAAGGCCGCCGTCGCCGAGCTGCAGGCGCAGGGCTACGCGCTCCCGGACTACCCGGACGACCCGCAGACCGACGAGGACAAGGACGTCCGCGCGCGTTACGACAAGGTCAAGGGCAGCGCCGTCAACCCCGTCCTGCGCGAGGGCAACTCGGACCGCCGCGCCCCGGGCTCGGTGAAGAACTACGCCAAGACCCACCCGCACCGCATGGGCGCCTGGTCGGCCGACTCCGAGACCAACGTCGCCACCATGGGCCAGAACGACTTCCGCTCCACCGAGAAGTCCGCCGTGATCGCCGCCGACGGCGCGCTGCGCATCGAGCTGGTCGCCGAGGACGGCAGCGCCACCGTGCTGCGCGAGCGCGTCCCGGTGCTGGCCGGCGAGGTCGTCGACGCCTCGGTGATGCGCGTCGCCGCCCTGCGCGAGTTCCTGACCGCCCAGGTCGAGCGCGCCAAGGCCGAGGGCGTGCTGTTCTCGGTCCACCTCAAGGCCACCATGATGAAGGTCTCCGACCCGATCATCTTCGGCCACGTGGTCCGCGCCTTCTTCCCGAAGACCTTCGCCAAGTACGGCGAGGTGCTGGTCGCCGCCGGTCTGGACCCGAACAACGGCCTCGGCGGCATCCTCAACGGCCTGGACGGCGTGCCGCACCTGGGCGCGGAGATCAAGGCCTCGTTCGAGGCCGAGCTCGCCGAGGGCCCGGCCCTGGCGATGGTCGACTCGGACAAGGGCATCACCAACCTGCACGTCCCGAGCGACGTCATCGTCGACGCCTCGATGCCGGCCATGATCCGCACCTCCGGCCACATGTGGGGCCCGGACGGCCAGGAGGCCGACACCCTCGCCGTGCTGCCCGACAGCAGCTACTCCGGCGTGTACCAGGCCGTCATCGACGACTGCCGCGCCCACGGCGCCCTGGACCCGGCCACCATCGGCTCCGTGCCGAACGTCGGTCTGATGGCCCAGAAGGCCGAGGAGTACGGCAGCCACGACAAGACCTTCGAGATCGCCGCGGCCGGCACCGTCCGCCTCGTCGACGCCGAGGGCAACGTGGTGCTGGAGCAGGCCGTCCAGCCGGGCGACATCTTCCGCGCCTGCCAGACCAAGGACCTGCCGATCCAGGACTGGGTCAAGCTGGCCGTCACCCGCGCCCGCGCCACCGGCGACCCGGCGGTGTTCTGGCTGGACGAGAACCGCGCCCACGACGCCGTCCTGATCGAGAAGGTCAAGAAGTACCTGCCGGAGCACGACACCACCGGCCTGCAGATCGAGATCAAGTCCCCGGTCGAGGCCACCACGTTCTCGCTGGAGCGCATCCGCCGCGGCGAGAACACCATCTCGGTGACCGGCAACGTGCTGCGCGACTACCTGACCGACCTGTTCCCGATCCTGGAGCTGGGCACCAGCGCCAAGATGCTGTCGGTCGTCCCGCTGATGGCGGGCGGCGGCCTGTTCGAGACCGGCGCCGGCGGCTCCGCCCCGAAGCACGTCCAGCAGCTGGTCAAGGAGAACTACCTGCGCTGGGACAGCCTCGGCGAGTTCTTCGCCCTGGCCGCCAGCTTCGAGCACCTGGCCACCAGCACCGGCAACGCCCGCGCCCAGGTGCTGGCCGACACCCTGGACCGCGCCACCGGCACCTTCCTCAACGAGGACAAGTCGCCGAGCCGCCGCCTCGGCGGCATCGACAACCGCGGCAGCCACTTCTACCTGGCCCTGTACTGGGCCCAGGAGCTGGCCCAGCAGACCGCCGACGCCGAGCTGGCCCAGGCGTTCGAGGGCCTGGCCAAGGCGCTCGGCGAGCAGGAGACGACCATCGTCGACGAGCTGATCGCCGTGCAGGGCTCGCCGGTCGACCTCGGCGGCTACTACCAGCCGGACCCGGCCAAGGCCGCGGCGGTGATGCGCCCGTCCAAGACCTTCAACGAGGCGCTCGCCAACCTCGCCTGATCCCAGGGGAGTCGAAGCACCGGGAGGCTCCCGGGTCCGGTACCGGACCCGGGAGCCTCCGGGCTTTCCGGGCGGCCTCCGCGGCCGCTGCGGGGCCAGCGCGGAGGAAGATCATCAACGGTTCGTCAGGGTGCCGTCAAGATCGCGGGTGGTGCCGGTGAGCGGCCCTAGCATCCGGAGGACCGCTCTCCGCTGCGGATCCGCAGACGGACGCCACCTCGCCGAATGATCGGGGCACTTCAGCATGCGCGCTTCCTCCCGCCGGACGACCAGGGCCACCCAACGGGCCGTCGCCGGCACCCTGTTGGCGGCCCTGGCCTCGACCGGCCTGATGGCCGTGCCGCAGCAGGCCTCGGCGGCGACCGACTGCCCGGGCATCGAGCCGGGCGTCGGCGGGCCCGCCAACATCGGCAACGGCAACTGCTACAGCGCGCTGATCAGCTCCATCGGCGCCATGATCGGGGGCTTCCGCAGCGCGGCCCTCACCGCGCAGGCCGACAACGCGGCGTTCACCCAGGGGATGGCCGGCCAACTGAGCGCCGCCGCACCGGGGTTCAACGTGATGGTGTTCAAGTACGACGGCACCGACCTGTACGACACCCTCTGGTTCCGCAACGTCTACGAGGCGGACATGCGCGGGGTGCTGATCGACCAGACCGTCAAGCTGGAGCACCACGACAGCGAGGGCGGCCCGACCGGCTACGACGACTTCCGGATCTGGGTCTTCGCGGGCGAGTCGACCTTCACCAACAAGGGCGACGGCGGCTACGGGAACTGGGCCTTCGTCGGCAGCGACTCGGACCGGACCGTGACCACCTCCCGGTCCTGCGTGCTGATCCGGTGCTACGACAGCAAGCGGATCATCCACTTCCCGGCCCGCGAGATCCCGGCCGACATCGCGGGGACCCCCGGCACCCCGGGCGTCCCCGTCACCCCCGGCATCCCCGGCACGGTGCCGGGCGTCGGCACGGGTGGTACCGCCACCCCGGGTGTCCCGGCCAAGCCCGGTACGGTGCCTGGCGTCGGCACCGGTGGTACCGCCACCCCGGGTGTCCCGGCCAATCCCGGTACGGTGCCGGGCGTCAGCACCGGCGGCACCGCCACTCCCGGCGTGCCCGCGCACCAGGGCGGCGGTGGCGGCGGTGACGCCGTGACCGGGCTGCTGTACCCCAAGGTGAAGACCGGCCGGGGCCCGGTGGCCACCGGGGCTGCCTCCGGCCCCTCGATCCTCGCCGGCACCAGCGGCCCCAAGAACACCGGCTGGCAGTTCACCGCACTGGGCAACGGCCGCTACAAGATCACCAGCGCCGTGTCCGGCCTCGTGCTGACCGAGAACACCAAGGGCTACGTCGCCGACGCCAAGCCGTGGACCGGCGCCGACGAGCAGAAGTGGCAGCTCGTCGCGCAGGGCGACGGCCAGTACCAGATCCGGATCACCGACCAGGACTGCCTGACCTACGACGAGGACGCCAAGGCCCTGGGCGTCTGGACCTGCAACAGCGGCTGGAACCAGCAGTGGAGGCTCCAGTAGCAGCCGCCGGGCCCGGGGCATAGGTCCGCCTAGCCGAGGAGGACCCCGGTGCCCGCGAGGAGCAGGAGGGCGGCGGCGTTGGCGCGCGGGTAGGCGAGTGCCGTGCCGACCGCCTCCCGCAGCAGTGCGTACGGGCCGTGGGCGAGCAGTCCGTCCGCGGCGACCACCCGGCCGGGGGCGCCGGCCCGGCGGGCGGCGAGCGCGGTGCGGGCGGTGTGGAAGCCGCTGGTGACGACCGTGCACCGGTAGCCGGGCCGTTCGGCGGCCATCAGCGCCGCGCTGAAACGCAGGTTCTCGACGGTGTTCACGGCCCGTTCCTCGCGCCGGATCCGGTCGGCCGGGGCGCCCCGGGCGGTCAGGTAGCGGGCCATCGCGGCGGCCTCGGTGCACTCCTCGTGCGGGCCCTTCCCGCCGGTGACCAGGAGCAGCGGCGTGTGCCCGGCGGCCTCCTCGGCGGCGAAACGTTCCAGCGCGGCGTCCAGCCGGGCCGCCAGCGGCGGGGCGGGCTCGCAGCCGTCCAGGGCGGCGCCGAGGACGACCAGGTAGTCCGCCCCGACGGGGGCGGGGCGGCGCCCCTGTCGCAGCGCGCAGCCGAGGAAGCCGAGCAGCCAGAGCAGGACGTACCCGCCGAGCAGGACGGCGACGATCAGCAGAGCGTGCATACCGTCCGAACGTATACGGCGGAACCCCCGTTCCACAGGGGGTTCCGTGGTACAGGCGGCAGTGGGCTCAGCCGGCGTCGGCCGCCGGGGTGACGGGGGTGACAGCGGCGGCGGGGGCGGCCGGGGCCGCCGGGCGCGGGCCGCGCTTGTGCAGTGAGGCCAGATAGGCGTTGTACGCCTCCAGCTCGGCGTCGCCGCTGCGCTCCTCGGCGCGGTCGGAGCGGCGGGCCTGCCGCTGTTCGGAACGCATCCACTGGTACACCAGCGCGATCAGCACGATCGCGGTCGGGATCTCGCCGAACGCCCAGGTGATGCCGCCGGCCAGCTTCTGGTCCTCCAGGAGGTTGGTGCCCGGTGGCGCGCCCTCCACGGTGAAGGTGGTGACCAGCGGGTGGCTGGCCATCATCACGGCCACGCCGAAGAAGGCGTGGAACGGCATGCCCATGAACAGCTCGATGATCCGCATCACATGGCCGGGGCGGTGCGGGCCCGGGTCCACGCCCATGATCGGCCAGAAGAAGGCCAGACCGGTGAGGAGGAAGTGCACCATCATGAAGATGTGCCCGGCGCGGTACTGCATCAGGAAGTCGAACAACGGGGTGAAGTAGACCCCGTACAGGCTCGCGATGAACATCGGGATGGTGAAGGCCGGGTGCGAGATCACCCGGACGTACCGGCTGTGCAGCAGCGCCACCAGCAGCTCGCGCGGCCCGCGCGGGCGGCCCTTGCCGGTCGGCCGCAGCGCGCGCAGCGCCAGCGTGATCGGGGCGCCCAGCAGCAGCAGGATCGGCGTCAGCATGGACAGCACCATGTGCTGGATCATGTGCGCGCTGAACAGCACCATGCCGTAGTCGTTCAGCCCGGTGCAGGTGACCAGGATCAAGCTGCCGACACCGGCCGCCCAGCCGACCATCCGGCCGATCGGCCAGCGGTCGCCGCGCCGGTGGAGCCGGACCACGCCCGCCGCGTACAGCGCCAGGGCGGCCAGGCCTCCCAGCAGGAACACCCAGTCGGGGGACCAGGTCCAGACGTTGGACAAGGTGAACGGGCCTAGCTGGGTCATCCCGCCGTGGTGGTGCATGCCTGACATTCCGTCGCCCATCGGGGGGCCCTGCTTTCCGTCCTCGTGGCCCCTGGAGGGGGTCCGGTTCGCCCGTTTTGCTTGGCCTACAGCCTAGGTGGGCCTTACCTCGGGCCGTGCCCCGCCCCCTCCGTACGGGTGGCCGCCGGGCGGGTGGCGGCTGGATAGACTGACCGGCCGGTCGACGGCGACACGCCGGGACGGCGACACGGGACACGCCGGGACGGCGGGACGGCGAGGGGTGCGGCATGGCGGCGGGACGGCGGCACCCGGAGCGCACCACGGTCGCGCTGACCGGGGCGACCGGCTTCATAGGCTCCGCGGTGCTGGCCGCCCTGACCGCCCGCGGCGCACGGGTGCGCGCGCTGGCCCGCGAAGTGCCGGCCGGGCGCGGCCCGGCCGCCTGGGTGCCGGGAGACCTCGCCGACGGGGCGGCGCTGGCCGCGCTCTGCGAGGGTGCCGACGTCCTGCTCCACCTGGCCTCCCGGGTCTCCGGCGGCGCCGAGGAGTGCGCGGCGGTGAACGTGCGCGGCACCGAGGCGGTGACGGCCGCCGCTACCGGGGCCGGGGTACGCCGGATCGTCCACCTGTCGACGACCGCGGTGTACGGCGAGGGGCCGCACTCCGGCATCGGGGTCGACGAGGTGCCGGCCGCCCCGGTCTCCGAGGCCAGCCGGACCAGGCTGCTCGGCGAACGCGTCGCGCTGGCGGCCGGTGCCGTCGTGCTGCGGCCCGGCCTGGTGACCGGGACGGGCGACCGCTGGGTGGTGCCCGCGCTGGCCGAACTGGTCCGCCGGGTGCCGGTGCCCTGGGCGGGCGGGAACGCCAGGCTCTCCGTGGTGGACCGCGCCGACCTGGCCCGGCTGATCACCGCGCTCGCCCTGGACGACCACGCCGTCCCGCCCGGCGTCCAGCACGCGAGCCACCCCGACCCGGTCCGGTCCGGCGACCTGCTCGCCGCCCTGGCCGGCCTCGGCCTGTTGCCCGCGCTGCCCGGCGCGGACGGCCCGGACGCCTCGTGGGACGAATGCCGGCGTCTGCTCGCCGCCACGCCGGGCCGCGTCTCCGAGCGGCAGTTCTCCCTGATCGCCCGCGACCACTGGTACCGGGGGGACGACGTCTGGCGCCTCGCCGCCTGCCCGCCCGGCCCCGGCCCCCTCGCCCGGCTGCCCGCCGCCGCCCCCTGGTACCGCCAGGCGCTGGGGCTCGCCGCACCGGCGTAGGACGAAACGCCGGTGCGGCGGGCCGGTTCAGGCGTTGCGCCGTCGGTCGGGCGCCGTGCCGACGGTCAGGGCCGCGCCGTCGGTCAGCGGGGGCCGGGGTCGCTGGTGCCGGGGCGGCCGTTCTCCAGGTGGCCGGCCCAGCGGCGGCGGAAGGTCGGGCCGTCGGTGGCGGCGACCGTGATGTCGTACCAGCGGCTGTCGGGGCGTATGTCGAAGGTGAACTGGGCCGAGGCGCCGCGCCGGAGGCTGCGGCTCTGCTGCGAGCCCTTGGCGTAGGCGTTGGCGACGGTCACCGTCCGGGTGACCGGCCCGTTGTTGGTGACCTTGACGCGCACCTTGGACTTCTGCGGGTCGAACAGCGCGACCAGCTCGGTCCGGGCACTGCCCTCGAACTCGTACACCGACCCGTTCGGGCCGTGGGCGGCGAGGTGGTAGTCGCCGGAGGCGGAGTGCGGCCAGAAGTCGCCGAGGGTGTCGCCGCCCGAGATGGTGTAGCGGCGGGGAGCGGCCTTCGGCGCGGTCCGGTCGTAGACGTAGAGCCAGGTGCCCGCTTCGCCCCGGTTCTCCAGATCCAGCTGGAACCGCCCGGGGGTGTCCGTCTCCTCCTCGTTGACCACCAGGTCGTACGGGAGGGCGCGGGCCGGCCGGACGCCGGGCTCCTGGGTGGGCATCCGCTGGGGCAGCGGCACCTGGTACGGCTTGCCCTGCGAGGCGATCGGCGCGGGCACCGGGATCGAGACCGGCCGCGGGTCGGTGCCGGAGAAGTCGAGCGCCGAGGTGAGGTCGCCGCAGACCGACCGGCGCCAGGCGCTGATGTTGGGCTCCTCGATGCCGAACCGGGCCTCCAGGAACCGCAGGACGGAGGTGTGGTCGAAGGTCTCCGAGCAGACCCAGCCGCCGCGCGACCACGGGGAGATGACCAGCATCGGCACGCGCGGGCCGAGGCCGATCGGCTGGAGGCCGCCCGGGTCGGCGCCGGGGACCAGCGGGCTCATCTCGCCCGGGTGCTTGCCGAGGTCGAGCAGTTCGTCGCGCAGACTCGCCCTCAGGTCGGCGGAGACGATGCCCTGGCCGCCCGGGCCGCTGACGACCGGCGGCATCGGCGGGACGACGTGGTCGAACAGGCCGTCGTTCTCGTCGTAGTTGATGAGGAAGACCGTCCTGCCCCAGACCTCGGGGTTGGAGGTGAGCGCGTCCAGCACGAGGTTGATGTAGTACGCGCCGTCGGTGGGCGTCGCGGACGGGTGCTCGCTGTACTTGTACGGCGGGACGATCCAGGAGACCTGCGGCAGCCGGCCCTGCTGGACGTCGGCGCGGAACTCCTTCAGCGTGTGGTCGGTGGCGCCCTTGTCCACCAGGGGGCCCGACGCGCCCTCGGCGACCTGGTACCGCTCGAAGAACATCAGCGAGTTGTCGGTGTAGTTGTCCGTGGGGGTGCCCGGCTCGCCGGAGCCGCCCTGGTACAGCTTCCAGCTGACGCCGGCCTTCTCCAGGCGCTCGGGGTAGGTGGTCCAGGTGTAGCCGTTGGTGTTGTTGCGCTCCTCCAGGCCGGGGCCGTTGGGCTTGCGGCCGTACACGTTGCGCGGGTCGCTGGTGCCGGTCCACAGGTAGATGCGGTTGGGCGCGGTGTCGGCGTGGACGGAGCAGAAGTACGAGTCGCAGAGGGTGAAGGCGTCGGCCAGGGCGAAGTGGTACGCCAGGTCCTGGCGCTTGAGGTGGCCCATCGTCATGACGTCCTGCTTCTGGTTCACCCACTGGTCGTGGCGCCCCTCGTTCCAGGCGAGGTGGCCGCTGCTCCAGCCGTGGTCGGTGCCGGCCTGGTACTCGGTGGTGTTCCTGGGGTCGATGTACCAGGGCAGAACCTCCTGCTCGGAGGCGGGCAGACCGCGGTCGTGGTAGCGGTCGGTCCTCACGGCGGCGGCGGGCTGGTGCCAGTTCGGCCGGCCGTCGGGCAGCAGCGTGGGGCGCGGGTCGTCGAACCCGCGCACGCCGCGCAGGGTGCCGAAGTAGTGGTCGAAGGAACGGTTCTCCTGCATCAGGACGACGACGTGTTCGACGTCCTCGATCGAGCGGGTCCGGCCGATCGCGGGCAGTGCCAGGGCCTTGCTGACCGCGGGCGGGAACGCGCCGAGGCCTGCGGCGGCTGCGGACGCGCCGCTCAGCTGGAGGAATCGGCGCCGGTCGATGGAGGCCACGTGGTGTCCTTCCTTCTCGGGGTAAGGGGGGTGCCAAGAAGGTTCGAACATAGGTGCCGCAGCCGGGCCGTACGAGGTCCTCCAGCGAACGCCGCATGAGTTTTCAGCCAATTCCTGTCTAGCCAACTTCCCGGGACCTACCGGTGGCGGGCCCGGAAACCCGCATGCGTCGCCCCGCGCCGTTCTGCGAGCATGACCGCATGGTCCACCGTCTCGAACCCATCGTCGTCCGGCACACCCACCACCTCCCCGCCTCCTCCTGGCCGGGCGGTCCGGCGGGGCAAGGCGCCGTCGCGGCGCGGCAGTTCGACGCCGCACTGATGTCCGTGGGTTTCAAGCTCTCGGCGGGCCTGCTGGAGCACCTGTCGGGGCTGCCCGGGGCGACGGTCGTCGACACCGCCGCCCGCACCCTGGGCACCGTCCGGGAGCTGGTGGGCGACCACGTCGGGCACAACGCCTACTTCATCGACTTCCCGCTCAACGTGCCGGACACCTTCGAGTTCTGGACGCACTGCATCGCCGGGGCGCTCGCCGACGACGCGTCACGGGACGGCGTGCTCGCCCAACTGCGCACCGGCGTGGTCGACCTGCTGACCCTCCCGGCCTACGGCAGGTACCAGCACAGCTACGCCGAACTGCTCGCCGCCCACGACGAGCTGATCGCCGCCGCGGGCGACCGCATGACGGTCCTGCACCTGGGCGGCGCCCTGGACGAGGAGGTGACGGCCCTCTACCTGGCCCTGGCCGGCAGCACCACCCCGCTGGGCGAGGAGGGCCTGCGCGACCTCGGCGTGCTCGCCGGGCACTGCGTCGCCGGTCCGCAGCCCGAGGCGATCCCGGTCCGGGAGAACCGCGCCGTCGTCAACCTCGCCCGCCTCCGGGCCGGTGCCGACCTCCTCCTGGACACCGTCACCGACGTGCTCCGGCTGGCCTGCGCACTGTCCGACGGCGACGTGACCCTGGCGGAACCGACCCGGTTCCGGGCGCTGCCACGGCCGGCCCGCCGCGCCCTGCTGGCCGGCCTCGACGCGGTCGTCGCCGCCAGCCCCGCCAAGCTCGCCGACGTCACCGCGCACCGCGAGGCGTTCAAGCGCCTCGGTGAGCGCCTCCACCCGCACGAGTACCCGCGCTGGCCGCACGCCGCCGAGGTGTTCGCCGTCGCCCGCGGCGAGTTGGCGGCCCGCTCCCTCACCAGCCGCGTCGAGGAACTCCTCGGCGCCGACGACGTCACCGGCGCGGTACGGCTGCTGGCCGCCGCCCCGGGCATGCTGTTCCGGTCCCTGGACCGGCTGCTGCGCACGGGCCGCACCCCGGAGGAGCGCGACACCGTCGTGGCCGCCGTCGAGCAGGCCGCCCCGCAGGTCTCCGGTCGGGTCCTGCTGTCGGTCCGCGAACACCTCCACAACCGCACCGGGGAAGCGGACGGGCGCCGCCTCTTCGTCAACCGCCTCGGCCGCGCCTGGGTCACCGGCGACACCCGCCCGCCCCTGCCGGCACCCGAACGCGACCGCCTGCTCGCCGCCCTGGACGCCGAGACGAGCCGCCGCCTCCCCGACCCCGGGCACCTGCTGATCGACCCCGACGTGCTCGACGTCGCACTCCCGCTCAGCGGCAGGGCCACCGCCGCCGGACTCGGCGTGCTGCCCCGCGGCTCCCTCACCCCGGTCGACGGCGAACTGCTGCGCTTCTTCGTCTACTGGAAGCAGACCAGCCACAGCACCGACTTCGACCTGTCCGCCCTGCTGCTCGACGACTCCTACGAGACGCTCGGCTGGCTCTCCTACACCTCGCTCACCCAGCTCGAGGGCGAGCACTCGGGCGACGTCACCGACGCCACCGACGGCGGCTCCGAGTTCATCAACCTGCGCCTGGGCGCCGTACGCGGCAGCTCCATCGTCCCGCAGGTCAACATCTTCTCCGGCGAGGGCTTCGAGGAGGTCGAGGAGTCCTTCTTCGGCTTCATGCTGCGCGATGCCGAACAGCAGGGCCGCCCCTTCGAACCGCGCACCGTCCGCATGAAGTCGGACCTGCGCGGCCCGGGCCGGGTCGCCCTGCCACTGGCCTTCCTGCGCGGGGACGACGGCCGCTGGCACGCCAAGTGGCTGCACCTGTACCTGAAGGGCAACCCGAACTCCAACCGGGTCGAGGGGAACCGGGTGTCGGTCGCCACGCTGCTGCGCGGCATCGTCGAGCGCGACCACCTGACGGTCCGCCACCTGACCGGGCTGATGGGCGAGCGCGCCACCGCCACCACGCTGTGGGACGGCGCGGCGCTCCCGGCCGGCCCGGTCACGTACATCGGCCTGGAGCGCCCGGACGGCCTGCACCCGGACTCCGTCGTCATCACCCCGGAAAACCTGCGCGACCTGATCCCCGCCTGACTGCTACCGTTGGCCCCGGCGAGGCCATGAACGGGCTTCCTTCTCACTCCACCTGACATAGCCCGTTCGCTTTCCTCGCCCTCGACCACCCGCCGGGGTGCCACAAGGCACCCCGGCGTCGTCGTTTCCCGTGGTCCACCTCCTCGGCCGGCGCTGTGAAACCCCAGGCCGGGCGGGTCTGCGCCGCCCCGCCGGTCCGCGCGGTATGACCGTGATCACATCAATTCCGTTGTGCCGTGGTCCGACCCTCATCGCGTCTGAGTTCGGGGGTCTGTGCCCACGAGCGAATCGGAGACCGGACTGTGCGTGCTCACCAAGGTGGCGGGGCCGAGAAGGAGAAGCCCGGAGGGGAGGAGCCCGAAGGGCGGCGGTGGATCGACTACCCGCGCAGAGGGCGGCGCGGAGTCCGCCGCTGGCTCCCGTCCTGGCGGCAGCTGCTCCTGGTGGCGGGGGCCGGGGCGGCGGTGCTGACGGGGTGGCTGACCTGGTTCTACGTCACCACCCAGGTCCCGGAGGACCTGAACGCCTTCGCCACCCAGCAGAACAACGTGTACTTCTGGGCGGACGGCACCGAGATGGCGCGGATCGGTGAGACCAACCGGCAGGAGGTGCCGCTCGACCGGGTGCCGGAGTCGGTGCAGTGGGCCGTACTGGCCGCCGAGAACGAGACCTTCTACTCGGACCCGGGGATCTCCTTCACGGGCATCGGCCGCGCGGTCTACCAGATGGCCACGGGCGGTGAGACCCAGGGCGGCTCGACCATCACCCAGCAGTACGTCAAGAACAGCTACCTGAACCAGCGTCAGGACGTCTCGCGCAAGCTCAGTGAGATCGTCATCGCGATCAAACTGGACCGGCGGATGAGCAAACCGGACATCCTGGCCGGCTATCTGAACACCAGTTGGTTCGGGCGCGGCAGCTACGGCATCGAACGGGCCGCGGCGGCGTACTACGGCAAGGACGTCTCGCAGCTCAACCCGAGCGAAGGGGCCTTCCTCGCCGCCCTGTTGAAGGGGGCCGGGCAGTTCGATCCGGGGATCAGCGCGAACAACCACCGGCGGGCCGAGGAGCGGTGGTCCTGGATCCTGGACCGGATGGTGAAGGTCGGCAAGCTCTCCGCCGCCGAGCGCGCCAGGTACACGGTGTTCCCCGAACCCAGAACCCAGCCGAAGGCGGCGGGGCTGAGCGGCCAGGTCGGGTACCTGGTGGACATGGCCAGGACCTACGTGGAGGGCCACAGCGACATCACGCAGGCCCAGTTCGACCTCGGCGGCCACCAGATCTTCACCACCTTCGAGAAGCCGAAGGTCACCGCGCTGGCCGCCGCGGTGCGGGACGCCACCAAGGGGATCGACCCCGACAGCCGCGAGGCCGACCGGTTACTGAAGGTCGGCGCCGCCTCGGTGGCCCCGGACGGGAGGATCGTCGCGCTCTACGGCGGAACCGACTACCTGAAACAGGGCTTCGACAACGCCAACACCTCCACGGTGCCGGTCGGTTCGGCCTTCACCCCGCTGGTCTACGCCTCGGGCCTGAGCGAGGGCGTCCAGCGCCAGCGGGGCGGCAGCCGCACCCCGGTGACGCCCACCACCACCTACGACGGCGACGACGGCGTGAACGTGATGACCCCGGAGGGGCCGTACTGGGGGCGCAACGGGCGGATAGCGAAGACCGCCAACGACGGCAAGCGGAGCTGGGGGACGGTCACCCTGAGGAGCGCGGTGGAGCAGTCCGTCAACGGGCCGATGATGCAGCTCGCCATGGACGTCGGCCTGGACCGGGTGCAGAAGACCGCCGCCGACCTGGGCCTGCTCCCGGGCAGCATGGGGGAGTTGGTGCCGGCCTTCGGTGTCGGGAACTCCACGCCGAGCGCGATCAGGACCGCCGACGCCTACGCCGCCTTCGCCGCGGGAGGCAGCCACACGGACCCGTACTCCGTCCTGAGGATCACCCGGAACGGCGAGCCGCTCGCGCTGCGCCTGCCGACCGCCGTACAGGCGCTGACCCCGCAGGTCGCGGGGGAGGTGGACGCGGCACTGAAGAGCGCGGTCCGCACCGGGAGCGCCAAGGCGGCGGCGGAGGCCGGGCCGGACCTGGCGGGGAAGCCGGGGACGACCCCGGACCGTACGGCGGGGTGGTTCGTCGGCTACGACGCGCGGATGTCCACGGCCGTCACGGTCTTCCGGGCGGACCTGAAGGACATGAAGCTGCTCTCGCTGGAGGGGCTGGGCGGCGCCGCCCCGGACACCCCGGACTCCGCGCTGCCCACCCAGATCTGGACCTCGTACATGAAGGCGGCCGGTGGTCCGGGAGGCCGGTAGGGCCGGGCGGCCGCGGGGCGCGGTGTCACGGCCCCGCGGCCGCCCGGGCCGGGTCACTTGACCAGACGGGACCAGTCGGCCGGCTGCCCGGGGTCCAGCGCGCGCAACTGGTCGAGGACCTTGGGGTCCTGGGCGTCCAGCCAGTCGGCGACCTGGCGGAAGGACACGCAGCGGACGCCCTCCCGGGTGCAGACGCTCTTCATCACGTCCTCGATGGCCTGCATGTAGATGCCGCCGTTCCAGCTCTCGAAGTGGTTCCCGATGAAGAGCGGCGCCCGGCTGCCGTTGTAGACCCGTTCGAAGCCGTTGAGGTAGCCGTTCCGGGTCTCCTTCTCCCACGCGTCGTACTTCTTCGGATCACCCTTGGTGGTGTCCCCGGACTGGTTGGCGAGGAAGTTGAAGTCCATCGAGAGGACCTGGGTCGATTTGCCCGGGTAGGGCAGCAGTTGGAGCGGGAAGTTCCAGATGCCGTCCTTCTTGCCGGGCCAGACCTGGAACTCGCCCGGTGAACTGGCGTCGTACCGGAAGCCGGCCGCCTTCTCGGCCGCGAGCAGGTTCTTCTGGCCCTCCAGGCAGGGGGCGCGGCCGCCGACCGCCTCCTTGGTGTAGTCGAAGGGCAGCGGCGGGAGGTTCTTGAAGCCGGTGTTGGTCTTCCAGTTGGTGACGAAGGAGAGCGCCTGGTCGAGCTCGCTCTTCCACTCCTCGGTGCTCCAGTCGCCGCCGCCCTTGGAGCCGCAGAAGTGCCCGTTGAAGTGGGTGCCGATCTCGTTCCCGTCCTGCCAGGCCAGGCGCAGTTGTTCCAGGGTGTCCTTGATGTGGGCGTCGGTGGCGAAGTCGATGGCGGCGGCGCCGGCGTCGTGCTGCGGCGGGTGGTAGAGCGTGCGTTTGGACTTGGGCAGGGTGTAGATGCCGCTCAGGAAGAACGTCATCTGGGCGTTGTTCTCCGTACCCAGCTTGCGGAAGCGCGAGAACTGTTCGTCGTCGCCCTCCAGTGCCCCGTCCCAGGAGAACACCACGAACTGCGGCGGCTTCTCGCCGGGCTTCAGCTTCTCGGGCCGCGGTTGTTTGGGCTGCGGGCCGGTGTCGGAGGTGGAGCCGTCGCCGAGCACCTTGACTTGGCCGTCCCAGGTCGGCGTGGCGCTGGGGGTCGGGGTGGCACCGGGGCTGCTGGGGCTGTCGGAGGGTGTGCCGCTCGGGTCGGGTGTGCTCTCCGGAGCGGCGTCGGCGGTGGCCGGTCTGCCCTTCGAGTCGGGGCCTCCCGTGCCCAGGCCGAGGGCCACGACGACCCCCGTTGCCAGCAGGACAGCCACGCCACGAGCAGGCCGCACCGTTCCTCCGCTTCTCCGACCCACCGTCAGGTGTTGGTCGGATAGTCATACGTATGGTGCGAACATCAGAACACCTTGATCGACAATGTGTCGAGGCTTGCATGGAAGGGGAGTTGGGAGATATGTGTGCGACGGGAGGCCGGCCGCGCCCCGGGTGGGTGCGGCCGGCCTCCCGGTCGGGCGGGCTCAGCGGCCCGCGTAGACGTCCTCGACGTAGCGGCGCTCGTCGATCAGGCCCTGGAGCCAGGCCTGGGCCTGGCCCTCGTCGGCGCCGGGGGTCCGGCTCAGGTAGAGCTCGCGGAAGGCGGCGCGGACGCCCGGGGCCATCCGGGCGCCGTCGCCGCACACGTAGACCTCGGCGCCGGCGGCGAGCAGGTTCCAGACCTCCGCGCCCTCGGCGGCGATGCGGTCCTGGACGAAGCGCCGGCCGTCGACGGGCTGTTCGCTGAAGACCGGGCGCATCGAGACGGCGCCGGCCTGCTCGGCGGCGAGCAGTTCGTCGCGGTGCAGGTAGTCGGCGTCGGGCGCGTCGCAGCCGAAGTAGAGCAGGGCCGGGGCGAGTTCGGTGCCCCTGTCGGTGGCCTCGGCGGCGGTGGCCTCGTCAGTGGCGGTGGCCTCGCCGGTGGCGGAGGCGAGCAGGGCGCGGCGGTCGGCGACCGCGCCGCGGAACGGCGCCAGGCCGGTGCCGGCCGCGATCATGATCACCGGGGCGCGGTGGCCGATCCGGAACGTCTCGCGGCACGGCTGGAGGCGCGCCAGTACGGTGTCCCCGACGGCCACCCGGTCGAGGTAGCCGGAGCCGACGCCCCGGAAGGAGCCCCGGCCGGAGCGGGCCGGGGCGTCGAGCACGGAGACCATCAGGTCCACGTGGCGCGGGGCGCTGGTCGGCGACGTGGAGATGGAGTACATCCGGGGCCGGATCGGCGGCAGCAGTTCCAGCAGCACCGGCCAGGTCAGGACCTCCCGCAGGGCCGGGTGGTCCTCGACCAGGTCCAGCAGCGTCCGGGGGTCGTCCTCGGGCAGCGCCCGCAGCGCGGCCCGCTCGGGCGGGCAGGGGTTGAGGTCGGCCAGCGTCGCACGCTGGGCGGCGTTCGGTCGGTCCTGCAACTCGACGTGGTGGGTGAGCAGTTCGCGAACCGTCAGCGGCCGGTCCACGGCCAGGATGGTGCGCCGGTTCGCCACGATGGCGAGCAGGGTGTCCGGGTCGGTGCCGAACACCTTGGCGGCGCGCTCGACCAGGGCCGGGTCGTTGGCCGGAAGCACCGAGACGTGGTCCGCGGTGCGGTAGTCGACGCCCTCCGGCAAGGCCAGCCGGACCAGGCGCTTGACCCGGGGGTAGGCGGGGTCGGTGAGGCTGCCGACCGCCGTGACGGTCAGCCCGATCACGCGGCGCTTCGCGGCCAGGGCGTCCAGCGGACCGCCGGCCAGCTCCGTCACGGTGTACGTCTCCAGGGGGGCGGCCTCGGCGGGAGCGGGAGCGGGAGCGGGAGCGGGCGCGGTGCCGGAGCCGGCGGCGACGGGTGCGGCGGCGTCGCCGTACCGTTCCAGCAGGGCCCGGCTCAGCGCCGTGGTGAACTCCGCCACCTTCCCGGCCAGATCGCCGGAGGCGTCGGCCGCGCCCCGGGCGAGCAGCCGGGTGCCGCCCAGGGCGGCGAGGCCCTCGTCGATCAGCGTCGGCACGCGCTGGTACGTGGCGGCGTACGTCCGGTCGCCGATGCCGAGCACCGCGTACCGGACGTCCTTCGCGAACTCGGCGGCGCCCTCGGCCTGTTCGGTCGCCGCCCGGAGCCGGCGGACGAACTCCGCCGCGTCGTCCGTCGGCTGGCCGTTGTACGAGGCGGCGGTGATCACCACCGGCCGGTCGGTGGGCAGCCCGTCCGCGTAGGCGTCCAGCGGGGCGACGGCGGTGTCGCAGCCGAGTGCGGCCGCCACGTCGGCCAGCTGCCGGGTGAACTCGCGGCAGGCGCCGTAGTTGGAGCCGTGCAGGAGCAGCAGGCCGGTGCCCTGGCGGACCCGCCCGGGCAGGTCGGCGACGCGGACCGGCGCGTCGACCACCGCCGGGGGCGTGGGCGTGCGCGGGGCGAGGGCGAGGGTGAAGTCGTCGGGCTTGATGGTGAGCGTCTGCTTGATGGTCAGCCGGTAGTCGGCGTGGTCGATCAGCCGGTAGCGGTGGACCAGCATGCCGAGCAGCATGGTCGCCTCGTGCAGCGCGAACTGCCGTCCGATGCAGGCGCGTTCGCCGGTGCCGAAGGGCTTGAAGGCGTGCGGTGAGCGGGCCGCCTCCGGCTCGGGGTCGAAGCGGGAGGGGTCGAACAGCTCGGGGTTGTCGCCCCAGACGGGGTCGCGGTGCAGCATCATCGTGGCCACCAGGACCGGCTCCCCGGCGCGGACCGGGATCCGGCCGCCGAGCAGGGTGTCCGCGCGGGGCTCCCGGCTGAACGCGGGGGCCGTCGGCCACAGCCGTAGCGCCTCGTTGAGCACCTGCCGGGTGTACCGGAGCCGGCCGATGTCCTCGTACGAGGGCTCCGGGTCGGCCTGGTCGCCCCAGAGCGCGTCCACCTCGCGCTGGACCTCGCGGAGCACGCCGGGGTGCTTGACGAGGTAGTACAGGGCGAAGGAGAGCGCGCCCGAGGTGGTCTCGTGGCCGGCGATCAGGAAGGTGATCACCTGGTTGCGGATGTTCTCGGCGTCCAGTCTGCCGCCGTCGGCGGGGTGCACGGCGTCGAGCATCAGGCCCAGCAGGTCCTCGGCCGGGCCCTGCTCGGGGCTGCCGGCGCGGGCGGCGATCACCTCGTCCACCACCGAGGCCAGGTACCGGGCGTCGCCCTGGGCGGCCTCGTCGCGCTCGCTGTGGTCGAGTTCCGGGTCGCGCAGGAGCTTGTTCATCGCCCAGTCCAGGGAGCGGACCATCGCCTCGACGAAGGGGTGCGGCTCCTCCCGGTCGAAGGAGCCGAAGTCGAAGCCGAAACCGGCCAGCCCGATGGTGTCCAGGGTCATCCGGGTCATGTCGCCGGGCACGTCCACGACCAGTCCGGCGGCCGACCGGCCGTCCCAGGACTCGATCAGGCGGCGGGCCACCCGCAGCATCACCGGGTGGTAGGTGCGCATCGAGCCGAGCGCGAAGGCGGGCATCAGGATGTCGTGCGCCCTGGCCCAGTTCGGCTCCGCGTTGTACGCCGTGAACAGGCCGTCCCCGGTGAACGCGCGGACGTTCTCCAGGGCCGGTCCGATCGACTTGGTGAACCGCTCCTCGTCGGCCAGTTCCTCGACCAGGTCCAGGCCGGTGACGATCAGGGTGTCCCGCCCGTGCAGGCGCTGGACGAAGGCCGGGGCGTGCCGCCGGGCCAGCTCCATGGTGCGCAGCACGGGGGCGGCGATCGGCGGCGCCGACGAGATGTCGACCAGCGGCACCCCGGCGGTGCTCTGCCGGGGCACCAGGGTCTCGGGCGGGAGCCCGGCCCCGGCCGGATTCGCAGCCTCGGCTGCCGCCGGGGTCATCGTCTCGGTCATGGGTTGTCGCCTTCCGTGGCAGGAGAAACCTCGTCGTCCTCCACTCTCGCCCGAGCGGGGCGGGAACCCGGGCCCGAGGACTACATGTTTGTGCAGTAGCGGCGGTCGCGGAAGACTTGTCAACGGGCCGTCAGGTCTGCAGCACGCGGGAGCCGTACACGGGAGGGGCCGGGCATGAGACTGACCGACTGCGAGTCGACCGCGGAGAGCTGGCAGGACCTCGCCGTCATCTGGCGCAACCGGACGCTGCGCTTGCTCGACCACGTGCCGGTGGCGCTGGCGGTGTGCGAGTTCAGCGGCCGGATCATGATCGTCAACCGGGCGATGGCCGCCGAATTCGGCCTGCTGCCCGGGCAGTTGCGCAACCGGAAGATCCTGGAGTTCTTCACCCTCCGGGACAGTGCCACCATCCCGGCGCTCGCCGAGGCCGTCCGCCTGCACCGGCGCTCGCAGTACCCGGCGCCGGTCTCCTGGTCGGCCGCCGACGGCACCGAGCGGAGCGGCGAGATGACCGTCGCCCTGGTCGGCGACACCCCGGAGGAGACCCCGAACCTGCTGCTCTCGCTGCCCGTCCGTACCGGGCCGGCCGCCCCGCCGGCCGCCCCCCGCCCCGAGGTGAGCCCGATCGAGGCCCGGATCCTCGCCGCCGCCGCCCGCGGCGCCACCACCGCCCAGATCGGCCGGGAGATCGGCCTCACCCCGGACGGCGTCAACTACCACCTCGCCCGGCTCACCCGCCGCTGGCAGCTGCCCAACCGCACCGCGCTGGTCGCCCGCGCCTACGCCACCGGCGTCCTGGCCGCCGGCGCCTGGCCGCCGGAGCCGACCCCCCGCCCGTGACGGGGCGGGTGGGGGCGGCTCGCGGGCTGGGCCGGGCTGCGCGGGGCCGGGCTGCGCGGGCCGGGGCTGTTCGGGGCTGGGCTGTTCGGCGATTTAGTTATATGCTCACAATGATTTCAACAATACAAATACTTGTGGAGCCCCCACCATGCCGGACGCCGCCCAACGACGGCCCTGGCTCGTGCTCGCCGTCTGCTGCATGAGCCTGCTGATCGTCAGCCTCGACAACACGATCCTGAACGTCGCCCTGCCCGCCATCCAGCGCGACCTGCACACCTCGGTGTCCGGGCTGCAATGGACGGTCGATGCCTACACGCTGGTGCTGGCCAGCCTGTTGATGCTCTCCGGCTCCACCGCCGACCGGGTGGGCCGCCGCCGGGTCTTCCAGATCGGGCTGGTGGTCTTCACCGGGGCCTCGCTGCTGTGCAGCCTGGCCCCCGGGCTCGGCTGGCTCGTCGTCGCACGGATGCTCCAGGCGGTCGGCGGATCGATGCTGAACCCCGTCGCCATGTCGATCATCAGCAACACCTTCACCGACTCCCGGCAGCGCGCCCGCGCCATCGGCGTGTGGAGCGGCGTCGTGGGCATCAGCATGGCCGCCGGGCCGATCGTCGGCGGCGCCCTGGTCGAGTCGGCCGGCTGGCGGGCCGTCTTCTGGATCAACGTGCCGATCGGCCTGGCCGCGCTGTTCCTGACCCGCAGGTACGTGCCGGAATCGCGGGCGCCGCGGCCCCGCCGGGTGGACCCGGTCGGCCAGGTGCTCGTCATCGTCCTGCTCACCACGCTCACGTACGCGATCATCGAGTCGCCGGAGCGCGGCTGGACGTCGCCGCTCGTCGTCGGCTGCGCGGCGGCGGCGCTGGGCGCGCTGCTGGGCCTGCTGTGGTACGAGCCCAGGCGCACCGACCCGCTCATCGAGCTGCGCTTCTTCCGCTCCGCGCCGTTCGCGGGCGCCACCGTGATCGCGGTCGCCGCCTTCGCCTCCCTGGGCGGGTTCCTGTTCGTCAGCTCCCTGTACCTGCAGAACGTGCGCGGGCTCACCCCGTTGCACGCCGGACTGTTCATGCTGCCGATGGCGGTGATGGCGCTGCTGACCGCACCGGTGTCCGGCCGCATGGTCGCCTCCCGGGGGCCGCGCGTCCCCCTGCTCCTCGCCGGGGCGGCCCTGTGCGCGAGCGCCGTGCTCCAGGCGCTCACCTACTCCGACCACCTTCCGACGGCCGTGCTGGTCGTCGCGTACCTGCTCTTCGGCACCGGCTTCGGTCTGGTCAACGCGCCCATCACCAACACCGCCGTTTCGGGCATGCCCCGTTCGCAGGCCGGCGTCGCGGCCGCGGTGGCCTCCACCAGCCGGCAGATCGGCCAGTCCCTCGGCGTGGCCGTCGTCGGCGCCCTGATGGCGGGCGGCGCGTACGCGCACACGGCGGCCTTCACCGACGCCGGGCGGACGGCGTGGTGGATCATCGCCGGCTGCGGCGCCGCCGTGCTGGTCACGGGTACGCTCACTTCCGGCCGCTGGGCCCGGGAGACGGCCCTGCGCACGGCGGAGCGGCTCGCCGCCGAGGAGGCGCCGGAGACGCCGGAGGCGCCGGGGACGAGGGAGACGAAGGAGACGGTGAACACCTGATGGACCGCCCGCACACCGGTGAGCAGCACGAGGGGGACGAGGCCGCCACCAGGACGGCGACCAGGGTCTGGCAGGGACTGAACGCGCTCGTCCTGGAGCGCTACGACCGCCGCAAGACCGTCGCCGAAGCCCTCGGCATGAGCTTCAGCCGGGTCAGGGCGCTGCGCCGCCTCGGCGCCGACCCGATCACCCTGCGGGACCTGGCCGAGCGGCTGGGCAGCGACCCGCCCTACACCACCGTCATCGTCGACGACCTGGTGCGGCGCGGCCTCGCCGAACGCGTCACCAATCCCGCCGATCGCCGGTCCAAGCTGGTCCATCTGACCGAGGAGGGCCAGGCGAAGGCCGCCCTCGCCGTCAGGATCCTCACCACCCCGCCCGACGACCTGCTCGCCCTGCCCCCGGAGGACATCCAGGCGCTCGACCGCGTCCTGGCGAAGCTCCTGGACTGAACCTCCCGGGGCGGGGCGCCGCCGCGGCGGCCTCGGGCGGGTGGCGGCTACGGCCGCTGGTCGACCGTGTGCTGGTAGGCGGAGTAGGTCAGGTAGCCCCGGTCCCCGCCCTGGTAGTAGGTGGCTTCGTCGGCCGGGGCGATCGGGGCGCCGGTGCGCAGCCGTTCGACGAGGTCGGGATTGGCGAGGTAGGCGCGGCCGAAGCTGATCAGCTCGGCGCCGAGGCCGAGCCAGTGGTCCGCCGCCTCGCGGTCGACCTGCTTCGGGCCCAGCGGAAGCACCGGATTCATGATGAGCGTGCCCGGCCAGGCGCGGCGCAGGGCGAGCAGGGACGGCTCGTCCGTCGTCGCCTCCAGGTGGACGTAGGCGAGTCCGAGGCCGGCGAGTTCGCCGAGCAGGGCGGTGTAGAGCTCCAGGACGTCCTCCTCCGCCACGCCCCAGAAGGTGCCGCCGGGGGAGAGGCGGATCCCGGTCCTGGCGGCGCCGACGGCCTCGACGGTGGCGGTGGCGGCTTCGACGGCGAAGCGGATCCGGTTGCGCACCGGGCCGCCGTAGCGGTCGGTGCGCCGGTTGGCGTTGGAGGAGAGGAACTGCGAGATCAGGTAGCCGTTCGCGCCGTGCAGTTCCACCCCGTCGAAGCCCGCGTCGACGGCGCGGCGGGCGGCCTCGGCGTAGGAGCGGGCGTGTTCGGGGACCTCGTCGGTCTCCAGGGCCCGGGGGACCGGAGCGGGCTGCGGACCGGTCGGGGTGAACACGTCGCCGGTGGCGGGGACGGCCGAGGGGCCGACCGGTCGCAGCCCCGTGGTGTCCGGGTGCGAGACCCGGCCGCCGTGCATCAGTTGGGCGAAGATCCGGCCGCCGTTGGCGTGCACGGCAGCGGTCACCTGGCGCCACGAGGCCGTCTGCTCGTCGGTGTACAGGCCGGGTGTGCCCGGGTTCGACTGGCCGATCAGGCTCGGCTGGACGCCTCCGGTCACGATCAGCCCGGCGGTGGCCCGCTGGGCGTAGTAGGTGGCCATCGAGGCGGTGGCCAGACCGTCGGCGGTGGCGCGCCCCCGGGTCATCGGTGCCATCACCACCCGGTTGGGCAGCGTGAGTTCGCCGAGCCGGTAGCCGGTGAGCAGGGCGCTCGACGTGGCGGACGTGGCGGACGTCGTCATGCGGAAGTCCTTCGTTCGAAGTCACGGACCCGGTGCCCGGGCCCGTCCTCCGTTACGCTAAAACCTGACATCGATGTCAGAGGCAAGCCCTGTGACGGGGATCACGACCCGGAGGTGCCCGTGCGGATCGGAGAGCTCGCCGAACGCGCCGGAGTGAGCGTCAGATCCCTGCGCTACTACGAGGGGCAGGGCCTGCTGGCCAGCACCCGCAGCGCCAGCGGGCAGCGCCACTACACCGACGGCGCGGTGGCGCGGGTGCTGTTCATCCAGCGCCTCTACGCGGCGGGGCTGTCCAGCCGCGCCATCGCCGAACTGCTGCCGTGCGTGGACGCGCCCAGCGAGGAGCACTCGGTGGCCGCGCTGGAGCGGATGGGGCAGGAGCGGGCGAAGCTCGACGCGCACATCGCGGACATGGCCAGGACCCGTGACGCGCTCGACGAACTGATGGACACAGCCCGCGCCGCACTCGAGGAGCAGTCCGCCGACGGGCTGTGAGGCCCGCGTGAAGGTCGTGGGTGGGGCCGGTGATCGGCCGTTGATCGGGCGTAGACGGCGAGCCTGGAGCATCTGGAACCGGAGGGGACCGGTTCGGAGGCCACAGCCTGACCACCGGGTCCCACGCGGTCGGACCACGGACCGCGCGGGTACCCAGCGCTGATGCCGCCACTGGTCCCGACCCCCATCAGGAGTCCGGACCACGAAGGGCAGACGAGGCATGGACGGCGGGCAGTGGGTGCAAGCGGTGAGGACGGCGGCGGGCTTCGGAGAGCAGTTGAGGGTGCGGCGCGAGCGGATCGGCCTGACCCAGCAGTGCCTGGCCGATCACGCCACCCTGAGCGTGCGGGCCATCCGGGACATGGAGAGCGGCCGAGTGAGACGGCCACGGAACGAGACCGTCCGGCTGCTGGCGGACGCGCTGCGGCTGGAGGGCCGCAGCCGGGCGGACTTCGAGGAGGCCGCCCGTCGGCACCCGCTCGCCGATGAGCCGGCGGCCGTGGCGCCGGTCGCCCCGCCGGTGGCGCGCGGGGCCATCGTCGGGCGGGAGATGGAGGCCGAGGTGCTGTCCGACGCCTTCGCCGTGCACGGGGACCGGCTGGTCTCGCTGGTGGGGCTCGGCGGGGTCGGCAAGACCCGGCTCGCCCTGGAGGTGGCCCGCCGCCTGCACCTGGCCGCCTGCTGGTCGGTGCGCTGGGTGGACTGCGCCGGCGACTCGGCCCCCTGGCACGGCCGGATGGACGACATCGTCCGGGACATCGGCGACCGGCCCGCCCTGCTGGTGCTGGACGGCGCCGACGGCGGGGTGGACGCCGACCGGCTGGACGGGCTGTTCCACCACTGCCCCGGGCTGCGGGTGCTGATCACCGCCCGGGAGGCCTGGCCGCTGCCCGGCGGGCAGGTCGTCCCGCTCGCCCCGCTGCCCGTACCGGCCCCCGAACTCGACGCCGAACCCGAGGCGTTGGCGCAGATCGGCGCCGTCCGGCTGCTGCTCTCGCACCTGCGCCGGCTGCGCCCCGGCTACACCCTGGAGCGCTCCGAGGCCCCCGCCGTGGCCGCGCTCTGCCGCCACCTGGACGGCCTGCCGGGAGCGTTGGAGCGCGCGGCGGGGTGGACGCTGGTGCAGTCCACCGCCCAGCTGCTGGCCCGGCTGTCGGCCGGCCCGTTCACGCTGGCCGCGCCGCCGGTGGTGTACGGCATGCGCGGTGACGTCCGGGACGAGGTGGAGCCGGCGATCCAGCGGTTGACGGAACGCCAGCGGGCCCTGCTGGACGTGCTCGTGGACGAGCCCGGCGACTGGTCGGGGGAGGACGCGGTGGTCCGCAGCGGCTGGGCGCCGCAGACCTGCCTGGCGACGGTGCACGAACTGCTGTCGCGCGGACTGATCCGCAGCGTGCCCGCCCGCGACGGGGTGCGCTTCACGGTGCTCAACGTGTGCCGCCGCCTCCTCCGGGAGGAGCCCGGGCACCGGTTCGCGCCGGCCGCGGACGTCCAACTGCTCGCCGTCGCGGGCTGACCGCGCGGCGGCAGGCCGGCCGGGTGTCGATACTGCCGCTTCTTGCCCGCATCTTGCCGCACGAGCTGCCGGTCGCCGGGCCCGATCGTTCCTAGCGTTCTCCGTGGGGCTGGACCGCCGCGGAATACGCGCCGGAATTCCCGGGCCGCCGGCTGGGGCGTCGGCGGAATTCCATCGACGATCGCTACCGACGAGGGCTGGGCTGTGGAGCACGGAAATGACGGAGAGAGAAGACTGGACGTCGTCGTGACGACGACGGCCTCGGATTCGCACACCTGGAACCTGGTGTTCCTGCAACTGCTGCTGGAGGAAATGGGCCACCGGGTGACGAACCTGGGCGCGTGCGTCCCCGACGCCTTGCTGCTCGCCGAATGCCGCCGGATCGAACCGGACCTGATCGTGGTCAGCAGCGTCAACGGGCACGGTCACCAGGAAGGGCTGCGGGTGATCCCGGCCCTGCGCGCCTGCCCGGAACTGCGGCGCACCCCGACGGTCATCGGCGGCAAGCTCGGCATCGCCGGAACCGACGACCCCGACCGCGAGCGCGTACTGCTCGCGGCCGGTTTCGACCGGGTCTTCGAGGAGGGCTCCGCGGTGGCCGGGTTCCGCGAGTTCGTCGACGGGCTGCGCTCCCGGGTCCTGCTGTGACGAGCTTCGGCGCGTTCGTGGCGCAGGCCGCGGAGGCCGGCGCGCTGGTGGTCCAGCCCCGGATGGGGATGGCGCAGGCGGCCCGGATGCGGGAGGGCCTGCTCGCCACCCGGGTGGCGGCCGCCGTCACCGTCGGCACCATCACCCTGGACAGCTACACCCGCACCGGCGACCTTGACGCCGCGCGGCGGGCACTGGCCGCCGGGGCCGGCCTCAACGGCTACCCGATCGCCACCCACCCGGTCGAGGTCACCCGGGCGGTCCTGGCCGGCGTGGCGGACGCGGGCTTCCCGGTGCAGGTCCGGCACGGCTCGGCCGCGCCGGAGCACATCATCGGGGCGCTGCTGGCGGCCGGCCTGGACGCCACCGAGGGCGGACCGGTCTCCTACTGCCTGCCGTACGGCCGCACCCCGCTGCACGAGGCGGTGGCCCGCTGGCAGCGTAGCTGCGAACTGCTGTCGTCCATGCGGGAGTTCGGTGCGGATCCGCACCTGGAGACGTTCGGCGGCTGCATGATGGGCCAGCTCTGCCCGCCCTCGTTGCTGATCGCCATCAGCGTCCTGGAGGCGCTGTTCTTCCGCCAGCACGGGCTGCGCAGCATCTCGCTCAGCTACGCCCAGCAGGCCAACGCCGACCAGGACGAGGAGGCGCTGGCCGCGCTCGGCCGGATCGCGGGCGAACTGCTCGCGGACGTCGACCGGCACCTCGTGGTGTACGCGTACATGGGCGTGTACCCGCGCTCGCCCGGCGGCGCCCGGCTGCTGCTGGAGGACGCCGCGCGGCTCGCGGTGCGCGGCGGCGCCGCCCGGCTGATCGTCAAGACCACGGCCGAGGCGCACCGCATCCCGACCGTCGCCGAGAACGTTCGGGCGCTGGAGACCGCCGCCGCAGCCGCCACGGCGGAACGCGCCCGCCCCCGGCCCGCCGCCCCGCCGGACACCGGGATCGAGGCCGAGGCCAGGGCGCTGATCGGCGCAGTGCTCGACCTGGACGCCGACGTCGGGCGGGCCCTGGTGCGGGCGTTCGCGGCCGGCTACCTGGACGTGCCGTACTGCCTGCACCCCGACAACGCCGGGCGGACGCGCAGCTCGCTCGGCCCGGACGGACGGCTGCTGTGGTCCGCCGTCGGCTCGATGCCGATCGCCGGGCTCGCCGAGGGCGGCCGCGCGCCGATCCTCGGCTCGGCCGGGCTGCTGGCCGCGCTCTCCCAGGTCCAGCAGCGCTACGACGAGCGGGCCGAACGCTCGCCCGCACCCGCACTCCGGGGCCTGCCCGCCGCACGGTGAGAAGCCGGGTGAGACGCCGGGTGAGACGCCGGGTGAGAAACCACGCTCCACGCTCCACGAGAGAACGAGAGAAGAGGACCCGACCATGTCCGACCCCACGCCCCTGCCGCCGACCGACCCGGGCCGGCACCTGACCGCGCCGGCCACCCGCAGCGCGCTCCGGATCCAGCAGCACCTGCTCACCTCGGCCCGCGAGTTCCTGCGCGGCCGGGGCTTCACCGAACTGCTGCCGCCGATCATCGGCCCGGTCACCGATCCCGGTGCGCGCGGCTCCAAGCAGGTGGACATCGACTTCTACGGCCACCGCTACAAGCTGATGACCAGCGCGATCCTGTACAAGCAGGCCTCGCTGCTCGCCTTCGACAAGATCTTCTGCATCGCCCCGAACGTCCGCCTGGAACCGCTGGAGACCGCCGGGACGAGCCGCCACCTCGCCGAGTTCCACCAGCTGGACGTGGAGGTCGCCGGCGCGAGCCGGGACGACGTCGTCCAGCTGGCCGAGGACCTGGTGGTGCACATGGTCGACAGCACCGTCCGCGCGCTGCCCAAGGAGTTCGCCGAACTCGGCCGGGACCCGCAGGCCTTCGCCGAACTGCTGCAGGGCTCCTTCGGCCGCATCCGGCACGCCGAGGCGGTCGCCGAACTCCAGGGCATCGGGCACCCGCAGAGCCCCGAGGCCGAACTCGACTGGGAGGGCGAGGCGTTGCTGTCGGCCCGCCGGGACCGGCCGTTCTTCGTCACCGACTACCCGAAGGGCTCGCGCGGCTTCTACGACCGCGAGCACCCCGACGACCCGGGCCTGCTGCGCAACTTCGACCTGCTGGCGCCCGAGGGCTACGGTGAACTGTGCAGCGGCAGCCAGCGCACCAACGACTACGCGGAGATCGTCACCCGGATGCGGGAGACCGGCGAGAACCCGCAGAAGTACCGCTGGTACCTGGACCTGGTGCGCGAGGGCGTGCCGGCCAGCGCGGGCTTCGGCATCGGGGTCGAGAGGCTCACCCGGTACGTCGCCGGGCTGGACGCCGTCTGGCAGGCCAGCGCCTTCCCGAAGATCGCCGGAGTGGTGTCCCCGTGAGCGACCTCAGCGCGCCGGGATTCCCGGAGGAGGAGGTCCGGCATCGGGCCCGCGCCGGGGCCGCCGCCGCCTTCCCGCCCGCCGAGGAGTACGGACACGTGCTGTTCGGCGCCGGCCGGCCGGGCGCGGCGGACCGGGCGGCGCCGCCGGACGCCCTGGACGCGCTGCGGATCGTCCCGCCGCTGTTCCTGCCGCAGCGGCTGGCCAAGCTGATCGACCTCGGCCGCGAGCCCGACTACCGGGACGTCGAACTGGCCACCACCATCGGAGGGTTCGCCTCCGCGCTGCCGGTGTACGTCTCCGCGACCGGCTCCACCCGGGCCGCCGGCGGTGACCTCGGGCTGGCGCTGAGCCGGCAGGCCGGGGCGCTCGGCATCCCGATGGTGATCGGCGAGAACGTGGTGCCGGTGAACGGCTACGGCCGGCTCGGCGAGGCGGCCGACCGCACGCTGCTCGGCCGGCTGCGCGCCTACACCGAGGAACTCCCGGACGGCCTCGGCGGCGTGGCCGTCCAGCAGAGCACCGAGGACGCCGACGCCGAGGTGTGGAACCTCGTCCACAGCGACCCGGCCGCCCTGCCCCTGCTGGAATCCGGACGGCTGGCCTTCGAGTTGAAGGTCGGCCAGGGCGCCAAACCGGGCCTGGGCGGAATGACCGTGCTGGAGGCCGAGGCCGCCGCCGCGCTGGGCGACCGCTTCGGGCTGGACCCGTTGTTCGGCGACGGGCGGGTGCTGCGCGCCGCCACCCCGGGCACCTTCACCGCGGAGATCCTGCGCCAGCAGATCCGGCTGATGCGCAACAACTACCCGCGGGTGCGGATCTGGGTGAAGCTCTACCCCGGCCGGGACGTGGCCGAGGCCGCCCGGGTGGCGCACGAGGCCGGGGCGGACGCCGTCGTGGTGGACGGCGCCGAAGGCGGAACCGGCTGGGCGCCCGGGGTGTTCCTGCCGCACGTCGGACTGCCGCTCGCGGAGTGCCTGCGTCGGCTGGCGGTCGCGCCGCCGCCCTCGCTGCTGGTCTCCGGGCGGATCTGGGAAGGCGCCAGAGCGGTCAAGAGCCTGGCCCTGGGGGCCCGCGCGGTGGGCCTCGGGCGGGCGGCGCTGATCGCCGTGGCGGAGGACCGGGAATCCGGGCTCCGCCGTTTCGTGGACTGTCTGGCGCTGGAACTCCGACTGCTGATCAGTGCGCTCGGAAAGTACGCGCCGCAGGCCCTGGACCGGGAGGACGTCTGGTCCCCCGAGGAATACGGAACCACCGCCGGCCGGTAGCCCCGGCCTGCCCGGGTCGATTCCTGCGGCAGGTCCGGAAAGCGGCACCGGAAACTGCCGATTTCCTTCCTCATTTCCTGCCGATAGGGCCGTCGAATTCCCCCTATCGTCGAACTCGTCGCCGATTCATCTCACTTCTGGGGCTGGATGATGTCCTCTCGCGGTTTCCCTACTGAGAATGCTGCGCCCGAAATCACGGCGCCTGAAATCACGGTGTCCGCTTTCGAGCCGCCCGCTTTCGAGCCGTTCGCCTCCGCCGTCCGCCGCTTTCCGGAGCGGCCGGCCGTCCGCACCGGCGGCCGGACCGTCAGCTACCGGGAGCTGGACGGCCTGACCGCCGCGCTCGCCGCCCGGCTCGCCCCCGGGGGGACGGTCGCCGTCACCGGCCGCGACCGGCTGGACCACGTGGTCGCGCTGCTGGCGGTCCTGCGGGCCGGGGCCACCTACCTGCCGCTGGACCGGGAGGCCCCGGAGGAGCGCAACCGCTGGATCACCGAGGACGCCGGGGCCTCCCTGGCCCTCGGCGGCGAGGAGCTCACCGAGTTCACCGGGCTCAGCGACGGCGCGGGCGCCGTTGCCGGTGCCGGCGATGGCGGTGCCGGCTACGTCATCTACACCTCCGGCACCACCGGCCGTCCGAAGGGCGTGCACGTCCCGCTCGCCGCGCTGACCGGCCACCTGGCCGCCGCCGTCCGGACCTTCGGCCTGACCGAGCGGGACGTGGTGCTGCAGTTCGCCCGTCCGACGGTGGACGTGGCCGTGGAGCAGGTCCTCGGCGCGCTGTCCGCCGGGGCCTGCCTGGTCCTCCCGGAGCACCGACTCCTCTCCCCGGCCGAACTGCTGGACCTGCTGGACGCCGAGGGCGTCACCGTCGCCAACCTGGCCGCCGGCTACTTCCAGGACGTGGTGGCGGCCCTGGGCGGCAGGGTGCCGCGCACCCTTCGGCTGATGATCTCGGGCAGCGACAAGCTGGAGCCCGCCACCGCCGCCGCCTGGTGGGCCGCGACCGGGGTGCCGCTGCTGAACGCGTACGGACCGACCGAGACGGTGGTCACCGCCACCACCCACCGGCTCGCGGGCGAGCAGCCCGAGGCGGGCGTGCCGATCGGGACCGCGCTCGGCGGGCGGCGGCTCTACGTGCTCGACGAGCGGCTGCGCCCGGTGCCGCCCGGCACGGCCGGCGAACTGTACGTCGGCGGGCCGCTGCTGGCCTCCGGCTACCTCGGCCGCCCGGGCCTGACCGCCGACCGCTTCGTCGCGGACCCGTTCGTGGCCTCGCCCGCGGCCCCGCTCGCGGACCCCGCCGCAGCGCCGAGCGGTACTCCCGGCGCGCGGATGTACCGCACCGGCGACGTGGTGCGCCGCACGACCGAGGACGGCCCGCTGGAGTTCCTCGGCCGCAGCGACCACCAGGTGAAGGTCCGCGGCTTCCGGGTCGAGCCGGGCGAGATCGAGCAGGTGCTGGCCGGGTACCCGGGCGTCACCGGCTGCGTGGTGGTGGCGCGCGAGGGCCGACTGGCCGGGTACCTGACCGGCGCCGCGCCGCGGTACGCCGAGGCGCGGGACTGGCTGGCCGAGCGGCTGCCCGAGCACATGATCCCGGCGACGCTCACGGCGATGGACGCCTTCCCGCTGACCGGCGGCGGCAAGGTGGACCGCCAGGCCCTGCCCGAGCCGCAGGCCGCGCCCGAGGGCCAGCCCGCCGGCCGCCCGCCGCGCACGCCCGCCGAGCAGCTGATCGCGGCGGTCTGGGCGGACGTGCTCGGGGTGCCCGAGGTCGGGGCGGACGACAACTTCTTCCACCTGGGCGGCGATTCGCTGACGGCCGTGCGGGTGGTGGGCCGGGTCTTCGACGTCTTCGGCATGGTGTCCCCGTACACCATCTTCGACGCGCCGACGCTGGCGGAGTTCGCCGCCGCGGTGACCGCCGCCTCCGGCGGTGAGCGCCCGGCGCTGGTCCGCTCGGGCGCCGCCGAGGCCCCGCTGTCCAAGTTCCAGCGCGGCCTCTGGTTCCTCGACCAGTGGAACCCGGACGCGCCGACCTACGTGGTGCCCTGGGTGTTCCGGTTCGCCGGGCCGGTCGACCCCGAGCTGCTGCGGCAGGCGCTGGCCGGGGTGGTGGCGCGGCACGAGAGCCTGCGGACGACCTTCGAGCTCGCCGAGGACGGTCCGCGCCAGGTCGTCCACCCGGCCGTGGAGCTGCCGTTCACGCTCACCGAGACCACCGCCGACCAGGTGGACGACCTGGTGGCCGAGGCCGCGCTGGAGCCCTTCGACCTAGCGGTCGGGCCGCTGGTGCGGGCGCGGGTCTTCCGGGCCGCCGGGGCGACCACGCTGCTGCTGCTCCTCCACCACATCGTCTGGGACGAGGGCTCGCTGCCGGTGCTGGAGGCCGAGCTCCAGGAGCTGTACGCCGCGGCGGCCGAGGGGCGCCCGGCTGAGCTGCCGGAACTCGCCGTCCAGTACGGCGACTACGCGGCCTGGCAGTACCAGGACGACACCGCCGAGCGGCAACTCGATTACTGGCGCGAGCAGTTGGCCGACGTTCCGGACGTCGACGCGCTGGCGCCGGACCACCCCCGCCCCGAGGAGCAGGCCTTCCGCGGCGCGTTCCACCGCTTCGCGATGCCGGATCCGGTGGCCGGGGCCGTGCGGGCGCTCGCCCGCAGCGAGGACGCCACCCCGTTCATGGTGCTGCTCGCCGGGCTGGCGCTCACCCTGCACCGCCGCTCCGGGCAGCGCGACCTGGTGCTCGGCTCGCCGGTGAACGTCCGTGGCCGGGCCGAACTCGACGGCCTGATCGGCTACTTCGTCAACCTGCTGCCGCTGCGCCTGAAGGTCGAGGAGGGCGCCTCCTTCCGCGAGCTGGTCCGGCACGTGCGCGAGGTGTCGATCGGTGGCTACCGGCACCAGGAGGTGCCCTTCGACGACATCGCGAACGCGGTGCTGGAGGAACGCCCCGAGGACCGCAACCCGCTGTGCCAGGTGCTGCTGGAGCTGCACCCGCTGGACACCCGCCCGCTGACCGTCGGCGGGTGCGAGGTCACCCGCGAACTGCACTCCAACCCCGTCTCCCGCTTCGACCTGTCCGTCTCGGTGGACGACCGCGGCACCGGCTTCACCGGCCGCTTCGAGTACGACAGCGACCTCTTCGAGGCCTCCACCATGGCCGGCCTGTGCGAGCAGTGGCTGGGCACCCTGGCCGCCGCCCTGGAGGTGCCGGGGCACGCCCTGTTCGAGGCGCAGGCCGCCCGGGCCCCGCAGGCCACCGCCCTGATCTCCGGTGAACGGACCGTCCCGTACGGCGAGTTGAACGCCGCCGCGAACCGGCTGGCCCGCCACCTGGTGGGCCTCGGCATCGGCCGCGGCGACACCGTCGCCGTACTCGCCGAGCGCGGGCCGGAGATGGTCACCGCGCTGCTGGCCGCACTCAAGACCGGCGCCGCCTACACCCTGCTCGACCCGGACTTCCCGGCCGAGCGGCTGGCCGGCGCGGTCGCCGACACCGGCGCCGCCACGGTGATCACCCACCGCCACGCCACCGTGCCGTTCGCCGTCCGGCGCCAGGTGGACCTGGACGCCGCGGCCGCCGAGCTGGCCCGGTACGCGGCGCACGACCTCGGCGTGCCGGTCGACGGCGCCGATCTCGCCTGCGTGATGTTCACCTCCGGCTCCACCGGCCGCCCCAAGGGCGCGGCCGTCCCGCACCGCGCGCTCACCACCACCTACCTCGGCCAGGACTACGCCCGCTTCGGCCCGGACGAGGTCTGGCTGCAGTGCTCGCCGGTCTCCTGGGACGCCTTCGCGCTGGAGCTCTACGGCGCGCTCTGCTTCGGCGGCGCCTGCGTCCTGCAGCCCGGCCAGCGCCCGGACCCGCAGACCATCGCCGAGCTGACCCGCCGCCACGGCGTCACCGAACTCCAGCTCTCCGCCAGCCTGTTCAACTTCCTGCTGGAGGAGCTCCCGGAGACCTACGACGGCCTCAAACTGGCCATCACGGCCGGCGAGCGGGCCTCCGTCACCCACGTGGCCAAGGCCCTGGAGAACCACCCGGGCCTGGTGGTCGCCAACGGCTACGGCCCGGTCGAGAGCCTCGGCCTGACCACCTGCCACCAGGTCGGCCCGGAGGACGTCACCGGCAGCTCCGTCCCGATCGGCGTCGCGCTGAACGGCAAGGGCGTCCTCGTCCTGGACGAGCAGCTGCGCCCCGTCGAGCCCGGCGTGATCGGCGAGTTGTACGCCTCCGGCGGCGGTCTCGCCTACGGCTACCTCGGTCGGCCCGGCCTCACCGCCGAACGCTTCGTCGCCTCCCCGTTCGGTGCCCCCGGCGAGCGCCTCTACCGCACCGGAGACCTCGGCTACGTCAACGCCGGGGGCCTGCTGGAGGTCACCGGCCGGATCGACGACCAGGTCAAGATCCGCGGGTTCCGGGTCGAGCCCGGCGAGATCGAGGACGCGCTCACCCGGCACCCCGCCGTCCAGGAGGCCGCCGTCACCGTCCACGAACCCGCCCCGGGCGACCACCGCCTGGCCGCCTACGTCACCGTCGGGGCGGACGCGCCGGACCCGGAGGTGCTCCTCGACCACCTGGCCGGCCTGCTGCCCGAGCACATGGTGCCCGCCACCCTGGACGTCCTGGACGCCCTGCCGCTCAACCACAACGGCAAGGTCGACCGGAAGGCACTGCCCGCCCCCGCCGGGCGCCGGGCCGCCGCCCGCGACCCGCTGACCGAAGCCGAACGGCTGGTCGCCGAGGCCATGTGCGAGGTCCTCGACCTCACCGAGGTCGGCCGGGAGGACAACTTCTTCCGGATCGGCGGCAACTCGCTGGCCGCCGTCCGGGTCGCGATGCGGCTGTCCCGGGAGACCGGCACCCGCGTCCCCCCGCAACTGGTGTTCCGGGCCAGGACCGTGAGCGCCATCGCCGAACGGCTGGCCGCCCGATGACGGGCCGCACCGCACACGAAGGGAACGAGGCCGTGAGCCCGTCCGACCACCCGGCGCGCACCGCGCCCGCCTCGGGGCTGCAACGCGGCCTCTGGTTCCTCGACCGCCTCGATCCGCGGCAGGTCACCTACTGCACGCCCTGGACGGTCGACGTCACCGGCCCGCTCGACCTCCCGCTGCTCCAGCGCGCGCTGGACGCCCTGGTGGCCCGGCACGAGGTGCTGCGCACCACCTTCGCGCTGCACCCCGACGGCCCGCGCCAGCACGTCCACCACACCCTCGCCGTACCGCTCGCGGTGACCGACCTGCGCCCGCAGGGCGGCCCCGAGCAGGCCGGACGCCTGGAGGAACTGCTCACCGCCCGCTGCGCCGAACCCTTCGACCTGGCCGCCGGGCCGCTGCTGCGCGCCGAGGCCTTCCACCTGGCGGACGAGCGCACCACGCTGCTGTTCACCGTCCACCACATCGTCTGGGACGGCTGGTCCGCCGAGGTCTTCGAGCGCGAACTCGCCGACCTGTACGGCGCCGCGGTGCAGGGCCGGGCCGCCGACCTGCCGGAACTGACCGTGCAGTACGCCGACTACGCGGTGGAGGAGCTCGACACCTCCTTCGAGGAGCACCTGACCTACTGGAAGGAGCAGCTGCACGGCGCACCCGCCCTGCTGGAGCTGCCCACCGACCGGCCCCGTCCCGCCGAGCGGGGCGCGGCGGGACGGACCGAGGAGTTCGGGCTGGCCCCCGGCACGGCGGCGAAGGTGCGCGCCCTGGCCGAGGCGGAGGGCGTCACCCCCTTCACCGTCCAACTGGCCGCCTTCGCCCTGCTGCTGAACCGCTGGACCGGCGCCGACGACCTGGTGATCGGCACCCCCGTCACCACCCGCAACCGGCCCGAACTGGAGCACCTGCTCGGCTACTTCGTCAACCTGCTGCCGCTGCGCCTGCGGCTCGCGCCCGGGCTGAGCTTCCGCGCCCTGCTGGAGCACGTCCAGGACGTCGCCTTCGAGGCCTACGGCTACCTCGACGTGCCCTTCGACCAGCTGGTCGACCAGCTCGGCACCGCCCGCACCGCGCAGCACCCGCCGCTGGTCCAGGTGGTGTTCGGCGCCCACGGCGAGGACCGCACCCCGCTCGTGCTCGGCCGGGCCACCGCCGAGAGCCGGGTGCGTTCCAACGGCACCAGCAAGTTCGACCTCACCTGGTCCGTCTTCGACAGCAGCGGGACCGGCAGCGGGACGGGCGGCGACCCCGGCGACCCCGGCGGCGAACTGCGCGGCGAGGCCGAGTACCGCAGCGAGCTGTTCGACACCGGGACGGTGCGCCGGCTGGCCGCCGACTTCGGCGCCCTGCTCACCGCGGCCCTGGACGACCCCGACGCCACCGTGCTGCGGCTGACCGGCCGCACCGCCGGGGCCGAGGCCGTCCGGGCCACCGACACCCCCGGCCACTGCCTGCACCGGCTGTTCGAGCAGGCCGCCGACGCCCACCCCGACCGGCCCGCCGTCAGCGACTCCGGCCACACCCTGAGCTACGCCGAACTCGACCGCCGGGCCAACCGCCTGGCCCACGCCCTGCGCGCCCGCGGGGCCGGCCCCGGCGACCGCGTCGGCATGCTGCTGGACCGCACGGCCGACGTCCTGGTCACCGTCCTCGGCGTGCTCAAGACCGGCGCCGCGTACGTGCCCGTCGACCTCGCCGCCCCCGCCGACCGCGCCGCGCTCGTCTTCGCCGACGCCGACGTCACCCTCGTCGTCACCGACCGCCCGGACCGGGCCCCCGAAGGCCCCTGGCAGGCCTACGACCTGACCGCCGAGGCGGCCGACCTGGCCGCCCGGCCGGATCACCGCCCGCCGGCCGCCGGGCGCCCCGGCGACGTCGCCTACATCATCTTCACCTCCGGCTCCACCGGCCGCCCCAAGGGCGTCGCCGTCGCCCACGAGCACGTCAGCCGGCTCATGGCGGACGGCGCGGAGCACTTCGGCTTCGGCCCGGAGGAGACCTGGACGCTCTTCCACAGCTACGCCTTCGACTGGACGGTCTGGGAGATGTGGGGCGCCCTGCTGCACGGTGCCCGCCTGGTCGTCGTCCCCTACGTCACCAGCCGCTCGCCGGAGGAGTTCGCCGAACTGCTGGAGCAGGAACGGGTCTCCTTCCTCTGCCTCACCCCCTCGGCGCTGCGCCAGCTGGAGCCCGTGCTGCGGCGCGGCCCGCGCGACCTGTCCGCGCTGAAGTGGATCATGCTCGGCGGGGAGGCGCTGGACCCGGGCGTCGTCCAGCGCTGGTTCGAACTCGACCCGCCGCCCCCGGCCCGGCTCTGCAACCTGTACGGCATCACCGAGACCACCGTCCACGTCACCACCCACGACCTGGCCGGCAGCGCCGGCTTCGAGCGCAGCCTGATCGGCGCGCCCATGCCGCACCTCACCGCCCAGGTCCTGGACGACTGGCTGCGTCCGGTGCCACCCGGCGCGGCCGGCGAGCTGTACATCGGCGGCGGCAGCCTCGCCCACGGCTACTGGGGCCGCCCCGGCCTCACCGCGGGCCGTTTCGTCGCCGACCCCTACGGCCCGCCCGGGGCGCGGCTCTACCGCACCGGCGACGTCGCCCGGCGCCTGCCCGGCGGCGGCCTGGAGTACATCGGACGCGCCGACTTCCAGGTCAAGCTGCGCGGCTTCCGGATCGAGCTCGGCGAGATCGAGAACGCGCTCGCCGCCCACCCGGACGTCGACGCCTGCGTCGTCACCGTGCACGACGACCGGCTCGCCGCGTACGTCACCGGGCGCGAGCCCGCCGACGTCCGCGCCTTCCTCGGCCGCTCGCTGCCCCCGTACATGGTCCCGGCCAGCTTCACCGTCCTGGAGTCGCTGCCGCTCACCGTCAACGGCAAGGTGGACCGCGCCGCGCTGCCCGCCCCCGGCCAGCGCAGCACGGCCACCGGAGGCCGCCACGTCGAGCCGCGCACCCCGGAGGAGGAGGCCTTCGCCGCCGTCTGGACGGAGGTCCTCGGGGTGGACGGCATCGGCGTCCACGACGACTTCTTCCACCTCGGCGGCGACTCCATCCGGGCCGTCCAGCTCGCCGGCGCGCTGCACGAGCGCGGCTGGGGGGTGAGCCTGCGGGACGTCTTCAACGCCCCCACGGTCGCCGCCCTGCTGCCGCTGGCCGAGCCCGTCGCCGAAGGCCCGGCCGACCACGAGCCCTTCTCCCTGATCACCCCGGAGGACCGCGACGACCTGCCGCCCGGCCTGGCCGACGCCTACCCGATGGTCTCCATGCAGCTCTCCATGGTCTTCCACATGGAGATCGCCGGCGGCACCGACAGCTACCACAACGTCAACTCCTACCGGATCTCGGGCGACCTCGACGAACAGGCCTTCCGCCGCTCGGTCGCCGAGGCCATGGAGCGCCACGCGGTGCTGCGCACCGGCCTCGACCTGTCCGGCTACGGCGAACCGCTCCAGCTCGTGTACGGGCGGCTGCCCGCGCCCGTCGAGTTCACCGACCTGCGCGGCGAGCCCGACCAGGACACGGCGGTCCGCGAGGTGTTCGACACCCACCGGTGGACGCCCTTCGACCTCACCGCCCCGCCGCTGTTCCGGATCACCGTGCAGCGCCTGGCCGAGGACGCCTTCCAGCTCACCATCTCCGAGCACCACGCCATCCTCGACGGCTGGAGCTTCACCTCGCTGTTCACCGAGATCCTGGAGCGCCACACGGCCCTGGCCGCCGACCCGCTCGGCGCCCCCACCCCGTCGCCGCGCACCGCCTTCCGCGACTTCGTGGCCGTCGAACGGCAGGCCGCCGGGGACGAGCGCTCGCTCGCGTACTGGCGCGACCGGCTGTCCGGCGTCAGCGGCCAGTCCTTCCCCGGCAGCGAGGACGTGCACGAGGCGCCGCGCACCGTCGAGCGGGTGCTGCCCGAGGCGCCCGAGCAGCTGCGGCAGGTCGCCGACGCCCTGGCCGTGCCCCTCAAGTCGGTCGCGCTCGCGGCCCACCTGCACGCCCTCGCCGCCGTCACCGGGCGACGGCGCGTCACCACCGGCCTCGCCGTGAACGGCCGGCTGGAACGGCTCGGCGGCACCGAGGTGTACGGGCTGTTCCTCAACACCGTCCCGCTGAGCTGCGAGCCCACCGACGACCTGCTCGCCCTGGTGCGCGAGGTGCACCGGGAGGAACTGGACATGATGCCGCACCGCCGGGTGCCCTTCGCCCGGCTCGCCCGGCTGATGACCGACACCGCGCTGGACAGCCAGTTCGGCTACCTGCGCTTCCACGCCCTGGGCCGGCTCAGCTCCGCCCGCATCGTGGACGGCCGGATCGGCTGCGAGCCGACCCTGCGCCACGAGCCCAACAGCTTCGCGTTCGGCGCCTCGCTGATCCAGGACCCGGTTTCGCAGCGCGTGCTGCTCGCCGTGGACCACCAGCGCTCCCTGGTCACCGACACCACCGCCGAGCAGTTCATCGACACCTACACGGCAGCCCTGCACGCCATGGCCGCCTCCGTCCGAGAGTCCTGAGGAACCGTCATGACCGACCTCCTGCACCGCCTGCGCGATGCCGTCGCCGCCCACCCCGAGCGCACCGCCGTCCTCGCCGGAGCGGCCCGCCTGGACTTCGCCGAACTCGACCTGCGCACCGCCGCGCTGGCCCGCGCCCTGCGCGCCCACGGCGTCGGCCGCGGCGACCGGGTCGGCGTCCACCTCGCCCGCACCGCCGACCTGCCGGTCGCCCTGCTCGCCGTCTGGCGGGCCGGCGCCGCCTACGTCCCGCTCGACCCGGCCTACCCCGCCGAGCGGCTGGCCTTCATGGCCGCCGACGCGCGGCTCGCGGCCCTGATCAGTACGGACGGCCTCCCGGCGGCCCAGGGCGTGCCGGTCCTGCGCCCGGACGCCGCCGCCGACGGGCCTGATCTGCCGGAGGCGGCCGACCCGCTCGACCCCGCCTACGTCATCTACACCTCCGGCTCCACCGGGCTCCCCAAGGGCGTCGAGGTGCCGCGCGGCGCCGTCGCCGCCCTGGTGGAGGCACTGGAGGCCGCCGGCGCCTACCGCGCCGAGCCCGGGGTGGTCGGCTGGAACGCCAGCGTCTCCTTCGACGCCTCCGTCCAGCAGTGGGCCCGGATCTGCCGCGGCGACACCGTCCTGGTCATCGGCGACGAGCACCGCGCCGACCCGGCCCGGGTGGCCGCCCTGCTGGCCGAGCACGCCGTCACCGACCTCGACCTGACCCCCTCGCACTGGGAGCTGCTGCGCGAGCCGCTCACCGGCGCCCGGGTGCCGCGGCTGTTCATGGGCGGCGAGCCCGTCCCCGAGCACACCTGGCGGGAGCTCGCCGACGGCGGCATCGACGCGCTCAACCTGTACGGGCCCACCGAGTGCACCGTCGACGCCGTCACCGCGCCGATCAGCGGCCCCGGTCCGCACCTGGGCGAGCCGCTGCCCGGCGTGCGCCTCCACCTGCTGGACGAGAAGCTCGCCCCGGTCGCCGCCGGCGTCGTCGGCGAGCTGTACCTCGCCGGGCCCGGGCTCGCCCACGGCTACCCGGGCCGCCCCGGGCTGACCGCCGGACGCTTCGTCGCCGACCCGACCGCCCCCGGCGAGAGGATGTACCGCACCGGCGACCAGGCCCGGCGCGGCGAGGGCGGCCGGCTGGAGTACGTCGGCCGGGTCGACCGCCAGGTCAAGCTGCGCGGCTACCGGATCGAGCTCGGCGAGGTCGAGCACGCGCTGGCCCGGCTGGACGGCGTCCAGGCCGCCGCCGTCACCGTCCACGAGCCCGCCCCCGGCGACCGCCGGCTCGTCGGCTACGTCACCGGCGCCGCCACCGCCGCCGAACTGACCGAGCGCCTGCGGGCCACCCTGCCCGCGCACCTGGTGCCCTCGGCGATCACAGTGCTGGACGCCATGCCGCTCACCCCGAACGGCAAGGTCGACCACGCGGCCCTGCCCGCCCCCGCGGCGCAGCCCGCCCCCGCGGCCGAGGAGGCGCCCGCCGAGGGCCCCGGCGGGCTGGCGGAGCAGGTCGCCGAGGTCTGGCGCACCGTGCTCGGCCTGACCGGCGTCACGCCCACCGACGACTTCTTCTCGCTCGGCGGCCACTCGCTCGCCGCGCTGCGCGTCGTCCACCTGCTGCGCCGCCGGCTGGGCATCGAGCTCCAGCTGCGCCACCTGCTGGACTCGGCCGACCTGGCCGCCTTCACCGCCACCGTCGGGAAGGCCGTCGAGGCCGGCACCGCCGCCCCCCGGCCCGCCCTGACCGCCCGCGCCCGGGTCAGCGGCGCATGACCACCGCCACGCGGGTGCGCCCCCGCGTCGAGGGGGACTGGCTGCTCGTCCCCGCGCCCCAACCGCACCGCCCGTTCCGGCTGTTCTGCTTCCCGCACGCCGGGGGCGACGCCACCGCCTACACCCCGCTCGCCCGCGCCCTCGCCCCGACCGCCGAGGTCTGGGCGGTGCGCCCGCCCGCCCGCGGCGGTCGCCTCGGCCACCCGATGCCCGCGAGCTTCGACCTGCTGGTCGACGCCGTCGTGGACGCCCTCACCCCGCACCTGACGGGCCGGTTCGGCTTCTACGGGCAGAGCTTCGGCGCCCTGCTCGGCTACGAGGTCGCCCGGGCGCTGCCCGCCGAGCGGCGGCCCGAACTGGTGGTCGCCGCCTCCGCCTCGCCGCCTGCCACCTGGGCCGGCCGGGACCGCCCGCAGCACACCGCAGACGACCTGCTTCGCCTGGCCGGCATGGGTGAACTCATCGAGGGCGACTCGGAGTTGAAGGAGCACGCGCTTCAGGGTATCCGTACCGACCTGGCCGTGGTCGCCACCTACCGCCCCCGCCCGCACCCGCCGATCGGCTCCGACCTGCACACCGTCGCCGGCGCCGACGACCCGATGCTCGGCTCCGCCGGACTCCAGGGCTGGGCCGTCCACACCCGTGGTGCCAGCGGCCACCACATCGTCCCCGGCGGCCACCTGCTCGCCACCGTCGACGGGCCCGGCCCGGTCGACCTGCTGACCTCCCTCATCGAGCGACCGGGCCCGGGCCACCGGGCCGGCGCCGCCGCCGACCAGTCCACGACGGAGTAGCCATGCTGACCACCACCGCGGTCGACCTCACCGACCCGGGCCTGTGGGCCCGCCCCGACACCCCCGCCCTGGTCGCGGAACTGCGCCGGGAGGCCTCCGTCCACCGCACCGACACCGTCGACGACGGGCCGATCTGGTCGGTGCTCTCCTACCGGCACTCCGCGGAGGTGCTGCGCAACGCCACGCTCTACAGCTCCGAGCAGGGCTCGCTGCTCGGCGCCGGCGAGGGCAACGTCCCGGTCGGCTCCGGCCGGATGATGGCCCTCACCGACCCGCCCCGGCACCGCGAACTCCGCGCGCCCGCCAACCCGTTCTTCGCCCCCGGCCCGGTGCGCGGAGCGTCCCGCGGAATCACCGAACTCGCCGCCTCGATCGTCGACCGGGCGGTCGAGCTGGGCGAGGTCGACCTCGTCGACGCCGTCTCCGCCCTGCCGCTGTCCGTCATGTGCGACCTCCTGGACGTCCCCGAGAAGGACCGCGAGATGGTCGAGCGGGTCTGTGACGTCGCCTTCCTCGGCCGCACCCCCGAGGAGCGCCGGGCCGGCCACCAGCAGCTCATCCCCTACCTGTTGCACCAGGTGATGCTGCGCCGCACCGACCCGCGCGACGACCTGATCAGCAAGATGGCCACCTACCGGGTCGGCGGCAAGCTGCTGCCGATCGAGGACGTCGTCCTCAACCTGGACAACATCGTGGTCGGCGGCGTCCAGACCGTCCGTCACACCGCGGCCATGGGCCTGCACACCCTCGTCCAGCACCCGGAACTGTGGCGGCAGTTGCAGCGGGGTGAGGTCGGCATGGACTCGGCGCTGGACGAACTCCTGCGCTGGACGTCCGTCGGGCTGCACACCCTGCGCACCGCGAGCCGGGACACCGAGCTCGACGGCCGCACCATCCGGCGCGGCGACCGGGTCGCGGTCTGGGTGTGGTCCGCCAACCGGGACCCGGAGGCCTTCGACCGGCCCGAGGAGATCCTGCTCGACCGCGCCCCCAACAAGCACCTCGCCCTCGGCCTCGGCGCCCACTACTGCATCGGCGCGCCGCTGGCCAAGGCCGAACTCGGCGCCCTGTTCGCGGCGATGCTGGAGCGCGTCGCCGTGATCGAACCGACCGGGCCGGTCGTCCACAACCGCTCGATCATCAACTTCGGCCTGGACCACTTCCCGGTGCGCCTCACCCCGCGCTGAACCGGGCCGCCGCGGACCGCCGACGGGCGCCCGAGCCGAACTGCCGCGTTCCTGCCGCGACTCCTGCCGTTGCGCCCCCCGGCCCGCCCCTACCTTCGAAGCAACCCAAGGAGGACACCATGAGCAACCCGTTCGAGGACGACAACGCCGGCTACCTGGTGCTGGTCAACGACGAGAACCAGCACTCGCTGTGGCCGGTCTGGATCGACGTGCCGGCCGGCTGGACCACCGTCCACGGCGAGGACACCCGCCAGGGCTGCCTCGACCACATCGAGGCCAACTGGACCGACATCCGGCCCGCCAGCCTGACCGCCTCCCTCGCCCGGCAGTGAGCGCGACCATGCTGACCTGGGAACTGAACCCCGGCCGTCCGGCCCTCGCGCACGCCCCGCGCACCGCCGACATCGGCGAGGCCCGCGCATGGCTGCGCGAGAACGAGGCCGAGCTCACCGAAGCCCTGCACCGGCACGGCACGATCTTCCTGCGCGGCCTGCCGGTCGCGAGCACCGAGGACGTCGCCGCCGTGCGCGACGTCCTCATCCCCGAGCGCACCCCCTACCGGGAGAAGGCCACCCCGCGCAGCGACTACGGCAACGGCGTCTTCTCCTCCACCGACCTGCCGTCGCCCCAGCCGATCCGGATGCACAACGAGAACAGCTACACCCTCACCTTCCCGGGCCGGCTGCTCTTCGCCTGCCTGACCGCCCCCGAGGAGGGCGGCGCCACCCCGACCGCCGACTGCCGCCAGGTGCTCGACCACCTGCCCGCGCACCTGGTCGAGCGGATGCGGACGTCCGGCTGGACGCTCACCCGCAACTACTCGGACTACGTCTCCCTGGGCTGGCGCACCGCCTTCGCCACCGAGGACCGGGCCGAGGTCGAGGCCTACTGCCGGGAGAACGGCATCACCTGGGAGTGGCTGCCGGACGGCAACCTGCGCACCGGCCAGCTGCGCCCCGGCACCATCCACCACCCGGCGACCGGCGAGGAGGTCTGGTTCAACCACCTCGCCTTCTGGAGCGAGTGGTCGCTCGACCCGGACATCCGCGAGGCGATGACCGACGAGTTCGGCCCGGACGGCTTCCCGTTCAACACCGGCTTCGGGGACGGCGAACCCCTGGAGCGCGCCGACGTCGACGCCCTCAACGAGGCGTACCACGCCGCGACCGTGCGCGAGCGCTGGCAGGTCGGCGACGTGATGCTGGTCGACAACGTGCTGTGCGCGCACGGCCGGGACCCGTACCGCGGCGACCGCAGGATCGCCGTCGCGATGGGGCAGCCCCTCGACGTCCTGGACTGCCGGCCCAGCGTCCGGCCCACCCTGGCCGTCGCCTGACCGTCCCAGACCACCCCGTGCCGTGACGTGAGTAGAGGAAGCACCGTGATCCCGGTTTCGTACGCACAGCAGCGTCTCTGGCTGATCGACCAGATCGAGGGGCCGACCGCGCTGTACAACCTTCCGTTCGCCCTGCGCCTGCGCGGCGAGCTCGACACCGCCGCGCTGCGCGCCGCGACGGTGGACGTGGTCGCCCGGCACGAGGCCCTGCGTACGGTGTTCCCGGTGGCCGGGGGAGTCCCGGTGCAGCAGATCCTGCCGGCCGAGGAGGCGCAGCCGCGCTTCCTGGTCGTGGACTGCGCACCGGACGACTACCCCGCCCGCCGGGACGCGGCCGCCGCCGAGACCTTCGAGCTGAGCCGCGAACTGCCCATCCGGGTCACGGTGTTCACCCTCGCTCCGACCGAGCACGTGCTGCTCGTCGTCCTGCACCACATCGCCGGCGACGGCTGGTCGCTCGGCCCGCTGCTGCGCGACCTCGCCACCGCCTACCGGGCCCGGCTCGTCGGCCGCGCCCCCCACTGGGAGCCGCTGCCCGTCCAGTACGCCGACTACGCGCTCTGGCAGCGCGACCTGCTCGGCGACGAGCGCGACCCCGAGAGCCTGCTCGCCCGCCAACTCGACCACTGGCGAACCGCGCTGGCCGGCCTCCCGGAGGAACTGGAGCTGCCGACGGACCGCCCCCGGCCGCCCGCCCCCACCGGCGCCGCCGACTCCGTCGACCTCACCTGGGGCGCCGACCTGCACAGCGCCCTGCTCGACCTCGCCCGCGCGCACCGCACCACCCTGTTCACCGTCCTCCAGGCCGGCCTGGCCGCACTGTTCACCAGGCTCGGCGCCGGCACCGACGTCCCGCTCGGCACCGGCCTCGCCGGCCGCGCCGACGAGGCCCTGGACGACCTGGTCGGCTTCTTCGTCAACTCCCTCGTGCTGCGCGCCGACACGTCCGGCGACCCGAGCTTCGCCGAGCTGCTCGGCCGCGTCCGGGAGGCCCAGCTCGACGCCTTCGCCCACCAGGACATCCCCTTCGAGCGCCTCGTCGAGGAGCTCAACCCGACCCGCGCCCTCGGCCGCCACCCGCTGTTCCAGACCCTGCTGGTGCTCCAGAACCACGGACAGGACGCCGAACTCGACCTGCCCGGGCTGGAGTCCGCACCCGAACCGATCGGCCTGCGGGTCGCCAAGTTCGACCTCAACATCGGCATCGCCGAACGCCACGGCCCCGACGGCGCCCCCGCCGGGCTCACCGGCTCGATCGAGTACGCCGCCGACCTCTACGACCACACCACCGTCGCCGCCCTGGCCGACCGGCTCGGCCTGCTGCTGACCGGTGCCGCCGCCGACCCGCACGCCCCCATCGCCACCCTCGACGTCCTCGCCCCCGAGGAGCGCACCCGCATCCTCACCGAGTGGAACGCCACCGGCGCCCCGGGCCGGCCCGGGACCCTCGCCGAGTCCTTCGAGCGCCAGGCCGACCGCACCCCGCACGCCACCGCCCTCGCCCACGACGGCGGCACCCTCGGCTACGCCGAACTCGACGCCCGGGCCAACCGCCTCGCCCACCACCTGATCGCCCTCGGCGTCGGCACCGAGACCCCCGTCGCGATGCTGATGGAGCGCTCCGTCGACGTCGTCGTCGCCACCCTGGCGATCCTCAAGGCCGGCGGCTGCTACGTGCCCATGCACCCCGGCCTGCCGCCCGAGCGGATGACCGACGTGCTCGCCGACACCGGCGCCCCCGTGCTGCTCACCGACCGCGCCGACCCGGGCTTCCCGCACCGGGCCGTGGTGGTCCGCCCCGGCGACGAGGCGGCCGCCCCCGCCCACCGCCCCGGCGTGCCCGTCCACCCGGACCAGCTCGCCTACGCGATGTACACCTCCGGCTCCACCGGCCGCCCCAAGGGCGTCGCCGTCCGCCACCGCGACGTCCTCGACCTCGCCGCCGACCGGCGCTGGCAGGACGGCCGGCACGAGCGGGTCCTGCTGCACTCCCCGCACGCCTTCGACGCCGCCACCTACGAGATCTGGACGCCCCTGCTGGCCGGCGGCACCGTCGTGGTGGCCCCGCCCGGCGCCCTCGACGCCACCTCCCTGCACGCCGTCACCACCCGCCACGACGTCACCGCCGTCTTCCTCACCAAAGCCCTGTTCGACCTCGTCGCCGAGCAGGCCCCGCAGACCTTCGCCGCCCTGCGGGTCGTCTGCACCGGCGGCGAGGCCGCCTCCGGCACCCTGATGCGGCGCGTCCTGGACGCCTGCCCCGACCTGCTGCTCGCCCACGTCTACGGGCCCACCGAGACCACCACCTTCGCGACCCACCACCCGCTCGTCCACGCCGACCTCGACGGCCCCCGGGTGCCGATCGGCGGCCCGCTCGACGCCATGCGCAGCTACGTCCTCGACGCCCGGCTGTGCCCCGTCCCGCCCGGCGTCCCGGGAGAGCTGTACATCGCCGGTGCCGGGCTGGCCCGGGGCTACCTGAACCGTCCGGGGCTGACCGCCGAGCGGTTCGTCGCCTGCCCGTACGCGCCCGGGGAGAGGATGTACCGCACCGGCGACCTGGTGCGGCTGCGCGCCGACGGCGCCGTGGAGTTCCTCGGCCGGATCGACGGCCAGGTCAAGCTGCGCGGCTTCCGGATCGAACTCGGCGAGATCGAGGCGGCGCTCTCCCGCCACCCCGCCGTGCGCCAGGTCATCGTGATCGCCCGTGAGGACCGCCCCGGCGACACCCGGCTGGTCGCCTACTGCACCGCCGACGCCTCGCTCACCCCGGCCGAGCTGCGCACCTTCGCCGGCACCACGCTGCCCGGCTACATGGTCCCCGCCGCCGTCGTCCTGCTCGACGCGCTGCCGCTCAACGCCAACGGCAAGGTCGACCGCCGGGCCCTGCCCGCCCCGGACGTCGCCGCCGACGGCACCGGCCGCGAGCCCCGCGACGAGCGCGAACGGGCGCTGTGCGAGCTCTTCGGCGACCTGCTCGGCATCGACGACATCACCATCGACGACGACTTCTTCGCCCTCGGCGGCCACTCGCTGCTCGCCACCCGCCTCACCGGGCGGGCCCGCGCCGAACTCGGCATCGAACTCGCCATCGGCGACCTCTTCCAGGCCCCCACCGTCGCCGGGCTCACCGACCGGCTCGCCGACCGCGCGGCCGACGTGCCCGCCCCGGCCCGCCCGGCGCTGCGGCCCGGCCCCCGGCCCGACCGGGTGCGGCTCTCCTTCGCCCAGCGCCGCCTCTGGTTCCTCGCCCAGGCCGAGGGCCCCGCCGCCACCTACAACGTGACCCTCGCCCTGAGGCTGCGCGGCCCGCTCGACCCCGCCGCCCTGGCCGACGCCCTCGGCGACACCGTCCGGCGGCACGAGGCCCTGCGCACCGTCTTCGCCGTCCACGACGGCACCCCCCACCAGCACGTCCTCGACGGGCCGACCGCCCCGCTGCTCACCACCACCGACCGGCCGGTGGACGAACTCGCCCGCCACACCTTCGACCTGGCCGCCGACCTGCCCCTGCACGCCTACCTGCGGCCCGAGGGCCCGGACGAGCACGTCCTGGTCCTCGTCCTGCACCACATCGCCGGGGACGGCGCCTCGCTGGGCCCGCTCTACCGCGACCTCACCGACGCCTACCGGGCCCGGCTCGCCGGCCGCGCCCCCGACGGCGAGCCGCTGCCCGTCCAGTACGCCGACTACGCGCTCTGGCAGCACGCCCTGCTCGGCGACGAGGACGACCCGCAGAGCCTGGCCGCCCGCCAACTCGCCTACTGGCGCGCCGCGCTGGCCGACCTGCCGGAGGAGCTGCCGCTGCCCGTGGACCGCCCCCGGCCGCCGGTCGCCACCCACCGCGGCGCCGTCGTCCCGCTGGAACTCGACGCCGAACTGCACGCCCGCCTCGGCGAGCTCGCCGCCCAGCACGGCGCGACCCTGTTCATGGTCCTCCAGGCCGCCTACGCCACCCTGCTGCACCGCTTCGGCGCCGGTACCGACCTGCCGATCGGCACTCCGGTCGCCGGCCGCCTCGACGAGGCCGTCACCGACCTGGTCGGCTACTTCGCCAACACCCTGGTGCTGCGCACCGACCTCTCCGGCCGGCCGGGCTTCGCCGAACTGCTGCGCCGCGTCCGGGACACCGACCTCGCGGCGTACGAGCACCAGGACACGCCGTTCGAGCGCCTCGTCGAGGAGCTCAACCCGGTCCGCTCGCTGGCCCGGCACCCGCTGTTCCAGGTGATGCTGACCTTCGCCACCGCCGCCGAGGCCGGACCGTCCTTCCCCGGTGTGGCGGCGGCGGAGGAGCCCGTCGACTACGGCACCGCCAAGTTCGACCTCAAGCTGTCGCTGACCGAGCGCCACCGCGCGGACGGGACCCCGGGCGGGCTCGCGGGCGGGCTGGAGTACGCCACCGACCTGTTCGACCGGGAGACGGCGGAACGGCTGGGCGCCGCGCTGGTCCTGATCCTGCGGCAGGCCGCCGCCGACCCGGACCTGACCGTCACCGCCGCCGAGGTCCTGCCCGAGGCCGAGCGGGCCGCGCTGACGGCCGGCCCCGCGTCGGCCGGGGAACCGCCGCTGCTCCCGGCCGTGTTCGAGGCCCGGGCCGCGGCCACCCCGGAGGCGGTGGCGCTGGTCCACGCGGGCACCGCGCTGACCTTCGCGGAGCTGAACGCGCGGGCCAACCGGCTGGCGCACCGGCTGATCGCCGCCGGGGTGGCCCCCGGATCGGTGGTGGCCCTCGCCCTGCCGCGCTCGGCGGAGACGGTGGTCGGGCTGCTGGCGGTACTCAAGGCCGGCGGCGCCTACCTGCCGCTGGACGCCGAGTACCCGGCGGAGCGGACGGCGCACATGCTCGCGGACGCCGCGCCCGCCCTGGTGCTGACCGACGCCCGCTGGCCGCTGCCCGAACTGCTGGCCGCCCTGCCCGTCCTGGACGTCACGGACGAGCCCGGCCCGGCACAGGACCCGCGGCCCCGCCTGCACGCGGCGGACGCCGCGTACGTGATCCACACCTCCGGCTCGACCGGCCGCCCCAAGGGCGTGCTGGTGCCGCACCGCAGCCTCGCGGCCCTGCTGGCCGGCCACCGGGCCACGATGATCGCGGACGCCGAGGCGGCGCACGGCCGGCTGCGGGCCGCGCTGACCGCGTCGCTCTGCTTCGACGCCTCGCTGGAGGTCGTGCTCTGGATGGTCGCCGGGCACGAGCTGCACCTGATCGGCGACGAGGTCCGCCGGGACGCCGCCCTGCTGGTCCGCCACGTGCGCGAGACCGGGATCGACACGCTGCACGTCACCCCCTCGTACGCCGAGCAACTGGTCGAGGAGGGCCTGCTGGAGGAGCCCGCGCCGAAGCTGCTGCTGCTCGGCGGGGAGGCCATCGGCCAGGGCCTGTGGAGCAGGCTGTGCGCGTCCCCGCTGACCGCCGGCCACACCATGTACGGCCCCACCGAGTCCACCGTGCACGCCCTCACCCGGCCGCTCGACGGCACCCAGCGGCCGGTGCTCGGCCGGACGGTCGCCGGGACCGCCGGGTACGTGCTGGACGAGTACCTGAACCCGGTGCCGGTCGGCGTCCCCGGGGAGCTGTACCTGGCGGGGGCCGGGCTGGCCCGGGGTTACCTGAATCGGCCGGGGCTGACCGCCGAGCGTTTCGTCGCCAGCCCGTTCGCGGCGGGCTCGAGGATGTACCGCACCGGGGACCTGGTCCGCCGCACCCGCGACGGCGAGCTGGAGTACCTCGGCCGCACCGACCACCAGGTCAAGGTTCGCGGCTTCCGGATCGAACTCGGCGAGATCGAGAGCGTCCTGGCCGCGCACCCGCAGGTGCACCGGGCCGCCGTCCTGCCCGACGACAGCGGCCTGCGCCTGGTCGCCTACGTGGTCGCCGACGGCCCCCTCGACCCGGCCGGACTGCGCGCCTTCGCCGCGGAGACACTGCCCGGCTACATGCTCCCGGCCGCCATCGTGCCGCTGCCCGCCCTGCCGCTGAACGCCAACGGCAAACTGGACCGTGCCGCGCTCCCGGCCCCGGACTTCGCCGCCCTCGCCGGCGGCCGGGCCGCCCGCACCCCGCAGGAGGAGATCCTCTGCGGCCTGCTCGCCGAGGTGCTCGGCCTGGACGCGGTCGGCGCCGACGACGACTTCTTCGCCCTCGGCGGGCACTCGCTGCTCGCCACCCGGCTGCTGAGCCGGGTCCGGGGCGCGCTGGGTGCGGAGTTGGGCATCCGGGACGTCTTCGAGGCGCCGACCGCGGCCGGGCTCGCCGGCCGCCTCGACGCGGGCTGCGACCGGCTCGCGCTGAGCGCCCGGGCCGAGCGGCCCGAGCGGGTGCCGCTGTCCTTCGCGCAGCAGCGGCTCTGGCTGATCGACCGGATGGAAGGCCCGAGCGCCCTCTACAACTCGCCGCTGGCCCTGCGGTTGGCCGGGGAGCTGGACGCCGCGGCCCTGGAACTCGCCCTCGGCGACCTGGTGGCCCGGCACGAGAGCCTGCGCACGGTGATCGTCGAGACCGACGGCGAGCCCCACCAGCTGATCCGCCCGGCCGACGCGGCGGCGGTGCCCTTCGACGTCCGGGACTGCCCGGCCGACGAGGTCGCCGAGGCCGTCGACGCGGCCTCTCGCCGGGCCTTCGACCTGGCCACCGAACTCCCGCTCCGGGCCGTCCTGCTGCGCACCGCCGACCAGGACCACGTGCTGGTCCTGGTACTGCACCACATCGCGAGCGACGGCTGGTCGACGGGCCCGCTGCTGCGCGATCTCGCCGAGGCCTACGAGGCCCGGGCGGCGGGCACCGCGCCCGATCGGGCGCCGCTGCCGGTGCAGTACGCGGACTACGCGCTCTGGCAGCAAGAGCTGCTCGGCGAGGAGGTCGATCCGGAGAGCCTGGCCGCCCGCCAACTCGCCTACTGGCGGGACGCGCTGGCCGACCTCCCGGAGGAGCTGACGCTGCCGGCGGACCGCCCCCGGGGCGCCGTCGCCAGCCACCACGGTGACCGGGTGTCGCAACTCCTGGGTGCCGAACTCCACCGCGAACTGGTCGCGTTGGCGCGCTCGCAGCGGGTGACGGTGTTCATGGCCCTCCAGGCCGCCCTCGCCGCCCTGCTCACCCGGCTCGGCGCGGGCACCGACGTGCCGATCGGTTCGGTGGTGGCCGGGCGGTCCGACGAGGCGCTGGACGACCTGGTCGGCTTCTTCGTCAACACCCTGGTGCTGCGCACCGACACCTCGGGCGATCCGAGCTTCACCGAACTGCTGGCCCGCGTCCGGGAGACCGACCTCGGTGCCTACGCGCACCAGGACGTGCCGTTCGAGCGGCTGGTGGAGGAGCTGAACCCGGCCCGCTCGCTGGCCCGCCACCCGCTCTTCCAGGTCATGCTGGTGCTCCAGAACAACGAGCAGGCCGACGCGTCGCCCACCGGCCTGTGGGGCGAGGCGCTGCCGGCGGCCACCGGAGTCGCCAAGTTCGACCTCAACCTGATCGCCCAGGAGTCCTTCGACCCGGAGGGCGAACCCGCCGGGATCGACTGCGCGCTCGACTTCGCGACGGACCTCTTCGACCGGGAGACGGCCGAGACGGTCGTCCGCCACTTCGCGCGGCTGCTGACGGCGGCCGTCCAGCGGCCGGACACCCGGATCGGGCTGCTCCCGTTGATCACCCCGGTCGAGCGGGCCGAACTGCTGGGCGGGGTGGTGCCGTTGGCGGTGGAGGTGCCGTTGGTTCCGGCCGTGTTCGAGGCTCAGGCCGTGGCGACTCCGGAGGTGGTGGCGCTGGTCCACGGGGGCGTCGCGTTGACCTTCGCGGAGCTGGACGCGCGGGCCAACCGGTTGGCGCACCGGCTGATCGCCGCCGGGGTGGCCCCCGGGTCGGTGGTGGCCCTCGCCCTCCCGCGTTCGGTGGAGTCGGTGGTGGGGTTGCTGGCGGTGTTGAAGGCCGGTGGTGTCTACCTGCCGCTGGACCCGTCGTATCCGGCGGAGCGGACGGCGTACACGCTGGAGGATGCGGCGCCGGTGCTGGTGTTGAGTGACGGGCGTTGGCCGTTGCCGGAGGTGCTGGCGGGGTTGTCCGTTATGGATGTCACGGATGTGCCCGGTCCGGAGGGGAGTCCGAGCCGTCGGCTGGGCGCGGCGGATGCGGCGTATGTGATCTACACGTCGGGTTCGACCGGTCGCCCCAAGGGGGTGGTGGTGTCGCACGGGAGTCTCGCGGCGCTGCTGGCGGGCCACCGGATGGAGCTGATGGCGGGTGAGGAGCGGCGGAGGGTCGCGTTGACGGCCTCGCTGTGCTTCGACGCTTCGTGGGACGGCGTGCTGTGGATGGTCGCCGGGCACGAGCTGCACCTGATCGGCGACGAGGTCCGCCGGGACGCCGCCCTGCTGGTCCGCCACGTGCGCGAGGCCGGAATCGGCGTCCTGGAGGTCACCCCTTCGTACGCCGAACAGCTCCTGGCAGAAGGACTGTTGGAAGCACCGGCGCCGGGCCTCCTGCTGCTGGGGGGTGAGGCGGTCGGTCAGGCGCTGTGGACGCGGTTGCGGGAGGCGCCGGGGACCCGGGCGTACAACCTGTACGGTCCGACGGAGTGCACCGTGGACGCGCTGGTGCAGCCGCTCGACGGCGCGGACCGGCCAGTGCTCGGCCGGACGGTCGCCGGGACCGCCGGGTACGTGCTGGACGAGCACCTGAACCCGGTGCCAGCGGGTGTTCCGGGGGAGTTGTACCTCGCCGGGGCCGGTCTGGCCCGGGGCTACCTGGGTCGCGCGGCGCTCACGGCGGAGCGTTTCGTCGCCAGCCCGTTCGCCGAGGGTACGAGGATGTACCGCACCGGGGACCTGGTCCGTCGTACCCGCGACGGTGGGATCGAGTACCTGGGCCGCACCGACGACCAGGTGAAGATCCGTGGCTTCCGGATCGAACTCGGCGAGATCGAGCAGGCGTTGACCCGCCACCCCGCCGTCCGCCAGACCGTGGTGACCGTTCGGGAGAGCTGCGAAGGAGACCGCCGGCTGGTCGCCTACTGCGCGGTGGACGGCGCCGCCGCCCCCGAACTCGCCCACACGCTGCGCCGGTTCGCCGGCGAGTCGCTGCCCGGCTACATGGTGCCCGCCGCCGTGGTGCCGCTCGACGCCCTGCCGCTGACCGGCAGCGGCAAGGTCGACCACCGCGCTCTGCCCGCACCGGACTTCGCCGCCCTGGCGGCGTCCGGCGGCCGGGCCGCCCGCAGCCCGCAGGAGGAGATCCTGTGCGGCCTGCTCGCCGAGGTGCTGGGCCTGGACGCGGTCGGCGTGGAGGACGACTTCTTCGCGCTGGGCGGGCACTCGCTGCTCGCCACCCGGCTGCTGAGCCGGGTCCGGTCCGTGCTGGGTGCGGAGTTGGGCATCCGGGACGTCTTCGAGGCGCCGACCGCGGCCGGGCTCGCCGGCCGCCTCGACGCGGGCTGCGACCGGCTCGCGCTGACCGTCCGCGCTGAGCGACCCGAGCGGGTGCCGCTGTCCTTCGCGCAGCAGCGGCTCTGGCTCATCGACCGGATGGAAGGCCCGAGCGCCCTCTACAACCTGCCGCTCGTGCTCCGCGTGACGGGCGAGCTGGACGCCGCGGCCCTGGAGCTCGCCCTCGGCGACCTGGTGGCCCGGCACGAGAGCCTGCGCACGGTGATCGAGGAGGAGGACGGAACCCCGTACCAGCGGATCCGACCGGCCGAGGCGGCCCGCGTCCCCGTCGAGCTGCTGCCCGGCGGCACCGCGCCGGAGGCCTGCACCTCGCGCCCGTTCGACCTCGCCGCCGAACTGCCGATCCGGGCCCACCTGATCCCGGCCGGCCGGGACGAGCACCTGCTCGTCCTGGTGCTGCACCACATCGCCGGTGACGGCTGGTCGATGGGCCCGCTGCTGCGCGATCTCGCCGCGGCCTACGCGGCGCGGGTGGCGGGCGCCGCGCCCGAGCAGACGCCGCTGCGGGTGCAGTACGCGGACTACGCGCTCTGGCAGCGTGAGCTGCTCGGCGAAGGCGAAGGCGAGGGCGAAGGCGAAGGCCAGGCCCAGGGCGGCCTCCTCAGTCGCCAACTCGCCTACTGGCGGGACGCGCTGGCCGACCTCCCGGAGGAGCTGGCGCTCCCGGCGGACCGCCCCCGGGGCGCCGTCGCCAGCCACCGCGGCGACCGGATCGTCCATCCGCTGGGCGCCGAACTCCACCGCGAACTGGTGACGTTGGCGCGCTCGCAGCGGGTGACGATGTTCATGACCGTCCAGGCCGCCCTCGCCGCCCTGCTCACCCGGCTCGGCGCGGGCACCGACGTGCCGATCGGTTCGGTGGTGGCCGGGCGGTCCGACGAGGCGCTGGACGACCTGGTCGGCTTCTTCGTCAACACCCTGGTGCTGCGCACCGACACCTCGGGAGATCCGAGCTTCACCGAACTGCTGGCCCGCGTCCGGGAGACCCAACTCGACGCGCACGCACACCAGGACGTGCCGTTCGAGCGGCTGGTGGAGGAGCTGAACCCGGCCCGCTCGCTGGCCCGCCACCCGCTCTTCCAGGTCATGCTGGTGATGCAGGGCGACGGCGACGCGGCGCCGCTCGACGCGGCCGGTCTGGACGTCTCCGTCGAGCCGTCCGGTGGCGCGGTCGCCAAGTTCGACCTGAGCGTCGGCATCGGCGAGTCCTTCGACGCGGACGGTGCACCGGCCGGCCTGGAGTGCGTGATCGACTTCGCCACCGACCTCTTCGACCGGGAGACGGCCGAGGCGATCGCCCTCCGGCTCGGCCGGCTGCTGGCGGCCGTGGCGGCCGAGCCGGACCAGCCGATCGGTCGGGCGGAGCTGCTGTCCCCGGTCGAGCGGGTCGAACTGCTGGGCGGGGTAGTGCCGTTGGCGGTGGAGGTGCCGTTGGTTCCGGCCGTGTTCGAGGCTCAGGCCGTGGCGACTCCGGAGGTGGTGGCGCTGGTCCACGGGGGCGTTGCGTTGACCTTCGCGGAGCTGGACGCGCGGGCGAACCGGTTGGCGCACCGGCTGATCGCCGCCGGGGTGGTCCCCGGGTCGGTGGTGGCGTTGGCGCTGCCGCGTTCGGTGGAGTCGGTGGTGGGGTTGCTGGCGGTGTTGAAGGCCGGTGGCGTCTACCTGCCGCTGGACCCGTCGTACCCGGCGGAGCGGACGGCGTACACGCTGGAGGATGCGGCGCCGGTGCTGGTGCTGAGTGACGGGCGCTGGCCGTTGCCGGAGGTGCTGGCGGGGCTGTCCGTTCTGGATGTCACGGATGTGCCCGGTCCGGACGGGAGTCTGAGCCGTCGGCTGGAGTCGGCGGATGCGGCGTATGTGATCTACACCTCGGGCTCCACCGGTCGCCCCAAGGGCGTGGTGGTGTCGCATGGGAGTCTCGCGGCTCTGCTGGCGGGCCACCGGATGGAGCTGATGGCGGGTGAGGAGCGGCGGAGGGTCGCGTTGACGGCCTCGCTGTGCTTCGACGCTTCGTGGGACGGCGTGCTGTGGATGGTCGCCGGGCACGAGCTGCACCTGATCGGCGACGACCTGCGCCTCGACGCAGCCGCCCTGGTCCGCCACGTCGGCACGCACGGCCTCGACGTGGTGAACTCGACCCCGTCCTTCGCGGCCCAACTGGTCGAGGAGGGACTGCTCGACGCCCCCGCCCCGAAGCTCGTGCTGCTGGGCGGTGAGGCCGTCGGTCAGGCGCTGTGGACGCGGTTGCGGGAGGCGCCGGGGACTCGGGCGTACAACCTGTACGGTCCGACGGAGTGCACCGTGGACGCGCTGGTGCAGCCGCTCGACGGCGCGGACCGGCCGGTTCTCGGCCGGACGGTCGCCGGGACTGCCGGGTACGTGCTGGACGAGCACCTGAATCCGGTGCCGGCCGGTGTTCCGGGGGAGTTGTACCTCGCCGGGGCCGGGTTGGCCCGCGGTTACCTGGGTCGCGCGGCGCTCACGGCGGAGCGTTTCGTCGCCAGCCCGTTCGCCGAGGGTACGAGGATGTACCGTACCGGGGACCTGGTCCGCCGCACCCGTGACGGCGAGTTGGAATACCTGGGCCGCACCGACGACCAGGTGAAGATCCGTGGCTTCCGGATCGAACTCGGCGAGATCGAGCAGGCGTTGACCCGCCACCCGGAGGTCGCCGCCGCCGTCGTCCGACCGGACGACAGCGGCAGCCGGCTGGTCGCCTACCTGGTCACCGACCGTCCGCTCGACCCGGCCGGGCTGCGGGCCTTCACCGCCGAGTCCCTGCCCGCCCACATGGTGCCCGCCGCCTTCGTCGCGCTGCCCGCCCTGCCGCTGACCGGCAGCGGCAAGGTCGACCACCGCGCTCTGCCCGCACCGGACTTCGCCGCCCTGCCGGCCGGCCGCCCGGCCCGCACCCCGCGGGAGCGCCTGCTGTGCACACTGTTCGCCGAGACCCTCGGCCTGGAGCGGGTCGGTATCGACGACGGCTTCTTCGACCTCGGCGGACACTCCCTGCTCGCCATGAAGCTGCTCTCCCGGATCCGCACCGCCCTCGGCGTCGACCTCGGCATGCGGGCGCTGTTCGAGGCGCCGACCGTGGCCGGGCTCGACCGCCGGCTCGACCAGGGCCCGGCGGCCGACGCCCTGGACGTCCTGCTGCCGCTGCGCACCGGCGGCGACCGGGCCCCGCTGTTCTGCGTCCACCCGGCGGCCGGCATCAGCTGGGTCTACTCCGGGCTGCTGCGCCACCTCGACCCCGAGCTGCCGGTGTACGGCCTCCAGGCCCGTGGCCTGCGCGGCGGGGCGCCGGCGAGCGTCGCCGAGATCGCCGAGGACTACGTGCGGCAGATCCGCGCGGTGCACCCGTCCGGCCCGTACCACCTGCTGGGCTGGTCCTTCGGCGCGGTGGTCGCCCAGGAGATGGCGGTCCGGCTGCGGGCCGAGGGCGCGCCGGTCGGCCTGCTGGCCCTGTTGGACGGCGCCCCGGCGGTTCGCACGGACGCCGCCCCGCCCACCACCGAACCGGCCGACACGCTGGCCGAGTTGCTGCGCTCGCTGGGCTACGACCCGGCGGACGGCAGCGGCCAGGCCGACCTGGCGGCCGTGCTCGGCGAGGCCGCGGACGTCCTGCCCGAGGTGTTCGACCGGCACCGCAAGCTGATGGCCGAGCACCTGCCCGAGCAGTACCGGGGCGACGCCGTGTTCTTCGGCGCCACCCTCGCCAAGCCCGCCGACTGGCCGTACGAGCAGGCTTGGCGGCCCTATCTGGACGGCCGGATCGAGAGCCACCGCCTGGCCTGCGGGCACGGCGACCTGACCCGTCCGGAGTCCCTCGCACGGATCGCCGCCGTGCTCGCCGAGAAGCTTGGAGTGTGATCCGCGATGACCACCACCGTCCCCGCACCCGCCGCACCGCCGACCGGACCGCCCCGCGGCCGGTGGGGCCTGTGGGCCCACGGCGACTTCCGCCGGCTCTGGATCGGTGAGACCTCCAGCGGTCTCGGCACGGCCGTCGGGAGCGTGGCACTGGCCCTGGTCGCCGTCGTCACGCTGGACGCCGGCCCGCTCGCGGTCGGTGTGCTGAACGCCGCCGCCTGGCTGCCCTGGCTGTTCCTCGGCCTGCCGGCCGGCGCCTGGGTCGACCGCTGGCCGCGGCTGCGGGTGATGCTGGTCTGCGACCTGCTGCTGCTCCTGCTGTTCGCGAGCGTCCCGGTGGCCGGCTGGCTGGGCGTGCTCGGCATGCCGCAGCTGGTGGTGGTGGCCCTGCTCACCGGAGCCGTGAAGGTGTTCTTCTCCACCGCCTACGGGGCCGTGCTGCCGACCCTGGTCGGCAAGGAGGACCTGCTGGAGGGCAACGTCAAGCTGCGTTCCGGCGCCTCCGCGGCCGACATCGCGGGGCCGGGCGTGGCCGGTCTGCTGGCGCAGGCGTTCGGCGCGGCCAGCGGGCTGCTCGCGGACTCCGTCAGCTACGTGGTCTCCGCGATCTGCGTCAGCCGGATCCGGACGGTCGAGCAGCCGCCGCCGCGGTCCGCGCGGCGCGGCCTCCTGCGGGAGATCGGCGACGGGGTGCGCTTCCTGGCGCACGACCCGTACCTGCGGACGCTGGCACTGTTCGGCGCCGTCGGCAACCTGGGGCTGAACGGCATCCAGGCGGTGCAGACGGTGTTCCTGATCCGGTCGGTCGGCGTCGAACCGGGCGCGGTGGGCATGGTGTTCGCGGTGGTCAGCGTCGGCGGCCTGGCCGGGGCGACGCTGGCCCGGCGGATCGCCCGCCGGCTCGGCAGCGCGCGCGGACTGCTGCTCTGCGAGCTGGTGGTGGCGCCGTTCATCCTCCTGCTGCCGCTCGCGGGGGAGCGGCTGCCGCTGGCGGTGTGCGCGCTCGCCTGGGCCGTCGCGGTGGGCGGGGTGATCGCCGGGAACGTGCTGGCGGGAAGCTTCAACCAGGCCTACTGCCCGCCGGAGATGATCGGCCGGATCCGGGCCAGCGCGGCGACCCTGAACTACGGTGCGATCCCCGTCGGCGCCCTGGCCGGCGGCTGGCTCGGCGAGGCGTTGGGCGCCCGCACCACCATCTGGATCATGGCGGGCGTGCTGCTCTCCGCCGGAGGGGTGCTGCTGGCGAGCCCGCTGCGGAGCCTGCGCGACTTCCCCGAGCGGCCCGAGCTGCCCGAGCTGCCCGAGCGCCCCGGGCGTCCCGTCTCCTGACCGGACCGCCGCAGCACCCGAACCGCCAGCCCTGCCCGTACCTGACCTGACCTGCCTGACCTTCCCTCCCGACCCATGGAGCCTCCCATGACCCGCACCGCCCGCCCGCGCCACTACCTGATGTGCCGTCCGACCCACTTCGAGGTCACCTACGCGATCAACCCGTGGATGGACCCGGCGAAGCCGGTCGACACCGACCTCGCCGTCGCCCAGTGGGAGCGGCTCCACGCCCTCTACGGCGAGCTCGGCCACCGGGTCGACCTGATCGACCCGATCCCGGGCCTGCCCGACATGGTCTACGCCGCCAACGGCGCCACCGTGGTGGACGGCAAGGTGCTCGGCGCCCGCTTCCGCAACGCCGAGCGGGCCGCCGAGGGCCCGGCCTACCTGGAGTGGTTCCGCGCCCGGGGCTTCGAGACGCGCGATCCGGAGCACGTCAACGAGGGCGAGGGGGACCTGCTGCTGACCGCGAGCTCCGTGCTGGCCGGGCGGGGCTTCCGCAGCGTGGCCGACGGGCACGCGGAGGCCCAGGAGTTCTTCGGGCGCCCGGTGATCGGCCTGGAGCTGGTCGACCCGCGCTTCTACCACCTGGACACCGCGCTGGCCGTGCTGGACGGCGACGAGATCATGTACCACCCGGAGGCCTTCTCGGCCGGCAGCCGTGCCGTCCTGCGCCGGCTGTTCCCCGACGCCCTGCTGGTGGACGGCGCCGACGCGGCGGTGTTCGGCCTCAACGCCGTGAGCGACGGCCTGCACGTGGTGCTGCCGGAGGCGGCCGTCGGCCTGGCCGCGCGGCTGCGGGAGCGCGGGTTCCGGCCGATCGGGATGGACCTCAGCGAGCTGCTCAAGGGCGGTGGCAGCGTCAAGTGCTGCACCCTGGAGATCCGCGCGGCGGCCTGAACGACGGCCTCGACGGGAGGCCGTGATCAGTGGTGCTCGGCTGTAGATCCGCCGTTGAACGCTCCCGGCCAGACTGGTGGCACACCACGACGGAAGCCCTTCCCACCGGGGAAGCGAGCCAAGGGAGCACCAGAGATGACGCAGCGTCCGGCCACCGCCCCCACCCGCCTCCGGCTGTTCACGGTCGGTCTCGGGGTGGTCGTCGCCCTGGGCGCCGGCCTCTCCGCCACGGCCGCCGTGGCGGAGACGGCCGGCACCGGGACGGCGACGGTGGTGAGCGGCGACGCGACGCCGACGCCCACCCCCGCCCAGCCCAGCCCCACCGGCACCGTCCACGGCAGCACCGGCGACTGGAACAGCACCGGCTCCTGACCGCACCAGTTCCTGACCGCACTGGCTCCTGACCGCACCGGAAAGCGGCAGGATCGATTCTTCAGTGACCGGTCATCAGCTCGTCAGCGGCCCGGCCCGCAGCTCGTCACCGGAGCGCCCGACGCCCCCCGGCCACCGCCCCGACGCCCGTCCGGGACGGACGGAGCCGACGACGTCGACGGAGCCGAAGAAGCCGAAGCAGCCGTAGCGGCCGAAGCGTTCGGACCCTCCCCCCGGGGCAGCAGCCCCGCCACCTCCTCCGCCTCCGGCAGCCCCAGCCGGACGAAGATCCGATGCGCCTCCCGCAGCCGGCCCCACGCCTCGGCCTCTCGCCCGAGGTCCGCCAGCGTTCGGCCCAGCACCACCAGCGCCTGGCCCTGGTCCCGCTCGGCCCCCAGCTCCTCGCACAGCGTCAGCGCCTGCCCGGCGTGCTCCAGCGCCTCGTCCGTCCGACCCAGCGAGCGCAGACTGTCCGCCATCCGGTAGCGGGCGTGCGCGGCCCGGGCCCGCAGCCCGGCCGCCGAGGCCACCGCCAGGCACTCGCCGAACCAGGTGACGGCCTCCTCGTGCCGCCCCAGCCCGTGCAGCGCCAGCCCCAGCACGTACAGCGTGTACGCCCGGCCGGGATCGTCGTGCCGGGTCCGCAGCTCGGCCAGCGCCTCGTGGCAGATCGGCACGGCCTCGGCGGCCCGCCCGCTGCGCACCCGGGCCAACGCGGCGTTCACCGTCGTCACCAGCGCCCCGGAGCGGTGGCCGAGTTCGCGGGCCAGCAGCAGCGCCTCGTCGTAGTGCCCGACGGCCTCGTCGTAGCGGCTGAGGAACTGGCAGACCAGGCCGAGGTCGTTCAGCGCCTGGCGCAGGATCACCGTGTCGCCCGCCGAGCGGGAGGCGGCCACCGCCAGCCGGGAGGCCGCCTCGGCCTCCTCCAACCGGGTGGCGGCCAGGGCGACGTTGCCGCGGAGGAAGTGCGCCCGACCAGCTGCCCGGTGGTCGGCGTGGTGGTCCGCGGCGGCGGCCAGGGCCTCCGCCGTACTGGCGAGCTGGCGGCTGGGCGGGGCGAGGACGAACGGCGTCAGCGCGATCAGCAGGTCGATCGCGGCGCGCAACGGGTCCGGTGCCGCGCCGTCGGCCGGGGCCGGCGCGGCGTCGTCCGCGACGGTCCAGCACGCCACCTGGGCGGCGAGCGCGATCGCCCCGGAACCCTCCGCCTCGGCCCAGGCCCGGGCGCCGTCCGGGCCGCCGAGGTCCACGCCCGCGCTGCGGGCCGGCCCGAGCGCACCGGCGGCCGGATCTCCCGGGACGGCGTGCTGGAAGGCCGCGCACGCGGTGGCCAGCAGGTGGTCCAGCAGCCGGTCACGGGCCTCCACGGCCGCGCCCGGGTGGTCCGGGCGCCGCCGGGCGAAGGCGCGCAGCAGGTCGTGGTAGCGGTAGCGGCCGGGGAACGGCGACTCCATCATCGCCACGTCCACCAGGGACTCCAGCAGGTCCTCGGCGTCGTACTCGTCCAGGTCCAGCAGGGCGGCCGCGGCGGGCAGCCCGATGTCCGGGCCGTCCACCGAGGCGGCCAGCCGGAACGCCCGGGCCTGGGCGGGCGTCAACTGGCGGTAGCTCAGTTCGAAGGCGGCCTCCACCGCCAGGTCGCCGATGCGCAGCTCGTCGATCCGCCGCCGTTCGACTGCCAGCCGGCGGCCCAGCGTCTGGACCGTCCAGCTCGGCCGGGCGGCCAGCCGGGCCGCCACGATCCGCACCGCGAGCGGCAGGTGGCCGCAGACGAGCAGCAGCTCCCGGGCGGCCTCCGGCTCGGCGGCCAGCCGCTCGCCGCCGATCGTGCGGCCCAGCAGTTCGAGCGCCTCCGCCGGCTCGAACACGCCGAGGTCGGCCTGGACGGACGCGGGCAGGCCCGAGAGCCGGGTACGGCTGGTGGTGAGTACGGCGCAGCCGACCGCGCCCGGCAGCAGCGGTCTGATCTGCGCGGTGTCGTGGACGTTGTCGAGCACCAGCAGCAGCCGCCGGCCGTCGACCACCGAGCGGAACAGCGCCGAGCGGGCGTCCAGCCCCTCGGGCACCCCGTCGGCCGGCACGCCGAGCGCCACCAGGAAGCTGCTGAGCACCGCCTCCGGGTCGGCCGGCGTGGTGTCGGCGCCCCGCAGGTCGACGTAGAGCTGCCCGTCGGGGTAGGCGTCGCGGGCCCGGTGGGCGACGTGCAGGGCCAGCGCGGTCTTGCCGACCCCTCCCATGCCGACCACGGTCGCGATCACCAGCGCCTGCTGGTCCGGGGCGCCGAGGGCCTCGCCCAGCCGCTCGACCAGGACGGTGCGGCCGGTGAAGTCCGCCGCGTCGGGCGGCAGCTGGGCCGGTCTGGGCGACGCCGTGCTGGTGCCGGCGGGCGCGGCGGGCGCACCCGCCGCCGCGGGGCCGTCCGGCGGATCCTGCGCCTCGGGCCCGGGCCCGGCCGGCTTCACCGGGCTGGAAAGCAGCGCCACGGGCGGCGCCGGGGCGGCGAGCGACAGGTCGCCCTCCAGGATCCGCCGGTGCAGCTGGTCCAGGTCGGCCCCGGGCTCCACCCCCAGCTCGTCCAGGAACAACTGACGCACGCCCCGGTACACCGCCAGCGCGTCCGCCTGCCGCCCGGCCTGGTACAGCGCGCGCATCAGCAGCCCGTACGCCCGCTCGTGCAGCGGGTGCTCGGTGGTCAGCGCGGTCAGCTCCGGGATGCACCGGGAGAAGCGGCCCAGCGTCAGATCCAGGGCGATCCGTTCCTCCAGCAGGGTCAGCCGGAGCTCCTGCAACCGCTGGCGCTGCCGCTGCGCGAACGGGCCGGGGATGCCGGCCAGCGGCTCGCCCTGCCACAGCTCCAGCGCCTGGTTCAGCAGGTCACGCGCCTGCTGCGGCTGTCCGGCGGCCGCCGTGCGCTCGGCCTGCGCCGCCAGTTCCTCCCCTTGCGCCGCGTCCACGGAGTGCTTGGGCAGCACCAGCCGGTAGCCGTCCCCGACCGAGGTCAGCACGGTCGGCGCGTCCGGCTCGTCGCCGTGCAGGATCTTGCGCCACCGCCAGGCGTACGTCCGCACCGTCGTCACCGCGGTGCTCGGCGGCTCCTCACCCCACAGGGCGTCGATCAGGTCCGTGGCGCTCGCGCCGTGCCCCGGCCGGAGCAGCAGCACCGCCAGCATCGCCTGCTGCTGGGGACTGCCGACCTTCAGCACGGTCGTGCCGCACTGCGCTCTCATCAACCCCAGCACCGAGAACCGGAAATCACCCATTCGTGCACCTGCCCGCTTCATGTGCCCGCCCCCGCCCACGCACGCGTCTGCCCCCCGATTGATGAGTCACTATCAACCCACGCCAGCCGGTGGGCTGTCGAGGGATCGTCGACCCCGTAGTGATCCGGTGTTGATCGCCCACCGTCACAATCACTGGTGTGGCCCCAGCCGTCGGCCCGGTACGACCCGCCGGGCCCGCCACACCCCCCGGGTGCCGCCGCCCGGGCGACCACCACGTCTCTCGGAGGCCGACGCCAGTGAACACCGACCTGCTCTACCGGTTGCTCGACGTCGACCCGGTCGCCGGACCGGTCGAACTGCTCCACCGCGCCCGCGGCGCCCGCGACCTCCCCTACCTGGTGCTCGCCGCGCTCGTCCGGGAGGACGTCCGGATGGGCGAGCACGCCCGCGCCGAACTTCAGCGCGCCCGCGACCGGGCCGACTGTTACGCCCGGATCGCCCGCGACCTCGCCGACGCCACCGGGGTGCGCCCGATCCGCGACCTCCCGCTGGCCGGCTACTACCCGTCCGACCTGCCCCGGCCGCTGGGCGAGCTCACCCTCGTCAGCCCCACCGAGGCCGCGCTCTGGCAGGCCGTCAGCCGGCTGGTCACCGAACACCCGGTGGAGTCCGTGGAGGTCACCCTGATCGGCGAGCGCCCCCGGCACACCTCCGTCACCCTGCGCTGGCCGGCCGAGGACCCGCTGCTCGACCCGTGGTACCAGGTCCGGCTCGGCACCGCCGCGCTCACCGGCGACCTCGCCACCGTCCCGGTCCGGCCCTACCTGGCGGCCGACGACCACGTCGAGTGCCTGATCGCCCTCGCGGAGGAGGGACTCGGCCGCGCCTTCCGGGCGGGTGACGTGATCGACGTGGCCCGCCTGGGCCGGCAGTCCTTCGAGCCCGTCGAGACCGCCGCCGTGGTCGCCGCCTACCGGCTCGCCCCGGAGGCCGTCGCGCTGCTCGACCTCGCCGCCGAACACGTGCCGCTGGGCTCCCTGGGGGGCGTGCGTACCGTCCTGGAGGCCGAGGTCGCCCCCGAACTCCGCCGCCGCGAATCCCTCGCCCGCCCGCTCCGGCCGCGGCACGGCACCCTGCTGCGCCGCACCGTCATCCGGCACCAGTGGGACGAGGCCCGCCTCCTCCCGGCCGGACCCGCCACCCTGCTGCTCACCCCGGTCGCCGACTTCCTGCTCGCCCCGGAGGGCGTCCGCCCGACGGCCCCCGCCCGCGCCGCCGCCCTCACGGCCCTGCGGGCCTGGGACACCACCGCCCCCGACACCCCGGACGGCGCCCCCTGCGCCCGCCTGCCGGAGTCGAAACACGGCTGAGCCCCGGGCCGTCTGCCTGACCGAACTGTGGGTCAGCTGCGCGAGGCCGGAACGAGGGCGCCCCAGAAAACCACACTGGCCGACATCGAGATCGCCGGGATCACCGTCCCCAAGGGGGCTCCGCTCTGGCAGAACCGCAGGGTGTCCGGTCAGTAGCCGTGCTCTCGGTCAAGGGCCCTGTCCAGGGTGTCGTCGAGAGTGGTGGCCGCCATGATCAGCGAGAGATGGGTGAACGCCTGAGGGAAGTTGCCCAGCTGCTCGCCACTGGGACCGATCTCCTCGGCGAAGAGGCCGACGTGGTTGGCGTAGGTCTGCATCTTCTCGAAGGCGTAGCGGGCCGCCCGCAGGCGCCCGGCCCGGGCGAGGGCGTCGACGTAGAGGAAGGTGCAGAGGCTGAAGGTGCCCTCCGAGCCGCGCAGGCCGTCGGGCGAGGCCGTGGGGTCGTAGCGGTAGACCAGGCTGTCGGACACCAGGGTGCGCTCCATCGCGTCGAGCGTCTTCAGCCAGCTCTCCGTCCGGGGGGCCAGGAACCTGACCCTGGGGATGAGCAGCAGCGAGGCGTCGAGGACGTCGCCGCCGTAGTACTGGGTGAGGGCCTGTTCCCGTTCGTTCCAGCCGCGTTCCATCACCTGTTCGAGGATGGCGTCGCGGGCGGCGGTCCAGCGGAGGGTGTCGGCGGGACGGCTGAAGTCGGCCGCCAGCCGCAGACCCCGGTCGAAGGCCGCCCAGGACATCACCCGGCTGAAGGTGAAGTCCTTGCGTCCGCCGCGGGTCTCCCAGACGCCCTCGTCGGGACGGTCCCAGGAGTCGGCGAGCCAGTCCAGCGTGCGGGCGAGGTTCTTCCAGCCGTGGTAACCGGCCCGCATGTTGATCTCCTGGCCCTCCGCCAGGGCGTAGAGCGCCTCGCCGTAGATGTCGAGCTGGAGCTGGTCGGCGGCGGCGTTCCCGGCCCGCACCGGGTACGAGCCGCGGTAGCCCTCGAAGTGTTCGAGGATCTCCTCGGTGAGCTCGGGGTCACCGTCGACCCGGTACATGACCTGGAGGGGTTCTCCCTCGACACCGTCCATGCCGCGCAGGCGGTCGCCCAGCCGCTCGCCCAGCCAACTGGTGAACTGCGCGGCCTCCTCGACGAATCCGAGGTCGAGCAGCGCCCGTACGGACAGCGAGCCGTCGCGGACCCAGGTGTACCGGTAGTCCCAGTTGCGCTCCCCGCCGACCTGCTCGGGCAGGCCCATGGTGGCCGCGGCGATCGGGGCGCCGGTGGGGGCGTAGGTGAGCAGCTTGAGGGTGATGGCGGACCTGTTGACCATCCCGGGCCACCGGCCGCGGTAGCGGGAGCCGCGCACCCAGCGCTGCCAGAAGTCGACGACCTCCCACAACTGCTCGGACACCCCGCCCTGGGTCAGCGGAGGCGGCGGCTCACCGTCCGGTCCGTGGACGGTCAGCACGGCCGCCGCGTGCTCGCCCGTGTTCAGGGTGATCTCCCCCCGTACGTCCCGGGCCTCGGCACCGTCCGGCCGCAGTGGCACGGTGCTCTGCAGGTGTGCGGCGATGCCTGGTGCCCGGAAGGCCGCGGTGTTGTCGCGCAGGTCGAGTTCGTGGGTCGCCCGGCCGTAGTCGAAGCGCGGCCGGCACTCCAGGGTGAAGCGCACCGTGCCGCGTACGGCCCGCACCCCGCGGACCAGGACGTGCCGGTCGGTGGGCGTACCCATCCGGTCCGGCGGCATGAAGTCGAAGACCTCACCGACCCCGTCGGGTGACATGAACCGGGTCACCAGGACCGCAGTGTCCGGGTAGTAGAGCTGTTTGCAGGTGGTGGACTCCTCCACGGGGGCGAAGCGGAAATAGCCGCCGCGGTCGTGGTCCAGCAGGGCCGCGAAGACACTCGGCGAGTCGAACCGGGGGGTGGCGAACCAGTCGACGACTCCCCGGGAAGAGACCAGAGCAGCGGTTTGCAGGTCGCCGACAAGGCCATGCTCGGCGATGGGCGGGTACCGGTCCATGACCATCAAGCCTCCCTGAAGCCCACTCCCTCCACTCTCTGCCCGGTCCGACGGATACGCGAGGGGAGGACAACCGCCACCGGGGAGCCGATCCGTGCGCGGTCGTGTGCGCGGTCGTGTGCGCAGGCACGCTAGAAGTGCTGGTAAGTGGCTGTTCGGGCGGTCGTCCTCGACGAGAGTCCCAACGGTTCGGCAACGGTGCTCGAGAACTCCGGGAGGGACGGAGCGCCCTGCTCCACGGGAGCCCCGGTCCCGGAGTCGGCGCCGCGATGTGAAGCTTGAGGCTTTGTGGCGAGGAGGCCCGGGCTCCCGAGCCGGAGCGGTCTGCTGCGCCCGTTCCGTCCCCGGCCGGCGCTGGGTCAGCTGCGGGAGGCCGGGACGAGGGTGTTCTCGCTGGTCCGGCCGGCGGCGTAGTCGTCGATGTTGCGGGCGGTGGCGTCGATGATCTGGCCGACGGCGGTGTGGGTGAAGTAGGCCTGGTGGCTGGTGACGAGGACCTGGGGGAAGGTGACGAGGCGGGCGAGGACGTCGTCGGTGATGCCTTCGATGGAGCGGTCGGTGAAGAAGACGCCGGTTTCCTCCTCGTAGACGTCGAGGCCGACGCCGGACAGGCGCCCGGCGCGCAGGGTCTCGACGAGGGCGGCGCTGTCGATGAGGCCGCCGCGGCTGGAGTTGACGAGGATGGCGTCGTCCTTCATCCGCGCCAGCGCTGCGGCGTCGATCAGGTGGTGGGTGGCGGGGAGCAGGGGGACGTGGAGGCTGATGAGGTCGGCGCGGGTGAGGAGTTCGGGCAGTTCGGTGTAGGTCATGCCGAGGTCGAGGCAGGCCGGGTTCCGGGCGATGTCCCAGCCGAGCAGTTCGGTGCCGAAGCCGGCCGCGATGCGGGTGAAGCACTCGCCGATCTTGCCGGTGCCGATGACGCCGACCGTCATCCCGTGGACGTCCCGGCCGAGGAGGCCGTCGAGGCGGAAGTCGAACTCGCGGCTGCGTCCAGCGGCCCGGACGATCCGGCGGTTGACGGCCAGGGCCAGCGTCCAGGCGTGTTCGGCGACGGCGTAGGGGCTGTAGTAGGAGACCCGGGCGACGGTGAGGCCGAGGTCGGCGGCGGCGTCGAGGTCGATGTTGTTGAAGCCGGTGGAGCGTTGGGCGATCAGCTTGGTGCCGCCGGCGGCGAGGACGGTGAGGGTCTCGGCGTCGAGGACGGCGTTGACGCTGCTGCTGACGGCCGGGTAGCCGGCGGCGAGTGGGGCGGTGTCGCGGTTGAGGAACATGCTCAGGCAGCGCAGCCCGTGCCGGCCGGCGAAGGCCTGTTCCAGCAGCGGCCGTTCGTCGGCCTGCACCCCGTACGCGAGGATCTCCATCGGTTGCCCTTCCGCGAGTGGTCCGCTCCACCGGCCACGCTAGCGGGGCCGTCGCAGGGGCGCCCGTCGGACGCACGAGGGCCCGGACCGGTAGCGGTCCGGGCCCTCGACGGGGTGGGGGAGGTCAGATGACCGTCTCCGCCTCCAGGTAGCGCTCCTGCGGGACGGTCTTCAGCTCGGCGACGGCCTCGGCGATCGGCACCAGGTTGATGTCGGTGCCCTGCAGCGCGGTGATGTGCCCGAACGCGCCCTTGTGGACGGCCTCGACGGCGTGCCAGCCGAAGCGGGTGGCGAGCACCCGGTCGTACGCGGTCGGGGTGCCGCCGCGCTGGGTGTGGCCGAGGATCACCGGGCGGGCCTCCTTGCCGAGCCGGTGCTCCAGCTCGCGGGAGAGCTGGGTGGCGATGCCGGTGAACCGCTCGTGGCCGTAGATGTCCTTGGTGCCCTCTTCCCAGTGCATGGTGCCGGGCTCGGGCTTGGCGCCCTCGGCGCAGACCACGATGGCGAACTTCTTCTGCCGGTCGAAGCGTTCGCGGACGACGGCGGTCAGCTTGTCGATGTGGAACGGACGCTCCGGGACGACGATGGCGTGCGCGCCGGCCGCCATGCCCGCGTTGAGCGCGATCCAGCCGGTGTGCCGGCCCATGACCTCGACGACCATGACCCGCTGGTGGGATTCGGCGGTGGTCTTCAGCCGGTCCAGCGCCTCGGTGGCGACCGAGACGGCGGTGTCGAAGCCGAAGGTGACGTCGGTGGAGGCGATGTCGTTGTCGATGGTCTTCGGGACCCCGACCACCGGCAGTCCGGCGTCGCTCATCAGCTTGGCGGCCTTCAGGGTGCCCTCGCCGCCGATCGGGATCACCGCGTCGATGCCGAGGTCCGCGCACAGTCGCTTGGCGCGCTCGACGCCGTCGCGCAGGTGGCTGGGCTGGACCCGGGACGAGCCGAGGATCGTGCCGCCCTGGGCCAGGATGCCGCTCACCGAGTCGAGGGTGAGCGGCCGGTGGACGCCCTCCAGGAGACCGCGCCAGCCGTCCTGGAAACCGATGATCTCGTCGCCGTGGTCGACCACCCCCCGGTGGACCACGGAACGGATCACCGCGTTCAGGCCGGGGCAGTCACCGCCGCTGGTCAGCACTCCGATACGCATTAGCTTTGCAACTCCCGAGCAGAACCGAGGAACGGCCGGACTACAGGCTGGGACGACGAGCCGTCACCGTAGCGGGGCGCTCCCACGCCGGAGTGGCGGGGAGGTGGCCGCGGGGTGAAGGACCGGCCGATCCGGACAGAACGCCCGAAAACGGCCGCGAAGTCGAGCATACGGCCCCTGGTCCGGCCGGGCAGGAGCCGACGCGGGAGCGGCGCCGTCGGCGCCCCCGCGCGGAAAGTGCAGCCTGCTGCCGAGGAGGGTGTGCAGTAGGCAGCCCCATTGTGGTACGTCCGGGGCCGCCCCTGAACCGGGTGACCGCATCGCGGGCACCCGGGCGTCGGGGCGGACGGACGTACTACGCGGGGCGCGTCGTGGCGGCGATGCGCTCGGCGCGCAGCGCGTCGTACCAGGTGGTGTCGGCCGGCGGCAGGGCGTTGACGTCCAGCGCCAGCTTGATCAGCATGTCGGCCACGGCGGGGTTGCGGGCCAGCACCGGGCCGTGCAGGTAGGTGCCGAACACGGTGTCCCGCCAGGCGCCCTCGGTGCCGTCGCCGGTGCCGTTGCCCCGGCCGGCGACCACGGTGGCCAGCGGCTGGACGCCCTGGCCGAGGTGGGTGACGCCCTGGTGGTTCTCGAAGCCGGTCAGCTGCGGCAGGCCGAGGCGCGGGTCGACGTCGGCGAGGACATCGCCGACGCAGCGGGCGCCGTCGCCGCGGGTGGTCCAGACGTCGAGCAGGCCGAGGCCCGGCTCGCGCTCGCCGAGGTCGTTGACGAACTCGTGGCCCATGATCTGGAAGCCCGCGCAGACGCCGAAGATGATCGCGCCGTTCTCGGAGGCCCGGATCAGGCCGCTGTCGTTGCGCAGCCGCTCGGCGGCGAGCCGCTGCGGACGGTCCTCGCCGCCGCCGATCAGGTAGATGTCGCCGCTGGTGGGGACCGCCTGGTCGGAGCGGACGTCGATCCGGGTCACGTTGAGATGGCGCTGGCGGGCCCGGCGCTCCACGACCAGGGCGTTGCCGCGGTCGCCGTAGGTGCTGAGCAGGTCCGGGTAGACCCAGACCACGCGCAGGCTGCTCTCACTCATCCTCGAAGGCCTTCCGTCACGATCAGATGGGGCTGCAGGCGCGGCATCAGCCGGCCACGACCTTCCGCAGCTGCTGGAAGGCGGTGTAGTTGGCGATGGCCTCGATCCGGCCGGGCGGGGCCATCCGGACGGCCTGCTCCAGCGTGTCCACCACGTGGAACTGCAGTCCGGCGACCTCCAGGCGGACGGCCAGGTCCAGCTTGCGCTGCCCCATCACGAACACCGGGTGCCCGGCGAGGCGCTCGTAGTCGACGTCCCACAGCCAGGAGGTGTCCGTGCCGTCGGCGTCGAGCGCGTTGACGGACAGGATCACCGGCGCGGGCGGGCCGTCGATCAGCGAGAACGTCTCCAGCCAGCCGGCCGGGTTCTTGGCCAGCAGCAGCCGGATGTCCCGGCCCTGGTACTGGACCACGTCGTAGCGGCCGGCCACGGCCGTGACCGAGCGCATCCGCTCCAGCGCGACCTGCGGGGAGACGCCGAACACGGCGGCGACGGCGGCCGAGCTGGTGGCGTTGGCCAGGTTGGCCCGGCCGGGCAGCTGGAGCTGGATCGGCCAGGCGCCGCGCTGCGGGTCGATCACGTGGGTGCCCTGGAGCGCCCAGTGCGGGTTGGGGCGCCGGAAGCCGCACTCCTGGCAGAACCAGTCGTCGCCGGGGCGCTGCATCACACCGCCGCAGGCGGGGCAGGACCAGGCGTCCTCCTTCCAGGCCTGCCCGGCGGCCACCCAGACCACCTTCTTGCAGGACGAGGCGGCCCAGGTCACCAGCGGGTCGTCGGCGTTGGCGATGACCACGGCCTCGGTGTCCTGAAGGCCCTCGCGCCACTTCTCGGCCATCATCCGGGTCTCGGCGGCGCGGTCGAGCTGGTCGCGGGAGAGGTTGAGCAGGGCGATCGCCTTGGGGCGGGTGTCGCGGGCGACGCCCGCCAGGTACTTCTCGTCGACCTCGATCACGCCGAAGCGGGCGTCCGAACCACCGGCCAGGGCGGAGGTGATGCCGGCCGGCATGTTGGCGCCCAGGGCGTTGGAGACCACCGGGCCGGCGGCGCGCAGCGCCTCGGCGATCAGGCGGGTCGTGGTGGTCTTGCCGTTGGTGGCGCTGACCAGGACGACGTCGAGGTGGTCGGCGAGGGTGGCGAGCAGGTCGGGGTCGAGCCTCAGGGCGACCTTGCCGCCGATCACCGAGCCGCTTCCGCGTCCGGCCTTGCGGGACACGGCGGCAGCGACCCGACCGGCCGTGACCGCGATCTTGGCGCGGGCCGGCAGCGAGGCGTCGCGTGCGCCTGTGGGCTCCGATTCGGTGCCTGCCATGCTCAGTGGTTCCTCCTTGCTGCGGCACCACCCGGGTCCGGATCAACGGGCCGTCGGGCGGCGGGGACGGGGCCAGCCTACCGACTCCGCCGCCCGGCTCGACGATCCGGACCCCAGGCAGCCTGCTGCGACACGGCCGGAGGCGCCGCCTCGGGCGTCCTGACGGATCGTCGGGGAAGACGGTGTACGGAGGGGGCCTTCGCCGCTTGGGACGCTCTCCGGGCTCTCGGGGTTCCCGGGTGAGGATGTGGTGAAGAAAAGATCAGCGGCCCGGGCGGGCGCAGGAGACCGGCTCGTCCGCGGCCAGCGTGGCGGTGATCACCAGGGTGCCGTCCTCGGCCCGGAAGTCCAGCGGCGCGGCCAGCCGGCGCATCGCGGTGATCAGCCCGGTGTTGGAGGCGTGGGTCACCGCGTACACGGTCGTGACACCGGCCGCCCGGGCCGCCGCCGACAGCTGCCGCAGCAGGGCCGGACCGAGTCCGCGCCGCTGCCAGGCGTCCTCGACCAGCACCGCCAGCTCCGCCTCGTCGTCGTCCCACATCAGGTGCCCGAGGGCGACGATCCGCCCGTCGGCGGCCGTCGCGGCGAGGCTGTGGCCGTGCCGGGCGTCCAGCAGGTGGTCCAGGTAGCGGCCGGCGTCGCGGACCGGCCCGTGGTAGCGCAGCCGCAGCGAGGCGGGGGAGCAGCGGAGGTGCATCGCCAGGGCCGCGGCCCGGTCGGCCGGTCCGGCGGGGCGCAGCGTCAGCGCCGTCCCGTCCGCCAGCGTCAGCCGGGACGGCGCCTCCCGGTCCGGGTCCGTCACGGCTCGCGGCCGGTCGACCGGGGGGTGCGGGCGGGCGGACCGCAACGGGCCCCCGGTGAGCGCGGGCAGCCGGGCGGCCTGGCCCTCGGGCGCCGCGCACCTGCGCTCGGACCTGCGGAAAGGCCGGTGCCAGAGCCGTTCGGGGCGAGTGCGTGATGCCGTCATGCCGCCGACGCTACCGACGCCGCGCTTCCGGCCGGTTACGTGATCGTGAACGCAGGAATGACCTGGGCGGTTCCGGAGCGTGACCATGTTTCGGGGGGCTCGGCCGGGCTCGGGCACCAGGGTGGCCGACGGGCCCGGGGCGATCGCCCGGCCCCGACCGGACCATTGACCTGGACACGCTCACGGATGGCGCAGAATCCGGGAACGGGTGAGCCCCTTCGGATAGGGATGGCTCGGCTTTTCGCCGATCCCACCTCCCCCGAAGGGGCTCACATGTCCTTCCCGTCGTCCTTCCTGAAGAAGTCCGCCCTCGTGCAGCGGTCCGTACTGGGCGTGGCGTGCTGCGCACTGCTGCTGGCCGCGCCGATCGCCCTCGCCCAGCCGGCCGCCGCCGACGGGCCCAAGACGCCCCAGGAGGCTGCCGCCTGCAAGGCTGTCGTCTCCACGCTGCTCGGCGGCTTCGGGTCGATGCTCGCGAACTCGGCGTGCGTCGTCCAGCCGAGCGACAGCTGAGCGGCGGCCGTACGGGGGCCGCCCTCAGGCCCCGGCCGCCGTGTGGCAGCCGCTGCTCCAGCGGCTGCCACACGGCGGCCATGTTTCACGGCTGCGGTCGAGCGGTCAGGGGTGGGACGGGTCGTCGGGCAGGGTGAGGGTGGCGAGGGCGCCGCCGTCGGGGTGGTTGGTGAAGGTGAGGCCGGCGCCGATGACGCGGGCGTGGCCGGTGGCGATGGTGAGGCCGAGGCCGTGGCCGCGTCCGCGTTCGGGGGCGTTGGTGCGGAAGCGCTGGGGGCCGCGGGCGAGGAGGTCGTCGGGGTAGCCGGGGCCGTGGTCGCGGACGGTGATCCGGTGGCCGTCGACGTGCAGCCGGATCGGCGCGGTGCCGTGCCGGTGGGCGTTGATCAGCAGGTTGCCGAGGATGCGGTCGAGGCGACGCAGGTCGGTGCGGACCTGGCGGTCGGCGGCCACGTCCACGTCCACGTCGACCTCCAGGCCGGTGAGCGTGACGGTGCGGCGCACCGCCCGCTCCAGCGGGACGGGGGCGAAGTCCGGGATCTCGGCGTTGGCGTCGAGGCGGGAGACCTCCAACAGGTCCTCGACCAGCGAGCGCAGGGCCTGTACCCGGTTCTGGACGAGCTGGGTGGGGCGGCCGGGCGGGAGCAACTCGGCGGCGGTGACCAGGCCGGTGAGCGGGGTGCGCAGTTCGTGGGCGACGTCCGCCGTGAAGCGCTGCTCGTCCTCCAGCCGCTGGTGCAGGGTGCGGGACATCAGGTCGACGGCGGCGGCGAGGTCGGCGACCTCGTCCTTCCCGTCGACGAGCTCGCCGATCCGGGTGTCCGTCCGGCCGGCGGCGATGCCCCGGGCGGCCGTCGCCGCGGTGCGCAGTCGGCGGCTGATCCGGTCGGCGACCAGGACGCCGGCCAGGACCGTGGTGAAGACGGCGGCGACGACGGTGATCAGGATGATCCGGTCGAGGTCGGCGATCGCCTGCCGGTCCTGGGTGAAGTCCACCCGGACGGAGAGCACCCCGGTCTGGACCGGTCGGGCCGCCCACATCGACTCGCCCTGCGGACCGCCGGCGAGCAGCGAGCCCTCGCGGCCGCCGGCCGCGAGCGTCCGCAGTCCCTCGGGCAGCGCCGGGTCGTCCAGGGCGAACCGGTCGGTGACCTCGCCGCGCTTGTAGGTGTCCACGGCCGAGCCGAGCGCGGCGAGCGCGGCGGCGCGGGCCTGGTCCACGTGCTGACGGATCATCGCCTGGTGGACCAGCAGGCCGACGGCCACCGCCACCAGGACGGCGATGGCGGCGACGGCGGTGGCGATCTGACGGCGCAGGGTCATGCCGGACGCCGCAGCTTGTAGCCGAACCCGCGGACGGTCTCGATCCGGCCGGAGCCGATCTTGGCGCGCAGCCGCTGCACGTGGACGTCCACCACCCGGGTGTCGGCGCCCCAGTCGTAGTCCCAGACGCGTTCCAGCAGGGTGGAGCGCTCCAGCACGATGCCGGGCGCGGCGGTGAACTCCAGCAGCAGCCGCAGCTCGGTGGGGGTGAGCGGGACGAGGTGGCCGTCGACGCGCACCTCCATGCTGTCGGTGTCCACCTGCATGCCGTCGAAGCTGCGCAGCGCGGGGGAGGGGGTGTCCGCGGGAACGGCGGTGGCGGGGACGGCGGTGGCGGGGACGGCGGTGGCGGGGACGGCAGCAGGCGCTGCGACGGGGACGGCGGGGTCCACCGGCTCCTCGGGCAGCGCGGGTTCGGCCGGGACCACCCGCACCCGGCGCAGCACGGTGCGGATCCGGGCGACCAGCACGGCGCTCTCGAAGGGCTTGACGACGTAGTCGTCCGCCCCGGCCTCCAGACCGGACACCACGTCGACCGGGTCGGTGCGCGCCGACATCATCAGGATCGGCAGCTGGCTCTCCTCCCGGATCCGGCGGCAGAGGCCGACCCCGTCGAGGAGCGGCAGCATGACGTCCAGCAGGAGGAGGTCGGGGCGCACGGCGTGGAAGGCCTCCAGACCCTCCAGGCCGTCGGCGGCCGTGGTGACCGGGAAGCCGTAGCGCTCCAGGGCCATCCGGGTGGCCTCCCGGATCACCTCGTCGTCCTCGACGAGCAGGATGTGCGGGTGGGCGGGCGCGGCTGGGGGGTTCATGGCTTCGCTTCCGAGGGAGCCGAGGACGGGCGGATGGGGACCGGGACGGCCGTCCTCGGGGAGGAGACGCCCGCGCCGGCGCCCGGCTCGGGTATGGCGGGCTTCGGTTGGGCGGATGCATGGCCGTCGTGCGGGGAGACGGCGGGGCCGGCGCTGGGCGTGCTGGTGGGCGTCTGTGCACTGCCGTTCGCGGGTCCGCCGCCCGGGCCGGCGATCGGGCCGGTGTCCTCGACCTTCCGCTCCAGCAGGCCGAGCCGGACGCCGTCCCACTGGTAGTGGCTGCTGGTCCGGACGAACGCGCCGGTCGGCTCGTAGAGCCACAGGTCGGATCCCACGGTCGCGGCGCTGAACCCCTTCAGCACCTCGACCTGGAGGATGGGCAGCAGCCGGTCGTCGGCCAGCAGGTAGACGTGCAGGACCACGGGCCCGGGGGTGACGACGGCGACGACCAGTTCGTCCCGCCCGTCGCCGGTGAGGTCACGGAACTCGGGGCTGCGGACATCGCAGGCGGGGCAGGAGTCCAGGGCGCGCCGCTCCTCCGGGCCCACCGTGGAGTCCTTGGCGAGGACGGTGCGGACGTCGACCGTCCTGATGTCGTGCCCGGGGACGGTCACGTCCGGGACGGGTTGCGGCGCGGCCTGCGTGGCGGCCCCGGCGCCGGTGGCGGGAGGGCGCGGCGGCGGGGAGGCCGCCAGGTCGGGCCAGAGCGGCTGGGCCACCAGCGGCGGTGCCACCGGCTGGGTGGAGCCGTGGTCCTGGAGCCCGCCGGGGGTGGCGCGGCCGAGGGCCAGGGCCGCGAGCGTCACGAGGACGGCCAGGGCGGCGAGGGCCGCCACCGGCACGGCTACGGGCCGGCGGCGGGGTGGGGATGCTGCTGCCACGGTCGGTGCTCGTCCTCCTGGTCTGCGGCGATGCGCCGGTTCGTCCCCGCACCGGCCTCGGTGGTAGGTCGCGTGGACAGCGGTCGGTGGTTCCCGTCCCGCCGTCCCGGCCGCCGCGCCGGTTCGACAGTCGAAACGACCCGACGGCCGGGACGACCGGGGCGGCGCGGCGGCTTCAGCCGGTCGCGCCGCCCGGACCGGCCAGGTCCGCCAGGACGATGATGTTGTCCGTCCAGTGCCCGTCCGAGCCGATCCGCCCGCCGCAGGTGATGAGCCTGAGAGCGGGTTCGGGAGTGTCACCGTAGACCGTTTCGGTCGGGAAGCGGTCCTTGGCGGCCTGGAGCAGCGAGCGGACCTTGAAGTCCACGGTGCTGCCGTCCGCGCGCCGCACCTGGATCAGGTCGCCCGGCCGCAGCTTCGGCACGCCGTGGAAGACCGCCGGGCCGTGCGCGGTGTCGTAGTGCCCGATGAGGACGGCGGGGCCGGCCTCCCCTGGCGTCGGCCCGTTGCGGTACCAGCCGACCTCGTCGGCCCGGTCGGCGGCCGGCACCTCGACCGTCCCGTCGGGATTCAGCCCGAGGCCGGTCACGGGGGCGTCCACCCCGGCGGCCGGGACCAGCAGCCGGGTCGGCGCCGAGGCGGCGAACGGCTTCGGCGCGCCGGCCGGGCTCCCGGTGCTCCCGGCCGTCCCGGTGGTTCCGGGGCCTCCCGAGGGCGCGGCCGCCGGGTTGTCGGTACTGCCGTGCACCGAGGGCTCGACCCGCACCACCGGGGTCTGCTGGCCGGACAGCGCCACGGTGGTGCCCAGCACCAGGCAGGCCAGGCCCGCCGCGCCGAACGCCGTCCGGCGCAGTGTGCCCGGGCCGGGGGAGGCCTTGCGGCGCCGCCGGCTGCGGCCACCGCGCGGGCGGCCGTGGCGGGCCGGCTCGTCGGCGCCGGGCGTGCTGTCGGGCTGCCCGCCGCCCGCCGGGGCCCCGGTACCCACCGGGCCCCCGGCACCGCCTCCCCGCCCGGTCAAGGGCGGGGAGGCGGCGCCGGGGTGCCCGGCGGACTCGGGGCCGGTGTCAGCCGCGCGCACCGGAGCGGCGGCGCAGCATCGCGAAGCCCAGCGCACCGGCGCCGACGGCCGCGACGGCCCCGCCACCGGCCAGCATCAGGCCGTTGCTGTCGGTCTCGCCGGACCCGTCGCCGGCCTGGGCCGCGCCCTTGGGCACCTCACGGACCTGGGCCTTGCCGTCACTGGAGACTCCGGCGCCGCCGGCGGCGGGCTGCGCCGTGGGCGCGCCACTGACGGCGGGCTGCGCGCTGGGCTTCGCCGTGGGCGTGGTCGAGGCGTCCTTGCCCGCGACCGAGGGGGCGGCCGGGGCGGGGCGGGCCGGGGTGGGCGTAGAGGTGGGGGCGGCCGACACGCCGGCACCCGCAGCAGGCGCGGCGGACGGGGTCCCGTCGGCGAAGGCCTGTCCGCCGGTGACGACGGTCAGCAGCGCGCCGCCGGTCAGGGCGCAGACGGCCAGCACGCGGCGGGCGGGGGAGCGGTGGGTACGGCTCCTGCTCATACGGTGTTCTCCTTCGTCATGGACGCCTCCCGGCCGGGGTGGCCGGTGCGTCGTCCATGACGGTAGGAGGCCCGTGTCGCGGTCCCCGGCCGGTCGTGTCACGGCCGCCCATCGGCTGCGTAACGAACCCCGGGGCCCGTTGCGGTCAAGCTGGCGGCGGCGGTGCCCGTGCGGTGGGAGGCCGTCCGGTTGACGTCGCGTCGGGTCGTGGGGGTAACCCCCCTCCCGGCCCGGGGGGCCGCTCCATGGCCCGGGGCCGCGGGCCCGGCCACACTGGCTGCGGTTCGAACAGCGTGGTGGTAGGCCCCAGTTCCGGGGTGGTGGTGGGCGCCGCGAGCAGAGCGCCGGCCGACCGCGCGACGCGCACCGTGCACGTGATGCCGTCCCACCTCCAGCCGATCGGGGTCACCGATGACCAGTACCGCCGCCCGCGCCGCGACCGCCCCCGCCCCGACGAGCAGGAGGGGAGGGCGCGTCCGCTGGGCCGTCGTCCTGCTGACCTCGCTCGCGATCGTCGGGTACGCCGTGGGGACGTACGCCCAGGCCGGCCTGCCCATCGCCGCGTCGGAGGGCGGCGTGTCCGCCACCTACGCCGAGCGCCCGACGGCCGTCCAAGTCACCTTCTACGTCCACATCGTGACGGCCGCGCTGGCGCTGCTGGTCGGCCCGTTCCAGTTCTCCACCACGCTGCGCCGGCGATCCCCCGCCGTCCACCGCTGGACCGGCCGCGTCTACGTCTTCGGGGTCGCGGTGGGATCCCTGGCCGCGTTCGTCATGGCGTTCTTCAACTCCGCCGCGTTCAACGGCTTCTTCGGCTTCGGTGGGCTCGCCCTGCTCTGGGCCTGGACCACCTGGCGCGGCTACCGCGCCGTCCGCGACCGCGACCTGCCGAGCCACCGCGCCTGGATGATCCGCAGCTTCGCCCTCACCTACGCCGCCGTCACCCTCCGGTCCTGGCTCGGCGTCCTCATCCTCCTCCAGACGCTCACCGCCCAGGGGCACGTCGACGGCGAGCGCTTCTTCGACAACGCCTACGCCGCCGTCCCGTTCCTCAGCTGGCTGCCCAACCTGATAGTCGCCGAATTCCTCATCCGCCGCCGGGGCCTGCCCGCCTACCGTCTCACTCCGGCCGCCCCGCAGTCCTGAGCCGGACGCGGCGGGCGGGCTCGCGGGAGGGGCGTCAAACCCCCTCCTGCGGAGCTGTATTGGGGAGCCCGCCGCGTCGCCGTGGTCGCGCCGCAGTCAGCCGATGCGGGTGGGGGTGTCGAGGAGGGGGTGGCCGGTGGTGGCGAGGAGGGTGGTGAGGTCGGTGGGGGTGAGGGTGTGGGGGGCGCGGAGGTAGAGCTCGTCGACGGTGGTGCCGGGGACGGGGTGGGGCTGGCGGGAGAGGACGGCGACGTGCTGGTCGGCCAGGGCGGTGTGGACGCGGGCCAGGTCGTCGGGGGTGCTGCGGGCGGCGGTGCGGACGCGCCACAGGGTGGTCGGGGGCGCGGGGGAGTGGGGGTGGTGGCGCTGGGACCACCAGGTGTGGAAGAGGGCGGTGGCGAGGAGGGCGAGGGCGGCGGCGGCGAGGACCACCGGGCCGTCGGGGCCGCGGACGACGATCTTGGCGACCAGGTCGGCCGCGGTGACCGAGACGAAGACGGCGGCGAGTTCGACGCTGTCGCGGCGCCAGCGGTGGGTGCCGGCGCCGCGTCGTCGGGCCCGGGGGAGGGTGGGCGTCGGCTGCATGGTCGGGTGCTCCGTCTGCTCCATGACAGCACCCTGCCCGACGGGTGTTTCCTGTCCACGAACCCGCCGTGACCTGGTGGTTAAGGTCGCCGGGCCCGCGTTACGGTTGCAGGTCCGCAGCCGCCGCCTTGACCTCCGCGAGCAGGAGCTCCAGGTCGGCCTCGGTGGTGGCGGCGTTGAGCAGGCAGGCGCGGAGCATCTCGCGGTCGCCGAGGCGGGCTCCGGTGACGAAGACCCGGCCGCGCCGCTGGACGACGGCGGGGAGTTCGCGGTTGAGGGCGTCGACGGCGGCCTCGTCGTGCCCGGGGGTGCGGTGGCGGAACGCGACGATGGAGGTCTGGACCTCGGCCAGCAGCTCCAACTCCCCGTCTGCCTCGATCAGTTCGCCGAGGCGGCGGGCGAGGGCGGTGCAGCGGGCGATGTCCCGGGCGATGCCGTCGCGGCCCTTGTGGGCGATGGTGGCCCAGACCTTGAGCGCGCGGAACGGGCGGGTCTGCTCGGTGCCGTACTCGGAGAACCAGCCGAGCGCGCCGGCCGCCTCGTCGCGCAGGTAGGAGGGGACGAGGCTGAAGGTGGCGCGCAGTTCCTCGATGTCGCGCACCAGCGCGCAGCCGCAGTCGACGGGCACGCCCAGCCACTTGTGCGGGTCGAGGGCGAGGGAGTCGGCGCGCTCCAGGCCGGCGTAGCGGTGGGCGATGGCCGGGTCGAGCCTGCCGAAGGCCCCGTACGCGCCGTCGACGTGCAGCCACAGGCGCTGCTCGGCGCAGAGGTCGGCGATCGGGCCGAAGTCGTCGACGGCGCCGGTGCCGACGGTGCCGGCCGAGGCGACGACCAGGAAGGGCAGCAGTCCGGCGGCCCGGTCGCGTTCGACGGCGGCCCGCAGTTCGGCGGGGTCGAGGCGGCCGTCCGGCCCGGTGGCGACGGTGCGCAGGTGCCGGCTGCCGAGGCCGAGGAGTTCGGCGGCCTTGCGGACGCAGGAGTGGGTCTCGCCGGTGACGTAGCCGACCAGCGGCGGCAGGCCGGCCAGGCCGTCCTCGCGGACGTCCCAGCCGGCCCGGCGGGCGGCGCGGTTGCGGGCGGCGGCCAGGCACACGATGGTGGCCATCGAGGTGCCGGAGGTGAGCAGGCCGCCGCCGGCCGGGTGTGGGAAGCCGACGAGTTCGGCGATCCAGCGGACCACGGCGCGTTCCAGGTGGACGTCGGCGTGGTCGCCGCCGGCCGAGCTGGGGTTCATGGCGGAGGCGGCGAGGGTGGCGAGGACTCCGGCGGGGGCGGGGGCGGAGTTGACCCAGCCGAAGAAGCGGGGGTGGCCGTTGCCCATCGGGTGGGGGAGGACGTCCTGCCCGATGGCGGTGAGGAGGTCGGCGAGCGGGCGGCCGGCGGCGGGCAGCGGGGCGTCGAGCAGGGCCCGGCGGGCGGTGTCGTCCATCGGCTGCCAGACCGGGCGCCCGGGCAGTTCGGCGAGGTAGTCGGAGACGAGGTCGGCGGCGGTGTGCGCGGCGGCGCGGAAGTCCTCGGCGGTCATGATGGCGGCTCTCCAGGGGCGGGGGAGGCGCGGCGTCCTCGGCGCACCCTGATCGTCCGGTCCGGTGGACCGGTCGGCCGATCCTACGGAAAGGGCCCGCGCCGTGCGGCGCGGGCCCTCCAGGTGAGACGGGGCGGTCGGTCCCGGTGGGACGGGCGAGGTCAGTCGAGCGAGCTGGACAGGCCGCTGGCGGAGCGGCAGTAGCCCTGCATCTCCCTGTCGGTGATCTTGGCGCAGAGCCGGCCGGCCGCGCCGTCGTCGGTGTAGTTCACCGTGTAGTAGCTGACCAGGCCCTCGGCGCAGGCCTTGCGCTGCCAGCCGTCGGCGGCGGTGCCGCACTGCTGGGCGGCCCAGTCCTCGCGGTCGAGGTTGTACTTCATCGTCCGCGAGCCGACGCCGCGGCTGCAGTCGGTCGCCCCGCCGCTGGCCTTGCCGCTGAGGCACCACTTGAGGGCGTCGGCGTAGACCTCGGGGTGGTTCGGGTAGTCGTGCGAGGAGAGGTAGAAGGTCGGGGCGTAGAAGAAGCACGCGGACTGGAACAGGCCCGGCTGGTCCTTGCACGGGTACAGCGGGTCCTGGGCGAGCTTGTCGGCGGGCAGGTTCGCCTTGGCCTTCTCGTCCTCCTCGTCCGGGCCGAAGAGCTGCATGAACAGTCCTTCGGAACAGCGGATCTTGTTCTGGTCGCTGGGGAACTTGCTGCACAGCTCGCGCGCCTTGGGGACGTCCTGCTTGGCGACGAACATGGTGCCGTGGCCGACGCCGTGGATGCACGGGCCGGTGTTCTTGGGCGCGCAGAGCTTGAGCAGGTCCACCTCGGGCTGGGCGGAGGCGTTGAGCATCTCCTCGACCGCGCCGTGCAGGTAGCCGGCCGCGCAGGTCTCGTGCGGGAAGGAGATGACCTTCTGGAAGTCGGCGTTGAAGCGCTTGACCGCCGCGTGGCCGAGCTCGTGCGCGATCGGGTGGCAGAAGCGCACGGTGTACGGCTTCTCCTTGGTGATCTTGTCGAGGTCGGCGAGCGCGACGCCGGGGTCGCTGGCGTCCATCTCGGCCATCAGCTTGTTGCGCAGCGTCGAGCGGGTCCACACCGCCGGGTCGCCGGTCGGGGTGGCGCTCGCGGCCGCCGGTGCGACGCCGGGCGCGGCGGCGCCGGAGCCCGCGGTGGCGGCCGGGGTCGTCGCCACGGTGGCGGTCGCGGGCGACCAGTCGGTGACGGCCACCGACCCGAGGCCCAGGACGCCCAGGAGCAGGGCGGTGAGAATCGCGAATACCCGCGGTTGCATGAGGTGATCCCCCGGCGGATCGAGGTGGACGGTTCGCTCCCATCCTGACGGCACGCCGGCGGGAATCCGCGTTATCGCCCGCCATTCGGGAGGTGTCGGCGACGCTACCGCACCGTCCGACGCCCGGGCGCGGCGGGTTGGTTCCGGATGATCACCCGGGATTCGTCACCCGGATCAATCACCCGAACGGCGCAGCGGCCCGCCGTCGCGGCCGCCGCGCCACCCGAGGCGGCCCGCCGTCAGATGTCCAGCGTCACCTGGTAGTCCGTCAGCCAGGTGTGCAGTTCGAGCGCGAAGTCGACGGCCAGCCGGACGGACTGCGGGTCGGTGCCCGGATCGAGCGCGTCGGCGAGGCGCCGCCGGTCGAGCAGGGCGAGCGCCGGGGACTTCTGCTCGGCGGCGAGCCGGGCGAGCTCGGCCCGCAGCAGCGCCGGGTAGTGCGGGTCCTCGGTGACCGGGTACGGGCTCTTCACCCGGTCGGCGACGGCGTCCGGCAGCACGTCCCGGACGGCGGCGCGCAGCAGGCTCTTCTCCCGGCCGTCGAAGTGCTTCATCGCCCACGGCGTGTTGAAGACGTACTGGACCAGCCGGTGGTCGCAGAACGGCACCCGCACCTCCAGACCGTTGGCCATGCTCATCCGGTCCTTGCGGTCGAGCAGGATGCAGACGAAGCGGGTCAGGTGGAGGTACGAGATCTCGCGCATCCGCCGTTCCAGCGGATCGGCGTCCGGCAGGTGCGGGACTTCGGCGAGTGCCTCGTGGTAGCGGGCCCGCCGGTAGCCGGGCAGGTCGAGCTCGGCGAGCAGGCCGGCGTCGAGCAGGTGTTCGCGCGGCCCTGTGCCCTGGCCGCCGAGGCCGGTCAGCGAGACCGCCCAGGGGAAGTCGTCGGCGGCGACGGCCTTCGGGTCGTGGAACCAGCGGTAGCCGCCGAACAGCTCGTCCGCGGACTCGCCCGACAGGGCGACGGTGGACTGGCGGCGCACGCCCTGGAAGAGCAGCAACAGCGAGATGTCCATGTCGCCGAAGCCGCCGGGCAGGTCGCGGGCGCGCAGGACGGCGTCCCGCTGGGCGAGGTCGGTGAGCGCGGCGGCGTCCAGCTCGATCACGTTGTGGTCGGCCCCGACGTGCTCGGCCAGCAGCCGGGCGTACGGGCCGTCCAGGGTCGGCCGGACCTCGCTGGCGTGGAAGTTCTCGCTCTGGCCGGCGAAGTCGACGGCGAAGGAGCGCACCGGGCCGGCACCCTCGGCCCGCAGGACCCGGGCGGCGAGGGCGGTGACGGCGCTGGAGTCCAGACCGCCGGAGAGCAGCGAGCAGAGCGGGACGTCCGAATCGAGCTGGCGGTGGACGATGTCGTCCAGCAGGGCCCGGACGGTGGCGACGGTGGCCTCGAGGGTGTCGGTGTGCTCGCGCGCCTCCAGCGCCCAGTAGCGGCGCACCGACACGCCCTCGCGGCGGACCCGGACGACGTGCCCGGGCCGGACCTCGACGATGCCCCGGTAGGGGGTGATGCCCGGGGTGCGGGTGAAGGCGAGCAGTTCGCGCAGCCCGTCCAGGTCGACCACCGGGCGGACGGCGGGGTGGGCCAGGATGGCCTTCACCTCGGAGCCGAAGATCACGCCGTCGGGGGTGAGGTGGTAGTGCAGCGGCTTGACGCCCATCCGGTCGCGGATCAGCAGCAGTTCCTCGCTGCGGGCGTCCCAGATCGCGAAGGCGAACATCCCGTTGAGGCGTTCGGCCAGGCCCTCGCCCCACTCCAGGTAGGCGTGCAGCACGACCTCGGTGTCGCTGCGGGTGCGGAAGCGGTGTCCGGCCGCCTTCAGTTCCGCGCGCAGCTCGCGGTGGTTGTAGACCTCGCCGCTGTAGGTGAGCGCCGCCAGCAGCCGGCCGTCGTGCTCGACGGTCATGGGCTGGACGCCGCCCTCCAGGTCGATCACCGCGAGGCGGCGGTGGCCGAGGGCGGCGTGTCGCTCCAGGTGGACGCCGCCGGCGTCCGGGCCGCGGCAGATCTGGGTGGCCGTCATGGCGTCGACGACGGCCCGTTCGGCGGTGAGGTCACGGTTGAAGGCGACCCATCCGGTGATCCCGCACATCAGCAAGCCTCCGGTCTTCCGCTACGTATGCGGAAAATGACGCTACGTGTCGGAGGGGTGCGGCTACAAGGGTGCGTCGGGAAGGAGTCGGAAGGGGCTCGGGAGGACGATGTGACTGGTTGTTTGAGCTGAAAGTCGTAAAGTCTGCCCGATTTCGGGCAGGATTCTTGGCCCCAGAGGCGGCGCGGCCTAGGCTCCTCACTCGTGCCGAGCTCACCCCACCCTCACGACGACCTCCTCGCCCACCTCACCCGGACCAGCCCGCTCGGGCCCCGGGAGGCGGCGCGGGTCGTGGCGGAGGTGCTGGCGTACTTCTCCGAGAGCACCGAGGAGTACGTCCGCCGCCGCCACGGCGAGCTCCAGGCACGCGGACTGACCAACGAACGGATCTTCACCCGGCTCGCCGAGGAACTCCCCGCCCGCCGGGTCGCGGCACCCGAGCTCTCGGCCCGCCAGCTGCGCCGCATCGTCTACGGCTGAGCGCTGCCGGGGCGGGGGGCGCGGCACTGGCGCATTCGCAGCATTCGCAGCACTCGCGGCATTCACGGCATTCACGGCACTTACGGCATTCACGAAGAGGAGACCACGCATGTGCGGAATCGTGGCCTACATCGGCCCCAAGGACGCGACCCCCTTCCTGCTGGAGGGCCTGGCCCGGCTGGAGTACCGCGGCTACGACTCGGCCGGCGTGGCCGTCACCGGGCGCACCGGCGGGCTCAAGGTCCGCAAGGTCAAGGGCCGGGTCGCCGACCTGGCCGCCGCCGTCCCGGCCCGGTTCAAGGGCGGCACCGGCATCGGCCACACCCGCTGGGCGACCCACGGCGTGCCCAGTGACGCCAACGCCCACCCGCACCTGGACGGCGCCGAGCGGATCGCCGTCGTCCACAACGGCATCATCGAGAACGCCGACGAACTGCGCGCCAAGCTCACCGCCGACGGCGTCGTGTTCCGCTCCGAGACCGACACCGAGGTGCTCTCCCACCTGATCGCCGCGCACGTCGGCGAGGGAGTCGAGCTGGAGGACGCGGTGCGCGCCGCGCTCGCCCGGGTGGTCGGCACCTACGGCATCGCGGTGCTCGACGCCGAGCAGCCGGACCGGATCGTGGCCGCCCGCAACGGCAGCCCGATAGTGCTCGGCCTCGGTGAGAAGGAGATGTTCGTCGCCTCCGACGTCTCCGCCCTCGTCCGCTACACCCGCCAGGTCGTCCACCTGGAGGACGGCGAGCTGGCCACCGTCCGCGCCGACGGCTTCCGCACCTTCACCACCGACGCCCGCACCACCCACCACCAGCCGTCCACCGTGGACTGGGAGATCGACTCCTACGACACCGGCGGCTACGAGCACTTCCTGCTCAAGGAGATCCACGAGCAGCCCGGCTCGGTCGAGCGCACGCTCAGCGGCCGGCTCGACGAGCGCTTCTCCACCGCGCACCTCGGCGGCCTCAACCTGGACGCCCGGGAGCTGCGCGAGATCCGCCGGGTGAAGATCCTCGGCTGCGGATCCGCCTACTACGCTGGCGAGATGGGCGCCCAGCTGATCGAGGAACTCTCCCGCATCCCCGCGCACAGCGAGCCCGCCTCCGAGTTCCGCTACCGCAACCCGGTGATCGAGGCGGACACGCTCTACATCGCGGTCAGCCAGTCCGGCGAGACCTACGACACGCTGGCCGCCGTCCAGGAGATCAAGCGCAAGGGCGGTCGGGTGCTCGGCGTCGTCAACACCGTGGGCAGCGCCATCGCCCGCGAGTGCGACGGCGGCATGTACCTGCACGCCGGGCCGGAGATCTCGGTCGCCTCCACCAAGGCCTTCACCTCCACCGTGGTCGCCTTCGCGCTGCTCGCCCTGCACTTCGGCCGCATCCACGACCTGTCGCCCGCCGACGGCCGCCGGATCGTCGCGGCCCTGAAGGCGCTGCCGGACCAGATCCGCGAGGTGCTCGCGCAGACCGAGGCCATCGCCGAACTCGCCGCCGAGTACGCCGGATCGGCGGGCATGATGTTCATCGGCCGGGTCCGCGGCTACCCGGTCGCCCGGGAGGGCGCGCAGAAGCTCAAGGAGATCTCCTACGTGCACGCCGAGGCCTACCCGGCGAGCGAGCTGAAGCACGGTCCGCTGGCGCTGATCAGCCCCGAACTGCCCACCGTCGCACTCGTCCCGGACGACGAACTGCTCGACAAGAACCTCACCACCCTCGGTGAGATCAAGGCCCGCTCCGGCCGCGTGATCGCCATCGCGCACCGCCGCCCCGAGGACAAGCTCGCCGACCACTGCGTCCTCGTCCCCAAGAGCGAGCCCGAGCTCGACCCGCTGCTGCTCAACATCCCGCTCCAACTCCTCGCCTACCACGCCGCCGTGGCCCTCGACCGCGATGTCGACAAGCCGCGCAACCTGGCGAAGAGCGTGACGGTGGAGTAGGGCGCCCCCGAGAAGTGACGGCCCGGCGGGTGGGACGGCTTTCCTGATGATCAGCAGCTCAGCAGCTCAGCAGCTCAGCAGCTCAGCAGCTCAGCAGCTCAGCAGCTCAGCAGCTCAGCGGCTCAGCAGATCAGCAGGAAGGCGTCCCACTCCTCGGCGGCGTCGCCGGTGCCCGCCGAGGACGCCCGCGCAGCGGTACGGGCACGGGCGTGGGCGTGCAGGGCGAGGGCAGCGCCTGCCGTCCCCTCCAGGAGGCCGGGCGGGTCTCCGGCGCCGAGTGCCGTGTCGAGCCGGCTCGCGACGGTGGCGGCGAGCGCGGGCAGACGGGCGGTCAGTTCGGCGGAGCCGGAGTCCTCGGCCATCCGCTGGGCGATCCGCAGCAGGCCGCCGGTGCCGTGGCAGAGTCCGGGGCCCTGGAGGTTCCAGCCGGCGGGGTCGCGCAGCGTGTCGGTCAGCGCCGCGACGGCGGTGGTCCGCCAGTCGGAGCGGCCGTGGGCCGCGCCCGCAAGGAAGAGCGCGCGGGCCGCACCGGGGGTTCCGTAGCACCAGGCCGCCCGCGTCGGCTGGTCGGCCGGCAGCCGGCCGGCCTCCTCGTCCTCGACGCGTACGGTCATCGGCCAGGACCCGCCCACGCCGGGCCGATCCCCGGCCGGGTCGGGGCCCATGGGCACCGGCTCGGTCGGGACGGGCCTGTCCGGGTCGACCGGGCCGGGGATCCGCCGGGCGGCGAGCCAACTCGCCAGCGCCTCGATCGCCTCGTCCTGCCCGGGCACCTCCACACCGCGCAGCCGGGCCAGCGCCAGGAGGGCGAGCGGGCCCGGGACCCCGTGGGCCAGGCCCAGGTTGAGGTGCCCCCGGGGGAACCCGGGATCCGCGCCGGGCAGTCCCGGTCCACCGGCGGTCCACCAGCGCGGCAGCACACCGCCGGTCGGCTCGGCCAGCGCGACCAGCGCGGTGAGCAGGTCGGCCAGTGCCGGTCCGGCCGGCTCCAGCGCGAGCAGCAGCCGGCCCAGGCCCGCCGCGCCCGAGACGGCGTCGAAGGTGTGTGCGCGCAGGCCCGTGCCGGCGGCCAGATCGGCGCGCAGGTCGGCGACGCGCCCGGCCGCGGCCTGCCGGACCCGGGGCGTCAGCCCGTCGAGCAGCGTGCGGTACTCGCCGGGGCGCCGCGCCATGGTGCGGGCGGCGAAGGCGATCGCGGCGGCGCCGGAGAAGAGTCCGCCGCCCCGCATCGCCCCGGGGGCTTTCACGGCGGCCGCGAGGTGCCCGTGCGCGGCGCGGCGCAGCGCGGCGTCGTCCTCACGGTCGGCCAGTACGGCGAGCGCGAGCGCGGCGCCGCTGCGGCCGGCCCCGAGCGCGTGCGCCGCTGGGGGCGGCGCGGACGCCGAGGGCGTCGTGGTGCCGGCGGCCGGTTCTTCGAGCGCACCGGGCCTGCTGAGCGACTCGGCCACGGCGCGGATCGGATCCGTCGTGTTCATCGCCCCTCCCGCGGGCTGGAGCGGCGGGCCCGGTGGGCCTCGACGGCGCCTCGGGCCAGTGCGTAGGCCCGGCGTTCGGCCTCGCGGTCGATCCCGATCAGCCGGTTGTGGCCCATGTGCAGCAGCGAGGCCAGCACCGGGTCGGCCGACGACGGCTCCACCCGGGACGCGTACCGCGCGAGTGCGACGGCCCGCTGCCGCCAGGCGTCGGCCAGCGCGGGGTCGGCGGGCAGCAGGCCGCCCGCCGGGACGGTCGGCCCGTCGGGGCCGATCGCCCGCAACGCGGCCGCGCGCTGGGCCCGGAACGCCTGGTGGTGGCGCTCCGACTTCGGATAGACCCCCGCCAGCCAGGTCCCGACCGAGGGCACGCCGGGGACGGCCGGCGCGACGGCCTGCCGGTCGGTGGGGAGGCCGGTGGGGAGGTCGGCGGAGAGACTGGTGGGGAGGTCGGTGCGGCCCTCGGGCCCGTCGTCAGGAACGCGGTCTCCCACCGGCTGCCCCGCTGGCTGCCCCGCCGACTGCCCCGCGCGGCCGGCCAGGAAGGCCTGCGCGGTGCCGGCGAGGTTCACGGCGGCGAGCAGGTCCCGGGAGAGCGAGCGCTCCGCCCGGGCCAGTCGCAGCGCCGCCAGCGCGACCAGGCTGTCGGCCTGGAAGACCCGTTCGGCGTCGGCGAGCACCTCGGCGCCGCCGTAGCGGTCGGTCTCCGGCGCGTACCCCTCCAGGCGCAGGTCGGCGGCGAGCCCGGCCCGGTGCAGCTCCCGCACCCAGTCGTGCACGGTGGGCAGCAGTCGGGCGGCGAGGACCGGCGGCGCACCGTGGAAACGCAGCCGCAGATGCGGCGCGGAGTCCTGATAGCGGATGAAGAACCAGCGGTCCACGTCGGCGGGCAGGGCGTCGAGCAGCCGGGGCAGGTGTTCGACCAGGATCTCCTCCTGGCGCGCCTCGGTGGCCGCCAGCCGGGCGAACAGCCAGGATCCGCCGGGGAGTTCGACGGTCCGGTCGCGCCGGGCGGGCAGCGGGCGGCGAGGTCCGGACGCGGTCGGCCCGGTCGTGCTGCGGCGCAGCGGGACCACCAGTTCGGCGGTCCGCGCACCATCCGGTCCGCACAGCCAGCCGCCGTCGCCGGCCGGGTTGGGGTCCTCCTGGAGCACGGTGGGCTCGGCGGACCGCGCCTGGCTGTGCAACAGCCGCCGGTGCCACGGGAGGTCGAGGTCCAGGCTGATCCGCTGGTCGCCGCTGATCAGGCGGACGGCGGCCGGCACTCCCCAGCGTCGGCGCCAGCGGGCCAGGCCCTCGTCCCACTGCTCGAACGGGGCGGAGGCCGCCGGGACGGGCGCGGTCAGCCGCCAGGTGGCCGGGGCCAGCACCACCCGGCCCCGGCGGACGCGCGGCAGCACGGGCGCGCTGCTCGCCGCCCCCCAGTCCCAGGGCTGCCAGGGCCGTTGCCCGGTCAGCGTCACCTCCTGGAGGAAACGGGCCGCGTTGGGCGCACCGCTGCGCAGGTTGAGCACGTGATGGGTGGCGACGCGGACCTCGCGGCCGAGGCGGCGGGAGTACACCGCGAGCCGGTCGGGGTCGGCCAGCACGACCAGGTCGTCCAACGGAAGTACGGAGGGGCCGCCCGGGTCGGCGAAGGCGCTGACCACCACCCGGTGGTCGAGCCAGCGCGGGGTCAGGGCGATGTTGGCATGGCGCGCGCGGTACGGGGTGAACTCCAGGTGCGCTTCGAGTGCGCCGTGGTCGCCGGATCCGGTGGGCCCAGCGGACTGCACGGACCCGGCGGCCTCGGCCAGCAGTGCCCCGCCGGCCGCCGCGGGGTCGTCCGCCGACCGGCCCGGGTCCGCGCCCGGTTCGGCACCCGGGCCGCGGTCGCCCCCCGCACCCGCGAGCAGGGTGGCGAAGCGGCCGAAGGTGGCTCCGGCGCGGTCACTGCCGGCGACAGGGGAGAGCACGAGTCGGAAGTCCCCGGCGTCCAGCGCCTCCAGGGAGTCCGCCGCCAGTTCGGCGTACAGCTCCAGGGATGCGGGCGGGGTGTCGACGGCGCCGCCCGTCTCGTCGCGCGGCGGGGCCAGCCGGGCCAGCAGGTCGTCGTCCAGGAGCACTTCGGGCAGCGCGCCGTCCGGCTCCCGGTCGGCGAGGGCGCCCGCCGCCAGTTCGGCCAGCAACCGGTCGCGGGCCGCGTCGGCGTCGGTGCGGGCCCGGGCGGGCTGGGGGTTGGCCGTGCCGCGGGGGCCGGCCGGGCGCCGGTAGCCGGCCGGCGGGCCCAGGCCGGTGTCGGGGTCGAGCAGTTCGGCCAGTGGGACGGGGCTGTCCGTGCCGTACCGCTCGACGAACTCCGCGTGGTACGCGCGCAGGTGCTCGGGCCCGGGGGCCGGCGGCGACAGGCGCCAGAGGAGCGCGGCGGTCCTCTCCAGCTCGGTGCGGACCTGGTCCGGCAGGACCACCTCGGCGTCCAGGGCGAGATCCGCGTGGAGCGGGCGGTCGGCCGGGGCGAGCCGGGTCATCCGGGTCCGGAGTTCGCGCAGCAGGTCGGTGGCCTGCCCGCCGGGCAGGGCGGCGGCCTGCGCCAACGCGCTCCGGACGGCCGCCAGTTCGGGGTGCACCGGGTGGTCTGCGGGTATCCGGTCGAGCACATGGCCGAGCAGGTCGGTGCTGTCCGCCGGAGGCGTCAGGTCGGTGAGCAGGAAGCCCTGGCCGACCAGCGAGCGGACCAGGGCCGCGACGGCCTCGGCCGGGGCCGTGGGGAAGTCGGCGGTCAGCGCGGCCAGCAGGTCGCAGTGCCGGACCGGCTCGGCGGCGGTCCGGATCGCGGCCCGGACGACGGCGGTGGCCCGTACGGTCCGTTCGGCGACCGGCTCCGCCTCGGCACCGGCGGCGGCGGGCCGACGCTCGGGCAGGTACGGCAGCACCAGGCGACCGCCGCGCAGCCGGGCCTGCTGGTCCACGGCCAGCCGCAGGCCGGGCAGCACCGCAGGGTCGGTCCGCAGCCGGTCGAGCAGCGGGAGCAGCCAGCCCAGGTCGGGCCGCAGGGCGCGGCGGTCGGCCCCGCCCCAGCGGACCTTGGCCGCCGCGCCGAAGCGCGCCGGCACCACCGCGGCCATCAGCCCGAACGGCGTCGGCCGGGTGGCCATCCGCAACCGGTAGCGGCTGACCGCCTCGGCCGCCCGGCGCAGCGCGGCCGGGCGGGGCACGGTGCCTGCGGCGACCTGGTCGAGTAGGTCGGCCAGGGAGGGGCTGGAGAGCTCGATCGCCTCGCGCAGGGCCGGGTCGGCGGCGGCCTCGGCGAGGTACGTCAGGAGCGCGGTCTCGGCGGACCCCGGCGCGGTCTCGGCGGACCCCGGCGCGGGGTGCGCGGGGTCGGCCGGGACGGTGTGGCGGTGCGAGCGCGGCAGCGCGGGTGTCCGCAGCAGGACCGGGCCGGTCGCGGTGAAGAGTCCGTCCTGGGGCGCTCCGTGCGTCTCGACCACTGTGCTCCTCGTGCCTCGGTGCCTCATGCCACACGCCCCGTACCGATGCCGCCACGCGGCTCGCACTCCTGACGGCGGGTCGGGTCGTGTCTACCTCGGCGATCGAAAACTGTCCACCATCGATCGAACTGTTTCGATTTTTGGCTGAGTTAATCCATTCATCCGTGCAGAACCATTGCTGGGCCCATGCAGGAGTGCCTAACGTCCGCTGCAGTCCGCCGCGGTCAACCGTGGCACTGACGAAGGGAGGCCCTCATGGCCGACAACATGCTGGAGCTGTTCGACCTTGACGTGCAGGACCTGGTCTCGACCGAGCTCGGCGAGCAGGAGGAGTCCGCGTTCAGCATCTCCTGTGAGGGGTCCTGCACCCGTCCGTGGTGCATCTAGTCCGGTAGCAGTACCGGCACTACGGGGCGCGGTTGCCCGGACCAGACGGTCCGGGCAACCGCGCCCTCGTGCGTTCAGGCCCCGCCCGGTCTCGGCCCGGCTCAGCCGCCGGCGGCCAGCGGTCCGTGACCCGGCGCCGCCTGACCGTCGTCCGTCACCGGCGCGGGCAGCGGCCCCCGGGCCAGCCGCAGCAGCTCCTGCGGGGTCAGTTCGGCCAGCCGGGCGCGGCCCAGTCGCAGCACCTCCGCGGCCGTGTCCAGCAGTTCCGCCGGTTTCGCCGGGCGCTCCGGCAGCCCGGCCGCCCAGTCGCCGCCGGCCAGCCACTCGCCGACGGCGCCGCGCAGCTGCCCCGTGCCCGCCTCCCGGATCGTGAACGAGAGGTGTACCGACAGGCCCTGGTGGCCCGTCGCGGTGTGTGGTGCCCCGCGCGGCACGTACAGCACCTCGCCCGGCCCGAGCACCGAGTTGAGCGCCACCGCGCCGGGTTCGGGGGCCAGCCCCGGGCGCCAGCGCCCGTCGGCGGGGGCCTCGTGGACCGTCCACTCCTTCTTTCCCGCGAGCTGGACGACCAGCACGTCCGCGTCGTCCCGGTGCACGTCCAGCCCGCGCCGGCCGGCACCCGTCGCGAAGCAGAACGCCTCGGTCCGGCGGCCCAGTTCGACCGCGATGTCGGTGGCCAGCGCGCGCACCGGCGCGTGCCACTGGTCCAGCTGCGGCAGCAGCAGCGTGGCGCCGTCGGCCAGCAGGGCGGCGATCCGGTCAGGGTCGGCGAAGCCCTCCTCCCGGCGCCCGGCGACCACCCGGGTCGTGCAGAACTCCGCGGGCGGTACGACCGCACCCGCCCGGACCATCTCGACGTAGGGCACCCGCAGCAGTCCGCCGCGCAGCGCCTCGTCCAACTCGCCCGGCCGGGGCAGCCCCGCCGGCCAGCCCGCGGTGCGGAACACCTGCGGCCGGCGTTCTTCCAGCGCCTCGGCGAACGTCGCCGCGTCGCCCACCAATTCGGTCAGAACTCGTCCCATCGTCCATCCCTCCGTCCAGCGGCCCACCACCGGTCGACCGTCGCATAACCTACGGATGAACATCTGAGTCGGGTTCAGCGAGAATCCGCCGACCAGCCCGGGATCGGCCAGCTTCGCGCCACGGGGCGACCACCGCGATGTGCTGCGGCGGCCCGTCGCGGGCGGACGGGCCGAGGGGTGAAGCGGGCGAGCGGCGCCGGCGCCGGCTCCCGACCTGCGAGTCCCGCCGCCCCAGGTCGGACGGCCGGCGGCGGCGGGCGCGGCCCGTTCTTGCGGCAGCCCGCCCGCCCTCCGGCGCGACAGGCGGCGACGCCGGGGCGCCGGCCGTCCCGCACCGCCCCGAGGGCGTCGGCGAGCCGTTCCGATCGACTATGACGAGCGTCACACTTCAGCCCCGGTCGGCCGGGCGGCGCCGCCCGGAAGGTCCCGGACAGCGCCGCCGGTGCGTCACACGGTGGCCGTCAGTGCACCTCGGCGCACCCTCAGCGCGCCGTCTGCGGGACACGCTGGCCCGGGACGGCCGGCCTGGCGGCCGTGCGGCCGGCGGCCGGGGCGGCGCCCAGGGCGGTGCCCCGGGTCTCCTCGGCCCACAGCACGCACACCAGCAGGCCGACCACGGTGGTGCCGGCCGCGATGAGCATGGTCGGACCGGTGCCCAGTCCGGACAGCGACAGCGGCAGCAGGTAGGTGCCGACGGCCGCGCCGATCCGGCTCACCGAGGTCGCCACACCCACCGCCGTCGCCCGGATCTCGGTGGGGAACAGCTCGTTGGGGTAGGTCCAGTCGAGGACGTTGGGCCCGCCGCACAGGAAGGCGTACGCGCACAGCGCCGTCAGGGCGACGGCCGCCGGGGCGGTGGGCCACACGCCCAGCAGGGCCAGCGGGACGGCCATCAGGGCGAACGACCAGATGATGACGGGGCGCCGGCCGCGGGTGTCGATCAGGCGCAGGGCCGGGTAGCAGCCGAGCAGGAAGACGAGGCTGATCAGCCCGGTGCCCAGGGTCTCCATCACGGTGCCGCCGGGCATGCCGAAGGAGGAGAGGATCTGCGGGCCGAAGGTGAGCATCGCGAACAGCGGGCCGACCTGGCAGAGGAAGAACAGGCCGCAGAACAGGGTGCGGCGCCGGTAGGGCGGGGTCATCAGCAGGCGCAGCCCGCCGGGGCGGCCGCGCTCGGCCGGGTCGGGCATCAGCTCGCGGCCGTCCACCCGTACGCCGAGGTGCTTCTCGACCACGCGCACCGCGTCGCCGACCCGCCCGTGGGCGGCCAGCCAGCGCGGGGACTCCGGCGTGCCGCGGCGGATCACCAGGAACACCACGCACAGCACCGTGGAACTCGCGAGCATCCACCGCCAACTGCCGGGCCCGGCCAGCTCCAGGAACGCGTAGCCCACCACGTAGGCGAGCACGGAGCCGGCGTACCAGGCGATGATCTGCTGACCGAGCAGCCGCCCGCGCTGTTTGGCGGGCAGCCACTCGGCGAGCAGGGAGGTGGCGATGGGGTAGTCGGCGGCCACGGCCATGCCGAGCACGAAGCGCAGCACGGCGATCGCCCACACCGTGTCGACCCAGAAGGAGAGCACCGAGCAGGCGACCATCACGAGCAGGTCGGCGGTGTACATCACCTCCCGGCCGATCCGGTCGGTCAGCACGCCGAAGAGCGCGCCGCCGACGAACATGCCCACCAGCGCGGCGGCGCCGATCAGGCTGACCTCCGCGGTGGACAGGCCGAGCTCGGGTCGCATCCCGATCAGGGCGACGCCGACGATGCTCAGGATGTAGCCGTCGAGCAGCGGCCCACCGGAGCAGGCGAGGGCCAGTCTCCGGTGGAAGGCGGTATACGGGGCGTTGTCGATGGTCTGGGACATGTGCTGGGGGTCCTCCGGAGCGTACGGCGGCGGATGGCCCGCTCACCGTGCGCCGGGTAGACGGCAGGGAAGGACGCCGTCCGGCGGACGGCGCCATCGCCCGCTCACACCGGGCGACCGTCCACGGTTGCCCGGGTGCGAGGGGGGCGCCACCGGGCCGAAGGTCGGCCGAAGTCGCGACCAAGGTCCCGAAGCGGACAGGACCTCGGACCGTGTCGCGACCCCGTCCGCCCAGTCCTGCCGGGCCCTGTCGCCGTCCGGGCGCCCGCCCGCCCGCCGGGCGTGACCCTTCTCACCCGGAGGCCCCCGAGGACCCCGATCGTGTGACCGGGGTCACGTCGCACCGGTCGATGTCCGGGGGAATTCACCGATCGGGCCGCTCGGGTGCTGCGAATTGATCGGCCGGCGGGGGAGGGCGGGTCGGCCCGGCGGCGGGCGGCCGTGACGAGCTCCGGCGCCGTGCCGGAAAAGGCCGGAGGCCCGGACCGCGAGCTGCGGTCCGGGCCTCCGGACAGGATCTGGGCCGGGCGTCGTTACGAGCCGGCCGTGGCCGCTTCCAGGGTGGTCGCCATGATCGGGCTGGTGAACGTGTTCGTCGCGTCGCCCGAGGAGGGGTGGTAGGAGCCCCACTTGAGGTAGTTGCGGTCGCCGTCCCAGGTGGTGCCCGTGAAGGTGCCCGAGCCGGTGGTGAAGGTCTGCTTCACGCCGTCGAACCAGAAGTCGATGGTGCCGTCGGTGCGGCCCAGGCGGATCTTCAGCGCGTACGAGTGCCACTGGCCGTTGGTGGTCGGCGCCGTCCACAGCGAGTGCGCGACGTGGTCGGTGTCCCACTCCTGGAGGCGGATGCGTCCGGTCGTCGCGTCGATCTCGATCGGGTGGTTCGCCGTGTCGGTGCTCGGCGAGCACTTGAGCTGGAAGACGTAGCGGCTGTTGGAGTCCTGGATGTCCACCTTGGACGACCAGCCGAGGTAGAAGGTGTCGCCCTCCTTCAGGTTGGGGCTGAGCGTCTCGCAGCGCTCCTCGCCCGCGGCCTGGAACGCCCGCCACACACTGCCCTTGGCGGGGTCCTTGACGACGTCGAAGTTCCCCGACGCGCACTGGACGGAGGCGAAGGAGGACGGGCCCTTGCTGGTGCTCGGGGTCCAGAGGACCTTGCCCGCCGCGGCGGCCCCGGTCGGGCCGGCGACGACGGCGGAGCTGCTCGCGGTGGCCGAGCCGCAGGAGATCGCGAGCGTGGCGAGGGCCACGGCGCCGACGGCGACCTTGCGGTGGTGCGACAGAAGGGACATGCCTCTCCCGGGGGGATGAGTGGCCGGAACGGACGCGCCCGGGCCGGCCGGCCCGGGTGCACGGAGCGATTCGACCACCTGACGGCCCGTCGGGCCAGGCGGAAGCACGGGCGGAAGTACCTTTCGGTCACTTCCGCCGGTCGGCTCCAGCCGTAGCCGTAGCCGTGGCCGAGGGCGCCGCCACGGCCACGGCCACCGCCCCGCTTACGGGGTGCGCCGCTGCGCCCCGCCCGACTCGCCGTCCTCGCCGGACCCCTCGTCGTAGGAGGAGGTGCCCTCGTCCAGCAGCGGCTCCTGCGTCTTGAGGTGTGCGGGGGCCAGCGCCCGCAGCGTGTGGTAGCCGGTGATGACGACCAGGGTGCCCAGCGCGATGCCGCTGAGGCTGAAGGTGTCGGTGAACTTCAGGGTGACGTTGCCGATGCCGATGATGATGCCCGCGGCGGCCGGCACCAGGTTCAGCGGGTTGCGCAGGTCCACCTTGGACTTGATCCAGATCTGCGCGCCGAGCAGGCCGATCATGCCGTACAGGATGACGGTGATGCCGCCGAGCACCCCGCCGGGGATCGCGGCGACGACGGCGCCGAACTTCGGGCAGACGCCGAACAGCAGCGCGAAGCCGGCCGCGGCCCAGTAGGCGGCGGTGGAGTAGACCCGGGTGGCGGCCATGACGCCGATGTTCTCGGAGTAGGTGGTGTTCGGCGGGCCGCCGAGCGCGGTGGAGAGCATGGAGCCGACGCCGTCGGCGGAGATCGCGACGCCGAGCTTGTCGTCCAGCGTCTGGCCGGTCATCTCGCCCACGGCCTTGACGTGCCCGGCGTTCTCCGCGACGAGCGCGATCACCACGGGCAGGGCGACCAGGATCGCGGACCACTGGAAGGAGGGGCCGTGGAAGGCGGGCAGGCCGATCCAGTCCGCCTTGCCGACGCCCGACAGGTCCAGGCGCCAGTGGTCGGTGAGGTGGCCGCCCGCGTCCACCGAGTGGATCTTGCCGAAGACCTGGTCGAACAGCCAGGAGATCCCGTACCCGAAGAGCAGCCCGAGGAAGATCGCCACGCGCGACCAGAAGCCGCGCAGGCACACCACGGCCAGACCGGTGAACAGCATCACCAGCAGCGCCGTCCACTGGTCCTGCGGCCAGTAGGTCGACGCGGTGACGGGGGCGAGGTTGAAGCCGATCAGCATGACGACCGCGCCGGTCACGATCGGCGGCATCGCCGCGTGGATGATCCGCGCCCCGAACCGCTGGACCGCGAGGCCCACCAGGAACAGTGCCGCGCCCACCACGAACACCGCACCGGTCACGGTCGCGCTGGTGCCGCCCTGCGCCCGGATCACCGCGGCCACGCCCACGAAGGACAGCGAGCAGCCGAGGTAGCTGGGCACCCGGCCGCGGGTGGCCAGCAGGAAGATGATCGTCGAGACGCCGGACATCATGATCGCGAGGTTGGGGTTGAGCCCCATCAGCACGGGCGCCACGAAGCTCGCGCCGAACATGGCCACCACGTGCTGGGCGCCGAGCCCTGCCGTGCGGGGCCAGGAGAGCCGTTCGTCGGGGCGGACGACCGCCCCCGGCGCGGGCGTACGCCCGTCACCGTGCAGCTTCCAGCGCACGCCGAGATCCATGGTGGGGGTTCGCTTTCTCTGTACTTCCGGTGAACTGTCCGCACCATTCTCCTGGTCACCGGGCCTCCCGCGCGCACCCGGCCCGGCCTTGACCTGCGCACTCGCGCGGAGCGGGGCGGGGCCCGCGTGTGCGGGAGCCGGCCCGGGCGCCGTCGGCGATGTCCTCGGTACCGCCCGCGGTACCGCCCTCGGCGGCGGCCTTCAGGCCGCTCGGCCAGGCCTCCGGCCCCGGCGGCCGGCCCGACGGTGGCGCAGCCGGCTCACAGCAGCTCGGCCCGGGCGGCCTGGATGCCCGCCTGGAACCGGGTCCGGGCCCCGAACCGGTCCATCAGCTCCCGCACCCAGCGCTGCACCGTCCGGGTGGACACCCCCAGCTGGCGGGCGATCGACTCGTCGGTGAGCCCCGCCGCGAGCAGCGGGAGCAGCCGGCGGTGCCGGTCCTCCGGGTTCTCCTCCGGCAGGGCGGGCAGCCGCATCGCCTGCGCCCAGTACAGCTCGAACAGCCCGGCCAGCGCGTCCAGCAGGGTGGAGGGCCGGATCAGCAGCACGCTCTGCAGCTCGGTGCCCGCGCTGACCGGCAGCAGCGCCCAGCGGTCGTCCAACAGCGCCAGCTTCAGCGGCAGTTCGGTGTGCACCCGGGCCTGCTCCCCGGCCGTGGTGAAGGAGTGGATCTCCGCCAGGCGCTCCGGATCGCGCAGCACCTGGCTGTGGTACACCACCCTGGTCGTCACCCCCCTTGCCAGCAGGGCCAGTTCGGTCTGCGGATCGCTGCGCCGGATGTACGGGGGCCGGTCCAGGACCCGCAACTGCCGGCGCACCCCCTGTTGCAGGGTGCGCCACAGCTCGGCGACCGACCTGCGCCCGCAGATCACCTCGGCCGGCCCGTCGGAGCCGCTGCCGTCCCGGCCCTGCCGGTAGGCGCGCATCAGCTCGCCCATCCGCCCCCGGGCGCGCCGCAGTTCGACCTCGCGCCGCAGCAGCAGTTCCTCCACCGCCACGTCCGGCGGCACCGCCGCCCAGGCCCCGGCCGCGCAGGCCTCCACGAGCCCCTGAGCGGCCAGCGAGACCAGCGCCGCGAGCACGATCGAGGCCTGGAGGTTCATCTGGGCGGCCAACCGCTGCGGGTCGGCGGCCTGGACGCCGAGCAGCCGCAGGTAGAGCTGTTCCTCGACCGTGCCGAGGCCGAGTCCGGCGAGCATGCCCGTCCCCGACACTGCGCCCTCCTCGCCCTCCACCGGCAGTGGACGAGCCGACTGTGCGCCACTCGGTGCCCGAAATCAAGGGATTGATCGGTCGACATGTTCCCGCCATGTCGGGTTCCTGCCCACGCGGCTCCCTTCCCGGCCCGCCCGCGGCGCCCGCAAGCTGGGCGGCACCCCCTCAACCCCCAGTGAAGGAGCCCCCCATGGCCCTTTCCCGCACCGGCCGGCTCGTGCTCGCCGCCCTGCTGGCCCTCCCGGCCGCTGCGGCCGCGACCCCCGCGACCGCCGCCCCCGCCACCCACACCGCCGCGCACGGCTACGGCGCCGCGCACCGCTTCGGCCACGGCGCCCGCTACGACGGCGGAGTCTGGGGCGGCTACGTCGCCCAGGGCAGCGGCTTCCAGAGCGTCTCCGGCTCCTGGACCATGCCCGCCGTGCAGTGCAACACCGCCAACGACCTGTTCGCCCCGTGGGTCGGCATCGACGGCTACGGCTCGCAGACCGTCGAGCAGACCGGTGTCCAGGCCGACTGCTCCAGCGGCTCCCCGGTCTACTCGGCCTGGTACGAGATGTACCCGGCCCCGCCGCAGTACTTCAGCGACCCGGTGGGCGCCGGTGACAGCTTCACCGCCTCGGTGGTCAACGACGGCGGCTCCGGCTACACCCTGCAGATCACCGACACCACCAAGGGCTGGAGCGAGAGCACCCGCCAGCAGCTCGACGGCCAGAACGTCAGTGCCGAGGCCGTGATCGAGTCCCCGAGCCAGAGCTACCCCTCCTTCAGCCGCCTGGACTTCTCCGGCGTCACGGTCAACGGCCAGGTCTTCGACGGCTACTCCCCGCAGGCCATCAACAGCGGCCCCTACACCGAGACCCCGCTCAGCAACGGCTCCTTCGCGATAGTCCCCGCCTGACCCGGCCGCCTGAACCGTCGGCCTGACCCGTTCCACTCGACCCGCCTCCGAGCCCGCCCCGGCCCCCGCCTTCCCGCGGGGCCCGGGGCGGGTTCGCGTCCCGTCGGGACTCATGTCCCAATGAGACATTTCCGGGTGTACGGTGGCTCCCGTGACCACCGAGAAGGCCGAGCACAGCACCGAGGGGCGGCGTGACCGCAAGGCGCGCCGCACCCGCGAGTCACTGGCCGCCGCCGCCCTCCAGCTGGTGCTGGACCGCGGCCTGGCCGCCGTCTCCGTCGAGGACGTCACCGACCGGGCCGACGTCTCCCGCCGCACCTTCAGCCGATACTTCGCCTCCCGCGAGGACGCCGTGTTGGACTGCCTGCGCGCCGACTTCGGCCGGATCAACGCGACGCTGGCGGCCCGCCCCGCCGCCGAGGCCCCGGTGGCCGCCTACCGCGCGGCGCTGCGGGTCTGGCTGGGCGACGAGCGGGACCCGGCCTGGCACCGGCGCCCCGGCGTGCGGGAGCTGTTCGGCCTGATCGCCGCCGAGCCCTCGCTGACCGCCGCCTACCGGCGGATCTGCGTCGACGAGGAGGAGGCCTCCATCCGGATCGCCGCCGCCCGCCTCGGCCTGGACGCGGAGTACGACCTGCGCCCGGCCGTCGCCGTCGGCCTCGGCGTGGCGGCCCTCCAGGCCGCCTCCCGCGCCTGGGTCCGCCACCCCGTCGGCGCCGACGAACCGGATCTGCCCGACCTCGTGGAACGGGCCTTCGACCTGCTCGCCGCCGAACCGCCCCCCGACGGCCCGGCGGCCTGAACCACCGCGCCCCCGGCGCACCCGCACGAAAGGACGTACGCCATGACCGGCACCGACCACCCCCAGGAGTTCACCGGCAAGGCCGCACTGGTCACCGGTGGTGCCTCCGGCATCGGCCTCGCCGTGGCCCGCCGCCTGGCGGCCGGCGGCGCGGCCGTCGCCGTCGCCGACTTCGACCTGGAGGGCGCCCGCAAGGCCGCCGCCGAACTGGAGGCCGCCGGCGCCCGGGCCCTGGCGATCGGGACGGACGTCACCGACCCGGAGTCGGTGCGGGCCGCCGTCCAGGCCACCGTGGACGGCCTCGGCGCCCTGCACCTGGCCGTCAACAACGCCGGCATCAGCGGCGCGAAGGCCCCCACCGGCGCGTACGAGCCCGAGCAGTGGCGCCGGGTCCTGGCCACCAACCTCGACGGCGTCTTCTACTCGCTGCGCTACGAGATCCCCGCCATCCTGGCGGCCGGCGGCGGCGCCGTCGTCAACATGGCCTCGATCCTGGGCACCAACGGCTTCGCCGGTTCGCCCGCCTACGCCGCCGCCAAGCACGGCGTGGTGGGCCTGACCAAGACCGCCGCCCTGGAGTACGCCGCGCAGGGCGTGCGGATCAACGCCGTCGGCCCGGGCTTCATCGACACCCCGCTGCTGAGCGCGGCCGACGAGGAGGCCCGGCAGGCACTGGTCGCCCTGCACCCGGCCGGCCGGCTCGGCCGCGCCGAGGAGGTCGCCGAACTGACCGCCTTCCTGCTCTCCGACCGGGCCTCCTTCATCCACGGCAGCTACCACCTGGTCGACGGCGCCTACGCGGCCCGCTGACCGGCCCGCCACCGGCCCGTCCGGGAGCCGGGGCAGCGCAACCGGGGGGACAGGCAAGTCCGGGGGGACCGAGAGAGGGAGTCCGAAACCCATGAAGGCAGTCCAGTACCGCAGCGTCGGCGCCGCCCCCGAGGTGGTCACCGTCCCCGATCCGGAGCCCGGCCCCGGCCAGGTCCTGCTCAAGGTCACCGCGGCGGGGGTGTGCCACTCCGACATCGCCGTGATGAGCATGCCCGCCGAGCGCCTCTCCTTCCCCCTGCCGCTCACCCTCGGGCACGAGGGCGTCGGCACCGTGGCCGCGCTCGGCGCGGGCGTGACCGGCCTGGCCGAGGGCGAACCGGTCGCCGTCTACGGGCCGTGGGGCTGCGGCAACTGCGCCAAGTGCGCGGAGGGCAAGGAGAACTACTGCCTGCGCGCCGCCGAACTGGGCATCCGCCCGCCCGGCCTGGGCGCCCCCGGGGCGATGGCCGAGTACATGGTGGTGGACAGCCCCCGGCACCTGGTGCCGCTCGGCGGCCTCGACCCGGTCCGGGCCGTGCCGCTCACGGACGCCGGCCTGACCCCGTACCACGCCATCAAGCGCTCGCTCGGCAAGCTGACGCCCGGCAGCACCGCCGTGGTGATCGGCACCGGCGGCCTGGGGCACGTCGCGATCCAGCTGCTGCGCGCGATGACCGCGGCCCGGGTGATCGCCCTGGACGTGACGGAGGAGAAGCTCGCGCTGGCCCGCGGCGTCGGCGCGCACGAGACGGTCCGCTCCGACGCCTCCGCGCCCGCCCGGGTGCGCGAACTCACCGGCGGCATCGGCGCCCAGGTGGTGCTGGACTTCGTCGGCGCCCCGCCCACGGCGGCCGCGGCCGGAGCGATGGCGGCGGTGGAGGGCGACGTGACGATCGTCGGCCTCGGCGGCGGCACCCTGGCCGTCGGCTTCGGCGCCCTGCCGTACGAGGTCTCGGTGTCCTCCCCGTACTGGGGCACCCGCGGTGAGCTGATCGAGGTCCTCGACCTCGCCCGGGCCGGCGCGGTGGACGTGCACGTCGAGACCTACGGGATCGACGAGGCGCCGCTCGCCTACGAGCGCCTGCACAGCGGCCGGATCAACGGGCGCGCCGTCATCCTCCCCAACGGCTGACGGCTGACGGCTGGGGTCCCGGTCCCGCCGCCCCGACGAGGGGCGGCGGGACCGGGGCCGTCAGTGCGGTGCAGCGGTCAGGACCGTCAGAACTGGACGTCGGTGCAGGAGTAGAAGGCGTTGCCGGTGTCGGCGACGTCCCAGACCGCCACCACCACCTGGTGCCCGGTACGACCGCTGGGGAGGGTCGCGGTGTGGGTGGTGGTGGCGGCGGGCTGGCGGCCGTTGTAGGGGACGGTCAGGAAGGGGGTGAGGTCCAGGCTGGCCCGGGTGATCGGCTGGCTGGCGTCGTAACCGGGCTTGGTGAGGTAGTACCTGAAGTTCGTGGTGGAGTGCCGGGCCTCGATGTACCAGGTGAAGGTGAGCTGCTGGCCCGCCGTCACCCGGGTGGTCGGCCAGGTGCCGTTGCGCGGGTCGTCCAGCGGGGCCCAACGGGCGTCCCCGCCGGCGCAGATGGTGCCGTCGGCCGGGCCCCGGCCGGGGAAGCCCTTCGGGCCCTCGACGCTCTGCGGTTCCCACTGGATGTCGCCGCAGTCCCACGGCACCCCGCCCGCTCCGCAGAGCGCGGACCGGCTGGGCGGCAGGTTGATGTAGCCGTGCGACTGGGCGGGCAGGGCCAGCACGAGCGGGAGCGCGATCGCGGCCGCGGCCGCGCCGGCGAGATGACGTTTGCGCATGGTGCTCCTCCGTGGGGGTGGATGGAGTGTGCGCCCGACGTAGGGCGCGCGCGTGGGGGCGCGGCCGAAGATCATGGCATGCCTGCGTCAGGTCGGTGCTGACACCGTAGAAGCCCCCGTCCGGGCCGTCAATGGTCTGAACCATTGCCGGGTCATTGCCGAGTCATTGCCGGGCCCCGTGCCCCCGTGCCCCGCGGGTCAGGGAACCAGGACGATCTTGCCGCTGACGGTCCCGGACTCCGCCAGCCGCAGGGCCTCGGCCGCCCGGGCGAGCGGGAGCCGGGCGGCGATCCGGGCGGTGACGTCACCGCGGGCGACGGCGGCGAACACCTGGGCGAGGTCGGACCGGAGGCGGGCGCGGAAGCGGTCCCGGCCGAGGGCGCGGCCGGCCCAGATGTTGTAGAAGTGGGCGCGGCGGCCGTTGGGCAGGGTGTTCCAGAGCCAGGTGCGGGCGAGGATCTTCAGCACGGGCCACTGCTTGGAGCCGGTGTCGTCGCGGGTGGAGGCGCTGCCGTAGGCGACGAGCGTGCCGCCGGGGGCGAGCAGGCGCCAGGAGTCGATCACGCTGCGCCCGCCGACGTGGTCGAACACGGCGTCCACCCCGCCGGGCGCCAGCTCCCGGACCCGGGCCGCCACGTCCTCCGTGCGGTAGTCGACCGGGGTCGCGCCGAGCTCCCGCAGGGCGTCGTGGTGTCGCGCGGACGCCGTGCCGATCACCTGCACGCCGGCCGCGCGCGCCAGCTGGACCAGGACGGAGCCCACCCCGCCGGAGGCGCCGTGCACCAGGATCCGCTGCCCGGCGCGCACCCGTGCCCGGCGGTGCAGCAGCTGCCAGGCCGTGATGCCGTTGACCACCACGGTCTCCGCCTCGGCTGCGGTGAGGCCGTCCGGGACGGGCACGGCGTCGGCGGCGTCGACGGTCACGTGGCTGGCCCATCCGCCGACCTTCATCAGCGCGGCCACCCGCTGCCCGGCCAGCCCCGGGTCGACGCCCTCGCCGGTGGCCAGCACCCGGCCGACCAGGTCGTAGCCGGGGACGAACGGGAACGGCGGCTGGTCGTAGTACCGGCCGCGGCGCATCTGCTGCTCGGCGAACGAGACGCCGCTCGCCTCCATGGCGATCAGGACCTGCCCCCGGCCGGCCCGCGGTACGGCTCCGTGCCGGATCTCCAGGCCCTCCGGCGCCACGATGCCCGGCAGTACGACCTGGACGAGGCGTTCGGTGTCCATGACGCCCTCCTTCTCGGTAGATGTTGTTGCCTTCGTTAGAAGTTATAACGAACGGCGTTGGTGAGAGTCAAGAGGGGGAGTGATAGCCTCTAACGAGATGGTGATGTCGTCGTCGTGAGGTCTGGAGGCGGCCATGGGCGCGTCGGATGTGAGGACTCCCCGGGAGCGCTACCGCGCCCAGGTGCAGGAGGAGATCAAGGAGCGGGCCTGGGAGCAGATCGCCACCGCCGGGGCCTCCGCGCTGTCCCTCAACGCCATCGCCAAGCGGATGGGCATGAGCGGCCCGGCCCTCTACCGGTACTTCGCCAGTCGCGACGAGCTGATCACCGAACTCGTCCGGGACGCCTACCGGAGCCTCGCCGACGCCTTCCAGGCCCGCGCCGCCGCGGGTACCGACGTGGCCGGGCTGGCGCAGGCCCTGCGCGGGTGGGCCCTGGACGACCCCCAGCGGTACCTGCTCGTCTACGGCACCCCCGTGCCCGGCTACCGGGCGCCCGAGGACACCACCCGGATCTCCGTCGAGATCATGGCCGTCCTGCTCGATGCCTGCGCCGCCGAACAGCCGCCCGTCGAGAAGTCACCCGCGGAGCAGTCACCGGCCGTGCCGCCGTCCCCGTTCGACGCCCACCTCGCCGAACACCGGGCCTGGGCCGGGGGGCACCCGGCCCCGCCGGCGGTCCTCCGCCTGGCCCTCGCCGTCTGGACCCGGCTGCACGGCGTGCTCTCCCTCGAACTCGCCGGCCACTTCACCGGCATGGGATTCGACCCCGCCGAGCTCTACGCCGCCGAACTCCGCTCGCTCACCGGCCGCTGACGGCGCGGCGCGGGCCCGTGTTCGCGGACGGACAGGGCCCCGGGCGGCCGTGTGGCGCCCGGGGCCCGTCGGAGGTCAGGCGTCGGAGTAGCTGAGGTCACCCACCGTCCAACTGCTCACGTCCTCGATGGCGATCCGGTACATGCCGCCGGTATGGGGCAGTCCGAAGTCGCCCTGGAGGATCCGCGCCCGGTGCAGGTGCAGGTGCGTCGGCCGTGCGGGCGCGCCGGCGGAGGGCGGGGAGAAGAGGGCGGCGAACGGCTTCAAGTGCTGTGAGGTGTGCAGGACTTCCGACACCCGCTCGAACCAGAGGTCCATCGGTGCGAGCCGGCCGGTGATGACCGCTCCGGGGACGACCACGGTCAAGGACATCTGGTTGCTGTGCTCGGACTCCACCATGGCGGCGATGTCAACGAGGAGCTCATCAGAGTTCGACATGCACCCAGACTATTGCGCCGCCGCCGGCTTCGGTGGCCTCGTGCACGGTTCGGCGCAGGCCGGGCGCGTGACCGTGCGCGCGGCCTGTCCTACGGCCTACGCACGGTCCGGCGTCCTGGGGAAGGTCTCGTGGATCGTTCCGGGGCCCGGGCCCTGGTGTCCCGGGGGGAGCCCCGGGTCAGAGCTTCCACATCTCGGCGTACGGAGGGGTGAGTCGCTCCTGGCGGGAGCCGAAGTCGACGAGGACCGCGATGTCGCTGCCGTCCTCGACGTCGACGACCCGGCCGAGGCCGTGCTTGTCGTGGGTGACCCGGTCGCCCGCGGCGAACCGCTTGCGGGGCACCTCGGCCGGGGCTTTGAAGGGACTGGTGGGCAGGTGGCGCCGGACTGCCGGTGATTTCGTCATCCCGATCAGTATGCTCCGAAAAACCGGGGAGCGGACCCTTCCGGAGGGCCGGAACCCCGCCGGGTGACAGGGCACGACCAGCCGGCCCTGGCTCGGCGGACCCGCCCGGCCCGAAAAAATTCTTCGCCCGACCGGGCCCCGCCGCCGGTGTCCCAACTGCCGTGGCGGCACCACCCGTTGCCGAGCCCGTCGGCGGGCGAGCCGCTCCCGTGGGGGAGGGGCCGGAAAGACCGGCCGCGGAATGTCCACCGCGACGAGCCCGGGCCTGCTACAGTCGATTTAGTTGCAGTAGTGGTTCCCATGAACTTTGTGTGCGCCTGCTGATGTATTGCAGGCGCATTTTTTGTTTTCCGGCTCTTTCCCCGGCGGGTGCTCATCGCGGCGACTCGACGGTCCGCACGGTGCGGACTTCGTACAGTCTCTCGAAGGAGATTTTTTTATGGCTACTGGTACCGTGAAGTGGTTCAACGCGGAAAAGGGCTTCGGCTTCATCGAGCAGGAGGACGGCGGCGCTGACGTCTTCGCCCACTACTCGAACATCAACGCCCAGGGCTTCCGTGAGCTGCTCGAGGGCCAGAAGGTCGAGTTCGACGTCACGCAGGGCCAGAAGGGCCCGCAGGCCGAGAACATTCGCCCGCTGTAGTTCTCTGCCACGGCACTCGCCTGGTAGCGAGGGGCCCGCACCGTGCACTACGCCCGGTGCGGGCCCCTCGGCCGTTCCACCCCCGAATCGCCTCCGGCCGTCCTGGCCGCCCCGGCCGTACCGGGCCCTGTGGATCCGCCTTCGGCCGTCGTCCGCCGTCCCGCGCGGGCCGTGTCGCGCCGACCGCGCACCGGCGCCCGCCCACCGGCGGCTGCACCGTCCATGCCTCGCCCGGCCGCATCGTTCGCGCCCCGCCCGGCACATCTCCGGCCCGTTTCTTGTGATCTCCGCGCGCCCGTGCAGCGGAGCCTTCCTCGCGACGTGCCGTCTTGAGGAAGGTTCCGTATGAACCGCTCGAATCGCCCGTCGCACCGCAGCCCGCACCGCCGGACCGGAGCCCCGAACCGGGCCCAGGGCCGATCCTCCCAGCAGGAGTTCGAACTCCCGGTCAGCACCACCCCCGCCCTGCCCGCCGTCGAGTCGTTCGACGAACTGGACATGCCCGCGGCCCTGTTGAAGACGCTGACCCGCCAGGGCGTCACCTCGCCGTTCCCCATCCAGGCCACCACGCTGCCGAACTCGCTGGCCGGCCGTGACGTGCTCGGCCGGGGCCGGACGGGCTCCGGCAAGACCATCGCCTTCGGCCTCGCGGTGCTGGCCCGCACCGCCGCCCGTGCCGCCGGCCGCAGGGCCGAGCCGGGCAGCCCGCTGGCCCTGGTACTGGTCCCCACCCGCGAACTCGCGCAGCAGGTCACCGAGGCGCTCACCCCCTACGCGCACTCGGTGCGGCTGCGGATGGCGACCGTGGTGGGCGGGATGTCGATCGGCCGCCAGTCCCAGGTGCTGCACCGGGGCGCCGAGGTCGTCGTCGCCACCCCCGGCCGGCTGAAGGACCTGATCCAGCGCGGTCACTGCCGACTGGACGACGTCGGCATCGCGGTCCTGGACGAGGCCGACCAGATGGCCGACCTCGGCTTCCTGCCGCAGGTCACCGAGCTGCTCGACCAGGTCTCCGCCGACTGCCAGACGCTGCTCTTCTCCGCGACCCTGGACCGCAACGTCGACCGGCTGGTGCGCCGCTTCCTCAAGGACCCGGTCACCCACTCGGTGGATCCGTCGGCCGGAGCGGTCACCACCATGGAGCACCACGTGCTGCATGTGCAGAACCACGACAAGAACACCCTGATCGTCCGCATCGCGGCCCGGGACGGCGGGGTGATCATGTTCACCGACACCCGGGACCGTGCCGACGCGCTGGTCGATGACCTGCTCGCCAACGGGGTGAAGGCTGCGGCCCTGCACGGCGGCAAGTCCCAGCCCCAGCGCACCCGGACCCTGGAGCAGTTCCGCACCGGCCAGGTCACCGCGCTGATCGCCACCAACGTCGCCGCGCGGGGGATCCACGTGGACGGCCTCGACCTGGTCGTCAACCTGGACCCGCCGGTCGACCACAAGGACTACCTCCACCGGGGCGGCCGCACCGCCCGGGCCGGCGAGTCCGGCACCGTCGTCACCCTCGTCCTGCCCAGCCAGCGCCGCCAGATGGCCCGGCTGGCGGCCACCGCCGGGATCGCCCCCACGGCCACCCGCGTCCACTCCGACGACGACGAACTCGCCCGCCTCACCGGCGCCCGCGTTCCGACCGGCATCCCCGTGACGATCCCCGACCCGGTCGTCGAGCGTCCCCGCCGCTCCGCCCGGGGTGCCGTCGGTGGCGGGCGCCGCCGCCCTGCCGGCGCTGCCGCCGCCCGTCATCCGCGTTCCGTGAGGTCCGCCGCGCGGTCCTGACCCGGTTCGTGCCGGTCCCGGTACGACGGCCCCGTGCTCCTCGCCCCGACGGGCGGTGGAGCATGGGGCCGCTCGCGTTCAGGCCCGGGGCGGGCCGCCTTCCTCGGCGAGCAGGAAGTCGAGGGCCGGCCGGGTCCGGTCCCTGAGCAGGTGGCCGACCTCGGGGAGGAAGGTGACCGACACCCGGGGGGCGGCCCGCTGGAGCCGGCGGCGGGTGTCGTGGGAGTCGATGAGCCGGTCGCGGCCACCGATGGTGACCTGCACCGGCATCTCCAGGCCCGCCAGGTCGTCGTCGGTGACGACCGGCAGCTTCTCCCGCCGCGGCCGGAAGTGCTGGTGGATGAGCAGCACGTACTCGCCGAAGGCGCGTTCCTCTGCCGTGGGCGGGACGGTGGTGGGGGCGGGGCCCAGGGCCAGCCTCAGCATCGTGCGCCGCCCCCAGTCCCCGAACGGCAGCACGAACAGTGCGGCGACCAGGACCCCCCGCTTCTGGCGGCCGATCCCGCAGGGGCAGCGCAGCGCCAGCCGGTCCACCCGCTGCGGGCGGCGGATGGCGTAGTCGAGGGCCAGCAGCCCGCCCAGCGACGTCCCCACGAAGGCGGCGTGTTCGACGCGCAGCGCGTCCAGCACGTCGTCCAGCCACAGCGCGTGCGCGTCGGAGTGCAGTTCGGGGCGCACGGGGGCGCTCAGGCCGGGCTCGCCGATCACGTCGACGGCGTAGACGCGGAAGTGCCGGGCCCACAGGGCCACGTCGTCCGCCCACATCGCCGCGTTCGCCCCGGACCCGTGCAGCAGGACCAGGGGCGCCGCGTCCTCGGGGCCGCAGGCCAGGACGAAGGTCGAACCCTGGCGGGTGGGGACGTGCAGCCGTTCGGCGGGCACGGGCCAGCGGTCCAGGAGGGCGGTGTACTCCTGGGCGAGGACGCGGGCGCCCTCGTCGGAGGTGTAGATGGTCATGCCGTACTCCAGCTCGCTCGATAGGTTGGTATCTATCCTTAAACTACCGTGAGGAGTGAAGTAAAGGTGATTTTAGGGAGTGATGGGGAGTGGATCACCTTGGGCGGAAATGACTCCGGCCCGGCCGCCGTGGGGGCGACCGGGCCGGGAGGCTGGAAGGCTCAGGAGCGTTTGGGCGGCAGCACGGCCAGGGCGAGGAGGAGCACCAGGACGCCGCCGCAGGCGTTCCAGAAGCCGTTCTCCAGATCGCCGATCCCGAGCGAGAGCGGCTTCACCTCCCGTCCCTTCTGGTACACCCAGAGCACGCCGGTGACCACCGCGACCACGGCGGCCAGGAGCAGGCCCGGGCGCGAGCGCACCAGCAGCGCCAGCACCGCGATCGCCGCGGCGACGGCCAGGAGCAGGAACATCGACATGCCGGTCGACGTGGTGCGGGTGGGTGACATGCCCCGGAACAGGTCGGCGACCGGTACGGACCTCGGATCGCTCTTGGCGTACCAGGGCTGGAACGAACTGAGCACCAGCCCTGCCGCGCCGGCCAGGGCCAACAAGCTTGCTACGACGGTTCGCATGGGACGGGACCCCCACTTTCCTCTTGGTCGTGTTCCTCATGGCCGGCCGATCGTCATCACGATCGGCGCCCCCGCCTGGAGCATGCCATGGACAACCGGCCGGTCGGTGCCCAACAGTCGGATCAACGCCACAAGTTGGGCGATGGCCGGGTGTGGCGCGCGAGCCCGCGGAGCGCCGGAGCGCCGGAGCGCCGGGGCGGCGGGGCGCCGGGGCGGCGGGGCGGCGGGGCGGCGGTCGGGAGGCCGTCGGGAGGCCGTCGGGAGGTCAGAAGATCGAGCAGCCGGAGAGGGTGGTCAGGGCGTCCAGGGCGGTGACCGCGGCCACCGAGTTGCCGGCCTGGTCCAGCCGGGGGCCCCAGGCGCAGACCGCGGCCCGCCCGGGCAGTATGGCGAGGATGCCGCCGCCCACGCCGCTCTTGCCCGGCAGCCCGACCCGGAAGGCGAACTCGCCCGCCGCGTCGTAGGTGCCGCAGGTGAGCAGGACGGCGTTGACGCGCTTGGCCTCGCTGCGCGACATCAGCCGGGTGCCGTCGGTGCGCACCCCGTAGCGGGCCAGGAAGGAGCCGGCCAGGACCAGGTCCCGGCAGCTGGCGGACACCGCGCAGTGCGCGTAGTAGTGGTCGAGGACGGTCTCGACCGGGTTCTCCAGGTTGCCGTGGCTGGCGATGAAGTGGGCCAGGGCGGCGTTGCGGTGGCCGTGCTCGGCCTCGGACGCGGCCACGACCGGATCGGTGTCGAGCAGCGGGTTGCCGGACTCCCGGCGGAGGAACTCGCGGACCGTCCCGGCGGCGTCGCCCGTCATGGTCTGCAGGCGGTCGGTCACCACGAGCGCGCCGGCGTTGATGAACGGGTTGCGCGGGATGCCGTGCTCGCTCTCCAACTGCACCAGCGAGTTGAAGGGATTGCCGGACGGCTCCCGCCCCACCCCGCGCCAGACCGTGTCCCCGCCGTACGCCAGGGCCAGTGCCAGGGTGAACAGCTTCGAGACGCTCTGGACGGAGAACGGCTGCTCCCAGTCCCCGACCCCGTACAGCTCGCCGTCGACGGTGGCCACCGCCATGCCGAAGGCGTCCGGGTCGACCGTGGCGAGGGCCGGGATGTAGTCGGCGACATGCCCTTGGTCGCCGGTCGCCCGCGCGGCCGCCGCCGCGGCATCCAGCAGCAGCCGGTAGTCGAGGTTCTCTCCGGCGGGCATACCGTTCAACGCTGTTCCTCCATGAGCACGATCAGGACCACGACCTGGTCCGATACAGGATTATCCGTGCTCCGGCATGCGCGGATGAGCACCGAGGGCGAGGTCGGCGCCCGCGGGAGGGGCGGCCGGGGAGGCCTCGGGCGTCCGTCGATCCCCGGACCCGCCCAAAACGCAACTCGGTCATTCTCTTAACTGGGTTCAGTTATGCTGCTCCGTGCGTACGTGCTCCGTGCGTACGTGCTGCGGGCGCACGGCCGGGCGGAACCGGTGGCAGGGAAGTGACGGGGAAAGGGGTGCGGCGATGGCGGGAGACCTCCGGCGCGCGGACGGCGAGCGGACGGCGGCCGGCCTCGACGGGGAGCTGGAAGGCGAACGGGCCCATGTCGAGGCCTGCCGGGCGGCACTGGCCCGGCAGGTCGAGGACGCGGACCACCAGGTCGTCGCCGCGGAGGACGTCTCCGGCGACGGTGCCGGCGCGGAGGCCCTCGGCCGCTACCTGCGGACCCGGGCCCGGCGGATGCGGGAACTGCCGCAGAGCCCGGCATTCTTCGGCCGGCTCGACTTCGACGACGCCCCGGAGACCGGCGACCACCGGCGCCAGCGCTACCACGTGGGCCGCCGCCGGATCTCGGCCGACCCGGCCGCGCCGCCGCTGGTGATCGACTGGCGGGCCCCCGTCTCCCGGGCGTTCTACCAGGCGAGCGCCGACCGGCCGCTCGGCCTCGCGAGGCGACGGCGCTTCGGCTGGGCGCCGTCGAGCCCCGGCGCGCCCGAGGACCTCACCGGCCTGGAGGACGAGTACCTGAGCCGCGCCGAGGCGCGGGGTGGGCGGCGAGGCGCCGGCGGCATCCTCACCGCCGAGATCGAACGCCCACGGACCGGGCCGATGCGTGACATCGTCGCCACCATCCAGCCCGAGCAGGACACGCTGGTGCGCGGCGGGCTGACCGAGTCGGTGTGCGTCCAGGGCGCGCCGGGCAGCGGCAAGACCGCCGTCGGCCTGCACCGCGCCGCCTACCTGCTCTACACCTTCCCCCAGCGGATCCAGCGCGGTGGCCTGCTGGTCGTCGGCCCGAACCCGACCTTCCTGCGCTACATCGCCGAAGTCCTGCCCGCGCTCGGCGAGATCGACATCGCCCAGTGCACCGTCGAGGACCTGGTGGCCACGCACCCCGTCCAGGCGGACGACGACGAGCGGGCCGCCGTGGTCAAGCAGGACGCCCGGATGGCGGCCGTGCTGCGCCGGGCGCTGTACGGGCGGGTCGGCGCGACCGGCTCCGAGGCGTTGGTCGTCCCGGACGGCTCCTACCGCTGGCGCGTCCCGGCGGACGAACTGGACCGGATGGTCGCCGAACTGCGCGAGCAGGACGCGCCGTACGCGATCGGCCGGGAAAACCTCCGCACCCGGGTGGTGGCCGCACTCCAGGACCGGGCCGAGCGGCGGTCCGGGATCAAGGGTGGAGCCTGGCGGACGAGGATCGGCCGCTGCCGGCCGGTGGCGGCCTTCCTCGACGCGGCGTGGCCCGCGCTGCGCCCGGAGGCGGTGCTGGCGGCCCTGCTCGGTGACCCCGCCGTCCTGGCCGAGGCCGCGGACGGCCTGCTCGCCCCGGCCGAGCAGGCGGCGATCCGCTGGCACCGGCCGCCGCGCTCGCCGAAGAGCGCACGCTGGTCCGGGCACGACCTGCTGCTGCTCGACGAGGTGGCCGGGCTGATCGAGCGGCCGGCCGGCTTCGGCCACGTGGTGGTCGACGAGGCGCAGGACCTCTCGCCGATGCAGTGCCGGGCGATCGCCCGCCGCAGTGCCTTCGGTTCGCTCACCGTCCTCGGCGACCTCGCGCAGGCGACCGCGCCGTGGTCGGCGCGCAGCTGGCCCGAGCAACTGGCCCACCTGGGCAAGCCGCAGGCGGCCGTGGTCCCGCTGACCACCGGTTTCCGGGTGCCGGCGGCCGTGCTGGCCCTGGCCAACCAACTGCTCGCCGCGCTGGACGTGGGAGTCCCGCCGGCCCGCTCGCTGCGCCAGGACGGCGAACTGACGGTACGTCAAGTCGGTGACCCGGGGCGGTCGGTGGTGGAGGCGGTGCGCGGCGCGCTGGAGCGGGAGGGGTCGATCGCGGTCATCGCCGCGGACGCGGAGGCCCCGGGGGCCGCCTCGGCACTGCGGGAGGCCGGGGTGGCGGCCGCGTCGGCGGCGGAGGTCGGCACCCCGGCGCGGGTCACGGTGCTACCGGCCTCGCTGGTCAAGGGACTTGAGTACGACCATGTGATCGTGCTGGAGCCCGCCGCCATCGTCGAGGCCGAACCGCGCGGCCTGCACCGCCTCTATGTGGTCGTGACCCGGGCGGTGTCCCGGCTGGACGTACTGCACGCCCGTCCGCTGCCGGCCGCCTGGTCCTGACGCCAGCCGGGCGGCCGGCCGCGGACGGGAGGGGTGGGCCGTCAGGGAGCGGAGGTGGGGGCCTGGACGGGCGGGCCGGTGAGCAGGGTGCCGGTGTCGGAGTAGGGCCAGCCGTTCGGGACGCAGCCGTGCAGGCCCTTGATCTGCTGCATCATCACCGGTGCCGGCGCGCCCGCGCCCGGGCAGTCGACGTGGCCGTTGCCGAGGATGTGGCCGACCTCGTGGTTGACGGCGAGCGCGTGGTAGAGCTCGGGCTTGCCGACGTAGAACTCCGACAGCTCCGTCCAGCGCTTGAGGTTGATGACGACCTGGTGGCCCACGCCGCAGTTCACCGTGCCGCCGGTGTCCAGGCCGTACTGGCCGCAGATCCGGTCGGTGGTCTCCGGGGTGGCCAGGTAGACGGTGAAGTCCACCGGGTCGGCGGGCATGCGCTGGAAGGAGGCGGTGCCACCGGCGGCCCAGCCGTACTGGACGTTCCCGAGGACCGCGTCGACCTCGGTGGCGAACTGCCCGGGGCTCTCGGCGATCCCGTTCTCCGCCCGCACCTTGTAGCGGTACAGGTGCTCGCCGGTGCCGAAGCGGGGTGAGTCGCCGGCGGCCGTGGTGAACTGCATCGGCTTCTGCCCCTCGCCCGGGGCCCACGGGTGCCACCACAGCAGGCCGGCGGTCACGGCGCCGGCCACCACCAGGGCGAGCGCGCCGTGCCAGAGCCGCAGGCGCCGGAATCCGGTGAACCTCTTCATCGGCTGCCCCCGGCTGCGAGGCGCGCCCTCGCTCCGGTGGTCGGGTCGGGTCCGGTGGACCCGCCGGGTATGGAGGTGTGGGGCGTCGGGGTGGGCATGGCGGTGAAGGGCTCCTGGGCGGGTCCGGTCGGGATCAGACGAGTCTAGGCGGAGTTCGGACGGGGTTCGGTCGCGGAAAGGAAGGGCGTTATGGGGAGGAACGGGCGAAAGCGGACCACCGGTTCAGCCGGTCGGTGACGACCCGTCGGTCGCGCGGACCGATCGGTTCCCGGAACCACTCGAAGGTGCCACCCGTGCGGCGTGTCCCTCGGCGTCGGCGGCGCTTTCCGCTGTCGTGGTGCACGTTGATCACCGGCCGCGTCCGAGCGGGCCCGGCCGGGCTTCCCCACCCCACCTCACCTCACCGGAGGCACCACCATGTCCATCACCACCGTCCTCACCGTCGACGGCATGAGCTGCGGCCACTGCGAGAGGACGGTCAGCGCCGGGCTGGCCGCCCTCCCCGGCGTCACCGGGGTCAGCGCCGACGCGCCGACCGGCCGCGTCACCGTGGCGTCCGCGCAACCGCTCGACGACGCCGTGCTCCGTGGCGCGGTCGCCGGGGCCGGGTTCACCTTCGTCGGCCGGGGCTGACCCGCCCCCGGCAACCGGCCGAGGGGGAGGGGCGGCCCGGGGCCTGTCCGGCGGATCCGCCGGACAGGCCCCAGGCACCCGGGCCGTCCACCGGCGTCAGCCCATGCTCTTCGCGCCGTCCAGGGCCTCGCGGATGATGTCGGCGTGGCCCGCGTGCTGGGCGCTCTCGGCGACGATGTGCATCAGCACCCGGCGGGCCGACCACTCGGTGTCGGCCTCGAACCAGGGGGCCTTCGGCAGCGGCTGGGTGGCGCCCAGATCGGGGAGGGTGGCGACCAGGTCGTCGGTGCGGCGGGCCACCTCGGCGTACTCGGCCAGGACGCCGGCCAGCGTCTCGCCGGGCAGCAGGCGGAACTCGTCCGCACGGCGGGCGAAGTCGGCCTCGGTGAAGCTGCTGAAATCGGGCATGGCGGACGGGCCTTCCACGATGAAGGCCACCCAGAACCGCTCGACCGCGCTCACGTGCTTGATCAGGCCGCCCAGGCACAGTGCGCTGGCGGTGGTCCGCAGGCCGGCCTGCTCGTCGGTGAGGTCGCGGGTGGTGAAGCGCAGGAAGTGCCGCTGCTTGGCCAGGGCCGCCAGCAGGTCGGCGCGCTCGCCGGTGGTGGTGCTGTTGTTCGGGGTCGCGGTGCTGGTCATGGTGGTGGCCTTCCGTTCGGTTCCTGCTCCTTCGGACAAGGTCCACGCTAAACGCGATAGCGGCCACTTTCTGGCCTGAATTCCGGGATGATCGGGGTCATGGCGAACACCAGCACCCGGACGCTGCGACTGCTCTCCCTGCTCCAGACCCACCGTTACTGGCCCGGCGAGGAACTGGCCGACCGGCTCGGGGTCTCGATCCGCACCCTGCGCCGCGACATCGACCGCCTGCGCGAACTCGGCTACCCCGTGGAGGCGCAGCGCGGCGTCGACGGCGGCTACCAGCTCGCCGCGGGCGCCGCCCTGCCCCCGCTGGTGATCGACGACGAGGAGGCGGTCGCCCTGGCCGTGGGCCTCCAGGCCGCGGCGGAGAGCCCGGTGGAGGGCATCGCCGAGGCCTCGGTGCGGGTGCTGGCCAAGGTGGTGCAGGTGATGCCCGCCCGGCTGCGGCACCGGGTCGAGGCGCTGCGTGCGGTGACCGTCCCCGTCGGCGGGGGCGCCACGGCCGGGCCGGGCGTCGACCCGGACCGGCTCACCGTGGTCGCGCTGGCCTGCCGGGACACCGAGCGGCTGCGCTTCTCCTACACCGCCGCCGACGGCCGGCACGCCGAACGGCAGGTCGAACCGCACCGGCTGGTGTGCCTGCACCGCCGCTGGTACCTGGTCGCCTACGACCTCGACCGGCAGGACTGGCGCACCTTCCGGCTCGACCGGCTGAGCGCGCCGCAGGGCGGCGGCGTCCGGTTCGGGCCCCGTTCGCTGCCCGCCGCCGACGCCGCCGAGTTCGTCCGGGCCGGTCTCAACGGCGTACCGCGCCCGTACCGGGTGGCGGCGCTGGTGAACGCCCCGGCCGCGACCGTCCGCGCACGGGTCGGCCGGTGGGGCACCGTCGAGGAGGTCGACGCCGGGCGCTGCCACCTGGAGATGACCGCCGACTCCCTGGACTGGCCGGCCATGGCGCTCGGCTCGCTGGGCGCGGACTTCCGCGTCCTCGGCCCGCCCGAACTGCTCGACCTCGTCGAGGAGTGGGGCGCGCGGTTCACCCGGGCCGCGCGGGGCGGTGTGGGGGAGTAGGGCACCGGGGCAGGACGTCGGGCGGGCTCGTGCGGGCGGTGGCTGTGCGTGCGGTCGGGTGCTGCGCCCTGGAGCTGATCCTGACCGGGGACCCGGTCCCGGCCGCCCGTGCCGCCGAGATCGGACTGGTCAACGCCGTCGTCCCGGCCGGCGAACTGCTCGACGCGGCACGGGGCCTGGTCGACCGGATCATCCGGCACGCGCCGACCGCGGTGTCCGCCTGCCTGCGGGCCGTCACCCGTGGCATCAACCTGCCGATCGACGAGGGCCTCGCCGTCGAGGCGGCCTGCTTCGCGGCCACCGTGCCGACGGACGGGGTGCGGGAGGGGCTCCGGCGCTTCCTCGACCGCCCGGCGGCCGGCTGAGCCCGGTTCGTGCCCCTGGTCCCGGTGGTTCCGGGCTGGACTCGGCGTTCTTCGGCCAGGACGACGACAACGCGGACGGCCGGGCCATCCGATCGGATGACCCGGCCGTCGCGGCTCACAGCGGCTCGGTGCTTGCCGGGGGCGGGTGCGCTCACCAGGAGACCGGGTAGCGGACGGGATGCCCGCCGATCCGGCCGGGGATCGGCGGCTATAGGTGGGATGTTTCGTCTGTTGGGCAACCGTTGGACACTCCGCGGACGGACGGACGGACGGACGGACGGACGGACGGACGGATGGACAGGCAGACGGGCGGATGGCTGGGGTGGGGCGGTCAGAGCACCGGGGGCTGTATGAGCGTCGCCGGGAGGTAGCCGGAGGAGAGGCCGAGCTGCCAGCCGTGCGCCTGGACGGCGAGTGCGGCCAGGGCGATCGGGAGGACCGGGAGCAGGCTGCGCGGGGCCGCGTCCGGAGCGCTGCTCTCGCGGTGCTGGCCGAGGCGGGCGGCGAGGGCCCGCTCGAAGGTGCTCCGGTCGTCGTCGAGCAGGACGCGCAGCAGCTGCTGGTCCGGCGTGAGCGGACCGGCGGCGTCCAGCGCCCGGGCGGCCGTGGCGCGTTCCTCGGCGTCCGGCTTGCGCAGGGGCACGGGGCCGGGGGCGACCCAGGGTGAGACGGCGGTCGGTACGACGTGGAGGTAGGAGCAGAGCGCGTCCAGCTCGGCGAGGCTCGCCGGATCGGAGGTCGAGTCCAGGTCCGAGTGGGGCAGGCCCTTGCGGACCGAGGGCCCGTAGTCGTCCTTCAGCAGCGGGCCGAGCATGCGGTGGCGCTCCTGGATCAGGCCGCTGATCACGCACATCGCGAAGGCGTCGACCCAGGTGGCGGCCGTGGGGGCGAAGTCGATGGTGTCGCCGAAGCTGGTCTCTTCGCTGGTCAGCGTCTCGCCGATGAACGGGAAGGGGACCTCGAAGTCGCCGCGGGGGAAGCAGCCGAGGGACAGCACACCGAGGGAGCACTCGGCCGCGGTCTCCAGGATGACTCGGGCGGGGTAGCCGCTGAGCGGCCGGCCCTCCAGGGTGAGCGCGCCGATGTGGTCGAGGAGCTCCTCGCCCATCGTCCGGATCTCCTGGATGGCCAGGCGGCCGTAGTGGATCCGGTACCAGCTGGTGAGGGCCCGGTCCTCGATGCCCTCCAGGGCCTGGGTGATCCGCTGGGGTGCGACCTGGTGGCGCGTGACCTCGACGTCCACGATCCGATGCCGCCTTTCCTTGATCGTCTGTTGACGGAACGGCACGCTAGCACCGGCCACCGACAGTCGATCACCCGTACGGACGAGGGGCGGCGGCCCGGCCGCCGCCCCTCGTCCGGGCAGGTCAGAACGCCGAGTTGGCGCACCAGTGCGCGAGCATTTCCTCGTCCCCGCGCACGTCGAGGCGGGCGGAGGCCAGGTCGAGGCGGCCGTACAGGAGCAGCAGCAGATCGGCGGCGCTCGCGCGGACGGTCACGTCGGCCTCCGGGCCCGGGCCGTCCGCGTCGAGCCCGAAGCGGTCGAGCCCGAAGCCGTCGGGCCGCAGGCGGATCAGCCAGTCGCCGTCCGCGGAGGTGGCGCTGCCGTCGGTGCGGGTGAAGCGGATGGTGCGGTCCGCGCCGCGCAGCTCGGCGATCCCCGGGGCGAAGAAAGCGGCGAAGGGCAGGTTGGTGAGGAATTCGGACACCCCGTCGGCGGCCAGCTCCGGGTCGAGTACCGGGGTGCGCCCGAGGGCGAGTTCCGCGTCGGCGCGGTGCACCAGGGTCTCGAACAGCATCCGCCGTACCCAGAAGCGGGCGTGCTGGTCGGCGCCCCAGGCCCACATCGGGGCGTCGAGGTCGGTTTCCGCGAACGTGGCGCCGGCCTCGGCCGCGGCCTCCGCCAGCCAGGCGGGGTAGCCGTCCGGCCCGGTGGGCAGCCGCAGGTCGACCTCGCGGCTGCGGGGCGGCTGCTGGATCCGCTGCCGGAGCAGGACGGTGAACCAGCGCTGCACGCTGCCGGTGTGGCGGGTGAGGTCGGTCAGTGTCCAGCCGGGGCAGGTGGGCACCGGGGTGGCCGGGTCGGCGTCCTGGAGGGCGGCGACGAGCCGGGCGGTCTCCGCGGCGACGGCGGCGCCGTGGTCGATGGTGGTCATGAGGATGCTCGCTCGGTGTCGGGGTGGCGGGGAGGGGAGAAACGATCGGACGAGGGGGAGCGGTCAGGCGAGGGGCTTGTCGACGACGGCCTTGGCGTGGCTGAAGGTGTCGAGGGAGTACTCGCCGTGGTAGCGGCCCATGCCGCTCTCGCCGACGCCGCCGAACGGCAGCTCGGGCATGGCGAGGTGGGAGACCGGCAGTCCGAAGGAGAGCGCGCCGGAGGAGGTCTCCTCGGTCAGCCGCTGCTTGGTGTGCGCGGACTCGGTGAAGGCGTAGAGGGCGAGCGGCTTGTCGCGCTCGTTGATGAAGGCGATCGCCGCGTCGAGGTCGGGCACGGAGACGACGGGGAGGATCGGGCCGAAGATCTCCGCCCGCATCACGGGGGCCTCGGGGGAGACGTCGGCGAGGACGGTCGGGGCGAGGTAGCGGTCGGCGCGGTCGTGGGTGCCGCCGGTGACGGTCCGACCGTCGCCGAGCAGCGCGGTGAGCCGGTCGAAGTGGCGCTCGTTGACGATCCGGCCGTACTCGCCGCCGGTCGCCGGGTCGTCGCCGTACAGCTCCCGGACGGCGTCGGCGAGGTGTGCCTCCAGCGCGGGCGCGCTCTCGCCGATGGCGAGGACGTAGTCGGGGGCGACGCAGGTCTGGCCGGCGTTGAGGAACTTGCCCCGGGCGATCCGCCGGGCGGTGACCGCGAGGTCGACGCCGGGTTCGACCACCACCGGGCTCTTGCCGCCGAGTTCCAGGGTGACCGGGGTGAGGTGCCGGGCGGCGGCTGCCATGACGATCCGGCCGACGGCGCCGTTGCCGGTGTAGAAGATGTGGTCGAAGCGCTGCTCCAGCAGCGCGGTGGTCTCCGGGACGGCGCCTTCGACGACCGCGACGGCCGCCGGGTCGAGGTAGCGCGGGAGCAGTCGGGCGAGCGCGGCGGAGGTCGCGGGGGCGAGCTCGCTGGGCTTGAGGACGGCCGCGTTCCCGGCGGCCAGTGCGCCGACCAGCGGGGACAGGGCGAGCTGGAGCGGGTAGTTCCAGGGCGCGATGATCAGGACCACGCCGAGCGGGTCGCGCACCACGCGGGCCGCGGCGGGCTGGAAGAACTCGGGCACGGCGGCGGGCTTCGGCCGCAGCCACTGCTCCAGGTGGGTGACGGTGTGGTCGAGCTCGTTGAGCGTGAAGCCGATCTCGGTGCGGTAGGCCTCGGCGGTGCTCTTGCCGAGGTCCTCGTGCAGGGCCTGGAGGAACGCCTCGGACTGCTCGGTGAGCAGCGAGCGCAGTGCTGCCAGCTGGGCCTGGCGCCAGGCGAGCGGCTTGGTCCGGCCGGTGTCGAAGGCGGCGCGCAGGCGGGTGACCGTGGCGGCGGCGGTCTCCGGGGTGGCTTCGGAAGCGGCTTCCGGGGTGGCGGCGGGGGTGTGGTTCATGAGGGTCTCGCGGTCCTTCCAGCTGCCTTGAGGTCGTCGATGGTTTATGACCTCAAGCATTCTTGGACGGTAAACCTCAATGGTTGAGGATGTCAAGCAATGTGCCTATGCTCGACACCGTGCACCAGAACCCCCACCCGGACCCACCGGCCACGCCGGGCGAGCTGATGGATCAGCTCGCCCGGGTGGCCGCGGCCTACTACCGCCACTTCGCCTCCGCCGCGGCCGGGCACGGGCTGACCCTGATGCAGGGCAAGACCCTCAGCCTGCTCACCCGGCCGCGCTCCATGCGCGCCCTCGCCGGTCTGCTGTCCTGTGACGCCTCCAACGTCACCGGCATCGTCGACCGGCTGGAGGGCCGCGACCTGGTCCGCCGCGAGCCCGACCCCGCCGACCGCCGGGTCAAGAGCATCGCCCTGACCGACCGGGGCGAGCAGACCGTCCGGCTGATCCGGGCCGACCTGATGTCCGGCCTGACCGCGCTGGAACAGCTCTCCGGCCAGGACCGGGCCGCCCTGGGCGCGCTGCTGGACCGGGCGTTCCCCGAGACGGCGACCCCGCCGGCCTGAGGCCGGGCCGCCGATCCGAGGCGGGGCCGGAGCCCGGTCAGAGCTTCTCGGCCTCGTGGACCTGGTGGAGGTGGACGAGGACGTCGTGGGCCCGTCCGAGGGCGACGGAGGGCAGCGGGTCCTTCGTGAACGTGGACCCGGCCTCGTAGACGGGGCGGGCGGTGTCCAGCCAGTCGCGGACCACGCGCGGGGCGGTGCGCAGGTCGACGTAGTAGTCCTGGCGGCGGACCTGGTCCAGGGTGTACTCGTTCATGCCGGGCGTGGCCGCGGGCACGGTGTTCTTCTCCCAGTCGGTGCCGAGGGCGGCGCCCATGGTGAGGAAGGAGCCCCGGTCGAAGGTGAACCCGATGTTCAGGTACTCCGGGCCGAAGGTGTCGCGCAGGATCGAGCCCTGCGTCTTGGGGTACATCTCGGGATCGCTGGCCAGGTAGCCGACGTGCCCGTTGTGGGCCGAGAGCAGCATCCGGTCGCCGGTGTGGCGCTGCCACCACGCGGTGTTGTCGGCCATGGCCTGGTCGCGGATGACCTCCGCGGCGTTCACCGAGGCCGGGTCGGTGAGTTCGAAGGTGGCGAAGGCGAAGGTCTGGGCGATGATGCGGGCGTGCTGCACGGCCCAGTCGTACTCCTCGCCGCCGTTGCCCCTGGCGGCGGTGACCAGGTCCAGCGCCTGCTGCGCCTTGGCGGCGTTCTCCTTCCGCTCGGCCACCGGCCGCTTCAGGTAGCCGACGGTGTCGTCGAGCGGGCGCAGGCCCGCGTACAGCCCGTCCACGCGCGCCAGGGCCGCGGGGTCGGCCTTGCGCAGGTAGGCGTCGACCCGGGCGAAGACCTCCTCGCCGAGCTTGGGGGCGCCGACGTCGTCGCCCATGAAGTGGACCGGGCGCTCCGGGTGCTGGCGGTTGTACTCGCGCATCCAGCTGATCAGGTCCACGAACTCCTGGCGCTCCCAAGGTGATTGGCCCAGCTCGTCCTTGACGATCTGCCGGGCGTCGCCCTTGCCGTCCTGGAGGAACTTGTCGATCTTCAGGCCCGCCGACCAGCTCATCTCCAGGGCGAAGGTGGTGAAGCCCTTCTCCTGGACCAGGTAGCGGAAGACCCGCTGCTTCATGGTGAAGAACTCGTGCGAGCCGTGCGTGGCCTCGCCGAGGCCCACCACCTTGGCGTCCCCGACCATCGCGCCGAGCGCCCGCAGGTCGCTGGTGCTGCCGCCGGGCTCGGTCGACCGCAGCGGGTGCGCGGACCGCTCCAACGCGCGGACCACCGTGCTCCGTTGGCCGTCCGCCGCAGGGGCGGCGGAGGCCACCGGGGCCAGCAGGGCGGTGCCGGCGGCTGCCACCGTCACCGCGATCAGTCCGCGTCGGCCGACCGTTCGCTTGTTCGCCGTGGTCACGATCTCTCCTCAGTTTCCTTGTCCCGAAAGCTCGGTGAGAAGATCATCGTTCGCGGCGGGGGTGCGGCGCGCTGGGGCCGACCGCCGGGTTCCTCGGGGGGATAACCCCCGACCTGCGTCGATGCGGGCTCCGCCGGGTGGGGCAGACAGGACACTGAGGGGGCCTCTGGCCAGGCTCCTATAAGGTCATGCTCCGCCCGGCCGGGGCCTTGGGAACGGGCCCCGGCAGCCGGACGGAACAACCGGAGGACAGCCCAGCAGGGCGTCAGTCAGTGGCAGAGCCACGACCACCGGAGACCCGGTTACCACTATCAGTGTCAGTGGCGTCCGTTAGGGTGCGGACCGGCGGCCCGGCCACGCGGGTCGGCGCGAGGTGAGGGGGCGTCATGACGGGCGGTACCGAAGGGGCGGGGGGCGAGGAGGGCATCCGGTGGCTCGCGGACGCCGGGTGCTCCGTCGACGGCGTCCTGTTCGCCCGGGGGATACCGCCGCAGGAGCTCGCCCGCCGGATGGGCGCCGATCCGGCCGCCGCGGCCGGGCCGCTCAGCGGCACCGAGGTGTGGGACCTCGACATCGAGGTGTTCCGCCCGAGCGACGACGGCGACGGCGTGATCCGGGTCGGCGAGTCCGGTGACTGGTCCTTCGCGGTCGAGTACGGCGACTCCACCGGCGGCGAACGGCTCACCGAGATAGCGCGCGACGGGGTCGAGGTGGTCCACTTCCGCCCGATGCCGGACCACCCGCCGGCACTGCTCGACTACGCCCGCGACGGCGCGGTGCTGTGCGGGTTCGGCCTCGCCGAGGAGCGCTGGCGCTGGGGCCGGGAGCCCGACCTGCTGGTCCCCGAGCTGGTCGCCGCGGGCGTCCTGGAGCCCGACGGGATCACCCGCGGCCCCGGGGGCGAGCCGCCCGCGGCCGTCCGCCGCCGCACCCTCGGCGTGGTCGGGCGGCGGTTCGGGCTGAGCCTGCCCCGGGCCGTCCTCGGCGAGCTGCGGCTGCCGGCGTACGCGGTGCGGGGCAGACCGGGGATGGAGCCGCAGGGTAGTTGAGCCCTGCCGTCCCCGGGCCGTCCCCGGGCCCGCCCCGGGCCGCGCGCCGGACGTCCCGGACGCGTGATCAGCCGGAGCGTGGCCCGGTTCGGCCGGCCCGGGCCTCCAGGTAGCGCCGCTCGGCGAGGCTGGCGGTGGCCTTCGCGGCGCGCCGGTAGTGCTCGTGGGCGCCGGTCGGGTCGCCGGCCTTCTCCAGCAGGTGCGCCCGGACGGACAGCAGCCGGTGGTGCCCGGCCATCCGCCCGTCACCGTCCAGGGCGGACAGCAGGGCCAGTCCGGCGGCCGGGCCGTCGGTCTCGGCGAGCGCGATCGCCCGGTTGAGGGTGACCATCGGGTTGGGCGCGATCCGTTCCAGGATCAGGTAGAGGGCGTGCACCTGGGGCCAGTTGGTCTCCTCGGCGGTGGCCGCGTCGGCGTGCGTGGCCGCGATGGCGGCCTGCAACTGGTAGGGCCCCAGGGTCGGCCCGGCCAGCGCCGCCTCGACCAGTGCGACGCCCTCGTCGATCAGCGCCCGGTCCCAGGCCTTGCGGTCCTGCTCGTCCAGCGGCACCAGGTCGCCGGCCGGGGTGGTGCGCGCCTCCCGGCGCGCGTGGGTCAGCAGCATCAGTGCGAGCAGCCCGGTGACCTCGTCGTCCCCGGGCAGCTGCGCGTGCACCGTCCTGGTCAACCGGATCGCCTCGTGCGCGAGGTCGGGGCGGTGCAACTCCGGTCCGGAGGTGGCGGTGTAGCCCTCGTTGAAGATCAGGTAGAGCACGTGCAGCACGACCCGCAGCCGTTCCTCGCGCTCCGCGCCGTCCGGCAGGGCGAACGAGCTGCCGGCGGCCCTGATGCGCTGCTTGGCCCGGCTGATCCTGGCCGCCATGGTGGCCTCCGGCACCAGGAACGCGCGGGCGATCTCGGCGGTGGTCAGACCGCCGACCGCCCGCAGCGTCAGGGCGGTCCGGGAGGCCGCGGTGAGCGTCGGATGGCAGCACAGGAACAGCAGGACGAGCGTGTCGTCGGTGTCCGGCACCTCCGGCGGCACCACCTCGGTGGCCGTCGCCGACTCCCGTTCGCGGCGCGCGCGGTCGCGGCGCAGCTGGTCGATGAGCCGCCGGGCGGCGACGGTCACCAGCCAGCCGTGCGGATTGTCGGGCATGCCCTCGGACGGCCACTGCACGGTGGCGGCGAGGACGGCCTCCTGGACGGCGTCCTCGCACCCTTCGAACCGGCCGTACCGGCGAACCAAGGTGCCGAGGACCTGTGGCGTGAGCGCACGCAGCAGGTCCTCGAAGTCCGGTGCTGTCATGCCTCCAAGTGTCCGTCGGCGAACATCACCTGCCGCACCTCGACCCCCAGGCCCTCGATCGCGGTGTCCGGGATCAGCGCCGCCAGCGCGATCGCCCGCTCCTTGTCCTCGCAGTCGATCAGGTAGAAGCCGCCCAGGTACTCCTTGGCCTCCAGGAACGGGCCGTCGGTCACCACCGGCTGGCCGTTGCGCACGGTCACCACGGCGGCCTGGGCCGGATCGGCCAGTGCCTGGGTGGTGATCAGCTCTCCGGACGCCTTCAGCGCCTCGATGAACTCGCCGTGGCCGTGGCCGATCGCCGCCTTCTCCTCGTCGGTCAGCGCGTCCATCACGGCCGGGTTGATGTGCAGGCTGATCAGGAACTTCATCTCGTGCTCCTCGTGTTCCTCGTGGTTCGCGGGCCCGGCTGGGCTCCTCGACCGGTGGTCGGAGCCGTCGCCGCGGTCTTGACGTCCTCCGCCGGACGTTCGGAGGAATCTTCGCGGCCGGATCGCCACCTCGCACCTCGCACATCTCCGCATGGCCCGCATCGGGAGGGCCGGGGGCCGGGAATCGTCCCGCCGTCACCCGGGAGTGTGATGGTCACGTCACCTCGGGCGCCGCTACTGTGGCCCGGTGGCGGAGCGTCACATGGAGCGGGTGGGCCGTCCCGGCCGGTCCCGTCGGGAAGGGCAGTCATGAAAAGCACTCGTCGTGTGTTCGGAGCGGTGCTCGCCGCCGCCGCCCTGGCCGCCTGCGCCCCGTCGACGTCGCCCGCTGCGGCCTCGATCGCCGCGCCGGCCGCCTCGGGGTCCGAGGGAGCCAGGGGAGCCGCGCCGGCCGCGGTGGCGAGCGGGAAGGCGGCCTGGACCGGCCAGTTCCGCGGTTACGGGACGGACCAGTGGAAGCACGCCTGGGGCGCGGTCGACCAGGGGACGTGGGGCGGTTCGGACCTGAGCGCGGTCGACGACGCGGCCGCTCCCGGGGGCGGCTCGGCGCTCCAGGTCACCTACGGTGCCGGGTCCTCCTCCAACCAGTGCACCGACTGCCCGAACCCGGGCGGCGGCCAGTTCTACACGGATCTGACCACCCTGGGCCTGTCCGCCCTGGCCCAGGGCGAGACGCTGGACCTGAAGTACTCCCTCAAGTTCCCGGCCGGCCGGGACTGGGGCAAGGCGGGGAAACTGCCCGGGCTGTACGGCGGCAAGATCGGCGAGGAGTCGGGCGGCAACCACGGCGCGGGCTGGTCGACGCGCTACATGTGGCGCGGCGCCAAGGGCGTGCCGGACAACGGCGAGGTCTACCTCTACACCCCGACCAACTCCGGCCCGACCGGCTACGGGGTGGACGAGGGGCTCGGTGACTGGCGGTTCCAGGCCGACGGCGCGTGGCACAGCGTCGAGCAGCTGGTCGACCGCGGCACCGGGGACGTCACCGTCTGGTACGACGGCCGCCAGGTCTACGCGGCGCGCGGGGTGGCCTCGGGCATCGGCAGGATCCCCTTCGGCGGCGTGTTCTTCTCCACCTTCTACGGTGGCCACGACACCAGCTGGGGCCCGGCGAGCACCCAGCGCGCCTACTTCGCGGACTTCTCGCTGTCCTCCGGCGTCCAGCACTGACCGTCAGCCGACCGTCACCGTCACGGTGAAGGCCCGCTGCCCGGGCGGGCAGGCCAGCGCCTCGCCGCAGGTGGTGCGGTGGGCGGAGAGACGGGCGGTGCCGGGGGCGGCGGCGAGGAAGCCTGCGGTGACCCGGCCGCAGCCGCCGCCCGGCCGGCAGGAGGGGGCGGGGGTGGTCGCGGTGGCGGTCGGACGCAGCGTCCGCGGGCTGTCGCCGGCGGCCGGGGACCAGTAGGTGCTGTGCAGCTCCACCCGGATGACGGTGCCGGGTGCCACCGGCACGGTCGTGCCGTCGGCGTGCTCGTCGAGCACCAGGGTGGGCGGGCCCGGTGTGGCGGGGCCGGTGTTCGACGAGCAGCCGGCCGCCAGGGCGAGCAGGGCGGCCGCCGCGAGCGTTCGCACGGTCACGGCTCTCCTCCTTCGCGGGGTGCGAGGCGCGGGGCGCAGTGCCACCGGGCGCAGTGTCACCGGGGCGGGCCGTGGTGGCCCGCCCCGGCGGCGTCAGGGGCGTGGACGAGCGGTGGTCAGGAGACGGTCACGTCGTCGTAGTAGGTGTAGGTCGGGTCGCCCGGGTAGTTGTCGTCCACGTTGGTGAGGGTGAGCGTGTAGCTGTGGCCCGGGGTGACGGTGCCGGAGGCGGACTTCCAGCCGAGGCCGCTGGTGCAGGTCTTGGCGAGCACCGTGGTCGTGGTGTTGGTGGTGTTGTCCTTGAGGGTGGCGGTCGCCCAGTCGTAGGTGATGGTGTCCGGGCAGGTGACGTCGTACCAGAAGGCGACCTTGCTGCTGCCGGCCGGGGCGGTGAAGGTCTGGCCGGCCGTGGACGTGGTGGTGGGGCCGGTGGAGCCGAGCATCGCGCCGTAGCCGCCGGTGTGCTTGGCGGCGCTGGCGGCGGCGGCGCTGCCGGTGGAGGTCCAGCCGCTCAGGGTGCCGGTCTCGAAGCCGCCGTTGGTGAGGCCGCCGCCGCCCGCGGAGGTGACGGTCCAGCCGAAGGCGGCGGAGCCGGAGGCGCCGGTGGCGTCCTTGGCGGTGACCGTGACGCTCGCCGTGCCGGCGGTGGTCGGGGTGCCGCTGATCAGGCCGGAGGCGGAGATGGACAGGCCGGCCGGCAGGCCGCTCGCCGTGTAGGTGAGGGTCTGGCCGGAGGCGCTGTCGGTCGCCGCGATCTGGAGGCTGACGGCCTTGCCGGTGGTGCCGGCCTGGGCGCCAGGGTTGGTGACGGTGACGGTGTTGCCGGTCGTGCCGCCGACGATCGGGTGGGACATCTCGCAGCCGCCCGCACCGCTGTTGAAGTCGTTCGCCCAGGTCGACTGCATGGCGAAGCTGCCGGTGGTGAAGCCGACGTTCGCCGACGCGCCCTGGCCGCTGCTGATCCAGGCGCACTTGTCGCCGTTCTCGGCGCCGCTGCTGTCGGTCCAGCCGCCGGCCGGGTTCTGGTCGGTGATGGTCTCGGCGTACTCGTGGCCCTCGACGATGGTGACGCCGTCCAGGGTGCCGGCCGTCCCCGCGTTGACGAAGCCCTGGCCGCAGCCGGAGCCCGCGTCGGTCACGTACGGCAGGTTGGTGAAAGCCAGTTCGCCGTACGGGGAGGAGACGGCGCCGCCGGTGAGCGTGGTGTCGCCGGTGTAGTCGTGCCAGGCGCAGAAGTTGCCGGACGCGGTGTTGAAGCCGTCGGGGGTGGTGCCGGTGGGGGAGACGACGACGTACTGGTCGTTCCGGTTGGCCGCGGCGGTGGTGTTGCCGAAGTGGCCGGACGCCTTGACCGCCTCGGCGCCGATCTGGTTGCCGGTCGCGGCGGCGGGCGCCGCGGCGGAGGTGTCCACCCAGACGCCGGCGAGCGCGCCGCCGGTGGGGTAGGCGACGTGCGCGGAGCTGCCCGGGCAGGTCTGGGAGCCGGTGGTGACGCCCTCGCAGTACTGCGTCATGACGCCGGACCAGAGTTCGCTGCCTGCGCCGATGCCCTTGAACAGCTGCTGGAGGCGCGGGGCCATGCCCTTGGCGTCGCCGCTGAGCGTGGTGTTGCCGTTGGCGTCGGTGCCGGAGCTGCCCCACTGGGAGCCCCAGAACACCAGGTAGACGTGCTCCGGTCCGGTGGTCACGCCGATGCTCGGACTGCCCGCCCCGCCACCGTAGTTGAGGTTGTTGGCGGAGGTGGCGTTCGGTGCGGCCTGCTGGCCGCGGAGCGGGACGGCGCCGTGCCGGTACGGGTGGTTCGCCGACGCCGTGGGGTGCGCGGCGTCGTCGGGCTGCGCCTGGGCGGGTGCCGCGGTGAAGCCGGCCGCCGCGAGGGCGAGCGCGGCGACGCCGGTGAGCGCCGCCCGTCCGGCGTGACGGAACGTGGGGGTTCGGCCCATGTGAGGGTTGCCTCTCTCATGCCGACCGCCCGGGCACCGGTGGGTGACGGGTGGTCGCGAAGGACAGGGAGAGGCCGGAGGCGGTGGAAATGCCTGGATGACCCGCCGCACAACGGATCACCGGGGGGAAACAGGCCCGCCTCGGCCGCCGAGAAGCAAAGCAGCCGCCGGAGAACTGGGTCAACGAGCCTGACGGTAAAGTGAGTTGCCTTGATTCCCGCGTAATGGAAAAGCCCCCAGATGGAGGGGGCGGCGGTTCGGATTCTCCGAGCCCGCACACTGTATGCGGGTTTCCGTTAACCGTATGAACGGCCTTGGCCAAAAACGGATTTGATGGTGAGAAACAGGTAAGACGTTAGTCGCCGGGCAGGCACGCGCGCAAGCGCGAGCCTCCGACGTGTGGAGACCGCCTCCCTTGTATGTGGGGGGCGGTCTCCAACATCACCAGGGGGGGCTGGCGAAACGTCGGTGTTGATTGATGAAGCCGGTTCAGGCCATGAGCGCGGCGTTGCGCAGCCGGGCGGCGGACCGGGCCAGGAAGAACGCCGCGAGCAGGGCGGGGCAGAAGCCCACCGCGCAGGCGGCGAGGACGGCTGCCACGGTCAGGCCGACCGGGGACACGACGGCGGCGGCGATGCCGGCCAGCGGAGTGACCAGGACGGGGGAGAGCAGCAGCAGGGCCGCCAGCCGCTTCTCCCGGCGGCTCCACTGCGTGGACCGCCAGACCCTGCTCGCGGCGATGACGGCGGCGGCCAGCGCGAGCGGGGGCCCGACGACCGGGACGAACGACAGCGGAACCGGCAGCACCGCGAAGACCAGGGTGCGGACGGTGCGGCCGCGGCTCTCCGGCTCCGGTCGGGCGCCGCCCTCCTCGTCGAGCGCGGCGTCGGCGATCTGCCGGGGGCTGCCCAGCTGCTCCAGGACCCGCCGGACGGCGGCCTCGTCGGCGGGGTCGCACTCGGCGAGCGAGACCTCGACGTGCTCGCGCAGGTCCGCGAGCAGTTCGCGGCGGCGCTCCTCGGGCAGCGGGGCGGTGTACCGGGCGACCGCGTCCAGGTGGGCGCGGACCAGGGGGTGCTCGATGGGGTTGTTCACGGGTTCTCTCCCGGGGCCAGGACGTGGTCGACGGTTTCGCGGAAGGCGGGCCACAGCGTGGTGAACTCCTCCAGTGCGCTGCGGCCGGTGTCGGTGAGGGTGTAGTACCGGCGGGACGGGCCGCTGGCCGAGTCGCGCAGGAAGGTGTCGGCGAGGCCGGCCCGGCGCAGCCGGGACAGCAGGGGGTAGATGGTGCCCTGGCTGGTCGCCAGCATCGGGAACCGGCCGAGCTCCTGCAGCAGCTCCACCCCGTACCGGGGGCCGTCCCGCAGCAGCGCCAGGACGCAGTACTCCAGTACGCCCTTGCGCAGTTGCGTCGCCACCGGTCCGTCGGCCGTACCGGCGTCGCCGTCGTGGTGTGTGATGCCAGGTACCATGCGATGCAAGATAGCATGCGACGCCAGGTAGTGGGCGATCCGGACGCTGCTCGCCGCCGAGGGCCGCGGGAGCGGGGGTCACCTCACCCGGACGGCGGGTGGCAGCCGGACCGGCGCACGCCCCTCCACCGGGCCTTCCGACGGGCGCGACCGCCCCACCGCCCCTAGGGTCTGTGGTGCGTTGACCGTGCCGAGCGCCGGGGCGCACGCCGCCCCGCCGTCCGCCGGGGCGCGCCCGGTAACCCGAGAGGTGGACCGCTCCATGCACACCGTCGTCCGCGGCGCCGGCGCTTTCGGCCTGGCCGCGCTGCTGCTCGCCTCCGCCGCCGGCTGCCAGGGCGACGCCCGCTCCGCCGTCGAGCCCGCGCCGACCTCCCCGGCCTCCCCGGCCGGTTCGCCCGGTTCGCCCGCCGCGTCCGCGACCGGACTCGCGGCCCAGCGGCTCGACTGGCAGGCCTGCCCGGCCCCCAGCCCCGCGCAGGGCAGCGGCACCGCGCCCGCCGGTGACTGGCAGTGCGCCACCCTCAAGGCGCCGCTCGACCACGGCAAGCCGGACGGCCCGACCATCGACCTGGCCATGATCCGGAGCCGGGCGAAGGACGAGAAGCACCGGATCGGCTCGCTGCTGTTCAACTTCGGCGGCCCCGGCGCCTCCGGCGTCGCCACGCTGCCCGCCCTCGCCGCCGACTACGCCTCCCTCAACGCCCGTTACGACCTGGTGAGCTTCGATCCCCGTGGGGTCGGTGCCAGCGCCGGGGTGAGCTGCCTGGACGACAAGGCGATGGACACCACCCTGGAAATCGACAACACCCCCGGGACCCCCGACGCGGTGAAGGCGCTGGACGCCAGCAACGCGCAGTTCACCGCCGCCTGCGAGCACAACTCCGGTCCGGTGCTGCCCTACGTGGACACCGAGAGCGCCGCCCGCGACCTCGACCTGATGCGGCAGGTGCTCGGCGACCAGAAGCTCTTCTACTTCGGCATCAGCTACGGCACCCAGCTCGGCGGCGTCTACGCGCACCTGTTCCCGCAGGAGGTCGGCCGGATCGTCCTGGACTCGGTCGTCGACCCGACGAAGGACCCGCAGCAGGCCGCGCTCGGCCAGGCCCAGGGCTTCCAGCTCGCGTTCGACAACTTCATGAAGGCCTGCGCCGCCGAGGAGGCCGCCGCCTGCCCGACGGGTGCCGGCGGCGTCGAGGGCACGGCGGCGGTCACGGCGCTGCTGCAGAAGCTGGAGCAGTCCCCGCTGCCCACCACCAGCGGGCGGCAGCTCACCGAGACCCTGGCCGTCACCGGGATCGCCGCGGCCCTGTACAGCGAGGAGACCTGGCCCGTCCTGGCCGCCGGGCTCACCGAGGCGATGCAGCAGGGCACCGGCAACACACTGCTCCAGCTCTCCGACGCGATGTTCGGGCGCGACCCGCAGGGGCGCTACACCAACCTGAGCGCCGCCAACCGGGCGATCAACTGCGTGGACGCCCGGCAGCGCTACTCCGACCAGGACGTCGAACAGCAGCTGCCGCAGTTCCGCACCGCCTCCCCGGTGTTCGGTCCCTACTCCGCCTGGGGCCTGACGAGCTGCACCGGCTGGCCGGTGCCGGGCAAGGCCGACCACCCGGACGTCTCCGCCGCCGGCGCGGCCCCGATCCTGGTGGTCGGCACCACCGGCGACCCGGCCACCCCGGTCGAGGGCGCCCACGCGATGGCGCAGCAGCTCGGCCCGGGCGTCGGCGTCAACGTCACCCTCCAGGGCGAGGGCCACGGCGGCTACAACACCGGCGACCCGTGCCTGAAGCAGGCCGTGGACGCCTACCTGCTGGACGGCACCGTGCCGGCCGACGGGAAGACCTGCAGCTGAGAAGTGGCCCACCACGATGGTGATCGATTGGCCCTGGAAAGCGGTCCACTCGGCGCCTAGGCTTTTCACCGTGACCACCAAAGTCGATTTCTACTTCGATCCGATCTGCCCGTTCGCCTGGATCACCTCCCGGTGGATCCTGGAGGTCGAGCGCCACCGCGAGCTCGACCTCACGTTCCGGGTGATGAGCCTGTCCGTCCTCAACGAGGGCCGCACCGACCTGCCCGAGCGCTACCAGCGCCTGATGACCACCGGCTGGGGCCCCGTCCGGGTCTGCATCGCCGCCGCCGAACAGCACGGCGAGCACGTGCTGCGCGACCTGTACACCGAACTCGGCACCCGCCTGCACGACCAGGACCGGCCCGCCGACGACGCCGTCATCCGGGAGGCCCTGGTCGCGGCCGGACTGCCGGAGGAACTCGCCGCCGCGGCCGACAGCACGGCGTACGACCTCGCGCTGCGCAAGAGCCACCACGAGGGCATGGACCCGGTCGGCGAGGAGGTCGGCACGCCGACCATCCACGTCGACGGCGTCGCCTTCTTCGGCCCGGTGCTGAGCGCCATCCCGCGCGGCGAGGACGCCGTCCGGGTCTTCGAAGGGGTGCGGCTGCTGGCCGGCTACCCGAACTTCTTCGAGCTCAAGCGGACCCGGACCGGCTCGCTCGACTTCTCCTGACGGCGCCGCCGGCCCCCGCGCCGGGGCCGACCGGTTCGTCCTGAACCTCCCGTCCGGGCCCTTCTCCCCCCACCATGGAGAGGAGGGCCCGGCGGCGGAGAGGCGGTGAGCGTGGATGATCACCCGAATCCGGCTGCGCGCCGCCCGCCACCCCGCGACCCCGCCGCCCCCGGGCAGGGGCCCCGAGCGGCCCCGCACCCCCGGCGGCCCTCCGCCGCCCAAGCCGCCCGCGCCCGCGATGCGCCGCTGGCTGCTGCCCGTCGCCGTCCTGGTGACCCTGCTGCTGCTCATCCTGTTCTCGCGCTCCGGCTCGACCGGCGCCAGCTACGGCTACACCGACTTCCTCAACCGGGTCGGCGCCGGGCAGGTGAAGACCGTGGACATCACCGACACCGGCGGGGTCACCGGCACCCTCAAGGACGGCACGCACTTCACCAGCCAGATCCCGACCGCCCTGGACACCTCCCAGCTCAGCGGCGAGCTGGCCGGTCAGCACGTCGACGTCACCGCCAGCCGCAGCGGCGGCAGCTCGATCTGGTCCACGCTGCTGCTGTTCCTGCCGCTGCTGCTCTTCGGCGGGCTGTTCCTGTGGTCCGGCCGGATGGCCGCTCGCTCGCTCGGCGGCGGCCTGAGCGCCATCGGGCGCTCCCGCGCCAAGATCATCGAGGCCGAGCGGCCCGCCACCCGCTTCGCCGACGTCGCCGGGTACGAGGGCGTCAAGCAGGAGGTCAGCGAGGTGGTCGACTTCCTGCGCAGCCCCGAACGCTACGCCGCCGCCGGCGCCAAGGGACCGCGCGGGGTGATCATGGTCGGCCCGCCCGGCACCGGAAAGACCCTGCTCGCCCGGGCCGTCGCCGGAGAGGCCGAGGTGCCCTTCCTCTCCGTGACCGGCTCCGGCTTCGTCGAGATGTTCGTCGGCGTCGGCGCCTCCCGCGTCCGCGACCTCTTCGACGAGGCCCGCAAACGCGCGCCGTCCATCATCTTCATCGACGAGATCGACGCCGTCGGCGGGCGCCGCGCGGGCGGCACCCGGCTCGGCGGCAACGACGAGCGCGAACAGACCCTCAACCAGCTGCTCTCCGAGATGGACGGCTTCGACCCGACCACCGGCATCGTCGTCATCGCCGCCACCAACCGCCCGGACGCCCTCGACCCGGCCCTGCTGCGCCCCGGCCGGTTCGACCGCCAGGTCACCGTCCCGCTGCCCAACCAGGCGGAACGGGCCGCGATCCTCGCCGTCCACGTCCGCGGCAAGACCCTCGCCCCCGATGCCGACCTGAACCGCATCGCCCGCGGCACACCCGGCTTCTCCGGCGCCGACCTCGCCAACCTGGTCAACGAGGCCGCCATCAACGCCGTCCGCGCCGACCGCGCCACCCTCACCGCCGACGACCTCGACACCGCCCGCGACCGCGTCCTGCTCGGCCGCCGGGACTCCTCCAACGCGCTGCTGCCCGAGGAGCGCCACGCCGTCGCCGTCCACGAGTCCGGGCACGCCCTGACCGCCGCGCTGTGCGAACACGCCGACCCCGTCGCCAAGGTGACCATCCTCCCGGCCGGCGTCTCCCTCGGCGCGACCGAACAACTCCCCGAAGCGGAACGCCACCTGTACACCGAGGGCTACCTGATCGACCTGATCACCGTCCAGCTCGGCGGGCGGGCAGCCGAGCTGGTGGTCTTCGGCGAGGGCTCCACCGGCGCCGCCAACGACCTCGCCCACGCCACCGGCGTCGCCACCCGGATGGTCCGCGAATTCGGCCTCTCCCCGGAACTCGGCCCGGTCGGCTACTCCAGCGGCTCCCCGAACTACCTCGGCGACGGCCCCGAGGACCTGTTCCGCCGCCCGTACTCCGAGCAGACCCAGCGCGCCGTCGACGAGGCGGTGGCCCGCCTGCTGCGCCGCGCCGAACGCCGCGCCGTCGACCTGCTCCGCGAACACCGCCACCACCTCGACGAACTGGCCGCCCTGCTGGTCGCCCAGGAGACCGTCGACGGCGCCGTCGTCCTCGACATCCTGCGGCACCCCGCGTAGGCGCTCGCCCCGGCCCGCCGCAGCACCGCCACCACCTCGTCGAACGCGTCGAACCCGCTGGTAGCGTCCAGGGCGGGCACCCACCGTGTCACCTTCACCCGGGAGTCGATATGACCGAAACCCTGTCCGCCGACCTCCAGCGGGAGATCGCCCGCACCCTACGGGTGGCCCCCGTCCCGAGCCCCGAGCAGGAGGCCGAGCGCCGGGCCGACTTCCTCGCCGACCAGCTCCGGGCGGCCGGCGCCCGCACGCTGGTGCTCGGCATCAGCGGCGGCGTCGACTCCACCACCGCCGGGCGGCTCTGCCAGCTCGCCGTCGACCGGCTGCGCGCCGCCGGACACCAGGCCGAGTTCTGCGCCATGCGGCTGCCCTACGGCACCCAGGCGGACGAGGCGGACGCCCGCCGCGCACTCGACTTCATCCAGCCGGACCGGACCCTGACCGTCGACATCAGGCCCGCGACCGACGCCGCCCTCGACGCGCTGGCGTCCGCCGGCCTCACCTTCGCCGACCGCTCCCACGAGGACTTCGTCCGCGGCAACGTCAAGGCCCGCCAGCGGATGGTGGCCCAGTACGCCGTCGCGGGCGCCACCGGCGGCCTGGTCGTCGGCACCGACCACGCCGCCGAGGCGGCCGTCGGCTTCTTCACCAAGTACGGTGACGGCGCCGCCGACGTGATGCCCCTGGATGGACTGACGAAGCGTCAGGTCCGCTCCCTGGCCGAGGCCTTGGGGGCTCCAGCGGACCTCGTCCACAAGACTCCCACCGCCGACCTGGAGACCCTCGCCCCCGGCCGCCCAGACGAGGACGCCCTCGGCGTCCCCTACGAGGCCCTGGACGACTTCCTGGAGGAGCGGCCGGTGAGCGAGGAGGTCTTCCGCACCGTCCTCGGCCACTACCGCCGCACCGAGCACAAGCGCCGCCCGCCCGCCACCCCGGCGTAGGGCGTGTCTTCAGGCCGGGTGGGGACACCACCGTCGGCAGCCCCGGTGACGACCCGGGCGGGGGCGTGGTTACGTACGGGGAACAGGCTTCGACATCGAAGGGGGACGGCGTGGACGAGGTGACATCGCGTCCGGTGGCATGGGTGGTCGGCGGTCGGGAGGAAGTCCGGGACGACGGCTGGGGGAGCGTCGGGGCGGTGATCCGGGTGGACGGCGCGCAGTTCGGTGAGGAGGCGCTGTACGGGCTGGCGGACTTCTCGCACCTGGAGATCGTGTACCACTTCGACCGGGTGCCGGCCGACAGGGTGGAGACCGGTGCCCGGCGCCCGCGCGGCAACCCGGACTGGCCGCTGGTCGGCATCTTTGCCCAGCGCGGCAAGAACCGCCCCAACCGGCTCGGCGTCTCGCGCTGCCGACTGGTCCGGGTGGAGGGCCTGGACCTGCACGTGACCGGGCTGGACGCGGTGGCCGGCACGCCGGTGCTCGACATCAAGCCCTACCTGGCCGAGTTCGGCCCGCGCGGAGAGGTCCGTCAGCCCGCCTGGTCGGCCGAGCTGATGCGCGCCTACTACGTCGCCGAGACGGACTGACGCACGGACGGGTCGGCGCCGGTGGGGGTGAGGAGTTCACGCCGGGGAGGTCGCGGACACCCTGGTGGGCCGCGCCGGCACCCCCGCCGACGTCGCCGAGACGGGCCCCAGGGGCGGTCAGTCCCCGTCGGTGTCGGCGGCCGGGGTGGGGGAGCCGCCGGACTTGATGCCGAGCTTGGCCTCGGCTGTGGTCCAGTCGGTGGCGATGGCCTGCTGGGCGGCGGCGAGGGTGGCCTGGCCCTTGCAGATCGCGGTGTGCAGGTGCGTCTCCACCGAGTCCTTGGGGTTGTTGGGGCCCTTGCCCGGGACATGGCCGGGGGAGGGCGGCTGCACCCACAGGTTGCGCGGGTCGTTGGGGTCGCCGCCGAGTTGCAGGCTGATCAGGTGGTCGTACTCGGCGTCGCCCATCGGGCCGGTGTAGCCGTAGGACTTGGCGTTCTCGGCCTTCTCCTTGCCGGTGATGTTCGCCGGCGGGCGGATCGTCGAGGTGTAGCCGCCCGGCTTGCAGATGGTGTCGTTGATGTTGCCCTGGTTGACCGCCGGGCTGATCGCGCCCGGGGTGCACTTCGGGTCGGGCAGCGGCTGCTTGTCCGCGGTGTAGCGGTACGTGCAGCTGCCCGGCGCGGGCTGCGGCTGGACGTCGTAGGAGCTCTTCGGGCCGGCGCCGGTGACGATCGCCGCCGGGGCGGGCGGCGCTCCGGCGGCTGCGGCGTCGGCTGCGGGCGGGGCGTCGGTGGCGGAAGAGGCCGGGCCGTGTCCGGCCGGCCGGGCAGTGTGGCCGCCGCCGGACGAGCAGCCTGAGGCTGCGGCGAGCAGGGCGGCCACGGCTATGGCCAGGGCGGCGCGGGCGGGAGCCGGCACGGGTTCCTCCAGATCGGGGCGGTGGGGCGCGGGGCGGGCCGACGGACCTGCCGGTTGCCGCGCCAGCGGACACTACCGCCTGGAGGGGCCGAAGGGGTGACGGCACGTCCGGGCGCGGGAGGACCGCTCAGGGCGTGCGGAATCGTTGACCAGTACGGTCCCTGGGCCGTGCGCCTGGGCAGCCGAGGCGGCGGGGTTCTCGGCTACGACGCCGTCCAGCGGAAGTTCGCCGGTGCGGTGACCCTGACCGGCTACGAGGTGGCCGAGGTGTACCTGGTCGGGCCCAAGGGCGACGGCTCGTCCCTCCGGGTGGTCGGCTTCTGACCGCGGTGCCGCTGCGGGGCTGAACCCGGCCCCGCAGCGGTGGGCCCCACTGCGTCGACGGGCCCTACTGCGTCGCGATCCAGTCCGTGACCAGCGTGTCCAGCACTCCCAGCGGCAGGCTGCCGTGCCCGATCAGCTGGTGGTGGAACTCCCGGATGTCGAACCGGGCGCCCAGCGACGCCTGCGCGCGCTCGCGGTGCCGGACGATCTCCCGGCGGCCGATCAGGTACGCGGTCGCCTGGCCCGGCCAGGCGAGGTAGCGGTCGATCTCGTTGCGGACGTTGGCCTCGGTGGTGGCCGTGTTGTCCCGCATGAAGGCGATCGCCCGCTCCCGGGACCAGCCGTAGTGGTGCAGTCCGGTGTCCACGACCAGGCGCACGGCCCGCAGCGCGTCGAGCGACAGCATGCCGAAGCGGGAGAGGTCCGAGCTGTACAGCCCCATCTCGTCCGCGAGCCGCTCGGTGTACAGGCCCCAGCCCTCGACGTGGGCGGTCAGCTGGCCGCTCGGCCGGCGCCGGAACTCCGGCAGGTGGTGCAGCGTCTGGGCGACGGCGATCTGCAGGTGGTGCCCGGGCACGCTCTCGTGGAAGGCGATCGCCTCGTACTCGTACCTGAACCTGGTCTGCGGGCGCAGCGTGTTGATCCAGTGGGTGCCGGGCAGGCCGCCCGGGCCCGGCGGCTGGTAGTAGGCCAGTGGCCCGGTCTCCGCCTCGATCGGGTCGATCTCCCGGGTCACGCAGTCGGCGATCGGGTAGGCCCGGAAGTAGTCGGCCGAGGCGCGGCGGGCGCGCTCCAGCGCCTCGTCGACCAGGGTGATGATCTCCTCGGCGCTGTCGAAGCGCAGCGCGCGGTCCTCCCGCAGCGCGGCCAGCACGGCGTCGGGGCCGGTGATGCCGAGCACCTTGCCGCCCAGCTCGGCGAACTCCGCGCGCAGCTGCGCCAGGGTGTCCAGGCCGATCCGGTGGACCTCCTCCGGGGTGAGCCCGGGCCGGGTGTAGCGCGTGACGGCGTCGGCGTAGCCCTCGGTGCCGCCGGGCACGTGACAGACCCCGGCCCGGTCGTCCGGCCGGGCGTCCGCGGCCAGCCGCTGGGCCAGGCAGGCCCGGTAGCGGGCCACGGCCGGGCGCACGCCGTCGCGGACGATCACCTGGCCCCGGTCGAACTCCGGGCGGCCGTGCAGCGCGCGCAGCAGCTGGTCGTCGTCCGGGCCGGTGACCAGGTACGCGTCGAGCTGGTCGAGGGCGGCGTCGACGCCGCTGCGCAGTGGCGTGCGGCCCTCGGCCGCGGCGTCCAGGTGGAGCTGCAGGGCGGCGTCGAAGTAGCCCGGCAGGCCGGCCAGCCGCTCCAGGTACGCGTCGGCGCCCTCCTGGTCGACGGAGGTCATGGCGAGCGAGGTGAAGGCCTCGTTCTGCGGTGCGGTGATGGTCGCCGAGATGCTGAAGTCGCCCAGCCCGTGGGTGATCCGGCCGGTGCCGTTGTCGATCAGCCGCCCGAGCACGCGGTGGGTGACCAGGTCCTCGCCGGCCAGCGCGTCCACCGGGATCGCGGCCAGTCGCGCCCCGAAGCCCGCCAGCGCGTCCCGGTGGCGCAGCGCGGCCGCGCGGGACGGGTCGGGCACCTCGTGGGCGTAGCCCTCGACCCCGCTCAGCGTCGCGTCGAACGGGGCGTGGGCGTTCTCGGCGGCGAAGTACTCCTCGGCCAGGGCGGCGAGTGCGGTGGGGGCGGTGAGCGCGGCGGGTCGGTCGTGGTGCGGTTGGTCGGTCATGCGCGCTCCCCGGTCCGGTGTGGTCAGAGTGACGAGGGTTGCCTGGGCGCCCCGGTGGCGCCGATTATTCGGAGTCGGCGGCGGCGCGGTCAATACGCGGCGCGGAGAAAGGGGTTCTCCCCGGCGCCCGGTGGCGCCGCCGCCGACGCCCCGTCAGCGGTAGCCCTCCGGCGCGGCCGGCTTGCCCGCGTCCTGCACCTCGACCAGGTAGCGCCAGCAGTCCGGCCGGCTGCCGTCGCGGTCGGTGAAGCCGTACTCCAGGGCCAGCTGCCCGCTGGACACCGACCCGCCGTTCCAGCGGGAGACCTCGGGGTCGGCGGCGAGGGCGGCGACCGCCCGGCCGACGAAGTACGGGCTCTCGGAGATGCCGAAGTGCGGCTCCCGGGCCACGGCGTCGCGCCAGTTCTCCTCGGTGACGCCGAAGTGGCCCAGCATGATCTCCGAGCGCATCCAGCCGGGCGTGAGCGCCAGGGCGGTGGCGCCGCGCGGACCCAGCTCGTGGCCGAGAGCGAAGGCCATCCGCAGCACGGAGGCCTTGGCGAGGTCGTAGAAGAACGAGTTGCGGTAGGTGTCGCGGTTGTACTCGGCGGTGCCGTCGGTCATCTCGACGACCAGGCCGCCCGGGCGGCGCAGCAGCAGCGGGAGGGCGTGGTGGCTGGTGACGGCGTGCGTCTCCACCGCGAGGCGGAGCAGCCGCAGGCCGTCGTCCAGGTCGTGCTCCCAGACCGGGACGTTCCAGCCGAACAGGTTCTCGCCGCCCCAGATGTCGTTCACCAGGACGTCCAGCCGGCCCTGCTCGGCGTCGATCCGCTGCACCAGGGCGGCCACCTGGGACGGGACCAGGTGGTCGGTCGGCACCGCGATGCCCCGGCCGCCGGCCGCGGTGACCAGGTCCGCGGTGTCCTCGATGGTCTCCGGCCGGTCGTACTCCGAGCGCTTCTCGCGGGTGCTGCGCCCGGTCACGTACACCGTCGCCCCGGCGGCGCCCAGCTCCACCGCGATGCCCCGCCCGGCTCCTCGGGTCGCCCCCGCGACCAGGGCGATCCGACCGTCCAGCACTCCCGCCGCCCCTGTTGCCCCTGCTGTCTGTGCCATCCGCAAGCTCCCTGTCCGCATGTCCGCCGACGACTGTGCCGACGCCCGTGGAACGGACGTCGGCACCAGCCTTGCGCAGGGGTCTGACAATCGGGCCCGGCCGGCGGCCGGAGCGCGCGGGTCAGCCGGCCTTGGCGGCCTTGGTGGCCTTGGCGGCAAGCGCCGCGGCGTCCTTCTCCTGCTTCTCCTTGATCCGGGCGGCCTCCTTGCGGACGTCCACCTGGTTGGCGCGCTCGTGCTGCAGCCAGAGCGGGTTCTCGGCCTTGACGGCCTCGATCTGCTCGGTGGTGAGCGCCTCGGTCACGCCGCCGCGGGCCAGGCCGGCGATGGAGACGCCGAGCTTGGCGGCGACCACCGGGCGAGGGTGCGGGCCGTTCTGGCGCAGCTCCTGGAGCCACTGCGGCGGGTCGGCCTGAAGCGCGTTGAGCTCCTCGCGGGAGACCGCACCCTCCTGGAAGCCGGTCGGCGCCGCGTCGAGGTAGATCCCCAGCTTCTTGGCGGCGGTGGCCGGCTTCATGGTCTGGCTGGTCTTCTGCTTGAGCGATGTCATGGTGACAAGGGTAAGGGAGTGCGCGGGCGCTCCCGGTCACGGTCGGTAGCCTTGCCCTGTGACAGACATGCAGGTGAACCCGTCCTTCCGGCTCGCGTACGTCCCGGGCGTGACCCCCGGCAAATGGGTCCGGGTGTGGTCCGAGCGGCTCCCGGACGTGCCGCTCGACCTCCTCGCCGTCCCGGCCGGGGACGGCGAGGCGACCCTGCGCGAGGGCACCGCGGACGCCGGGCTCGTCCGGCTGCCCGTCGACCGGGACGTGCTCAGCGCGATCCCGCTCTACGCCGAGACCACCGTCGTGGTCTTCCCCAAGGACCACTGGCTCGCGGCCGCCGAGGAGGTCGCGCTCGGCGACCTCGCGGAGGAGGTGGTGTTCCACCCGCTCGACGACACCCTCGGCTGGCCGGGCGGGCTGCCCGGCCGCCCGGCGATCGAGCGCCCGGCGAGCACCGCCGACGCCGTCGAGCTGGTCGCGGCCAACGTCGGCGTGCTGCTGGTGCCGCAGTCGCTGGCCCGGCTGCACCACCGCAAGGACCTCACCTTCCGGCCGGTCGCCGAGGCGCCGCAGTCCCAGGTGGCGCTCGCCTGGCTGGAGGAGCGCACGACGGACCTGGTCGAGGAGTTCATCGGCATCGTCCGGGGCCGCACGGTCAACAGCTCGCGCGGGCGCGGCGCCCAGCCGGCGGCCGAGCCCCAGAAGGCCGCGGCGCCGCGCAAGTCCCAGCCGCAGAAGTCCGGCCAGCAGAAGGCGGGTCAGCACAAGGGCGGCCAGCAGAAGGGCCGGCCGAAGCCCGCGGCGGGCGGCCGGGGTGCGGCCGCCGCCAAGCGCGGCAAGCCGAAGCGCCGCTCCTAGTCGGAAGCCCGGGTTCGTCCGGGTGCTGGCCGGGGCCCGGCGGGGCGCGTACCGTCGGGCCCGGGCGCTGCCCGCCCCGTCCGGCCGAGGGGTTGAAGGAGCGGGGCCATGTGGCACGACCTGGTGATCGTCCAGATTCCGATCGTGGAGAAGATCCTCCGCACGATCGCGGTCTACGCCCTGATCCTGATCCTGTTCCGGATCGCGGGAAAGCGCGGGCTGGCGGGCCTGAACACCTTCGACATGGTGGTCATCTTCCTGCTGTCCAACGTGGTGCAGAACGCGATCATCGGCAATGACAACAGCCTGCTCGGCGGCGCCATCGGCGCGGTCACCCTGATCGCGGTGAACGCCGCCGTCACCCGCTGGCTGGCCCACGACCCGCGTGCCGCCCGGCTGTTGGAGGGCACCCCGACCACCGTGGTGCGCGACGGCAAGCTCGTCCCGGGCGCGCTGCGCGGGCTGGCGCTGCGCGCGTCCGAGATCGAGCACGCCGTCCGCGTCCAGAACGGCGACACCATCCGCGACGTCGCGGTCGGGCGGCTGGAGCCCGACGGCCAGCTGGTGATCAGCCTCAAGCCCGCCGAGCAGAGCGCCACCCGCGGCGACGTCGAGGACCTGCACCGACGGCTGGAGGCCATCGAGCGGCTGCTCACCACCCTGGCGGCCGACCGGCGCAGCGAAGACTGACCCGGCGGCCACCCCAGAGGTCTGGGATGGGAACGGCCGCACCCGGCCCGGCAAAATTGGCGTAGACCACTTCCGTCCACGCTCGCCGGACCGCCGTCCGGCCGGAGGAACGCATGCTGCGCAGACTCTCCTGGATCCCGGCCCTGACGGCCGTCCTGCTCGCCCTGGTGGCCGGGCCGACGGCCGGTACGGCATCCGCCGCGACCGAACGTGAATTCCTCCAGGGCTACGGGCAGTTGGTGCCGCTGCCGGCCCCGGTGACGCCGGCGCAGCAATGCGTCGAGCGGCGGCTGTTCCTGGACGCCGGCACGTACGCCTGGAGCTTCGGCACGCCGGGCGGCAACGTGCCGTCCCAGGACGTCCAGCTCTCCTCGGGCTGGTTCCGCTGGACGATCTGCGTGTACCCGCGGGCGTCCGTCTACGGCGCGACCACCTGGCTCGACCCGGAGACCCCCGGCCAGCCGCACCTGGAGCGGACCACCAGCTTCGACGTCACCTTCGCCTACACCTACACGTGGGACTCCATGCTCTACCGCTGGCAGGGCGTCCCCCGCCCGCCGCGCACCATGTGACGCATCGTCAGGAAAGGCTCCCGTCCGCCGCCCGCGCGGGGCGGGAGCCCCGGTCACCACGGCCGGCGGGCGAGGGTGGCCGTGAAGGGGCGGGGGGACAGCGAGGAGCTGCGGGTCGGGCGGACCGGGCGGCCGGGGGTGGGGGTGACGGTCCAGCGGGCCGCGATGGTGGCGATGGCGAGGGCGGCCTCGGTGGTGCCGAACACGTCGCCGATGCAGCGGCGGGGGCCGAGGCCGAAGGGGGCGTAGGTGCCGGGGGAGGGGCGGGTGTTGGTGAGCCAGCGGTCGGGGTCGAAGCGGGCGGGGCAGGCGAAGACGTCGGCGCGGCGGTGCAGCAGGTACGGGCTGAACAGGATGGTCGCGCCGGCCGGGACGCGGTGGCCGCCGAGTTCGGCGTCGGCGGCGACGACGCGGCTGAGGATCCACACCGGCGGGTAGAGCCGCAGCGTCTCGGTGACCACCCGGGCGGTGAGCGGCAGGGCGGGCAGGTCCTCGTGGCGGGCGGGGCGGCCGTCGAGCACGGTGTCCAGCTCGGCGTGCAGGCGGTCGCGGATGGCCGGGTGGGCGGCGAGCAGGGTCCAGGCCCAGGAGAGGGTGGCGGCGGTGGTCTCCATGCCGGCGAGCAGGAAGGTGACCACCTGGTCGTGGATCTCGGCGTCGGTGAGCCCCCGCCCGTCCTCGTCGCGGGCGCTGAGCAGCATGGACAGCAGGTCGTCGTGGTCGGTGCCGGCGGCGCGGTAGTCGGCGATCAGCCGCCGGGTGACCTCCTTCAGGTCCTGCCGGGCGCGGCGGAAGCGGCGGTTGCCCGGGGTGGGGATGCGGTCGGCGCCGGGCAGCGGCATCATGACGCGCCGGCCGACGCCGCGGGTGATGACGTCCATGCTGTCGTGGACGGGCAGCGCGCCGGCCCGCTCGTGGGCGGCGAACAGGCAGCGGGCGGTCACCGCGGTGGTGAGGCGGTACATCGCGGCGGGGACGTCGACCACGTCGCCGTCGCTCCAGGAGGCGGTGGTGCCGGCGATCTCCTCGGCCATCATCGCGGCGTAGCCGGGCAGTCGGTCGCGGTGGAACGCGGGTTGCAGCATGCGGCGTTGGCGCCGGTGCGCCGCGGCCGGGCAGGTGGCCAGGCCGTCACCGAAGACCTCGCGGGCCTTGTCGAGGACGAGCCCGCCCTTGTCGTAGGTGCGGTCCTCGGTGAGCAGTTGGCGGACCAGCTCGGGGTGGCAGGCGACGTACGCGTCCAGCGGGCCGAGCCGCAGCCGGACGAGGTCGCCGTGGGCGGGCAGGCCGGCGACGAACTCCAGTGGCCGGCGGACGAAGGCGGGGGCGTGGCCGAGCAGGGGGAGGGCGCCGGGGGCGGTGGCCGAGGTGTACTGGGTGGGCACGGGCGTCACCTTGGGGTGGGGGGTGGACCGGATCGGTTCGTGATCCGGCCTTTCCCCGGGGCCGTCGGCGAAACGATCTCCGACCGGCGGGTGGGGTGAACACGGGGGCGCATGCCGAACGCCCGTGCGCCGTCGGGGTTCGGCGGCGGGTGCCGGGGGTGGGGTATCCCTCGGCGCGGCCCCGCGCCTACACTGCGAACTCTTGCGCGACTACCGGTCAGTAGGGATTGGGGAGTTCGGATGACCGACGAGCGGGCCCACGGGTTCACCGACGACGCCCTCGGCGCGCACGACGCCGTGGCCCTGGCCGCCCTCGTCCGCGCCGGCGAGGTGGCCCCCGTTGAACTGGCCGCGGCCGCCGCCGCCCGCGCCGCCCGGGTCGACCGGACGCTCACCCCCGTCGCCCACCCGTCCTACGACCGGCCCCGGCTCGGCCCGGACGGCACCGACGGCCCGCTGTACGGCGTCCCCACCTTCCTCAAGGACAACGTCGACCTGCGCGGCCTGCCGACCGGCATGGGCAGCGAGGCCTTCCAGGCCCGCCCGGCCCGGCGCAACTCCCGCTTCACCGACCAGTTCCTCGCCACCGGCCTGGCCGTCCTCGGCAAGACCCGGCTGCCCGAGTTCGGCCTCAACGCCTCCACCGAGTTCGCCACCGCCCAGCCGGTGCGCAACCCGTGGAAGCCCTCGCACTCGGCCGGCGCCTCCTCCGGCGGCTCGGCCGCGCTGGTCGCCGCCGGAGTGGTGCCGATCGCGCACGCCAACGACGGCGGCGGATCGATCCGGATCCCGGCCGCCTGCTGCGGACTGGTCGGACTCAAGCCCACCCGGGGCCGCCTGGTCACCAACGCCCAGGGCGGCAAGCTGCCGATCGACCTCGTCACCGACGGCGTGCTCACCCGCTCCGTCCGCGACACCGCCGCCTTCTACGCCGCCGCCGAGCGCCACCACCGCAACCCCGCGCTGCCCCCGCTCGGCCTGGTCGAAGGCCCGGGGCAGCGCCGGCTGCGGATCGGACTGGTCGTGGACTCGCCGCTCGCCACCACCGACGGACCCACCCGCACCGCCGTCGAGCAGACCGCCGCCCGGCTGGAGGCACTGGGCCACCACGTCGAGGAGACCACCCTGCCGTTCGGCGAGGAGTTCTCCCGCGACTTCGTCCTCTACTGGGGCTACATCGCCTTCGCCATCGCGGTCAGCGGCCGGCTGATGCTGGACCGCAGCTTCCGGATCAACCGGCTCGACGGCCTGACCACCGGGCTGCGCAGGCTCTACCAGCGGGAGTTCCTGCACACCCCGGCCGTGCTGCGCCGACTGCGCGGCGCCGAAGCCGCGTACGCGGGCCTCTTCCGCACCCACGACGTGATCCTCTCGCCGGTCCTCGCGCACGCCGCCCCGCCGATCGGCCACCTCAGCCCGAACGTGGCCTTCGACGAGCTGATCGAGCGCCTCCAGCGCTACGTGGCCTTCACCCCGGTCAACAACGTGACCGGCGGCCCCGGCATCGCCCTGCCCACCGGCGCCGCGCCGAGCGGCCTGCCGATCGGTGTGCACCTCTCGGCCGCGCACGGGCAGGAGCGGCTGCTGCTGGAGCTGGCCTTCGAACTGGAGGCGGACCGGCCCTGGCGGCGGATCCAGGACTGACCGGGCCTTCGCGGGGCGGACGCCAGGGCGGGCGCTCCAGGACTGACCCGGCCCCCGGCCGGCCCGGCCCTCAGACGGGCACCACCGCCCGCGCCGCCTGCACCTCGCGGTGCAGCCGGCCCAGCGCGCAGTCGGGCGGGAGGGCGTCCGGCCCGGCCTCGGGCAGCGGCCCGCCGCCGCGCAGCGCCCCGGCCAGGTCGCCCAGCTCCCGGACGACGGCGCCGACCTCGGCCGGGGACGGCGCCGGAGCGCCGTGCTCGACCCGGACCCGGGTGGCGGTCGTGGTGTCCACGATCCGCTCGACCGCGATCACCAGCGGCCACCAGGCCTCGGCCCGGGCCCCGACCGGCGGCGGTTCGGTGAGCGCCCGCTGGAACTCGCTGCGCACGGCGGACAGGTCCCGGTAGAGCCGCCGCCGGTACCGGGCGCGGGCCGGCTGGTCGGCCCCGGGCGCGGTGGTGAAGGCCAGCGAGACGTACGCGGCGGTGTCCGCGACGGCGTCGGCCAGCCGCTCCCCGATCCGGGTGTGCCAGGAATCCGGCCACAGCAGGTAGCCGGTCAGCAGCGCGATGCCGCAGCCGATCAGCGAGTCGTACAGCCGGGGCAGCACCAGGTGGAAGCCCCGGTGGTTGAGCAGGTCGGAGAGCAGCAGGATCACCGGGGTGATCGCCGCGGTCTGGAACGCGTACCCCTTCGCCGACAGCACCGGGATCAGGGTTGCCAGCGCCGCCATCACCGGCACGTCCCACCAGCCGTGCGGCACCTCGGCCAGCACCGGAATGGCGATCAGCAGCCCGGCGGCGGTGCCGAGCGCGCGCAGCACCGCCCGGGAGAACACCGAGCCGAAGTCGGGCTTCAGCACGAAGGTGACGGTCAGCGACACCCAGTACGAGCGGGGCACCGCGATCACCGACACCAGGATCTGGGCGAGGCCGATGCACAGCGCCAGCCGCAGCCCGTACCGCCAGGACGCCCGGGACAGCAGCAGCGCGTGGGCGGCCCGGCGGGCGCGGACCTGCAGTGCGGCGGGCCGGCCGAGCGGGTCGTCGCCGGCGTACGGGTCGGGTGCGGGCTCGTGCGCGACGGCCCGGGCGTGGCCGATCGCGGCGACCAGGGCGCGGGTGGACGGTCCGGCCGGATCGGGCAGTCCGGGCGGCGGGGTCGACCCGACGCGGCCCCGCTCGACGGCCGCGGCCAGCTCGCGCACCGCCGCCGGGTAGGCGGGCGGCAGCGGACCGTACTCGCGCGGGCGCAGCTGTGCCGCCGAGGCGGCCTCCACCACCGGGATGGCAGCGTTGAGCTGGGCGAGCAGCCGGACCAGGGTGGGGGAGCGGCCGTGCCGGCGGGCCCGCCGGGCGAGCAGCAGATCGTAGGACTGGTTCAGCGACTGGGTGAGCGCCTGCCGCGCGTCGTCGGCTCCGGGGGTGCCGGCGGCCTCCAGGAAGTCGGCGACCGACCGGTAGGTGCCGGCCACGGCGAAGCGCTCCGGCGCGCCGCCGCGCAGCGGCCAGGCGAGCAGGGTGAGGCCGAGCACCAATAGGCCGCCGAGCAGCAGCAGTCCGGGCGGCAGCCACCAGGGGGAGGGCAGCGGCAGTCCGGCGCCGACCACCGCGTTGAGCAGCAGGAGCAGTCCGGACACCGAGGCGACCGCGCCGATCGAGGAGATCATGCCGGAGACCAGGGCGACGGTGGTCAGTACGGCGACGGCCGTCCAGCCCGCACCGTACACCAGGGTGCCGAGCAGGATCCCGAGGGCGCCGAAGAGCTGCGGCACGGCGATGTTGAACACCCGCATCCGGTAGGCGTCCGCGGTGTCCCCGATGACCCCGGACAGCGCACCCATCGACACCAGCGCGCCGTACCCGGGCCGGTCGGTGGCCGTGCCGACCGCGAGCGGCGCGGCCAGCGCCACCGAGGCCCGGGCGGCGGCGGCCCAGGGGACCGGCGCGGCCTTGGGGCGCAGGCTCGCGGTCAGCCAGCCGGGCGGGGTGAGCCGGGTGGCGGCGGGGCGGTGTGCCATAGGCCCAACGTACGGCGCGAAGGACGGGGCGCAACGCTGGGGAACTCGTTTCGGTTCACGTCCGGGTATGTCAATTCCCGAAACATACTCCGGCTTATGTCACTCTCCGAAACATAAAGCGAACCCCGAGGGGTCATCTGAACTGCGCGGATTTCCCTATTGGTAACCAGCCGTCGAGGGTTGACACCATTAGTTGGTCTAGTCCAACGTATGAGGGGCGCGGTTCGGCCGGGGCTGAGGCAGGGTGAGAGGCCGTGCCGGACGGACGAGTTGGCCCCCTGACGTGGCGGAACCTTGCACGGTCGGGGCCCGGGCGAGGCGGAGCGTATGCGGACGGCATGCGGTCCACGGGCTGAATTCCACGCACGGCCGGTGACGGGCCGTCGGCTCGCCGTGCCCGCACTGTGCGTCCAGGAAGCGCTGCGTCGACTACGAACCATGGAGTGACTGCCCATGCCGAGCCCTGACGGATATCTGCACCGAGCCGCCTCGGCGCGCCCCTACTTCAGCGAGGACGGGGAGAGCTACCTCGCGCGCACGGCGCTGCGCGAGGTCCGCAAGGAGCGCCCACTGCGGGTGCTCTCCGAGGAGGACTTCGCGTTCTGGCAGACCTACGGCTACATCGTGGTCAAGGAGGCCATCCCGGCCGAGGCCGCACGGCGCCTGCTCGACTTCGCCTGGGACTTCCAGGGCCTCTCGCCCGACCGCCCCGAGGACTGGTACCGCGAACGCGACTACCGCGACGAACTCGACCGGGAACTGCACATCTACGGCTTCGTCGAGGCCTACCACCACCAGCTGATCTGGGACAGCAGACAGGCCCGGAGGGTCTACGACGCCTTCGTCGACGTCTGGGACTGCGAGGAGCTCTGGGTCACCCTCGACCGGCTCAACCTCAACCCACCGAACATCCGCAACCGCGACCGCGCGCTGATCGAGCCCACCGACCGGGGCTTCGACATCGAACTGCACTGGGACGTCGACACCACCCAGGGCATGCTGCCCCAGCGCGTCCAGGGCATCATCGCGCTCGACGACACCCGGCCCGACCACGGCGGCTTCCAGTGCGACCCGGAGCTGTTCCGCCGCTTCAACGAGTGGCAGGCCGCCCAGGCCGCCGACCGCGACCCGATCCGCCCGGACGTCGACCGCACCGAGTTCCCGGTGGTGCGGCCCGAGTTGAAGGCCGGTGACCTGCTGATCTGGAACGGCCTGCTCGCCCACGGCGTCGCCCGCAACACCTCCGAGAACGGCGTCCGCGCCGTGCAGTACCTGTCGATGATGCCCGCGCTGGAGGAGGCCGCGCAGATGCGCCGCTCCCGGGTGGAATCCTGGCGCACCCTCGCCACCCCGGACTGGAACCGCACCCTGGTCGGCGACGCGACCCGCCACGAGTCGCTGCGCTACGGGCCCGCCGAACTCACCGAACTCGGTGAGCGGCTGCTCGGACTGCGCTCCTGGCACGACCCGGATTCCACGGGCGACCGGCCCGCCCCGCAGCAGCCCGCCGAGTCCGCGGGGGAGCCGGCATGCGCGCCGTCTGCCTGACCCTGCCCACCAACCGCGAGTGCGCGGCCACCATCGCCGCGATCGGCGCCGAAGCAGCCTACGCCGCAAGGCGGTTCGGCGTCCGGGTGCACCTGCTGATCCTGGACTCCGCCGACCCGGCCACCTACCGGCGGCACGCCGAGGCCGTCGCCGCGCTGCCCGCCGTCGGGTCCGGTGCCGCGTCAGGTGCCGCCTCCGGCACCGATTCCGGCGCTGCTTCCGGCACCGCGTCCGGGGCCGGGGAGGTGGTCGTCCACCACCTCGACGAGGCCGCCCAACGCGGCTTCCTGCGCGACGTGATCGAGCGCTCCGGCGCCGCCGGCCCGGACGGGCCGCTCGGCGACCAGCTGCTCGACCTGATGATCCCCGACGCCGTCTCCTACGGCGCCTGCACCAACCGGGCGTTCCTGCTCGCCGGCGCGCTCGGCTGCGCCTCCGTGCACCGCCGCGACTCCGACAGCGCGTACCAACTGCTCGACGGCGAACCGGTGTTCCCGATCGAGCACGAGCTCGCTACGCTCGGCCTCAAGGCGGCCGACGCGGCCGCCGCCGTCACCGAGGTCACCCTCGACCCGGTGCACACCGACAAGCCCGTCGCCCTGGTCGGCGGCTCCTTCGTCGGTGAACTCTCCGTCGACATCGGCGAGATCCGCGAACTCGACCCGGACGCCTACCACCAGGTCGTCGCGCTCTGGGCGCCCACCGGCGCGAGCGAGCAGGAACGCCGCGAACTCGTCGCCGACTCCTTCACCGGCGGCGGCACCGACCCGTTCCGCCACGACCGCGCCGTGCTCGACCTGCCCGACATCTGGCGGATCGACATGTGCAACGTCGCCCTCGACCACGAGGTCTACGACCGCGTCCCGTTGCCGCCCGCCACCGCCACCATCGGCAGCGACTACTTCCTGCTGCACCTCGTCCGCGACGCCACCCTGCCCGGCGTCGTCCACAACCGGCACATCGTCAACTACTACACCCCGGAACGGCGTACCGGCGCGGGCTTCACCGCCTACCAGCTGCGCTACGCCAAGTTCCTGCTCTCCATGCTCTACCTGTACCCGGTCTACTCCGAGATGGAGGCGGCCAGCGGGGCCCTCCTCGACGAGGCGAACCACATCCGCGCCGACGTCATCGCCGACTCCGCCCGCCGCAGCGCCGCGACGGACCGCGCGGAGAACCACCGACGGCTCGACGCGCTGGACCACTGCTACCGGCGACTCGGCGGGAAGTACGCCGAGTTCGCCGACCACCTGGCGCCCCAGCGGGCGCGTCTGCTCGACGAAGCGCAGGCGGACATCGAGGACTTCGCGCTGCTGATCGACGCGTGGGGCCCGCTCATGCGGGCGAGCAAGGCCACGCCCGCCGACCGGCTGCCGCGGTAGCCGCACCGGGAGCCATTCGTGATACGTCAGACCATCGCCCACCGCGCCCCGGCGCACCACACCACCGCCCACACCGGCGTCGCGCCCGACCCGGCCGCGCACGACCGGACGGCGATCCGCGCCGCCCTCGCCGCTGCCACCGACGACCGGATCATCTACGACCTCGACGGCATTGAGCGCCAGTACACCGACCTGATCGGCGAACTGCCCGACGTCGCCGTCCGGTTCGCCATGAAGGCCTGCCCGGTGGACGAGGTGCTCGGGCGCCTCGCCGCCCTCGGCTCCGGCTTCGACGCGGCCAGCCCCCAGGAGATCGCCCAGGCCCTGCGCACCGGGGTGAGCCCCGACCGCATCCACTACGGCAACACCATCAAGTCCGACCGCAACATCGCCGAGGCCTACCGACTGGGCGTGCGCGACTTCGCCACCGACAGCCTGGAGGACGTCGCCGCCATCGCCGAACATGCCCCCGGCTCCCGGGTGTTCTGCCGGGTCGCCACCTCGGGCGACGGCGCCCTGTGGGGCCTGAGCCGCAAGTTCGGCTGCTCGCCCGAGGACGCCCTGCGCGTCCTGGACGCCGCCCGCTCGGCCGGCCTCACCCCGTCCGGACTCTCCGTGCACGTCGGGTCCCAGCAGATGACCGCCGAAGCCTGGGGCGCCGCCGTGGACTCGCTCGCCGCCGTCCTGGAGGCGCTCAACTGGCGCGGCATCACCCCGCAGCGGATCAACCTCGGCGGCGGCCTGCCCGCCCTCGGCGTCCTGGACCGGCACGGCCGCCCGCTCGACCCACCGCTGGACAAGATGTTCGCGGTCATCCGCGAGGGCATGGACCGGCTGCGCACCGTCAACGCCGCGCCGCTGGAGTTCCTGCTGGAGCCCGGCCGGCACCTGGTCGCCGACCACGGCGCCATCCGCGCCCACGTCGCCCGGCTCTCCTCCCGGCACCAGCTCGACGGCACCCGCGAGGACTGGCTCTTCCTGAGCTGCGGCAAGTTCAACGGCCTGTACGAGATGGACGAGCTCCAGTACCGGCTCGAATTCCCCACCCACCCCGGCGGCCAGTTCGTCAACGCCGTCGTCGCCGGCCCGACCTGCGACAGCGACGACGCGTACGCCCAGGAGGACGGCCTGGTCCGCGTCCCGCGCGCGATCGCCTCCGGCGAACCGGTCTGGATCCTTTCCTGCGGCGCCTACGCCACCGCCTACACCACCCAGGGGTTCAACGGCTTCGAGCCGCTGCCCTACACCTGCATCGGCGGGACCGGCGGCCCGGACGGAGACACCGGCAGATGACCGACCTCCGCATCCGGCTGCTCCAGGAGGACGACTGGGACGGCGTCGTCGCGCTGGAGGAGCGCGCCTACGCCGCCAGCGGCCTGTCCGAAGGCCGCGAGGCGCTGCGCTCCCGCCACCGCGCCTCGCCCGACACCTGCTTCGTCCTGGAGCACGCCGACGGCCTCGGCGGCTACCTGCTGGCCCTGCCCTACCCGCTGTTCCGGTGCCCGGACCTCAGCCGGGCCGAGGCCGGCGGCGTCCGCGCGACCAACATGCACCTCCACGACCTGGTCGTCGCCGAGGAGCTGCGCGGCCGCGGCCTGGCCCACCGGATGCTGCGCGGCCTGGAGGAGACCGCCCGGGCCCGCGGCTACCGCACCATGTCCCTGGTCGCCGTCCGCGGCTCGCAGGTGGTGTGGGCCCCACTGGGCTACCGCGCCCGCCCCGAGATCGGACTGCCCGGGAGCTACGGCCCCGAGGCGCTCTACATGGCGATGCCGCTGGGCCCGGCCGCTGCTTCTGTCGCCGTCCAGGCCCCGGCCGCCGTCCCGGCCGCCGTCCAGGCGTTGACCTCCTCCACCGACCCGTCCCCCGGGTTCCCACCCAGAGCCGAAGTGGGCTGATGCACATGTCCCCCGTTCGCGACGACTTCCGCCGGTCCCAACTGGCCATCGCCGCACTGTTCTTCCTGCTCGGATTCCAGTACGCGACCTGGGTCTCCCGGATCCCCGCGCTGAAGACCAGGCTCGACCTCGGCGAGGCCCAGATCGGCCTGCTGCTGATGACCTGCGGGGTCGGCGCCGCGGTGTCCTTCCCGCTGGTCGCGGTGCTGATGCGGCGGTTCGGCTCCCGCCTGCTGTCCGTGCTCTCCGCGCTCGCCCTCGGCGTCGTCCTGGTCGCCCTGTCCGTGGTGCCCGACTACCCGCTCACCCTGCTGGTGCTGTTCTGCGACGGCGTCGCCGTGGGCTGCCTGAACGTCGCGATGAACGCCCAGGGCGCGGCGCTGGAGGCCCGCTACGCGCGGACCACCATGTCCCGCCTGCACGCCACCTTCAGCGCCGGCTCGCTGCTCGCCGCGCTGCTCGCCTCCGGCGTCACCGCCTTCACCGGCACGCTCGCCGTGCACTTCGGGGTCGCCGCCGCGCTGCTCGCGGTGCTGGTCGTGGCCGCCCGGCCCGGACTGCTCACGGACGACGCGCCGGCCGCGGCGCAGGACGGGTCGGACCAGGAGCAGGCACCGGCCGCGAAGAAGGACCGCCGCCGCTTCGTCCTCCCGGCCGCGGCGACCCTCTGGATGGGCCTGGCGATGGTGTTCGGCACCGTCACCGAGGGCGCCATGAACGACTGGTCCGCGCTCTACCTCAAGGACGTCGTGAACGCCGGTGCCGGGCTCGCCCCGCTGGGCATCGCCGTCGTCTCGGTGATGATGGTGCTCGCCCGGATCTTCGCGGACGGCTGGCGCACCCGCTTCGGCGACGGCCGGATCGTGCGGACCGGCAGCCTGCTGGCCGGCGCCGGACTGGCCCTCGCGCTGCTCGTCGGCGGCGTCGTGCCGACCCTGATCGGCTTCGCCTGCGTCGGCCTCGGCGTCGCGGCGGTCACCCCGTGCGTCTACGTCGCCGCGGCCCGCCAGGGCTCGGACGCGCTCTCCCTGGTCGCCGCGATGGGCACCACCGGGCTGCTCGCCGGGCCCGCCGTGATCGGCTTCATCGCCGACGCCACCAGCCTGGTGTGGGGCATGGCCGCCGTCGCCGTCTCCGCCGCGGTCGTCTCGCTCTGCGCCACCCGGATCGGCTGGCCCGCCCCGGAGCCCCGCCCCGAGCCCCACCCCGAGCCCCTCGACGGCCGACTCGCCCCGGACGCCAGCTAGCTCCCCCCGCAGACCTCGCCCGGAACGCCGCGCCTGCCCCGTCGCGGCGTTCCGGGCGAGCCGCGTTCCGGACGGTGGACCGGGTCAGCCCGGCAGGTCCGCGCCCCCGGCGGCGACGTGCCGGGCGAGGCGCTCGCGCAGGGCGGTCAGCCGGGCGATCTCGGCGTCCAGGGCGGCGAGCCGGGCGGTGACCACGGGGGCGAAGGTCTCCAGGCCGGGGGAGTCCGAGCAGCGGCGCGGCGGCTCCTCGGTGAGCAGGTCCAGGCGGTGCGGGCGGCTGGCCAGGTCGTCGACGGTCAGCCCGACGGCCAGCAGCCGGCGGATCGCCCGCACCCGGGCGACCTCGATCGGCCCGTACTCGCGCTGGCCCGAGGCGGACCGGGCCGGCGGCGGCAGCAGCCCCCGCTGCTCGTAGAAGCGCAGTGCCCTGGGCGTGGTGCCCGCCGCTGCCGCCGCGTCCCCGATCCGCATGGCCGTTCCTCCTCGGTGCTATGCGAGGTCGACGATCGTCGCCCCGAAGGTGTCCCCGTCGAACAACCTCCGCAACGCCTGCGGCGCCTGGTCGATGCCCGCCACCCGCGTCGACGGGAAGACGATCTCGCCGGTGCGCAGCCAGCCGCCGAACCGCTGCCGCCACTCGGCCTCCAGGTCCGGTTGGTCCACGCCGGTGAAGCCGCGCAGGGTCAGGCCCAGCATGATCACCCGGAAGCTGTCCACGAGAGCCGGCGAACTGCCGCCCCGCCGCTCCGGCGCCAACTGCCCGGACAGCGCGCCGACCAGGGCGAACCGGGCCCCCGGCCGGGCCGCGTCGACGGCGGCCGTCAGCTGCTCCCCGCCGACCAGGTCCAGCAGCACGTCGACGCCCTCCGGCGCGGCCTCGGCCAGCTGCGCGGCGAACGGCCGCTCGCCGCGCACCAGTACCGCGTCGTAGCCGAGTTCGGCGGTGAGCCGCTTCGCCTTGGCGGGGGAGCCGGTGGTGCCGATCACCCGGGAGGCGCCCAGCAGCCGGGCGACCTGCCCGGCCAGCGTGCCGACCGCGCCCGCCGCGCCGGTCACCAGCACCACGTCCCCCGGGCGCACCCCGGCGCAGCGGGTCAGCCCGCCGTAGCCGGCCGTGCCGGGGGAGAGCAGCGCCACCGGGTCCGGGAACCCCGGGTCGACCGGAGTGAACCCTGCGGCGTCCGCGACCACGAGGTCCCGCCACCCCCGCAGGTGGGTGACCAGGTCGCCCGGCCGAAGGGGCCCGCCCGCCGGAGCGGCCAGCACCTCCCCGAGGGCCGGCCCGTACAGCGCGTCCCCGGGCCCGATCGCCGGCAACGGCGCCCCCGTGAGCTCGCCCCCGATCAGCGTGCGCAGGCCCGGGAAGACCAGGAAGGCCCGATTGCGGACGACCACCTCGCCCGTCCCCGGCGCCGGCAACGGCTCCTCCACCACCGCGAAGTCCCCGGGCCCGGGCAACCCGCCCGGCTCGGTGACCAACCGGACGACCCGGGCCGTCGTGGGCAGCGTCATCGCAGCACTCCTCCAGAACCGACGCGGCGGCCGATCCACCGCGGGTGCCCGGACGCTAACCCCTGACCCGTGCGTCAGGGGCAACCCCGCCGGCCCGGGAGGGTGTCCGACGGGGTGTGGGTGTGGGGGTCTTCTAGAGTCGCCTGCGGAACGACCGTAGGACCAGGCGACTGTGAGCCGAGCCGAGAGGGACGAGCACCATGAGTGAGCAGGCCGTCGAGCCCTACCAGCCCGTCGACGAGGACTGGCGGACCGCGCTGGCCGTCGTCGCGCACCCGGACGACATGGAGTACGGCGCCGCCGCGGCCGTCGCACGGTGGACGTCGCAGGGCAAGAAGGTCGTCTACGTGATGGTCACCAGCGGCGAGGCCGGGATCGACTCGATGGACCCCGAGGAGTGCGGGCCGCTGCGGGAGGCGGAACAGATCGCCTCGGCGCGGGTGGTCGGCGTCGACGTGGTCGAGTTCCTCGGGTACCCGGACGGGATGGTGGAGTACGGGCTGCCGCTGCGCCGCGACATCGCCCGGGCGGTGCGCCGGCACCGGCCGGACATCGTGATCACCAGCAACTTCCGGGAGACGTACGGCGGGACCGCCCCCAACCAGGCCGACCACATCGCGGTCGGGCGGGCCGCCCTGGACGCGGCTCGGGACGCCGGTAACCGGTGGGTGTTCCGGGAGCTGCTGGCCGAGGGCCACGAGCCGTGGAACGGCGTCCGGCAGGTGTGGGCGGCGGCCTCGCCGGAGTCGGGCCACGCGGTGGACACCACCGAGCACTTCGACCTGGGCGTGGCCTCGCTGGAGGAGCACAAGGCGTACCTGGCCGGGCTGGGCGGGTTGGGCGGTGCGATGGCGGACGCACGCGAGTTCCTGGAGGGTGCCGGGCGGGGAGCGGGCGGCCGGCTCGGGGTGCGGTTCGCGGCGCCGTTCGAGGTGTTCCCGCTGCGCTGAGCCACCTGGCCACCCGGATGGGCCGGCTGCCCCCACGGCCCCGCTGCCCGGAACGCTCGCCGGGCTCGCGCCGCTGCTCACCACCCCGCCCGGGTGGGGTGCGGGGCGGCGGGGGAGTCGGTCAGCGGTCCGCCGGGCGGTGCTCGATGGCGCAGTCGGGGCCGGGGTAGATCAGACCTTCGTGGCCGTCCTCGAAGCGGACCATGTACGGCGGTTCGCCGTCGACGCCGCGCACCTCGACGATCTCTCCCTTCTGGTCCGTCATGCCCACCGACCTGCTGTGGATGTGGAGCTGGTCACCTACCGCTGCGTGCATGGTCTGCTCCTCGGGTCGTGGCGGCCGCCTCCGCGGCCGTTCCGCTTTCCACTGTGCTGCTGCGGCGACGGGCTCGCAACGGCGCGGGCGGGCGGGACACGGGGGCGGGGCGGGACCCGAGGGGCGGGCGGGGACCGGTCTCAGCCAACGGGCGGCTGCTCCGCGAGGTAGGCGCGGACCAGCCGCTTGCACTCGGCGATCAGCGCCGGATCGCCCTGCGGATCGCCGCGGAAGGCCAGCTTGAGCACCGCGTCGGCGGCCTCCAGGGCGACCCGCAGGGCGAGGGTGAGCGCCGCCGGGTCGCCGGTGGCGAACACCTCGCCGCCGAGCGCCTGGAGGCGCAGCGCGACGGCGGTGTTGTTGTCCACGCCCGGGTCGAGCAGGTGCCGGTCGTCCCGCAGCCCGGCGGGGGCGGTCGCGTCGGCGAGGCCGAAGTCGAGCTGGCCGAATCCGGGCACCGCGCGCTTCATCGCGACGAACTCCTCCACCGCGAGGTCGGTGAACCCGGCCGGGCCGAGGGGCGCGGCGGTCGCCAGCCGGTGGTCGAGCCGCTGGAGGTAGCGGTCGAGGTTGCGGCCGGCGAGGGCGGCCAGCAGGTCCTCCTTGCCGGCGAAGAACTGGTACAGGGTGCCGATCGGCACCTGGGCGCGCTGGGCGACCTGCTTCGTGGTGAGCGCGGTGGCGCCGACCTCGTCGAGCAGCCCGGCGCAGGCGTCGAGGATCCGGCCGTACCGCTCCTGGCTGCGCTGCTGGACCGGACGGCGCCTGGTCACGGGGCCCCGCCCGGCGCTCTCGTGACTCCTGGTGTCGCCGCTCATGACGTCACTGTGCCGCATCCGCTGTGCCAGCGGCGAATCACCGGGGCTCAATGGGTCCGGAGTTTCGGGTGGGGAACGAGTAGATCGGTGGCTGGAGCTGAACGTCACGGTGGCGGGAAGATGTCCAGGAGTCGGCGATGGTCTTGTGGTGGACACGAACAACGGTTCATACTCCTCAGCGGACTACCTTGCGTGATCAACTCGTGCCCTTTCGTGGTGAACGTGTGTCAGCTGTGGCGACGACGGACGAACCCGGCGCCACCCGAGGTCTGGATGATCCCGTGCGTTTCATAGAACCCGTTCAGGTCCCATCCGCCGTGCCCGACTGTGCGACCCGTCATCCGGAAGGAGGGGGCCGGTTCGGTGACGCAGACTTCCGGAGGGCGTGAAGCCCTAGACACCGAGCAACACCGTCAGTTCCTGGAATCCGGATACCTGGTCCTGCCCGGCCTGGTGCCGGAGCCGCTCGGGGCCAGGCTGGCCCCCGAGGTCGACCGCTGGGTGGACGAGGGCCTACGGGCCCGCTCGATCGCCGCCTGCACCGACCCCGCCCGGCACGGCCCGCCCCCGGTGCTGGAACTGGAACTGCCGGCCCACGGCGAACTCCTCACCCACCCACCGCTGTTACGGGCGCTGTCCGGTCTGATGGGGCCGTCCTTCGTCTTCCACCACCTGCACAGCGACCGCCAGGCCCCGGGGATCCCCGGCAAGGCCTGGCACCACGACTGCGAGCCCAACGACCGCGCCGACCCGTCGCTGCTGATGGTCCACGCGCTGCACTACCTCGGCGGCCTCGACGAGAAGGTCGGCAGCCTGGCCGTCCTGCCCGGCTCGCACCGGCGTACCGTCGGGAAGACGGCGTACGCCCACCACGGCACCGCCGAACTGCCCGGCGAGGTGGTCATCGACCGGCTGCCGCCCGGCTCCACGGTGCTTCTCAACTCGGCGCTGTTCCACACCCGCAGACCGGCGCCGGACGGCCCGGGCAGGCCCCGGTACTTCATCGACGCGTCCTACTGCCAGGTGGGGGCGCGCTGGCGCCCGGTGAAGCCGCACTGGCGGCTGATGCTCGCCCGGGCCCGTGAACTCGGCCTGGCGGAGGGCCGGTGGCCGGAGCTGTTCGCGGAACGGCACTTCACCGAGTACGTCGGAACCGCCTGACCGGAACTGTTCGATCGGAACCGCCTGACCGGAACGCCCTGGCCGGAACAGCATGATCGGAACTGTCTGAGGAGCACCGCGTGGAGATCGTCACCGCCGTCGCCTACGCCGAGGTCCACCACGCCTACCTGCGGGACCACCCGGTGGAGCGCGCCCACGAGGCGAACAGCAACCGGGACGGCGAGGAGAACGTCGAACGCGCCGGCCGGATCCCCGGCGGCTGGTGGCGCGTCCGGCTCTCGCGCTCGGACGTCCTCGGCGTCGTCCTGCCCTGGCACCTGAGCGAGGGCGGCGCGCGCGAACTCGTGCCCCGCTCCGGCCTGACGGTGGCCGAGGCGGCCGAGCGCATCCGCTCCGACGAGGCCGCCTGGTCGGCCGCGAACCCGGTCTGCGCCGCCAAGCTCCGGCTGCTGCGGTGGGCCCCGTTCACCCCGGTCTACCTGAGCACCGGCGCGGTCGACCACCCCGACTACACGGACCTGCTGGTCCGGGAGGGACTGATCCACATCGACGGCCTGCACCGCATGCTGGCCTGGGAGCTGGCCGGACGCCTGCCCGACCGGCCGCGCCTGGACGCGTTCCTCGCGGGCGACCCCCTGGTCGTGGACCCGCACGCGACGGGGCCGGTCCGCGCCGGGCGGGCGGCCCGGACGGGAGGCGAGCCGGAGTGACCTTCGCGACGCAGCACGTCCGGTCCACGCCGTCCGCACCGTCCACGCCGTCCAACCGGGCCGCGTCGTCCGCCCGGTCGCTGTCCGGGTTCCTGTTACGGCTCGCCCGGGAGCACCCGGACCGGACCGCCCTGACCGACGGCGACCGCACCCTCGACTACCGCACCCTCGACGCCGCGGCCGGCCGGATCGCGGCCCGGCTGGCCGCGTCCGGCACCGGCCCGGGCGACCGGGTCGCCCTGCTCGGGCCCCGGGACGCCCGCATGCTGGTGCTGCTGCACGGCGTGCTGCGCTCGGGCGCGGCGGCGGTGATGGCCGACCCGGACTGGTCGGCGGCCGACCTCGCCCGGAGGCTGGCGGCCGTCCGGATCGGCCGGGTGCTCAGCACCGAGGCGGCCTTCCCCGGGCCGGAGGGCCATCCGGCCGAGGTGGTGGACGTCGACCGGCTGGCCGGGCCCGAGGGCCTGCCCGACGCGCCGGGCAGCGTGCCCGCCACGACCGGTGACCTCATGCCCGGCGGGGCCGGTGACCTCATGCTCTGCGGGGCCGAGGAGCTGATGCTCGGTGCGGCCGAGGACCCCGCGTACCTGTCCTTCACCTCGGGGTCGAGCGGCGAGCCCAAGGCGGTGGCCGTCACCCACGCCAACGCGGTGCACTACGCGCGGGCGCTGGCCGACCGGCTGGGCTTCACCGAGGCCGACGCCCCGTGCGTCGCGCACGTCACCACGCTGGCCGCCGACCTCGGCCACACCGCCTGGCTGCTGGCCCTCGCGGTCGGCGGTTCGGTGCACGTGGTGCCGGACGGCGAGGTGCGCGACCCGGAGGCGTTCTGGGCGTCGCTGCGGCGCGCCGGGGTGTCCGTGCTGAAGACCACCCCCTCGCACCTGACCGTCCTGCTGGAGGGCCGGCCCGGCGACGCCCCGCCCCTGCACACCGTGCTGCTCGGCGGTGAGGCGCTGCCGCGCCCGTTCGCGGCCGCCCTGCTCGACACCGGCGTCACCGCCCGGCTGGTCAACCACTACGGCCCGACCGAGACGACCGTCGGCGCCACCTGCTTCCTCGCCGCCACCGCCCGCCAGCTGCCGGCCGAGGAGCCGACCGTCCCGATCGGCACCGGGATCGGCGAGGTGCGGCTCGCCCTGCTGGACGGCGACGGGCGGCCGGTGCCCGACGGCGCGGTGGGGGAGCTGCTGATCGGCGGCCGGGGCGTCAGTGCCGGTTACTTCGGCCGGCCCGCCGAGACGGCGCGCGGCTTCGTCCGCCACGACGGTGAACGCATGTACCGCACGGGCGACTTGTGTCGACGCCGGGCGGACGGGAGCCTGGTCTTCCTCGGCCGGGTGGACCGCCAGGTCAAGATCCGGGGCTACCGGGTCGACCTCGCCGAGATCGAGCGGGCGATGGACGACTTCCCGGGCGTCGCCCGGTCCGCGGTGCTGGTCCGGGAGACCGCCGTGGGGAACCAACTCCTGGCCGCCGTACGGTTGTCGGCCGACGGCGCCGGGCTGGCCGGGATCGGCTCCTACCTGCGCGACCGACTGCCCGGCTACTCCGTGCCGCAGCCGATCCTGACCCTGCCGGAGTTCCCGGTCGGGCCGAACGGCAAGCTCGACCGGGATCGGCTGGCCGAGCTGGTCGCCGAACTGGTCGAGGCCCGGGCGGAGTCGGGGCCGTCCTCGGACGGGGACGCGCTGGCCCGGTCGATCGCCGGGTTCTGGGCGGCCGCGCTGGGCCTGCCCGGGGTCGGGCCGCACACCGACGTGCTGGACCTCGGCGGGGACTCCATCCTCGCCATGCGCACCGTCGCCTTCCTGCGCCGGTCGGGCCTGCGCGTCCACTACGACGACTTCTACCGGCACCCGACCGCGCACGGCCTGGCCGCAGCCGCCGCAGCCGTACCGGTTCCGGCCTCCGCTCCGGCCGGGCGGACCGGAAGCGGCGACCGGGGGAGTCAACTCGCCCCCGCGCAGCGGTGGCTGTACCTCCAGCGGTCCGTCGACGACCTGCGGCACTGGAACCAGTCCGTCCTGCTGCGCTGCCGGACGGCCGTCGACCCGGCCGCGCTCTCGGCCGCGCTCGCGGCCGTCCTGGAACGCCACCCGGCGCTGCGGCGGCCCGTCTCGCCGGAGGGCTACGACGCACCCCGGCCGGTGGCCGACCTCGACCCGCTGTCGTTCTCCCGGATCCCGCGCGGGACGGCCCCGATCGCCGAGACCGTCGCCGGGGTCTGCACCGAACTCCACCGCAGCCTGGACCCGTTGGCCGGCCGGCTGCTGCGCGCCCACCTGTTCACCGGCCCGCCCGGCACCGACGACCGGCTCGCCCTGATCGCGCACCACCTGGTGGTCGACGGGCTGTCGTGGCGCATCCTGCTGGACGACCTCGCCCACGCCTACCGGGCGGTGCTCGACCAGAAGCCGGCCGACCTGCCGCCGACCCCCGACTTCTACCAGTGGGCCGCTGCCGCGCCGCCGCCCCCGGCGCCGGTGTCGCCTTCTCCGGAGTCCGCGCCGGAGTCCGTGGTCCGCGCGCAGCCGGCGGCCGTCGGCTGGACGCTCGACGAGGACGGCACCGCTCGGCTGGTCGGCCGCCACGGCGGCGGGACCGGCCTGGAGGCCTTCCTGCTGGCGGCCTTCGCCGACGCCGTGACCGGCTGGAGCGGCCACCCGCGGCTGCCCGTCGAGGTGGAGACCCACGGCCGGGACACCGCCGGCGATCCGGGCGAATTCCTGGACACCGTCGGCTGGTTCACCGCCGTCAAGCGGCTGGTGGTCGAGGCGTCGGCCGGCCCCGAGGGGGCCGCGCAGCGCCTGCGCGAGGCCCCCGTCCAGGCGATGGACGCACCCGGCACCCGCTCCGCCGTCGGGTTCAACTTCCTCGGCACCTTCCGGCTGCCCGACGAGCCCGCACTGGACTGGACCGTCGCGGACGAGCAGGCCGGAGTGGCCCGTTGCACCGGCGGAGACCCGCTGTACGACCTGCGGCTCACCGCCCGCATCGTGGAGAACCGGCTGGTCGCCGACCTGGTGTACGGGTGGCCCGGTCTGCCGCACCCAGCCGCCGAGCGGATCGTCGCCGCGTTCGCCGGGACGGTGGCCGCCGAGGCCGGTGTCGGTGCCGGTACCGCCACCCGTCCCGTCCGGGCGCCGCTGTCGACCTCCGGCCAGCTGCTCCACCCCGGCACCCGGGCACCCGCCGTACCGGCGGCCCGCACCACGGTGCGCGAACCCGCCCGGGTACTGCTCACCGGCGCCACCGGCTACCTGGGGCGGCACCTGCTCGACGCCTTCGTCCAGCGGGGCGCCCACGTCACCTGCTTGGTCCGGGCCGAGCACGACGCCGGCGCCGTCCGGCGGTTGGGCGCGGGCGCCGACGACGGCCGGATCCAGGTCGTCGCCGGGGACATCGACCGGGAGGGGCTGGGCCTGTCCCCGGCCGGACTGGCGTGGGCCCGGGGCGCGCAGCTCGTCGTGCACGCCGCCGCGGACGTCCGGCTGGTGGCCTCGCCCGACGACCTGGAGCGGACCAACCACACCGCGGTGCGGCGGCTGCTCGGCTGGATCGACGAGCACGCCCCGGCGGCCCGCGTCCACCACGTCTCCACGCTCGCCGTCGCGGGCGGCGTGGACGGCCCGCCCCGCCGCTTCAGCGAGGCCGACCTGCGGATCGGCCAGCACTTCCGCACCCCGTACGAGCGGACCAAGTTCGCCGCCGAGCAGACCGTCCGCGCCTGGGCGGCCACCGGGCGGGCCGCCTACCTGTACCGCAGCGGCCACATCGCGGCGCACAGCCGGACCGGCGCCTTCCAGGCCAACATCGGCGACAACCGGATCTACCAGCTGATCCGCGGCTACCTGCTGGCCGGCGCCGCCCCGCGCCGGCCGCGCACCACCTACGCGTTCTCCTACGTCGACACCGTGGCCGCCGGGATCGCCGCGATCGCGCTGGACCCGTACGCCGCGCCCGGCGCCTACCACGTCGAGAGCCCGCACGAGACGCCGCACGACGAGCTCGTCCGCTGGCTCGCCGGCCACGGCCACCCCGTCCGGCTCACCGACGACGAGGCCTTCGCGGCGGCGATCGCCCGGGCCGAACGCGACCACCCGACGGCGGCGGGGCTGGCCGCCGCGTGGTCCCTCCAGGAGGAGCGCAACGTCCTCGTGGACCGCGCGTACACCACCTCCGTGCTGGACCGGCTGGGCGTCCGGTTCGCCGAGCCCACCTCGCAGTGGTGGTCGGCCGCGCTCACCCGGGCCGCCGAGGCCGGCTACCTGCCGCCCGTCGCACCGCCGCACTGACTCCCGTCCGCCGCACTGACTCCCGTGCGTAGGACCGACCCCCGTCCGCCGTACCGACCCGTCCGCCGCGCCGGCGCCCCGTGAGCCGCGCCCCCACCGACCCGTACCCCCAGACCCATGGAAGGCGGACCTCGTGTCCCAGCTCTCCCCGGTGCTCAAGCAGGCCACCCCCGTCGTCGCCACCCGCGGCGAAGGACTCCACCTCTTCGACGCCGACGGCCGCCGCTACCTCGACTTCACCTCCGGCGTGGGGGTGACCAGCACCGGCCACTGCCACCCGCGCGTGGTGGAGGCGGTGCGCGAGCAGGCCGGCCGGCTGATCCACGGCCAGTACACCACCGTGCTGCACGACCCCCTGCTCACCCTCACCGAGCGGCTCGGCGAGGTGCTGCCGCCAGGCCTGGACTCGCTGTTCTACGCCACCGCCGGCACCGAGGCGGTGGAGGCGGCGCTGCGGCTCGCCCGGCACGCCACCGGCCGGCAGAACGTGATCGTCTTCGAGGGCTCCTTCCACGGCCGCACCATGGGCGCGGCCGCGCTCACCACGGCCGGCAGCCGCTTCCGCGCGGGCATCGGCCCGGTGATGCCCGGTGTCGCGGTGGCGCCGTTCCCCGACGCCTTCCGGCTCGGTCTGAGCCTCGGGCTGAGCGAGGCGCAGGCCGTGGAGCACGCCCTGCGCGGACTCGACCAGGTGCTCGCGACCGTCAGCGCCCCCTCCGAGACCGCCGCGATGTTCGTCGAACCGGTGCTCGGCGAGGGAGGCTACGTGCCCGCGCCCGCCGGGTTCCTCGCCGGGCTGCGCGAGCGCGCGGACCGGCACGGCATCCTGCTGGTCGTCGACGAGATCCAGACGGGCTTCGGCCGCACCGGCCGGTTCTGGGCCCACCTGCACCACGAGGGCGTGGTGCCCGACGTCCTGATCACGGCCAAGGGCCTGGCCAGTGGCTTCCCGCTGTCCGCGATCGCCGCGCCGACCGACCTGATGCGGCGGGCCCGGCCCGGCTCGCAGGGCGGCACCTACGGCGGCAACCCGGTGGCCTGCGCCGCCGCGCTGGCCACGCTGGACGTCATCCGGGACGAGCAGCTGGTCGACAACGCCGCCGAACAGGGATCGCGGCTGCTGGACGGCCTGCGGGCGGTCGCCGCCGGAGCGCCGGGCGTCGCCGACGTCCGGGGCCTCGGGCTGATGATCGGCAACGAGTTCTGCCACCCGGACGGCTCTCCGGACCCGGACACCGCCAAGCGCGCCCAGCAGGCGGCGGCTGACCTCGGCCTGCTGCTGCTGATCTGCGGTATCCACCTGAACGTGGTCAGGATGATCCCGGCCCTGACCGTCACGGCCGGGCAGGTCGACGAGGCGCTGGCGCTCTGGTCCAAGGCGGTGGCGGCGGCCGCCGCCCAGCGGTAGAGAGGAGTGGTTCCGCACATGTACGACGACACGGTGTCCGAAATCGGCTGGAGCAGCGAGGAGTTGGAGGCGCGGCGGGAGCAGTGGTCGCTCCCGCTCGACGAGGGTGAGCGACAACTGCTCTGGGCGGACGCGCGGGCCGGACGGTGGGGCGCGGCCGAGCCGGTCCGGGCGAAGCTGCGCGCGCTCGTCCAGGGCGGTGCCCGTTCCGTCGGCGTCGCCCACGTCACCGGGCTGATGGATCCGACCGCCCCGGAGGAGGAGGTCGCGGCGGCCCTGTCGTTCCTGCTGCGGGACTTCGGCGAGATCGTCCCGCAGAACGGGCGCGGCGACCTCACCCAGGTGCTGCACGACCAGGACGGCGACGGCAACACCGAGCTCGGATTCCACTGCGACACCTGCGACCTGCTCGTCCTGCTCTGCATCCAACCCGCCTACAACGGTGGAGGGTTGACCAAGCTGGCGAGTGCGCGGCACGTCTACGACCTGATCAAGCGGGAGCGGCCGGACGCCCTCGCCACCCTCACCGAGGACTGGACCTTCGACCGGACCGGTCGGGCCGGGCCCCAGGTCGTGGTCTCCCCGATCCTCTACACCCAGAAGGACGGGACCATCGCCTGCTACTACCAGACCCGCACCGTCCGCTCGTCCCCCGACCGCGGCGGCCCGCCGCTGACGGACCGCCAGTGGGACGCGCTCGGTGTGCTCGACGAGGTGCTCTACCGGCCCGAGATCGCCTTCGGCCTCCCGATGGCCGCCGGAGACCTGCTGATCATCCGCAACAGCCGGGTCCTGCACGGGCGTTCGGCCTACGTGGACGAGCCTGCGCCGAACTCCCGGCGGATGCTGCGGATCTGGATGAACACGGAGGACATGTGACCGGGAGCGTACAGGCGCCGCACGGGCGGACGGCCGTCGTCACGGGCGGCGGCAGCGGGCTCGGCCGGGCCGTGTCCCTGGCCCTGCTGGGCGCAGGCTGGTCCGTCGCGCTGGCCGGGCGACGCAAGGACGCCCTCCAGGAGACCATCGCCCTCGCGGAGGTCGACCCCGCCCGGGTGCTGGCCGTCCCGACCGACATCCGCCAACCGGAGGAGGTCGCGGCCCTGTTCGACGCCGTCCGCGACCGCTTCGGCCGGGTCGACCTGCTGTTCAACAACGCCGGCGCCGCCGCCCCGCGCCGACCCATCACCGAGACCCCGTTCGAGGACTGGAACCGCGTCCTGGACACCATCGTCACCGGGGGCTTCCTCTGCGCTCGTGAGGCCTTCCGGGTGATGAGCACCCAGTCCCCGCAGGGCGGGCGCATCATCAACAACGGCGCGCCCTCCGCCCACGTCCCGCGGCCCAACTCCATCGCCTACACGGCCGCCAAGCACGCCGTCCTCGGCCTCACCAAGGTGCTCTCCCTGGACGGCCGCGCGCACGGCATCGCGGTCGGCCAGATCGACGTCGGCAACGTCACCCCGGTCGACGGCGGCCCGCAGCCCGCCGCCATGCAGGCGGACGGCACGATGGCGGTCGAGGCGACCATCCCGGTGGAACGCTTCACCGAGGCCGTCCTGCTGATGGCCTCGATGCCGCCGGACACCAACGTCCAGTCCCTGACCGTCCTGCCCACCACCATGCCGTACATCGGGAGGGGCTGAACCGTGCTGGTCAGCGCACGCTGCTTCGACGAGTACCGCGCGATGTTCGCGCTCACCGACGGCGACCTCGCCCCCGGCCGGCGCATCCTGGACTGCCCGGGCGGCGCGGCCAGCTTCACGGCCGAGGCCGGCCGGCGCGGCATCGACGCGGTGGCCGTCGACCGCGAGTACGCCCGCCACCGGGAGGACCTCGGCGTCCTCGTCGAACGGGAGACCCGGCACAAGCGCGACCAACTGGTCCGAGAGGCATCGGACTTCGTCTGGACGTGGTACGGCGACCCCGACCGCCTCACCCGGCAGTGGATCGCCAACGCCCGCGACTTCCAGGCCGACATCGCCGCCCGCCCGGACCGCTACGTCGCCGGCTCACTGCCCGAACTCCCGTTCGCCGACGACTCCTTCGACCTGGTCCTCAGCTCGCACCTGCTCTTCTCGTACGGCAACCGGCTGGACGGGGACTTCCACCTGGCGGCCCTCCTGGAACTCGCCCGGATCGCCCGCCGCGAAGTCCGGCTCTTCCCCGTCATGGTGTACGACACCGGTGTCCGCTACGGGGAGCTGGACGGGTTGCGCCAACACCTGGACGTCCTCGGGATCACGAGCCGCGTGGAGCGGGTGGACTACGAATTCCAGCCCGGTGACAACGAGTTGCTCGTGCTGTCGTGCGCCGACTACCGGCCGCTGGCGCGGACCGGGGCCGGAGCGCCGGGAGCCGACGCGTCGGTGCCGAGCGCCGCCGACCCGGTGCGGTGGCGGCACCGGGAGAACCCCTGACCTCAGGCCTGAGCCCTGCCCGTGCCCCTGGCCCTGACCGACGCCGACTCCGCGTCGGTCAGGGCCAGGGGCCTGACCTGGGCCTGGGCCCAGGCCCAGGTCACCCGCCCACGGGGGCGGATCCGGCGGCGCCGCCCCCGAGGTGGGCGGCAATCCTCCGCGCGCACTCCAGCGACTCGGTGCGCGAGGTGTCCACCTCCAGGTCGTAGCGCACGCCCTGGTGGACCAGCTCCGCCTGCGAAGCGGCCATCCCCAGGATCCGGTTCCCCCGGGCAAGCTCCCGGCCGGTGGCCACCGCCGCCTCGCAGCGGACCCCGACCCACAGCACGTCCAGGCCCACGAGTGCCTTCTCCCAGCGGAGTTGGGACTCCGACCGGCCGAGGAAGACCTCGTCGACGATCACCCGCGCGCCCGCCCCCGCCATGGCCGCGACCCCCGCGATCCACGCCGCCTCCAAGGCCCGGAACGCAGCCCCGACGCTCACCCCGCCATCGGCCGCGAAGCCGATGCCCCCGTCCGTATCGTGCAGGGACGCGGGCGCCGCCTCGATCAGGGTGTCGACCCCGACCGTCAGCCAGGGCTCCGGCAGCACCGCCTGCAGGCACCGGGCGATCCCGGACTTGCCCGAGCTGGAACCGCCGTTCAGCACAATCACCTGAGTCGCCATCCCGCCACCGTAGCCACTCCGGCACCACGTCCCAACCGGTTATCGGACGCCCGGCGAGAGCCTGGCCGCCGAGGGGTGGGGCGCGTCGGGAGGGGGTGGGACTGGTCACGGTCCGTGTCGACGTGGTGACGGCGCGATCACTCGTGCGGGGGAAAAGCGATGGTTGCGCTTTGAACAGTCGCGGTGGCTGGCCAGACTGGTCCTTCTCCGACCGGCCGGTCGGAGGTGGTGAGCGAGGGGGAGCACGGGCATGGGCATTTCGCCGTACCGCGGCATGTGCGGCCTCGCCGCCGAGCACCCCGGAGGCCCGGACCTCCTCGCGGGAGTCGCCAGACCGGCGCCGCACGGCGAGGCCGACGCCCTCCGCCGGGACGTCGGGGCGTGGCTGGTGGCGAGCGGCGTGCTCGGCGGTGACGTCCAAGGGTTCCTGGCACAGGGCCACCTGGACCTGGTGGCGGAGGCGTGGGGCGACGTTCCCCGGGGTCCGCGGCTGGTCGCGGCGGCGAAGTGGCTGGTGCTCACCTGGATCCTCGACGACCGCTTCGACGACCAGTGGATCGGCGGGCCCGTCACGGCGGCCCGGCGGACCGTCCGGGCACTCACGGACGTCCTGGGCGGTGGTTCGGGCGGCGGTTCGGACGGCGTTCTGGGTAGCGTTCCGGGCGGCGGCTCGGGTGGCGGCTTGGGTGGTGCTTCGGACGGCGGTTCGGATGGCATCGAGCCGCCCGGCGACGCACTCGTCGAGGCGTTCGCGGTGCTGTGGCGGGAGACGGCCGAGCTGACGCCGCCGCAGTGGCGGTCGCGCTACGCGGCGTACTTCCGCGCGTACCTGGACACCTCGCTCGGCTACCTCGACGAGACCCCGCTCCGCGACACCGCCTTCCGCGACACCGCCTTCCGCGACACCGCCTTCCGCGACACCGCCTTCCGTGACACCCCCTTCCAGGACCTCGGGGCCGCCGCCCCGGCCGGCGCCGTGCAGACCGTCCCCGAGTACCTCCGCCGACGGGACCAGGACGGCGCCGTGTCGTGCGCGGCGGGCTGGATCGAGCTCGCCCACGGCCTGGACCTCGCCGACGAGGTGTTCCGGCACCCGAGGGTGGCGGACCTGCTGATGCGCTTCAACCACGTCGTCTGCTGGGTCAACGACCTCTACTCCGCAGAGGGGGAGTCCGCCGCCGGGAACGGCAAGAACCTGCTGCGCTCGTTCACCGTCCACGAGGGCCTGGCCCCCGAAGAGGCGTCGGCCCGGCTCGGGGCGCTGTGCGAGGCCGAGTCGACGACGCTGGAGTTCCTGGCGGACGGCATCGCCCGCGACCCTTCGTCGCCCGGCGAGGTGCGGGCCTTCGCCCTCGGACTGGTCCGCTTCACCCGCGCGCTCATCCACTGGACGGCGACGGCCGCCCGCTACCATACGGAGTCACCGCGATGATCCCCCGTCCGCCCGGCGGCCTGCCGCTGCTCGGGCACCTGGTGCCGTTCCTGCGCGACCCGCTGGCGTTCCTGCGTTCCCTGCCCCGGTACGGCGGCCTCGTCCAGATCAGACTGGGGCCGGTCTCCGCGGTGGTGGTCTGCGACCTGGAGCTGACCCGGCACGTCCTGCGCGAGGACCGGGTCTTCGACAAGGGCGGGTTCCTGTTCGAACGGGTCCGCGACTTCGCCGGCAACGGCCTGGTGACCTGCCCCCACGCTGACCACCGCCGCCAGCGCCGCTACGTCCAGCCCGCCTTCCGCGCCGACCGGATCGCGCGGTACACGGAGGTGATGGCCCGGGAGGCCCGGCGGCTGGCCGGGTCCTGGAGCGACGGGCAGGAGGTCGACATCACCGCCGAGTTGAGCCTGGCCGCCGGGCGCAGCCTGGTCTCGACCCTGTTCACCCGGCTGCCGTTCACCGGCCTCCAGGAGACCGTCGACGACTTCGTGCTGCTGATCGGCGGCTCCTACCGGCGCATGCTGCTGCCCCACCGGCTCAACCGGATCCCGCTGCCGGCCAACCGCCGCTACGACGCCGCCCGCAGCCGGCTGGTGCGCCTGGTCGACGAGGTCGTCACCGCCTACCGCGCGGATCCGGAGGACCGGGGCGACCTGGTGTCGACGCTGGTGGCCGCTGACGCGGGCGGGCAGGCGCTCTCCAACGCGGAGGTCACCGACCAGGTGATGACGATCTTCGCCGCCGGCTTCGACACCATCGCCAACTCCACCGTGTGGGCCCTGCACCTGCTCGCCCAGCACCCGGACATCGCCGATCGGGTCCGGGCCGAGGTGGACGCGGCCCACGTGGACGCGACCGGGGTGACCGTGCTCGGGGTGAACGCGCCCGAGGCGGACGCGCTCGGTGTGGACGCGGCCGAGACCGACGCCACCCCGGCGGCCGGCACGTCGGCGAGCGTGGACGGGCTGGAGCTCACCACCCGGGTCGTCCGCGAGGCCGTCCGGCTGTACTCCCCGGGCTGGCTGCTCACCCGCGTCACGGCCACCGACACCGAACTCGGCGCGCACCGCCTGCGCGAGGGCACGACGGTCGTCTACAGCCCCTACCTCCTGCACCGCCAGTCCGCCCTGTTCCCCGACCCCGACCGCTTCGACCCCGAGCGGTGGGTGGGCGTCCACCCGCAGCGCGGCCCGTTCATCGGCTTCGGCGCGGGACCGCGCCGCTGCGTCGGCGAGCAGTTCGGCATGACCGAGTCCGTCCTGCTGCTCGCCACGATCATGCGGGCCTGGCGGCTGGAGCACGTCCCCGGCCGGACCGTCCGCGAGCTGCCGCTCGCCACGCTGCGCCCCGGCCCGGTGTGGATGCGCGCGACCCGCCGGGACGGCCTCGCCTCCACCGGAGCCGCCGGGTGAGCACGGCCCTCGTCCTCGGCGGCGGCCTGGCCGGCACGCTGGCCGCCGCCGCCCTGGCGCCGCACGCCCGGACCGTCACCGTTCTCGAACAGGACGTCCTGCCCGTCCTGCCCGGCCCGCGCCGGGGCCTGCCGCAGGGCGAGTTCAGCCACATCCTGCTCGGCGGCGGCGCGGACGCCGTCGAGGAGGTCCTGCCCGGAACGCTCGACGCCCTGCTCGCCGCCGGCGCCCACTACCGCTCGATCCCCGCCGGCCTGCTGATGCGCCTCGGGCCGGGCTGGCTCCAGGGCTTCGACTCGCCGGCCTACCTGATCGCGTGCAGCCGCCACCTGCTCGACCACGTCGTGCGGCGGCGGCTGCGCGAGCAGGCGAACGTGACGGTCCGCGAACGCACCTCCGTCCTCGGCCTGGTGGGCGGCCCGGGCCGGATCGTCGGGGTCCACATCGAGAACCCGGACGGCTCGCGGGAGACCCTGCGGGCCGACCTGGTCGTGGACGCGACCGGCCGCCGCTCCCGCGCCCCGGAGTGGCTGCGCGCGCTGGGGGTCAAGGGCCTGTGCGAGGAGACGGTGGACGCCGGACTCGCCTACGCCGCCCGGGTGTTCGAGACGCCGGGCGGAAACGAGGGCTTCCCGGTGGTGAGCATCGTGCCCGTCCCGGGGCGTGGCCGGCCCGGTCGGGGCGCCACCATCATCCCGATCGAGGACGGGCGCTGGATCGTCACGCTCTCCGGCACCCGGGGCGGCGAACCCGCCAGGGGCGAGCGCGAGTTCCACGACTTCCTGAAGGCGCTGGACCACCCGGTCGTCCACGACCTCGCCCGTGCCGCCCGCCCGCTCGGCCCGATCCGCACCTGCCACGGGACACTGAACCGCCGGCGCCGCTACGAATGCTACGAGGGCGGCCCGCTGGCCGGGTTCGCCGCCACCGGCGACGCGGTGGCGGCGCTGAACCCGGTGTACGGGCACGGCATGACGGTCGCCGCCCAGTGCGCCGCCGCCATCCGCGCCGCCGTCGACAGCGAAGGCCTGCACCCGGGGGTGAGCGCACTGATCCAGCGGCGGATCGCCAGGGTCGTCGACACGCCCTGGGACATGGCCAAGGACCAGGACGAGGGCTTCCCGGACGCGCTGTCGAGCCACCCCGCCACCGCCGCCGGGCCCGCCGCCGTGTTCACCCGCTGGTACACCCGCCGGGTGCTGGGCGCGGCCCTCACCGACCCCGCCGTCTCGGCCGCCTACTTCGAGGTGTTCTCCCTCGCCGCCAGACCCGCCCGGCTGGCCAGGCCCGCGGTGGCCCTCGGCGCACTGCGACCCCGGCGCGCCCACCCGCCGACCGCCGGCCAGGCGATCGCCCGCTTCCCGGGGGTGGCCGCACTGGCCGGGCCGTACTGACCGGCCCGGACGGTCGGAACCGCCCTACCTCCCGCTCAGGTGCTCCTGTTCACGCCGTCGCCGTTGCCGTCGCCGCCCTCGGACGCCCAGGTCCCGTCCCGCCAAGATCGGTCGGACGGACCCGGGGCGACCTGACGGCGTCGGTCACCGAGCCGCCGCGGCCATGGCCTCGCGAACGGTGATCAGGCATGGATCGCAGTAGCGGTCCGGGCCCGCCGACTCCCCGCCGCCCGCGGCCGGCGCGACGCGCTGGGCGGGTTCGAGGAAACGTCCGCACAGGGACGTCGACGAGTCGTTCTTCGTCACCACGTGCCACACCACGGCCGGCGGTGACACCGCCGGGTCGTGCTCGGCCCACATCTCGTACACGGCAGCCTCCCGAATCGCTGGGGCCCGGTCACCCCATGCAACCTCCCTCCCCGGCGGTCGGCCACCGGACGGGGCCCGGTGGGATGGCGCGCGGGCGGTCGGGGCCCGTCCGGCCACTCCCGCCGGGGCGCGCGCCGCGCTCCTCCGGCCGGGTTTCCCTTGTCGTGGTGGCCGGTTGCCCCTGGCGTTTCGGTGTCGCGTCAGTAACATGAGTTCCCCTCACGTTCACGTCAGGAGGCAGTCATGCCGGACCGCTACGACCTGCCGACGGGGTTCCGCTGGGGCGCCGCCACCGCCGCCTACCAGATCGAGGGGGCGGTGACCGAGGACGGCCGCGGGCCCTCCGTCTGGGACGTCTTCGCGGCCCGCCCCGGCACCGTCCGCGACGGCCACACGGGCGCGGTGGCCTGCGACCACTACCACCGGTACCCCGAGGACATCGCGCTGATGAAGAACCTCGGACTCGACGGCTACCGCTTCTCCATCGCCTGGCCCCGTGTGCTCCCCACAGGCAGCGGTCCCGTGAACCCCGCCGGACTCGCCTTCTACGACCGCCTGGTGGACGCCCTCCTCGACGCCGGCATCACCCCGCTCCCCACCCTCTTCCACTGGGACCTCCCGCAGGCCCTGGAAGACGGCGGCGGCTGGCTGAACCGCGACACCGCCCACCACTTCGCCGACTACGCCGCGATCGTGACCGACCGCCTCGGCGACCGCGTCCCCGCCTGGATCACCCTCAACGAGCCCTTCGTCCACACCGTCTTCGGCTACGCCCTCGGCACCCACGCCCCCGGCCGCACCCTGATGCTGGAGGCCCTCCCGGCCGCCCACCACCAGCTCCTCGCCCACGGTCTGGCCGCCTCGATCCTCCACGACCGCGGCCTGGAGGTGATGCTCTCCAACAACCTCACCCCGGTCGAGCCGGCCACCCCCTCCGACGCCGACCTCGCCGCCGCCCAGGCCTACGACGCCCTCCACAACCGCCTGTTCACCGACCCCGTCCTCCTCGGCCGCTACCCCGACCTCTCCGCCCTGGGCGTCCCCGACGACCTGTACGGCGCCATCCACCCCGGCGACACCGACCTCATCGCCGCCCCCGGCCTCGACGGCCTCGGCCTCAACTTCTACAACCCCACCCGCATCGCCGCCCCCACCGAGCCGGGCCTCCCCTTCGACTTCGTCGACATCCCCGACGTCCCCCACACCGCCTTCGGCTGGCCCGTCGTCCCCGACGCCCTCCGCCAACTCCTCCTCAACCTCCGCGACACCTACGGCAAATCCCTCCCACCCATCACCATCACCGAGAACGGCTGCTCCGTCACCGAGTCCACCACTCCCGACCAACCCCGCATCGACTTCATGTCCGCCCACCTCGACGCCCTCGCCGCCGCCATCGCCGAAGGCGTCGACATCCGCGGCTACTACACCTGGTCCCTCCTCGACAACTACGAGTGGGCCGAGGGCTACCACCAGCGCTTCGGCCTCATCCACGTCGACTTCGCGACCCAACAGCGCACCCCGAAGGCCTCCTACACCTGGTACCGCGACCTGATCGCCGCCCACCGGACCCACCGATCGAGGTCGTAGCAGCCGTTGCGGCCGGAGCCGTCGGCGAGCCGGCGCAGCGATCGACCCCGCCTTCCGGCCGTGGTCGCTGTCCGCCGACTCCTGAACCTGGGTCCAGTCGGCCCGGACAGGTTGGCGGCTCACTCGGCACCGACCGGGTGTGCCTCCCCGCACTGCCGCGGCGACTCCTGCGAACCGCGGACCTTCGGCGTCGGTTCGAGCTGATCGGAGCCGCTCCTGCCCACCGGCCGGCTCCGGGTCCGGTCCCTTCGACGGCGTGCGCCCGGCTGGTCGCGGGGCGGGTGAGCCGTTCGGTGTTGCGGCGGGACATGCTGCCACCTGCGCTTCGCCCCCATCAGCGTAGTGTGGCCCGCTCGTGCCCGGGGCGCGGTGGATCATGGGTGTATGGCCAGAGACACGGGCCGCTCCTCCTGGCTGCCCCTGCGCCGATCGGGTAGCCGTCGTGAGCGGCGACGCCCACGCTCAGCCCCGCGGGAGCAGTCGGCGCATCGCCTGTGGTCGGTGATGAGCATCCGGAGTGTCGCCGGTCAGATGTTCGTCCTACAGGTGCTCATCGTGCTGTTGCTCGTGGTGACGGCCGTCGTCGTGCTGCTGGTCCAGTCCCGCAGCGACCGGTTCGACGCGGCGCGCGGTCGCACGCTCGCCGCGGCCCAGGCGTTCGCCCACGGTCCCGGCCTGGTGGCGACGATGCAGGGCCCCGACCCCAGCGCGGTGCTCCAGCCGCTGACCGAAGAGGCCCGCACGGCTGCCGGGGTCGACTTCATCGTGGTGACCGACCGCAACGGCATCCGGTACACCCACCCCGATCCGGAGCTGATCGGCAAGATGTTCATCGGCACCATCGGGCCGTCGCTGCACGGCCAGGTCACCGTCGAGGACGTGCACGGCCCACTCGGCTCCGAGTACCAGGTGGTCGTCCCGGTGGAGGACTCCCACGGGGCGGTCGTGGGCATCGTGTCGTCCGGGATGAAGGTCTCCAACGTGAGCAGCGCGTTCAACCGCCAGCTGCCGGTCGTCCTGGGCGTCGGCGCCTTGGCGCTCGGCCTGGCCACGGCCGGTACGGCGCTGGTGGGCAGGCGTCTGCTGCGGCAGACCCGCGGCCTGGGGCCGGAAGAGATGACCCGGATGTACGAGCACCACGACGCGGTGCTGCACGCGGTGCGCGAGGGCGTGGCCATCGTCGGCGGCGACGGCCGGGTCCTGCTCGCCAACGACGAGGCGCGCCGCCTGCTCGACCTGCCCGCCGACGTGGAGGGGCTTCCCGTCGCCGACCTCGGCCTCGCCCCCCGCACGGCCGAACTGCTGATCTCCGACCGCGCGGTCACCGACGAGGTGCTCCCCGTCGGAGACCGCCTGCTGGCCGTCAACAGCCGCCCCACCGACAGCGGGGGAGGCCCGGCGGGCAGCGTCACCACCCTGCGCGACTCCACCGAACTGCGCGCCCTCGCGGGGAAGGCCGAGGTCGCCCGCAGCCGGCTCAGGCTGCTGTACGAAGCGAGCCTGGCCATCGGCACGACCCTGGACGTCCGGCGCACCGCGGAGGAGCTCGTCCGGACGGCCGCCCACGAATTCTGCGACTACGCCACCGTCGACCTCGCCGAGGCGGTCCTGGACGGCGAGGAACCACGGGCCCTGGTGGTCGATGCCCCGGTGGAGCTGCGGCGGGTGGCGCTCGCGGGCGTCCGGGACGATTCGCCGCTGTACCCCCAAGAGGAGCTGGTCAGGTGGGATCGGGGCACCCCGCAGGCGGCGGGTTTCGTCAGGGGGCGCCCCACGCTGGTCGCCGAGCTGGCGACCGACGCCGGCTGGCGCATGCAGGACACCGAGCGCACGCAGGCGGTGCTGGAGTTCGGCCTGGCATCGCTGATCGCCGTTCCGCTGTCGGCACGGGGCGTGCTGATGGGCATCGCCTGCTTCTGGCGCAGCCGTGACCGAGGTCCCTTCGAGGACGAGGACCTGTCCCTGGCCGAGGAGCTGGCCGCCCGGGCCGCCGTGTCCATCGACAACGCCCGCCGCTACACGCGCGAGCACACGATGGCCGTCACCCTCCAGCACAGCCTGTTGCCGCGCGCGTTGCCCGAGCAGAGCGCCCTCGACATCGCCTACCGCTACCTCCCCGCCCAGGCGGGGGTCGGCGGCGACTGGTTCGACGTCATCCCGTTGTCGGGCACCAGGGTCGCGCTCGTCGTCGGTGACGTGGTCGGCCACGGCCTGCACGCGGCCGCGACCATGGGCCGCCTGCGCACCGCGGTCCAGAACTTCTCCACCCTCGACCTGCCGCCGGACGAGCTCCTCGGACACCTGGACGAACTGGTCGCCCACATCGACCAGGAGACGGCGGCAGCCGAGGGCGAGCTCGCGATCACCGGCGCCACCTGCCTCTACGCCATCTACGACCCCACCACCGGCATCTGCGCCCTGGCCCGGGCGGGCCACCCGCCGCCCGCCCTCGTCCACCCGGACGGCACGGTGGAGGTCCTCACCCTTCCCGCCGGTCCGCCGCTCGGCCTGGGCGGGATGCCCTTCGAAGCCACGGAGGTGCGGGTGCCGCAGGGCAGCAACCTGGTCCTCTACACCGACGGCCTCATCGAGGACCGCACCCGCGACATCGGTGTCGGCCTGGACGTCCTCACCGCCACCCTGGCCCGCGCCGACCGATCGCCCCAGGAGGTCTGCGACGCCGTGCTCGACGCCCTGCTGCCCGTCCGCCAGACCGACGACATCGCCCTGCTCGTCGCCCGTACCCGGGTGCTGGCGCCCGATCGGACCAGCGAGTGGGACGTGGCCGCGACCCCCGAGGCCGTGGGCAGGGCGCGGGCCGAGGCGACCCGGCAGCTCACCGAGTGGGGCCTTGAGGAGGCCGTGTTCGTCACCGAGCTGGTGCTCAGCGAGCTGGTGACCAATGCCATTCGCCACGGGACCGAACCGATCAGGGTGCGGCTGCTGTACGACCGCACGCTGATCTGCGAGGTCGCCGACACCAGCAGCACCGCCCCGCACCTGCGCTACGCGGCCGCCGAGGACGAGGGCGGCCGCGGCCTGTTCCTCGTCGCCCGGCTCGCCGAGCGCTGGGGCGTGCGCTACACCCCCTGGGGCAAGATCATCTGGGCCGAGCAGTCGCTGCAGCCGAGCGCCTCGATGGCCTGGCCCGTGATCGAGTAGCCCGAGTAGCCCGAGTAGCCGGGGGAGGCCTGTGGTGGTCGAGTAGCCGGGGGAAGTCCGTGGTGGCCGAGCCGGATCAGCCGGTGGTGAGCACCATCCGGAAGCGGGCCTTCCCGGCGAGCATCTTCTGGTACGCCTCCTCGGCGTGGTCCAGCGGCACGGTCTCGGTCATCGGGCGGATGCCGTGCAGGGCGCTGAACGCCATCGTGTCCTCCACGTCCTGCGCGGTGCCGGACGGGTGGCCCCGGACGACGTTGGCACCCATGAGCAGTCCGGCCGGACTGATCGCCATCGGAGCGGTGTCCGCCCCGATCACCACCAGCTCCCCGCGGGGGGCCAGCCCGTCCAGGGTGGACGCGATGGCCTCGGAGTTGCCGGCGGTGGCCAGCACGGCCCTGGCGCCGCCGAAGGACTGCAGCGCCTCGGCGACCGGGGTGCCGGCGGTGCTGTCGACGTAGTGGTGGGCGCCCAGTTGCTCGGCGAAGCCGGCCTTCTCGGCGCCCCGGGCGATCGCCACGGTCTCGAAGCCCATCGCGACCGCGTACTGGACCCCGAGGTGCCCGAGGCCGCCGAGCCCGAGCACCGCGACCAGGTCGCCGGGCCGGGCGCTGCTGCGCCGCAGCCCGTTGTACGTGGTCACGCCCGCGCAGGCCATCGGCCCGGCATCGCCCGCCGCCAGTTCGTCGGGGATCCGGGCCAGCGCGTCGGCGGGCGCGATCACCTTCTCGGCGAAGCCTCCGTCGTACGCCCATCCCGGGACCTTCAAGTTCCGGCACACGATGAAGTCGCCCTGGCGGCACGGCTTGCAGTGGCCACAGCTGCCGCCGAACCAGCCGACCGCCACCCGGTCACCGATCTGCCATCCACGGTCCCGAGTGCCTTCGCCGAACTCCTCGATGTGCCCGGCGATCTCGTGTCCGGGCACCTCGGGGAACGACACGCCCGGTAGCGCGGCGTTCACGAAGAGTGTGTCGGAGTGGCAGACGCCGCACGCCTCCACGGCGATCCTCACGTGGCCGGGTCCCGGCTGCGGCACCTCTCGCTCGGCCGGTCGGAGCGCACCGCCCGGGGCGGTCGCCTGTGCCACTCGATAGGTACTCATTGTCAGCGCTCCTCCGGGAAGATGATCAGCGCTCCTCCGGGAAGTCGCCGCCGTGCGTCGGCAGGCTGCTCAGGGGTCCGTCCGGGAGGTCTTTTCTTCACCATAAGGCCGCACGGGACCCTTCGCAGGGCAGTGGGAGCAGCAGAACGAGGAGGCATTCGGCCGGGTCGGCGGGGTGAGTTGGCGGTGTCGGCTTTGATGACGGCCTGTTCGGCGGACCGAGGGCCACCACCGGCGCCACGGCCTCGTCCGTGTCGACTTCGTCCGAAAACACGGATCGCGCAAGCTTGTTGACATCTCGTACGGCCGGCGCGATCCTGCGGGACTCCGAAGGGACCCGGCCCCGCTGTACTTGCCGCTGTACCTGCCGCGCGGCCGGGTCCTCGGGGGCTGGTGGTCAGCTGAGGGTGCGGAGCGCGTCGGCGTCGTACGGGCGCAGCTCGGCATGGCGGCCGGAGAGGACCTTGGCGGCCCACTGCGGGTCCTGGAGGAGGGCACGGCCGACGGCGACCAGGTCGAACTCGTCGCGCTCCAGCCGGTCGAGCAGGTTGTCGATGGCCTGGACCGGGGAGCCCTCGCCCCTGAAGGCACCGACGAAGTCGCCGTCGAGGCCGACCGAGCCGACGGTGATGGCGGGGCGGCCGGTGAGCTTCTTGGTCCAGCCGGCCAGGTTGAGGTCCGAGCCGTCGAACTCGGGGACCCAGTAGCGGCGGGTCGAGGCGTGGAAGGCGTCGACGCCGGCCTCGGCGAGCGGGGTGAGGACCGCCTCCAGCTCCTGGGGGGTCTCGGCGAGGCGGGCCTCGTAGTTCTCGGACTTCCACTGCGAGTAGCGGAAGATCACCGGGAATTCCGGGGAGACGGCCGCTCGCACCGAGGCGACGAGCTCGGCCGTGAACTTCGTCCGGGCCACCGGGTCGCCGCCGTAGGCGTCGGTGCGGCGGTTGGTGCCCGCCCACAGGAACTGGTCGAGCAGGTAGCCGTGGGCGCCGTGCAGCTCGACGCCGTCGAAGCCGATCCGCTCGGCGGCCGCGGCGGCCTCGGCGAACGCGCCGATGACGGCGTCCAGATCGGCCCGGGTCATCGCCCGGCCGGTTCCCTCGGTGCCGTCCAGCCGGATCCCGGACGGGCCGACGGCGGGAGCGTCGGCGAACGGCGGGTCGCCCTGCCGGCGCACCATGCCGATGTGCCAGAGCTGCGGCACGATGGTGCCGCCCGCCGCGTGGACGTCCTCGGCGACGCGGGCCCACCCGGCCAGCTGCTCCTCGCCGTGGAAGCGCGGGATGTCGTCACTCTGGCCGGCGGACTCGTGGCCGACGTACGTCCCCTCGGTGATGATCAGGCCGACGCCCGAGGCGGCGCGGCGGGCGTAGTACGAGCGCACGTCCTCGCCGGGCACGCCGCCAGGGGAGAACCTGCGGGTCATCGGCGCCATCGCGATGCGGTTGGGAACGGTCAGCCCGTTGAGCGTGACGGGCCGGGACAGGATTTCGGCCGCGCGGGAGGCTGCGGGCTCGGTGACGGTCATGGGATCCCTCGTGGGTGCCGGTGGAGTGCGCCGGGGCGGAATTGGTTGCCTGTGCAAACAACCCGGGCGGCCCCTGCATTTCGCCGACGGCGCGAAACCCGCTGTGATCAGCGCCACTGCGCGCCGGAGGGGGCGGCCGTCTCGTCCGGCCCGGCCGTCTCGTCCGGCCCGGCCGTCTCGTCGGGCCCGGCCGTTCGTGCCCGGCCGTGGCCCAACCCGTCTGCTGCGGTGCGGACTTGGCGGCCGTCCGGGGCGGGCGGGCGGAGCCTGGCTACAATCACGACGTGTTCGACGGCCTGAGGGCTTCCGCCGGCGCTCCGGACTCGTCCACGTCGGCTTCGCGGCGCAGCGATTTTGCGGCGCACCGACTTTGCGGCGCAGCGACTTTGCGGCGCAGTGGCGCACCCCGAAGGCCTCCTACGCCTGGTACCGCGACCGATCGCCGACCGAAGGAGCTGACGATGACTCCACGACAGATCGCCGACGACTACGTGGCCCGGGTCGCCGCACACGATCCCGTCACCTCCACGTCCCTGGGCCTGGCCCCGGGCGACGACCGGATGCCCGACCTGTCGCCGGACGGCGTCGAGGAGACGGTCCGGCTCGCGCGGGAGGCGCTGGCGCGCCTGGACGCCGTCCCCGAGGCCGGGCCCGACGGGGATCCGGCGGAGCTCGTGTGCGCGCGGCTGCTGCGCGAGCGGCTCGACGCCGAGGTGCGGGTGCACGAGGCCGGCGAGAACTTCCGCGCGGTGCGGAACCTGCACACTCCGGTGCACCAGCTCCGGGGCATCTTCACGATGATGCCCACCGCCACCGACGACGACTGGGCCCCGGTCCTGGGCCGGCTGCGCAACCTGCCCACCGCGCTGGACGGCTACCGGGCCACGCTGGCGGAGGGCGTCGCCCGCAAGCTGCTCGCCGCGCCCCGCCAGGCCGACGTGCTGTGCGCGCAGCTCACCGCGTGGACCGGCGAGACGGCCGGGGGCCCCGGCTGGTTCGCCGAGTTCGTCACCCCCGCGCCGCAGCGGCTCCGCCCCGAACTGGACACCGCCGCGAACGAGGCGACCGCCGCCGTGGCCGCGTTCCGGGACTGGCTCCGCGACAGCTACCGGTCCGCTGCGGAAGGCACACCCGACGCCGTCGGCCGCGAGCGCTACCTGCTCGGGGCCCGCCGGTACACCGGCGCCGACCTGGACCTGGACGAGACCTACGACTGGGCCTGGGAGGAGTTCCACCGGGTCTGGGCCGAGCTGCGCACGGAGGCCGAACGGGTGCTGCCCGGCGCCACCGTCCAGGAAGCCCGGGCCCACCTGGACCAGCACGGACACACCGTGCGCGGCGCCGAGCAGATGCGCGGCTGGCTGCAGCAGATCACGGACGACGCGATCGAGGCACTCGACGGGCGCCACTTCGACATCACCGGCCCGCTGCGCCGGGTCGAGACCAGGATCGCCCCGGCCGGCAGCGCCGCCGCGCCGTACTACAGCGGGCCGAGCCTCGACTTCGCCCGCCCGGGCCGGACCTTCCTCTCGCTGGCCAACGGCGACGCGCAGGAGCGGTTCCGCACCTGGCGCCTGGTCAGCACCTGGTACCACGAGGGCGTCCCCGGGCACCACCTGCAACTCGCCTCCTGGACCGCGGCGGCGGAGCAACTGTCCCGCTACCAGGTCACCCTCGGCAAGATCAGCGCCAACGTGGAGGGCTGGGCCCTGTACGCGGAGCGGCTGATGGACGAACTCGGCTTCCTCACCGATCCCGGACGCCGCCTCGGCTACCTCGGCAAGCAGATGATGCGCGTCGCCCGCGTCATCGTCGACCTCGGCATGCACCTGGAGAGCGTCATTCCGGCGGGCTCCCCGTTCCACCCGGGCGAGCGCTGGACTCCGGAGCTGGCCACCGCCTTCATGGCCGACTACGTCGGTCTGGCGCCCGCCCACCTGCACAGTGAGATCGTCCGCTACCTCGGCCGGCCCGGCCAGGCCATCGGTTACAAACTCGGCGAGCGCGCCTGGCTGGCCGGCCGCGAGGCGGCCCGCCGCCGGCTGGGCGCCGACTTCGACCTCAAGCGCTGGCACATGAAGGCCCTGCGGCAGGGCTCCCTGGGCCTGGACGACCTGGAGGCAGGCCTGGCAGCGCTGTGACCGCCGGCTGACGGCCCTGTGCCCGCCGTCGATCGAGACGGACGCACGGACGCACGGACGCACCCGGCCCGGAGACTCCGCCGGGGCAGTCGGGGGCCGGGGTGTGGTCCGGAATCCGGGGCGGTCGGCGGTGCCTGGATGGAATCATGTGGACGCCCGGAGAGGGTGACGCATGGTCGAGTCGGGACAGGAGCCGTAGGTGGGAGAGAGGCAGCGGGCCGTCCGGAAGCCCAAGATCGTGCTCGCGGACGGGGAGCGGCTCCACGCGGTCGCCCGCGCGGTCGTCGACGATCACCAGGGTGCTGTCGAGCACGTGCGCCGGGCCGCGGCCGGTCTGCGGGGCCAGTTGGTCCGCGACGAACTGGACGGCATTCCCGTGGCCCGGCTGAAGGACGTCACCGAGGGGCGTCTGCGCGTCGGAGCGTTGGAGGCCGCCGGAATCAGGACCGTGCGGCAGGTGGTGGACACCACGCCCTACACGCTCCAACTGCTGCCCGGAATCGGAGCCCAGAGCGCTCTCCAGGCCATCGCCGCCGCCGGGCAGATCGCCCGGGCCGCCGAGCAGGCCGTGGCGATCCGGCTGGACGTCGACCACCAGGACGCGGCCGGCACCGCGCTGGTCGTCGCACTCCAACGGCTGGTCGCCGCCGGGCCCGAGGCGAGACGGGCCAGGGAACTGGCGGAGCGTGTCGCCGGCGAGGCCGCCGCCCTGATCGCCGCCGCCCAGCCGGCCCGGGGCGTTGTGAGAGGCCTGTTCGCCGGGCGGCAGCGCCGACAGGAGGCGTTCGCCGCGGTCGATCGGTTGGACGCCCTGCTCGCGGAGACGGAGGACCGAGGAGCGTCCATGCTCTTCGCCCAGGCCTCGGTGGACCTCCTCCGCCCACTGGCCACGGACATCGAGGCCTGGGCGGAGTTCGAGGTCCGCTCGGCCGACTTCTACAGCATTCTGGGCGAGTTCGCGGGATCCGGCTCCGACGGGCTCACCGCCTCCGAAGGCTTCCTCCCGGAGAGCCTGTCGGACCGGGTCCGGGCCGAGCCGCTGGACGACACCCGGTGCACGGTCTCGCTCCGTGGCTACCAGGCATTCGGTGCCCGCTTCGCCCTCGCACAGAAGCGGGTGATCATCGGCGATGAGATGGGCCTCGGGAAGACGATCCAGGCGATCGCCGCGCTCGCGCATCTCCGGGCGCACGGGAGCGCACACTTCCTCGTCGTCTGCCCGGCCAGCGTCCTCATCAACTGGATCAGGGAGATCGAGTCGCGCAGCACGCTGAGGGCGTTCCGATTCCACGGCCAGGAGCGGGAAGCGGCGCGCACCGAATGGCTCGGCAGCGGAGGTGTCGCCGTCGTGACCTTCGACGGACTGCGTCGCCTGGAGGTCCCGGAGGACGTCACGGTCGGCATGGTCGTGGTGGACGAGGCCCACTACGTCAAGAACCACAACACGAAGCGCTCGCAGGCGGTGGCCGAGTGGACCGACCGCGTCGACCGCGTCCTGTTCCTCACCGGCACCCCGATGGAGAACCGGGTGGAGGAGTTCCGGAACCTGGTCCGCTATCTGCAGCCTGATCTTCTGCCCGGAATCCACAGCAGCTCGGGCGCCGCAGGGCCGACGTCGTTTCGCAAGGCAGTGGCACCGGCCTACCTGCGCCGCAACCAGCGGGACGTCCTGACGGAGCTCCCCGACGTCGTTCATGTCGACGAATGGGAGGAACTGTCGGCGTCCGATCTCGTCGCCTACCGCTCGGCGGTCGCCGAGGGGAACTTCATGGCCATGCGCCGTGCCGCGTACGCGGACCCGGCAGGGTCGGCGAAGCTGCTGCGGCTGATGGAGGTCGTCGACGAGGCTGCGGAGAACGGGTTGAAGGTCGTTGTCTTCTCGTTCTTCCGGGATGTCCTGCGGGTCGTCCAGGACGCTCTGGGGCAGCGTGCTTTCGGCCCGCTCGACGGAGGCCTGGACGCTGTCCGACGACAGGACGTGGTGGACGAGTTCGCCGCCGTGCAGGGCCATGCGGTGCTGCTGAGCCAGATCCAGGCCGGCGGCGTGGGACTGAACATCCAGGCGGCGTCGGTCGTCATTCTCTGCGAACCCCAGGTGAAGCCCACCATGGAGAGCCAGGCGATAGCCAGAGCCCATCGAATGGGCCAGGTCCGGCGTGTACAGGTGCACCGCCTGCTGGCCGCGGACAGCGTCGACCAGCGGATGGCGGAGATTCTTCGCGCGAAGAGCCAGCTGTTCGACGACTACGCGCGCCGCAGTGACGTGGCCGAATCGACTCCTGAAGCGGTCGACGTCTCGGAGCAGTCGCTGGCTGCGCTGATCGTGGAGGAGGAACAACTGTGCCTCGCCCGGACGGCTGCCGACGGTGCTGCGACCTGACGCCGTGACCGGGGACGGTCGCACGTCCGTCGCTCGACGTTGCGGCGGGGGCTGGGCGTTTGTTTCGGGCACTGAATTGGGGGTACTGTCTCCCAGTCGCTCGGCAGGGAGCACCGGACACGCGTCGGCGCGGACGGTCCCGGGGCGGCCAATCCTCTGAAACACCACCTCCTGGTTCGGGCCGGGTCGCGCCTTGTCGCGGCTTGGGTCCTATTCGGCGTGCTTGTTTTATCGGATTGCGGCCGATTCGCTTTTCGAAGTGGGGCTCGGCTAGAGTTTGAAACGTCGGACGGGGCATACAGCCGTAGAAGACACCAGCGAATTGGATGAACGAAGCGCCGGAAAACGGAGCGGAAAACATCTGATAAGCTGGGAACACGAAAGAACGAAGCGCCCGGAGGGCCCGCTGGAAGGCGGTCCGAAGGAAGTGTCCGTTCCTTGAGAACTCAACAGCGTGCCA
>NZ_JBIVJF010000010.1:0-243342 GCF_044750105.1 Kitasatospora sp. NPDC088861
GTGCGGAGGGGACGGGTTTCGCGACGGCGATGCGGACGTTGGACCACACGCGGGTGACGATCGCGGCGCAGGCGGTGGGGATCGCGCAGGGGGCGTTGGACTACGCGAAGGGGTATGTGAAGGAGCGGCGGCAGTTCGGGAAGGCGATCGCGGAGTTCCAGGGTGTGCAGTTCATGCTGGCGGACATGGCGATGAAGCTGGAGGCGGCGCGGCAGCTGACGTATGCGGCGGCGGCGAAGTCGCAGCGTGGGGACGGGGATCTGACGTTCTTCGGGGCGGCGGCGAAGTGCTTCGCGTCGGATGCGGCGATGGAGATCACGACGGACGCGGTGCAGTTGCTGGGTGGGTACGGGTACACGCGGGACTACCCGGTGGAGCGGATGATGCGGGACGCGAAGATCACCCAGATCTACGAGGGGACCAACCAGGTCCAGCGCATCGTCATGGCCCGCAACCTGCCGTAACAGCGCCTCCGAGGTGCACCGACGGCCGGGCCGAGCACCCGGTCCGGCCGTTCGGGGCCGATGCTATGTTCCGGGAATGAGCGAGAAGGAAGAGCAGGACCTGCCCATGAACGACGGGCCCACCAAGCCGGCGATGCGCGAGGCGCTCGTCGCCGCGGCCTTCGAGCTCTTCCTGGAACGCGGCTTCGAGCAGACCACCATCGACGACATCGTCTCGCTCGCCGGGGTCGGCCGGCGCTCCTTCTTCCGCTACTTCCCGGCCAAGGAGGACGTGGTCTTCCCGGACCACGAGCGCAGCCTCGCCGAGATGACGGAGTTCCTGGAGTCCGGCACCGGCGAGGAGGACCCGGTCAAGCACGCCTGCGACGCGGCCCGGCTCGTCCTGCGGATGTACGCCGAACAGCCCTCCTTCTCCGTCCAGCGCTACCGCCTCACCCGCAAGGTCCCCGGCCTGCGGGCGTACGAGCTCTCCGTGGTCTGGCGCTACGAGCACACGCTCGCGGCCTACCTGCGCGGCCGGTTCGCCGACCGGCCGGACGGCCCGCTGCGCGCCGACGTGACCGCCGCCGCCGTCGTCGCCGCGCACAACCACGCCCTGCGCACCTGGCTGCGCTCGGGCGGCGAGAGCGACTGGGTGGCCGAGGTCGACGCGGCGATGGCCTTCGTCACCGGCACCTGGAACGACCGCCCGGGCGGCGAGAACGGCGCGGGCGGGGAGTCCGGGGAGTCCGGGGCGGACGATGTGGTGGTGTTGGTCGCCAGCCGCCGGGCGCCGCTGTGGCGGATGGTCCAGGGCATCGAGAGCGCACTCGGCGACGCCCACCGGCTCTGACCGCCGGCCGCTGGCTCTGTCCGCCGACGCCGAACCGCTCCTGCCGACGCCGACCCGCCGCGGAGGGCGCTCCCACCCGAACGGCGCAACTCCGCTCGTCCGGCGCCCGGCTGACGGGCCGCACGCCGTGCGGGCCGCCCGGCCCCGGGCGAGACTCGGTCGTAGGACGGGGGCCGCGCGCCCCGGGAGCGCGAAGGAGCGGCGATGCCGGGGACGCCCCAGCAGGAGAACGGTGGCCCCACCCTGCGCCAGGTGCTGCTCGGCAAGGGCTACCTCGGCCTGCTGCTGGTCGCCGCCCTGATCGGCGCCCCGGTCTCGCTGGTCGCCTTCGGCTTCGTCGGCCTGGAGCACCAACTCCAGCACTGGGTCTGGGAGAGCCTGCCGGTCACCGCCGGCTTCGACCGCGCCCCCTGGTGGTGGCCGCTGCCCGCGCTGCTGCTGGCCGGCCTGCTGCTCGCCCCCGTGGTCACCCGGCTGCCCGGGCACGGCGGCCACGTGCCGGTGGACGGGCTGGGCGGCCCGCCCACCCCGCCGGGCGCCGTCCCCGGCGTGGTGCTGGCCGCGCTCGCCTGCCTGCCGCTCGGCGCGGTGCTCGGCCCGGAGGCGCCGCTGATGGCGATCGGCGGCGGCCTCGCGCTGCTCTCCGTCCGGTCCGCCAGGCGGTCCCAACACCCGGAACTGGTACCGGTGTTGGGCACGGCCGGGGCGGCGGCCGCGATCTCCACCATCTTCGGCAGCCCGCTGGTGGCGGGCGTGATGATGATCGAGGCGGCCGGGCTGGGCGGCCCGCGGCTGATCGCTCTGGTCCTGCCCTGCCTGCTGGCCAGCGGGGTCGGTGCGCTGGTCTTCACCGGCTTCGGCCACTGGACCGGGCTGTCGATCGGCGCGCTCTCGCTGCCGCGGGTGCCCGAGAGCGGCGTCCCGGACCCGGGTGACTTCCTCTGGGGCGTCCCGCTGGCGGTGGTGATCGCCGTGGTCTGCGTGGCCGGGCAGGCCCTCGGCCGGCGGGTCAAGGCCTTCACCACGGGCGATCCGGACGGCCCCCGGCCGGTGCCGACCGCTCGTCGGACCGCCGTCCGGACGGTGCTGTGTGCGATCGCCGTCGGAGCCTGCCTCGCGGCGTACGCCCTGCTCACCGGTCGCTCACCGGAGGAGGCCGCGCTCTCCGGGCAGGCCACCCTGGGCGCGCTGGCGGCCGACCCGGCGGCCTGGCCGATCGGCGCGCTGCTCGCCCTGGTGCTGTGCAAGACGGTCGGCTGGGGGATCGCCCTGGGCAGCCTGCGCGGCGGCCCGATCTTCCCGGCGATCCTGATCGGTGCCGCGCTCGGGGCGGCCTGCGCGCCGCTGCCCGGCCTCGGCACCGCGCCCGCGCTGGCCGCCGGACTGGCCGCCTCCGGCGCGGCCGTCACCCGGCTTCCGGTCACCAGCACGGTGCTGGCGGCGGCGTTGCTGGGTGGTCAGGCCGCCGATGCGATGCCGCTGCTGATCGTCACCGCGGTGACGGCCTTCGTCACCGGCGAGCTGGTCCGGGGGCGGTCGAGACGCGCCCACGCTCCGCCCGGCGGGGGCGGGCCGGCACCGGCCGACTGACCGTCCAGCCCTCGTCCGGTCCCCGTCCAGCCCTCGTCCGGTCCCCGTCCAGCCCTCGTTCGGTCCCCGTCCAGCCCTCGCCCGGCCCCCAGACGCCCGCGCCCCGACGTCAACGTTCTGCGGCGCGAAAATCCCTTCGGGGGACGGCAGATGAACAACTGCGGATTCCACGCTCCCCGGTCGGCGGGGTGCGCGATAACGGAGGCACCCCGGCCGACCGGCCGACGGGGCACCAGGACCAGCAGCCAGGGAACCGAGGAACGACACCCATGCCGATCAGCGACTACGGCGTGCTCGCCGCCACCGCCGTCGACCGGCGCCGCGAGGGCGCCACCGACACCCCGCACTACCAGATCCACCTGCGCGACGCCGGGGGCACCGACTACCGCGCGGCGGTCAACGTCCTCTCCCAGCAGGCCCCCGCCGACCTGCGCTACCTCGCGGTCGAGGACTTCCGGCACCCCGTCACCGGCCTCCTCCCGCCGGCCGGCAGCGGCTGGAACCCGGTGCCGTCCCGGCCGGGCACGGCGGGCCTGGACTTCGTCCGCGGGCGCCTGTTCGACCCCGCGGCGATGCGCGTCCTGCCGCCCGACCTCCCGGGCCCGGACAACGACCTCGCCGACGCGCTCGACCAGCACGTCCAACGGGCGATCGCCGACCCGGCGGCCGCGGTGTACGTCTTCGGGCAGCGCTTCGGGCCCGAACCCGGCGTCCCGGACAAGGTGTTCGGCTTCCTGCCCGGCAACGGCGTGCACGACGTGCACATGAACCAGGGCAACAGCGGGCGGTTCCGGACGGACGACGGCGTCTACCAGGACGGCGCGCTGCTCATCCACCTGCCGGCGGAGAGCCGGTGGGCGGCGGTGTTCCTGGCCTTCCAGTCGCAGTCCTGGCACACCGACGACCGCACCGGACACGCCCTGCCCGCGTCCGTCCCGCACCCCACCCGCCCCCGGACCGGGCCCCGTCAGGCGACCGGACCCCAGCAGTAGGTCCTGTCCGGCCGATCCTGGCGGATCAGCCCGCGCTGTGGGACCGGCGGGACTGGGCGAGCAGCCAGGCGTAGACCTCGGGGTCGTCGTACGTCCGCGTCCAGGAGTCGTGGCCGATCCCCGGGTAGCGGGTGAACCGCACCGGACCGCCCGCCTCCCGCAGCGCCTCGACCACCCGCTCGGTGTGGGCGACCGGGACGACGTCGTCCTCCCCGCCGTGGAAGGCCCACACCGGGAGGTCGACGAGGCGCGGCGCCGCCTCGCTCAGCCCGGACCCGCAGATCGGCACTGCGGCGGCGAACCGGCGCGGGTACCGGGCGGCGAGCGCCCACGTGCCGGTGCCGCCCATGCTCAGCCCGGTGACGTACCGCCGGTCCGGGTCGATCCGGTACGTCCGCGCCACGTCCTCGACCAGGGCCGCCAGCGCGCTCACCTCCGCGACCCACGAGCTGTGCGCCGGGCACTGCGGGGCCACCACCACGAACGGCAGCTTCGCCCCGGCGGTGATCTGTCGCACCGGCCCGTGCACGGCGAGCGCCGCCAGATCCTCGCCACGCTCCATGGCGCCGTGCAGGAACAGCAGCAGCGGCCACGGCCCGGGGCCCTCGTCGTACCCGTCCGGCAGCGACAGGGCGTACCCCAGGTCGTTGCCGTCCTCGTCGACGGCGAAGCGGTGGTGCTGAACAGGTGCGGACATCGGTCTCCTCCAAAAACGTCAGGGGTTCCACGGGGCGGACCCGCCGCCACCACCCTTACCGAGCAGCCTCTCCGATTGATGACGCCGCCGTCACGGTTCACGTCGCAAAGACGCCGGACAGGGCCCGAGCGCGGGCGGCGCGGCGATGCCGAACTCCCGGCGGAGCGCGGAGACGGCGGCGAGGTAGCCGCTCATGCCGTGGACGCCCGGACCGGGCGGCGTGGACGCGGAGCACAGGTAGACGCCGGGCAACGGGGTCGCGTACGGGTTCCACCGGGGGGTCGGGCGCATGAGCAGCTGGCCGAGGGTCAGGGCCCCGGCCCCGATGTCCCCGCCGACGTAGTTCGGGTTGTACGCCTCGTACTGGACGCCGTTGGTGCTCCGGGCGGCGACGACCGTCTCGGCGAACCCGGGCGCGTACTTCTCGATCTGTGCCGTGACGGAGCCGGTGGGGTCCGCCGCGTACCCGTTGGGCACGTGCGCGTACGCCCAGACGGGCCGCTTCCCGGCGCGGACCCGGTCGGGATCGGCGACGCCGGGATCCACCAGCAGCACGAACGGGTCGCCCGCGTCGACACCGCGGGCGACCCCGGACTCCCGGCGGTAGATCTGCGCCTGCGACCCTCCGAGGTGCACGGTGGCGGCCCTGGCCACCTCGGTGTTCCGCCACGGGATCGCCTCGGACACCAGGAAGTCGACCTTGGCCGCCGCGGGCCCGTACCGGAACCTGCGGAGCCGTCGCCGGTAGGCGGCGGGCAGCCGGTCGCCCGCCACGGCCGAGAACTCCTTCGGCCCGGTGTCGAACATGACGACGCGCGAACCGCGCACCTGCGCCAGGTCGGTGATGCGCGCACCGGTGTGGATCTGCCCGCCGTGGCGCCGGATGTCCTCGGCCAGGCCGGCCGCGATCTCCGAGCTCCCGCCGCGCGGCACCGGCCACCCCGAACTGTGCGCCAGGTGGCCGAGGAAGACCGACACGGCTCCGCCGACGATGCTGGGGAGCCTACCGACGGCGTGCGCGGCCACCCCGGCGAGGAGGGCGGCCGCCTCGTCGGTCGCGAACCGGTGCGTGGCGAGCGCCGTCCCGTGGACCAGGGACCGCCACGCGAGCATCGCCGGAGTCCGCAGGGACGGGGGGACGGAACGGAAGTCGGAGAGGAAGAGCTCCCCGATCTCGGCGCTGCGGCCGATGAGCGGTGCCATCAGCCGCCGCCAGCCGGCGCCGTCGCGGCCCAGCGCGTCGCAGGTCCGGTCGAGGTCCTGGTACGCCACGGCGGCCCGCCCGTCCGCCAGCGGATGGGCGTAGGACGCTTCCGGCCGGAGCAGGTCGACGCCGCGGGCCGACAGGTCGAACCGGCGGAAGAACGGCGACACGGCGGCCATCGGATGGACGGCGGAGCAGATGTCGTGCCGTACGTCGCTGTCGAAGAGGGCGTGCGTGCGCAGGCCGCCGCCGATCTCGTCCTGGCTCTCGTAGACGTCCACGTGCAGCCCGGCGCGGGCGAAGGTGACGGCCGCCGCCAGGCCGTTCGGCCCGCTGCCCACGACCGCGACGTCCCTGTTCCACTTCATGGTCGGTCCGCCTCGTTCATGGTCGGTCCGCCGCGCGGGATTCCACGGGCGGGGCGGCCGGTCACCGGGAGCTGGTGCTACCGGCGGCCCTTTGCATCGAACATTCCTTCCAGCTCCTTCAGGACCGACGGCAGGTAGAAGCCGGTCTCGCCCTCCCATTTTCGCTTCCCGACGCTGTACGCCGCCACGGTCTGGCTGACCGAGACGTTCGGGCGCCGCAGCAGGAGCTCCATGTTGTGTTCGACGACGGCATTTCCGGCCGGAAAGGCGGTGGCGAGCACGATCGGCTTTTCGGTGATCTGCAACGCCATGGTGGCGGGGGTGTCGCAGTTTCCCGAGGCGAGCCGCATCGCGAAATCGAGCGTCGCGGGGAAGACGGCGAAGGCGTCGACGCGTTCGCCGATCTCCACGTGTGCGGATTCCGGGAGGGAGGGGTCGGCGTAGTCGTCGGTCCACACGTCGCCGCCCACCAGTCGGCGCAGGGCGTCCAGCGTCACGAATCGCTGTGCGGACCTGGTCACCAGGAGATCGCTCGTGATCCGGGGAAACGACTGGCGCAGCCAGTGCAGCCAGTACGGTGTGAGCGCGGCATTGATGGATCCGGTCACGATGAACAGGATCCGCTTCTCGCCCAGATCGGGGATCGCCTGACTTCCGGCGCTTGCGGCGATTCCGGTGTTCGCAGCGCTTCCGGAGTTTTCGGTGCTTTCGGTTTCGGGCATCTCGGTGTTCCCCCGGTTCACAGGGCGAGTTCGGGCGAGATCATGATGGGCTTGATCCCGTCGGCACCCTCGGTCGGGACGGACGCCACGATCATGAACTGGTAGTCCCCCGACTCGCTGCTCCTCCTGCACGTGTCCCGCACGGCCCCGGCCATCAGGTTGTACCCGTCGCTGTTCAGCATCCACTCGAACATGGCCCCGTTCGAGGCGAGCGTGCGCACCTGCGACGCCATGTCGAACAGCGCCTTCGGAACCCGGCTCCCCGGGTTCCACAGCACGGCGAGCGGCTTCGCCTCGTTCCGCATGGCCAGGTCGGCCCACGTGGTCCACCCGTCCGCGGGCGTCGCGCGCGTGCGGTAGAAGACGTACAGGTCCTCGATGCCGGGGTTCGGAGCGAAGAAGCGCCACTGCGGCAGGTCGGGGAAGAACGGCAGGCGCATCTTGATCGGCAGCTTGTCGTCGGGCAGGTTCTCGAAGACCGTCAGCACGACGTGCGTCACCAGGGCGGCCTTGACCAGGGACGTGACGGTCCTGCGCCACGCGCTCATGAGTTCTCCAGGATGATCGCCGCCGTCTGCTGCGCCAGGGCGGGCTTGGCGATGATGGACCGGTGGCTGCTCGCCGGGACGACGTGGAAGTCCGCGGCGACCCGCTCGCTGAGCTTGCGCTGCTGCTCGGTGTTGTTTGCGGCCGAGATGACGACGCGCCGCAGCGGGCCGGCGGCCACGAAGTCCTGGCCGGCGAGGGGCTCGTGGAGGTACTCCTGGCGCGCCGCCAGCAGCACCTGGGGGCTGGAGATCGAGGCCAGGTACGCCCGTTGGATGTCCGGGCGGTACTCGAGTTCCCGCTCGGTGGGGCTCGTCAGCCAGCGGGTGGTGCCCAGGGCCGAGCCGAGCAGCCGTCGCGCGGTGTCCTGGTTGTAGCGCGCCACCCGCCGCTTCGACCCGCGGTCCTCACCGAGGAGCACGGCGTCCGTCCCGTCGACGATGTGCAGGACGGTGGCGCGCTCGCGCACGTAGGCGGACTCCGCCGCGACGTTCATGGCGGTGAGGGCGCCGATCGAGTGGCCGCACAGGACGACGTCGCCCTCCGGCGCGAGCTGTTGCAGGAGGAACTCGACCGACTGGGCCGGCCGCAGTCCGCTCTTCGAGCGCCAGTACCCGCTGCGGTGGTAGCGCAGGACCCGGAAGCGCCGGCTGAGCAGCCCGGCCACCCAGTCCCAGGACTCCAGCGGCGCGCCCAGGCCGCTTTCGAGGACCGCGACGGGGGCAGTGGGACCGAGCTCCCCGGCATCGAGCGCGTACTCGATCGCGAGGCCGTCCGGGCCCTGGATCAGGGAGGTCCCCTTGAGTCCGCTGCGCCGGGTGTACTCCTCCTCCAGGCGGATGTACGAGAGGTAGGCGCTGACCGCGGCGGCGGCGCTGAAGGTGGCGACCACCTGGCGTTCGAACCTCATCCCCGGCCCCCGTTCCTGGGCAGGCGGTCCACGGCGTAGAGGACCGCCGCGTGGGCCGAGCTGAATCCCCAGAAGAACCGCGGCAGGCCCATCGTCACGGCGATGCCCAGGTGGAAGAGCTTGACGCCGGCCAGGGCCTTGCGGGCGTCCGCCGGCGCCAGCAGGTAGACGACCGGGAACCCGGTCTCCCAGACGATGGTGAACCACGTCATCGAACTGCACAGCAGCGGGCTCTTCTTCAGCCACCTGGCGACCGCGCTGTCCCCGTACTGCTGGGTCTGCAGGACCTGTTCCAGCGCCTCGCCCGACCGCCAGGTGCTGGAGATCGCCTTCGCCGCGCCGGCGGTCACGTAGGCGATGAAGGTCTGGGCGTTGACCGCGCGCAGGAAGAGGTCGTCGGACTTCTCGGCCTCGGGGACCAGGGCGGTGAGCAGGCGGTAGCCGCAGATCAGGGCGGCCATGTGGTCCGCCCCGTCCCTGCCGAACGAGGTGCGGTACTTGCTCAGGCCGCTGGAGGCCAGCATCAGGCCGGCTCCGGTGATCTGCTGCGCCCGGCTCCTGCGGCCGGTCAGGGTCAGCGCTCCGCCGACGACGCCCATGGCCTTGATGGCGACGGCACCGCCGCGGCTGTCGATCGCCTTGCGGAGGGCCTGCGGGACCACGCTGCGATCACGTTTCGAACTCAGGCCCTGCAAAAGGCCGTTGGGTCCGTAGGCGGCCGTCCTGGTCAAGGCTTCGAGGCCGCTGATGATCTCGCCCACCGCGGCCGGGGCCAGCGTCCAGTAATGCGCGTCCTCGCGCGATATGGGGTGGGAAGGCTCGTTGACGATCTTGGTGAATGGCATTCACGCGTCCTCGTGCTCCAGTCGAGCGGGGCCGGAAAGGGGAACCGCTCGTCCCCCTTTCCGGCCCGTCTGCTCACATGGGTGGTGTCACCGGTGGGTCAGTGGTTCAGCAGCCGAGGCAGATCGTGCTGCCCGTCACGACGACCTCGCATATGGCGACGATGGTGGGGGTGGTCATCGCGGGAGCGTTGTGTGCGTTCACGAAACCCTCCTGCGCCTCCGCGAACGAAGCGTTGACGGCATCGGTCACGAACTCGACACGCGATTCGGTGGCGTTCACTCTTTCTCCTTTTGATGGTGGAGACAGCGGCCAACCCGCAGAGGACCGACGCCCGCTGCCGGCCGCTGCCGTTCGACCATATGTCGTTCCGGTAACCACGGGAAGACCCTTGATGCGTTCATGGTGTGCACAATGCGAATCGGTGGCGGATAATTTCGAAGAAATTGACCAATTCCATTGTAGGTGGACATTCTTCGAATTCTGCGCAATGCCCCTTTTGCTGTGGAGTCACCGGATGCTCCTGTATTCGATCATTGATATCGCAGGTCAGGCCTTGATCGAGAATCCGGGCGGGCGGCGGATTCCGCCGAACAGTCCGTATGGCCTCAAATCGCCCCATTTGACTTGACGGCCTCGGGGCCGACCGGAGGATGCGTGCCGGGCCGTCCGGAGGGTGTATTTGGGTCGGCTTTGCAGGATTGGGACGCCTTGCTATGATCGGCCCAATGTTCAGAAAAGTGTGAAAATGAACGTTTCGATCATCCGAGAGAAGACGGCTCGTCGATTGAAAAAGAAAACCGGCAAGGCGGCGGACGCACCGCTGCTGCAACTCGTCGACGTCACACACGCGTACGGTGACAGCACCGTGCTCGACCGGGTCTCCCTCCGCATCCACCGTGGTGAGTGCGTTTCCCTGGTCGGGGAGAACGGATCCGGCAAGAGCACGCTGCTCCGCGTGGCGGCCGGCCGGGAGAGACCCTCCGCGGGGTCGGTCGTCTTCGACGGGGAGGAGATCCACGAGGATTCCCTGGACGTGCGCAAGCGGGTCGCGTCGGTGATGGATCCCGGTGCGTTCTATCCGGACCTCACCGTGCGGGAGCACCTGCGGCTCGTGGCGCTGTCGCACGGCATGGGCGCCGGAGCCGATGCCGCGGTCGACGGGGCGCTGGAGTCGCACCGCCTCACGGCGCAGTCCGAACAGTTCCCCTCGGCCCTGTCCTCCGGGCAGACCCAGGCGCTGCTCCTCGCCGCCGCCTTCATCCGGCCGCACGACCTCCTCATCCTCGACGAGCCGGAACAGCGGCTCGACTCCCACGCCCGGACCGCCCTCGCCCGCCTGATCGCGGAGCACCGCGACCGCGGAACGGCCGTCCTCATGGCCACCCACCACCGGGCCCTGAACGAGGTCGCGGACCAGATCGTCGAAGTCGGCTCGCGTGCGGGGCACTCGGGCCCGTCCGGGGCGGTGCGGGGGGAAGGATGAGCGGTTTGAGCGACAGCGTGGCACCCGCGACCGGGACGAGGGCGCGGGTGCCCGACAGGTCGGGGGACTGCACCGCGGACACCCTGCTGTTCCTGCGCGAAGCCCGGAGTGGCACGCGCCAGGAGAAGCGCAGGAGCGCGTGGTTCATCGCCTACACGGTCCTCCTGGTGGGCGGCTGCTGGGGCGTCCCCGCCCTGCTCCAGTGGACGAGTTCGACCCGGGCGGCCGACCGGCCACCCGTGCAGATCGGGGAACAGGCGTCCGCGACGCTCCTGGCGCTGATCCCGGCGGTGCTGGTCCTCGCCCTGCTGCTCACCGCCCGGGGAGCGATGTGGCGTGGCCCGGTCCTGCTGGACCGGGCCACGACCGGCTTCCTGCTGCCCTCGGCCGTCGACCGGCGAGCCCTGCTCGCGCCGGGGTTGCGGTCCTCGGTGGCGCTGGCCTCCGTGGTGAGCGGCGTCGCCGGCGCGGTCGCGGGCTTCCTGCTGCAGGGCCTGGCCCCGCAGTCGTGGATCCTGCTGACCCTCGCGGGCTCCTGGACGGGCGTCTCGGTGGCGCTCACCACGAGCGCGGTCGGCGTCCTGGTCGAGCGGAACGACCAGTGGATGTCCCGCTACGGCCGCGGGGTCTTCGCCGCGGGGTGGCTCCTCGCCGCGGTCGCCGCCGCCGGCGTGTGGACGGCATGGACACAGGGGCGGACGGGCTGGCTGCAGGACCTCCTGCTCTGGTCGGGCCCGTGGGGGTGGGCGTCCCAACCGCTCCTGTGGGCGCTCGGCCTCGTGGGTACGGCGGGCGCCGTCGGCACGGTGCTGTCGGTCGGCACCCCGGTGGTCGCCCTCGTCCTCGCCTGGCGGGAACTGCCCGCGATCCCGCAGGCCGCCCTCAGGCTGCGCGCGACGGTCGCCGCCCAGATCAGCACGTCCGTCCTCATGCTCGACCTCCGCCAGGCCCGCTCAGGAGTACCGCGGCTCAAGGAGCGGCGCAGCACCCCCCGGCTCCGCCTCCCCGTGCCGCGGCACCGGCTGCTGCTGGTCCCGTGGCGCGACCTCACCTGCCTGCTGCGCAACCCCCGCCGCCTGGGGTGGGCCGCCGTCTGGAGCGGGCTCGCCGTCGGACTGACCGCGGCCGCCCCCTCCTTCACCTCGACCGCACAGCAGATCGTCGTCGTGCTGTCCCTGGTCGCCGAATACCTGGCGGCCGCTCAACTCACCGAGCCGGCCCGGCTGGAGAGCGACGACCCGCGGCGCTCCACCAACCTGCCCTGGACGTTCAAGTCGCTCGCCCTCCAGCACTCGGCGGTGCCCGGCGGCCTCCTCCTCGCGCTCACCGGAGCCGGCGCACTGGCGTGCGTGCTCGGCGGCCGGGGCGCCGCAGGACTCCTCCCGCTCCTCGCCTCCGTACCCGCACTCACCGTGGCCGCGCTGGTCAGCTCCTACCGGGGCGTCGTGCCCGTGCACCTGACGATCGGTGTCAACACCCCCATGGGCAACACCGGCCCCGGCCAGGTGGCGCTCTGGTACCTGCGCGGCCCGCTGGCGGTCGGCACCCTCCTGTTCCCGCTCGCCCGCTCCGCAGCCCAGGGCCACCCGTACGCCGCGGCACAACTCGCCTGGACCCTGGCCGTCACCGCGGCCGCCCTCTGGTGGGTCCGGCGCACCGCCCACCGCCTCCACACCCGATAGCCCCGACCCCACACCAAGGGCCGGCCGACCCGCCGTCACGTCGGATCGACCGGCCCCACGAGGTCGGCCGACCACCATGCCCGAAGCCACGACTCCCCGGCGGAGACCTCCACCACCACCCGACACCACTCGCCGGGCCGCCGGTCCCGCGGTTGGTCACACGACGGCCGGGAAAAGCAAAAGACCCCTGAATCAACAGGGGTCTTGCTGGTGTCCGAGGGGGGACTTGAACCCCCACGCCCGATAAAGGGCACTAGCACCTCAAGCTAGCGCGTCTGCCATTCCGCCACCCGGACCGGGTGTTGTCCTTGCGGCTTTCGTTCTCTCGTCGGCCGCGCTGACAGATGTAACTGTAGCAAAGATCGGCTTGGGGTCCCAAAACGGTTCGGGGCGGGGGAATGGAGGTGGTGGCGGGGGCAAGGGGGAGTGTGTGGCGGGGGCGTGACCAGGGGGTTTCGGGGGCGCGCAGGGGGTGGATCCGGGTCGGGGGCTGGGGGAGGATGGGCGTACGTGCTCGTACGGCCCGGGTGCAGGTCCTGGGGGTGGCGCGCTGGTGCGTCGGTGCGGGCCAAAGACGAGGAGTGACCGTGAGCGAGCGGAGCGAGTCGGCGGGGCCGAGGGCGACGGCTGAGTCGGAGGTCGCCGGGATCTGTCGCGATCTGATCCGGATCGACACCAGCAACTACGGGGACGGCTCCGGCCCGGGGGAGCGCAAGGCGGCGGAGTACGTCGCCGAGCAGCTCGCGGAGTTCGGGGTGGAGCCGCAGATCTTCGAGTCGGCCAAGGGGCGGGCCTCGACGGTGGTGCGGATCGAGGGCGAGGACCGTTCCCGCCCGGGCCTGCTGATCCACGGCCACACCGACGTGGTGCCGGCCAACGCCGCGGACTGGACGTACGACCCGTTCGGGGGCGAGATCGCGGACGGCTGCGTGTGGGGGCGCGGCGCGGTCGACATGAAGGACATGGACGCGATGACCCTCGCGGTGGTCCGCGACCGGCTGCGCACCGGCCGCAAGCCCCCGCGCGACCTGGTGCTGGCGTTCGTCGCGGACGAGGAGGCCGGCGGCACGTACGGGGCGCGGTTCCTGGTGGACAAGCACCCGGAGCTGTTCGAGGGCGTGACCGAGGGCATCGGCGAGGTCGGCGGCTTCTCCTTCACGGTCAACGACCAGGTGCGGCTTTACCTGGTGGAGACGGCCGAGAAGGGCATGCACTGGATGCGCCTGACGGTCGAGGGCCGCGCCGGGCACGGCTCGATGGAGAACGACGACAACGCGATCACCGAGCTGTGCGAGGCGGTCGCCCGGCTCGGCCGGCACAAGTTCCCGCTGCGGATCACCAAGACCGTACGGGCGTTCCTGAACGAGCTGTCGGACGCGCTCGGGGTCGAGCTCGACCCGGAGAACATGGACGAGACCCTGCGGGTGCTCGGCGGCATCGCCAAGATGATCGGCACCACGCTGCGCAACACCGCCCAGCCGACCATGCTCGGCGCCGGCTACAAGGTGAACGTGATCCCCGGCCAGGCCACCGCACACGTGGACGGGCGCTTCCTGCCCGGCTACGAGGAGGAGTTCCTGGCGGAGCTGGACAGCGTGCTGGGCCCGCGCGTGAAGCGGGAGAGCCTGCACTCGGACAAGGCGATCGAGACCACCTTCGACGGCGCGCTGGTGGAGGCGATGCAGACGGCGCTGCGGGCGGAGGACCCGATCGCCCGCGCGGTGCCGTACTGCCTGTCGGGCGGGACGGACGCCAAGTCGTTCCAGGACCTCGGGATCCGCTGCTTCGGCTTCGCGCCGCTGCAGCTGCCGCCGGAGCTGGACTTCGCCGGGATGTTCCACGGTGTGGACGAGCGGGTGCCGGTGGACGGGCTGAAGTTCGGCGTCCGGGTGCTGGACCGGTTCCTCGACGCCTGCTGAGCACCTTGGGTGGACGGCCCGTTCCCGGAGTGCCGGGGGCGGGCCGTCCGCATTGTCCGAGCTAATGATTTGGGACAGAGCGAAGGAGATCAACAGAAACGATCCTGCAAGGAAATGCGGATCGACCGTGTGTGCGGACCGTCACCGTTGCGAGTGAATGGCAAATCTGTTCCGTACCCCGTTTGCCACACCCTCGTTCATCCCTGTGCAACCCGCCGAACGGGTTGCGTTGTCCATACAGGAGGAATGATGAAGGTCAAGAAGATCGCCGCTGTTGCCGCCGCCACCGGTGGCCTGGTGATCGCCGCCGCCGGTGTCGCGTCCGCTCACGGCGGTGCCGGCGCCGAGGGTGTGGCCGCTGGCTCCCCGGGTGTCGTCTCCGGCAACCAGGTGCAGATCCCGGTGCACGTCCCGGTCAACCTGTGCGGCAACACCATCAGCGTGATCGGCGTGCTGAACCCGGCGTTCGGCAACCACTGCGCCAACTTCTGAGTCACGCTCCGAGCTGCTGAGGCTCGTTGAGCCGACTCATTCGGCCCCCGGGCGGCGGACGCGCCGCCCGGGGGCCGCTTGCATGCGGAGTACGGAGTGCGGAGTGAGGGGAGCTGGGTGCGGAGGGGCAAACAAGAGGGCAATCGCTCGATCGGGTGAAGTTGGTTCGTTCGGCTCAACCTCTCCGCCGCTCTCTCGTTAACTCCTGTGCAGTCGAAGACCTTGCCGGATATCCGGATATACGGAAATTCCGACTTTCGGAAGGTATTTACGTCAAGGTCGTCACGTCGTTCTCGATACGTCAGGGGAAAAGATGAGGAATGTAGCCAAGAAGGGGATCCTCACGGTCGTGGCCACCGGCAGTGTCCTGGCCTCGACCGCCGGCTACGCCTACGCGGGTGCCGAGGCCCAGGGAGGTGCCGCCGGATCGGCGGGCGTCGCCTCCGGGAACTCGGTGCAGGTGCCGGTCGAGGTGCCGATCAACGCCTGCGGCAACACCGTCGACGTGATCGGCGTGCTGAACCCGTCCTACGGCAACCGCTGCGCGAACGTCAGCGGCCACCCCGAGGCCGCCAAGCCGGGCGGCTCCCACGCGGGCTCCGGTTCCCACACCGGCTCCGGGGCCAACACCGGCTCCGGCCGGGGCTCCTCCGCCTCGGGCACGTCCGCCTCCGGCGTCGCCGCCAACTCGCCCGGCGTGGTCTCCGGCAACAGCATCCAGGCCCCCGTGCACGTCCCGGTCAACGCCTGCGGCAACTCCGTCGACGTGGTCGGCGTCGGGAACCCGGCCTTCGGCAACGACTGCGCCAACGTCGCGCAGCCCGCCCCGGCCCCGAAGCCGGTCGACGACTGCCCCGAGAAGCACAGCCCGTCCATCCCGCCGCAGGCCGGCGGGGAGGTCCCGGGCAACCCGCGCAACGGCGGCCCGTCCACCACCCCCGAGGCCGGCGCACACTCGGCCCCCGCCGTCGCGCCGGTCGCGAGCGGCCAGGTCGCCCCGGTCGCGGCCCGCGCCGCAGCCCCGGTCGTCGCCTCCTCGCCGAGCGGCGCCGTCGGCAGCCAGCTGGCCTCCACCGGCGCCGGTGACGTCGAACTGCTCGGCGCCGCCGGTCTCGCCCTGCTGCTCGGTGGCGGCGTGCTCTACCGCCGCGCCCGCGCCGGGGCCCGCTGAGCCGCCGGTAGGCCACATCCCGCGGCGCCACACCCCCGCGGCGCCGCCGGAGCACGAGGCCGGAGCGTGACGCGCCCGCGGCCGCCTGGAGGTACGGGCGGCCGCGGGCGGGCGGAGGTCCGGTGTGAGAACCCGCATCAAGGCCTGACATGACGTGAAGCCCCGGCTCGAAAGCCCGGCGTGAGATCCCCACCGCGACGGGCGCGTTCCCGGGCCCGGAGCTCGCCGATCCGGAGCTCCCCGACCCGGCCGCCTCCCGCCTGGGCCTTCCCCACCCAGGCGCCCCGCCCGTCCATCCCCGCGGCGGCGGGTGGGTTCAGGCGCGCTCGCCCGTCACCAGCTCCGGACCTGCCGGATGATCCGCCGCCGCAGCCGGACCGTCCGGCTCCCGTCGGGGAACAGCCTCAGCCGGTCGAGCTCCCAGTGCCCGTACTCGGCGTGCTCGGTGAGCAGTTGGCGTGCCGCGTTGCGCGTGGTGCCACGCGGCATGCGCAGCGACTGGTACTCGTACTCCGGTTGCCGGACCGGCTTCGGTGGGGTCAAAACGCTCCTCCTGAGGATCACCTGCGCGCAAGCCTACGACCTGCCTCGGACAGTCGGCCCGGGTATTTCCGGACGTCCTCCCGGCCGTCCGTCCGACCCGGTGGGACGCCCCGGACCGGCCGGGGCACGCCAGCCCGACTGACAGTGCATCAGTCCCGTTGTTCCTCCGGACGGGATACCCCGATCCCGGCGCGCGAAGCGGCACCCGATCGGCCCCGCGCGGCCCGGCCGCACGCCCTTCGCGCCGGGCATGCGCGGGGACAGAACCACGCGGATCGGACATCAGGGGGGAAGTTGCGGTGAAATCGCGGGTGTAGGTGACAACCGCTGTGCGTACCGACACCGCGGGGAGATAGCGTCTGCACCATGTCTGATGCCGCGCAGCCAACCATTGCCGAGGTACGCGCCGCCGCCGAGGCGGTCAAGGCCGCCATCGACCGTCATCTGGAAGCGGTGTCAAGCCCCAGCGCAGCGGATGATCCCGCTGTGTCCGCCGCCTACGAGCAGCTCGCGACGGCGGCCATCGCCTACGACCAGATCCTCTACGAGGTCTACGACGAGGTCACCCCCTTCGAGATCCCCGGGGACGAGGGTCCGGGCGGCTACCACGGCCCCGAACAGCCGGAGGCGATCAGCGTGCTGATCCGCCGCGACTACCACGTCGCCGACCCCAAGCGGCTGCGCGCCCAGGCCGAGCGGCTCGACGAGTCGCTGACCCCCGGCGGGGGCGGCACCAGCGGGGTGAACGCCGCGATCGGTGTGCTGTTCGGCGAGTACGAGCCGGACGAGATCGCCGCCCGCAGCGAGGAGTTCGGCCTGGAGGAGGCGGACTCGACGCTCTGGGTCGCGGCGGCGGAGCCGACCGAGCCGGGGGAGTGGCTGCCGGAGCCCTTCGAGCACGCCGACCCGCAGATGCTGATCTGCCGGTTCGACGTGAGCGAGGTCTACGACGACGAGGACCCCGACGACTGAACCGTTCGTCGTGCGGACACCCGGAGGGCGGGCCCCACCTGTAGGGGGCCCGCCCTCCGCGCGTTCCGCCGACCGGCGCGCAGGACCTAGTACGCCGAGGCGGCGTTCTCGGCGAGGATCGCCCGCAGCCGGGTGGTGCGCGGCTGCGCCGGGCGCTCGGTGACGGCCTGGGCGAGCGCCGGGCCCGCCGCGTGCACCACGGACAGGTGCCGCTCGCCGCGGCCGAAGGCGGTGTAGACCCACTGCCGGGTGAGCGCCGGGCCGGCGTCCTCCGGGAGCACCACGACCGCGCCCGGCCAGCGGCGGCCGAGTGCCTGGTGGACGGTCAGCGCCCAGCCGTGCCGCAGCCGGCCCACCTGGGCGGGCGGGACGGTCCGGCGCGAGCCGTCCGCGTACGCCAGGTGCAGGCCGGTGGCGTCGCCGTCCAGCACCCGGGCCGGGCGGGTGACGCCGGGGGCCGGGGAGTCGACCACCCGGTCGCCCGGGTCGAAGCCGCCGAACCGGCCGGGCCCCGGGTTGAGCCGGGCCTTCGCGGCGGCGTTCAGCGCCCGGGTGCCCGCCGGGCCGCCGTGGCCGGGGGTGAGCAGCACCACCTGCTCGGCGGGGATGCCGAGGGCGCGGGGGATGGAGTCGGTGAGCAGCTGGAGGGCGCGGTGGACGGCTTCGCCGCCGTCCTTCGCGGTCAGGATGACCACCTCCTTGTCCGGCGCCTCGACGGGCTGGAGCTCGCCGATGCCGACGCCGGAAACCAGCTCGCCGATCGGGCCGAAGTCCGGGGTGCGGGAGGCGACCGCCGGGCAGACCTTGGCGGCCAGCAGGTCGGCGAAGAACCGGCCGGGGCCGGCCGACCAGAGCTGGCCGGGGTCGCCGCTGAGCACCAGCCGGGTGCCGTCGGCGAGCGACTCCAGGACGGTGGCGGCCAGTTCGACGTCCAGCAGCGGGGCGTCGAGGACGACCAGGACGTCCAGGGCGAGCGTGCCGTCGGAGGCGCGGCCCGGCCCGGCGGCGCCGGAGAGCAGGTCGGCGAGGGTGATCACGGCGGCCGGGGTGTCGGTGAGCGCGGCGAAGGACTCCCGGCCCTGGTCGGTCCAGGTGGCGGCCCAGGCCCGCAGCCCGAGGCCGCCGGCAGCGGCCAGCAGCGCGGCGGGTTCGGCGCGGGCGGCCTCGCCGCCGGTGTGCAGCACCAGGGCGCTGTCGGCGACGGCCTGGATCAGGGCGGTCGCGGAGGAGGACGGCGCGGCCTCGCCGGCAGCCGCCCACGCGGTCGGGCCGGGCGCGGCGGGGGCCTGCGGAGCGTCCTCCGCCGTGGCCTCCGCGGGGGCCACGCCCGAGTCGGAGCCGGAGGTCGGCTCGGAGCCCGCCTCGGAGTCGGAGGCCGGCGAGGAGTCGGCCGCGGACTCGGCGTCCTCCGTCGTCCCGGCGTCCTCCGCCGTGTCCTCCTCCGGATCCTCCTCGCCCGGCTCCGGGTCCTCGCCCGGCACGAAGGTCGACATCAGCCGGACCAGCCCGTCCGCGAGGCTCTCCTCGGCCAGCGCGAGCCGCTCCAGGGCGAGCAGCGTCCGGGTCGGCGGCTCCTCGTCCTCGTCGCCGCCCGCCGCGTGCGCCTCGGGACCGGTCAGCTCCTCCTGGAACGGCATCGCGCGCCCGTCCAGGACGGCGGCCTGGATCGCCGCGGCCGAGTCCGGCAGCCCGTGGCGGTCGAGCCCGGCCGCGATCTCGGCGACCTCGACGGCGGAGTGGCCGCGCAGCGCCGCCTGCTCCAGCAGCCACGGCACCAGCGCCTGGGCGCGGCGCGGGTCGCCGGGGCCGGCGGCGGGGCCGAGCAGGCCGCGGGCGAAGCCGTCCGCGTGCTCGGGGCGGACGCCGGGCAGGGACAGCACGGCCCACGGGTCGGAGCGCAGCTGTTCGGCGGCGCCGTCGCCGAACTCGGCCACCGCGGCGGCCGCGAGATCGGCCGGGGCGCCCCCGGCGGTCAGCACCTCGGCGGTGTCCTTGAGGGCCTGCGCGCGCTGCTGGTCGGGCTGCGCGGAGGCCGGGGCCGGGGCCTTGGCGTCCTTAACGTCCTTGGCGTCCTCGGGAGCCGCGGGCCGGCCCTCGCCCTCCGGCGGTGCGGCCTGCGGGCCGACACTGCGGATCCGCTGCGCCAGCTCGGCGATCGCCGCCGCCTTCTCCGCCGGGCTCGCCGTCTCCGCGGGGCTCGCCGTCTCGGCCGGGCTCACCGAGACTGCCGAGGTCTCCTCCGGAGCGCCGTTCTCCGTGTCACTCATCGTCCGCTCCAAGGGTCACTCCACTGCGTGTTCAGCTGAACGAGGGGGGCTACAGCTCGCTCCACCCCTGGTCCGGGTAGCGGTGCACCGGCGACGAGATGTCGTCCAGCGCACCACGGATCTCACCCGGAAGCGTAAGCGCCTCCACCGACAGCGCCGCCTGCAGCTGTGCCACCGTACGGGCCCCGACCAGCGCGCTCGCCACTCCGGGCCGGTCCCGGACCCAGGCGAGGGCGACCGCGAGCGGGCTGCTGGCGAGGCCGTCGGCGGCCGTGGCGACGGCGTCGACGATCCGCCGCGAGCGCTCCCCGAGGTACGGCTGGACGAACCCGGACAGGTACGGCGAGGCGCCGCGCGAGTCCTGCGGGACGCCGTGCCGGTACTTGCCGGTGAGCACCCCGCGCCCGAGCGGCGAGGAGGCGAGCAGCCCGACTCCGGCGTCCGCCGCGGCGGGCAGCGCCTCGCGCTCGATGCCGCGCTGGAGCAGTGAGTACTCCAGCTGGGCCCCGGCCAGCGGCGTGCGCCCGTGGTGGGCGCGCTGCCAGGTGGCGGCCTTGGCGAGCTGCCAGCCGCTGAAGTCGCAGACCCCGACGTACCGGGCGCGCCCGGAGGAGACGGCGATGTCGAGGGCGCTGAGCGTCTCCTCGACGGGCGTCATGGGGTCGAAGGAGTGCACCTGCCACAGGTCGACGTAGTCGGTGCCGAGCCGGCGCAGCGAGGCGTCGAGGGCGGCGAGGAGGTGGCCGCGGGAGCCGTCGAAGCGGCGGGCGGACTCCGGCACGCTGCCGGCCTTGGTGGCGATGACGAGTTCGGAGCGGGGGATGAGGCTGTCGGTGAGCCGGGAGATCAGGTACTCGGCGCCGCCGTCGGCGTACACGTCGGCGGTGTCGAGCAGGGTCCCGCCGGCGTCGACGAACTCCTTGAGCTGCTCGGCGGCCTCGTGTTCGTCGGTGTCGCGACCCCAGGTCATGGTGCCGAGGCCGAGCCGGGAGACCTGGAGACCGGTACGGCCGAGGTGACGCTTTTCCATCGGACGGGCCCTCCACTGGCCGGTGGCACCGGGCGCCCCGGTAGCCCTGAGAACGCGCAGGTGGGGAGAGCGCTCCCCACGTCGGCTGAGCGTAGCGGCCGGTGTCCGGGCAGGGGTGGCGACCCGCAGAACGATCACCGGGCCCGGGCGGCGGCGGGTGTGACCCAGACCACCACTACCGGTCAGTAGCATGACCGGTGAGTGCGCGGCTACCCTCGCCACCAACCCTCACCGACTGGAAGGTTCGGCACATGCGACTCGGAATCAACCTCGGCTACTGGGGTCTCGGCATGGACGCCGACAACATCGCCGTGGCCCAGGAGGCGGACCGGCTCGGCTACTCGGTGTGCTGGGCGGCCGAGGCGTACGGCTCGGACGCCGCGACGGTGCTGAGCTTCGTCGCCGCGAAGACCGAGCGGATCGACGTCGGTTCGGCCATCTTCCAGATCCCCGCCCGCACCCCGGCGATGACCGCGATGACCGCGGCGACCCTGGACACGCTGTCCGGCGGCCGCTTCCGGCTCGGCCTCGGCGTCTCCGGCCCGCAGGTCTCCGAGGGCTGGTACGGGGTGAAGTTCGACAAGCCGCTCGCCCGCACCCGCGAGTACGTGGAGATCATCCGCAAGGCGATGTCCCGCGAGCGGCTGGTCCACGAGGGCGCGCACTGGACGCTGCCGCTGCCCGGCGGCCCCGGCAAGCCGATCAAGCTCACCGTGCACCCGGTGCGCGAGCACATCCCGCTGTACATCGCGGCGATCGGCCCGAAGAACCTGGAGCAGACCGGCGAGATCGCCGACGGCTGGCTCGGCATCTTCTTCTCGCCCGAGCACGCCGCGCTCTCCCTCGACCCGCTGAAGGCCGGCCGCGCCAAGGCGGGGCAGGGCCTGGACGGCTTCGACCTCTGCCCGACCGTCACCATCGCGGTCGGCGAGGACATCACGGCCGGCGTCGACTCCCAGCGCTCCTACGCCGCGCTGTACATCGGCGGCATGGGCAGCAAGGAGAAGAACTTCTACAACCAGCTCGCCCGGCGGATGGGCTACGAGCAGGCCGCCGACGAGATCCAGGAGAAGTACCTGGCCAAGGACTACGCGGGCGCCGCGGCCGCCGTCCCGCACGACCTGATCGACGCCACCTCGCTGATCGGCGACACCGCCCGGATCGCCGACCGGATGCAGGCCTACGCCGACGCGGGCGTCACCACGCTCACCCTGGCCCCGTCCGGCTTCACCCTGGACGAGCGGATCCAGGCGCTGCGCACCGGCGTCGAGGCCCTGGAGCGCGCCGGCCTGGCGTAGCGGTCCGGGGCCGTCGGGCGGCACTACAGCCAGTCGTGCCGCTTGAACACCCGGTGCAGCACTATGCAGACCGCGACCATCAGCGACAGCACCGCCGGGTACCCCCAGGGCTGGTGCAGTTCGGGCATGTCCTCGAAGTTCATCCCGTAGACGCCCGCGATCATCGTCGGCACGGCGGCCAGTGCCGCCCAGGCCGAGATCTTCCGCATGTCGTTGTTCTGCTGGACGCTGACCTGCGCCAGGTTGGCGTTGAGGATGTCGGACAGCAGCCGGTCCATGCCGTCGACCTGGTCGGTCACCCGGGCCAGGTGGTCGGCGACGTCCCGCAGATAGGGCAGGGTCTCCGGGCGGATGTACGGTTCGCCGCCGCGGGCCAGGCGCAGCGTCGGTTCCAGCAGCGGGCCGGTGGCGCGGCGGACGGTCATCACCTGGCGTTTGTAGCCGTAGATCCGGCCGGCGGTGTCGCGGCCGACCCGGTTGGGGGCGAAGACGTCCGCCTCCAGTTCGTCCAGGTCGGTCTGGAGCCCGGTGGCTACCTCCATGTAGCCGTCGACGATGGTGTCGCACACCGAGTGCAGCACCGAGCTGGGCCCGTAGCGCAGCAGTTCGGGCTGCTTCTCCAGCCGGGCCCGCAGGCCGGAGAGCGGGGCGTCGGCGCCGTGCCGGACGGTCATCACGAAGTCCGCGCCGAGGAAGACCATCACCTCGCCGATGGTCACCGCGTGGGCACCGGGGTGGTAGCCGAGCGTCTTGAGGGCGACGAACAGGGAGCCCTGGTACGGCTCGATCTTGGGGCGCTGGTGGGCGCTGACGGCGTCCTCGACGGCCAGCGGGTGCAGGGCGAACTCCCTTCCGACGTGGTTGAGTTCCTCGGCGGTGGGCTCGAACAGGCCTATCCAGACGAAGCCGCCGGGCCCGGCGGCGCGGGCGGCGGCGAGCGCGCCGGCGAGGTCGTCGGGGGCCTCGATCCGGTGGCCGTCGTGGTAGCTGGCGCAGTGGACGATCATCGGGCCATTGTGGCCCGGCGAGGGGTGCCCGGGGCGGAGCCGGGCCAGGAGGGCCTCGCGGGCCGGTGCCGGCGGCGGCCCAGGAGGGCCCGTACCTCGCCCGCGCGTTGCGCGCCCGCACCCCGCGCCGGCACCCGACGGCCGCAGCTCGCACCGACACTCCACGCCCGCGCCCGGAGGCCGTAGGCTGAGCCCCATGCCCACCCTGCTGCTCGTCCGCCACGGCCGCTCGACCGCGAACACCGCCGGAATCCTGGCCGGTTGGACGCCCGGCGTGGACCTCGACGACACCGGGCGCGCGCAGGCCGCCGCGCTGGCCGGCCGGCTCGCGGGGATCCCGCTGGTGCAGGCCGTCAGCAGCCCGCTGGAGCGCTGTCGGCAGACCCTGGAGCCGTTGCTGGCGGCCCGGCCCGAGCTGGGCCCGCCCGCCGAGGACGAGCGGCTGGGCGAGTGCCACTACGGCGAGTGGACCGGTCGGCCGCTGGCCGAGCTGGCCAAGGAGCCGCTCTGGCGCACCGTGCAGGACCACGCGGCCGCCGCGGCCTTCCCCGGCGGGGAGTCGTTGCGCGAGCTGAGCCACCGGACGGTCGGTGCGGTCCGGGAGTGGAACGAGAAGGTCGCCGCCGAGCACGGCGCGGACGCGGTCTGGCTCGCCTGCTCGCACGGGGACGTGATCAAGGCGGTGGTGGCCGACGCCCTCGGCCTGCACCTGGACCACTTCCAGCGGATCAGCGTCGAGCCCTGCTCGGTCACCGCGATCCGCTACACCCCGCAGCGGCCCTTCGTCCTGAGGATGGGCGACGCCGGCGACCTCGGCTCGCTCGCGCCCAGGCCCGGCGCGGCCCCGGCCGCCCCGGCGGGCGACGCGGTGGTCGGCGGCACCACCTGAGACGGTCGCCCCGCCTGACCCGCCTGACCCGCCTGGTACGACCCTGGTCCGACCGGCGCCATCCGACCTGACCGGAGCCGCCCGGCCCGGAGCCGCATCACGTGGGCGGGAGCGCCGCCGCACGCCGCTCCGCAGCGGCCGGCGGCACCACCTGAGCTGGCCGGTGCCACTGCGGCTCGGCTCCCCTGCGGGGGCCCGGAGGTCGTAGGGTGACTAACGAGCCCCGCCGCGTGGCGAGCCCGCGCCCGGGCCGCCGTACGGCAGCCCGAGCCAATGACGTCCGAACGATCCCTGTGATCCCCACGACCGACACGATCCGGAGCGAGAGCGTGCCCCGTCAGGTCTTCTTCTACGACCAGCCCGAACGGTTCGTGGCCGGCACCGTCGGCCAGCCCGGCGCCCGGGCGTTCTACCTGCAAGCCAGCGCCCGGGGCCGGATCACCAGCGTCCTGCTGGAGAAGACCCAGGTGGCGGCGCTCGCCGAGCGGATCGACGAGGTCCTGGACGAGGCGCTGCGGCGCAGCGGCGGCGACGTCTCCATCCCGGCCGCCGCCCCGCAGGACCTGCTCGACACCGCACCGCTGGACCTGCCGCTGGAGCAGGAGTTCCGGGTCGGCACCATGGCCCTGGCCTGGGACAGCGTGGACGGCTGCCTGGTGGTCGAGGCGCAGGCGCTGATCGAGGTGGAGGAGGACGAGGACGAGGACAGCGCCGCGGCGGTCTTCGAGGACGACGACAACGGTCCGGACATGCTGCGGGTGCGGCTGTCCGGCGCGATGGCCCGGGTGTTCGCCAAGCGGGCGCTGGACCTGGTCTCGGCCGGCCGCAAGCCCTGCCCGTTCTGCAACCTGCCGCTCGACCCGGAGGGCCACCTGTGCCCGCGCGCGAACGGCTACCGGCGCTGAACACCGAGACCCCGCCCCAGGCGGACCCGGCGGCCGCCGCCGCCCTCGCCGCCGACGTGCCCACCGCGCTGGAGCTGCTGCGCGAGGGCGAGTTGACGGTGCACGGGCGCCTCACCGAGGCGTCCAACGCCGCGCTGTACTGCACCGCCACGCACGGTTCGCTGAGCGCGCAGGCCGTCTACAAGCCGGTCGCCGGGGAGCGCCCGCTGTGGGACTTCCCGGACGGCACGCTGGCCGGCCGCGAGGTCGCCGCGTACGAGGTGTCGGCCGCGACCGGCTGGGCGCTGGTGCCGCCGACCGTGCTGCGCGACGGGCCGCACGGGCCCGGGATGGTGCAGCTGTGGGTCGAGCCGGATCCGCAGGCCGAGCCGCTGCTGGCCCTCCAGGACCCGCGCGGCCCGGAGCACGGCTGGCTGCCGATCGTGCGGGCCGAGGTCGGCGGGGGACGCACCGCGCTGCTGGTGCACCACGACGACCAGCGGCTGCGCCGGCTCGCCGTGCTGGACGCGGTGCTCAACAACGCCGACCGCAAGGGCGGCCACCTGATCCCGGCCGCCGACGGCCGGGTCTACGGCATCGACCACGGCGTCACCTTCAACACCGAGGGCAAGCTGCGCACCCTGCTCTGGGGCTGGGCCGGCGAGCCGCTGCCCGCCGAGGCGCTGGAGGTGCTGACCCGGCTCGCCGAGCGCCTGGACGGCGAGCTGGCCGCGCGCCTCGCCCCGCACCTGACCGCCGCCGAACTGGAGGCGACCCGCGCCCGGGTGGCCGGGCTGCGCCGCACCGGCCGGCACCCGCTGCCCTCCGAGGACTGGCCCCCGATCCCCTGGCCGCCGGTCTAGGGCCTGCGGACCGGTTCGGGCCGGCTGATGGTCTGGACCTGTCCGCGAACCGGCAGCACACTGCTCCGATGGACGCGTTACGGACCACCCCCACCCCCCGTACCACGCCGGACCTGCCGCTGCACCGGCTACAGGTCCCGCTGCCGCACCTGCTCCCGTTCGCCATCGGGAGCTTCGACACGATCGGCCCGCTGTCCCGGGCGGGCTTCCCGCACCGGCACTCGTTCCACGAGATCGTCCACGTCACCGGCGGCCGCGGCGCCCACGTCCTGGACCTGGTCCACCGGCCGCTGGCGCCACCGCAGTTGTGCGTGATCACGCCCGGCCAGGTGCACTACTGGTCGGACGCGGACGAACTCACCGGCCAGGTCGTCCTGTTCAACGAGGACTTCCTGCTCCGGAACCCGCAGGACCTCGCCGCGCTGCGCACCCTGGCCACCCGCCCCGCGCTCGGACTCGGCGAACAGGCCGGGCCGGTCGGCGCGTTGCTCGCCGACATGGAACACGAGTACCGCTCCAGGCAGCCCGGCTACCAGGGCGTGCTGCGGGCCAGTCTGCACATCCTGATCGTCCGGGCGCTGCGCGCCGGCCGGCCGGGGGAGCGGCCGTCGCCGCCCGGCCGGCCGACCGAACTGGCCTCCGCCTTCACCCGGTTGATCGCCGGCCCGGGCGGGGTGCGGCACTCGGTGGCGTCCAGTGCGCAGGAACTCGGCGTCTCGCCGGGCCACTTGCAGACCCTGGTCAAGCAGGCCACCGGTCGCACCCCGGGCGGGCTGATCCGGCGCCAGCAGACCCTGGAGGCCAAACGGTTGCTGGCCTGCACGGATCTGACGATTCGTCAGGTTTCGAAGGAGGCGGGCTTCGCCGACCCGGCCTACTTCTGCCGTTTCTTCCGGCGGGAGACCGGGATGACGCCGGGGGAGTTCCGGGCCCGGGTCGACGGAAATCACCACGATCCCCGGATCGCGTCCATCGCGGCGGCCCCGGACTGCCCGTAACTTTGCTGGTGGCCACCGGTGGTCGGTCCGGCGCGCGCGGACGGGCGGCCGGTTCGGCCCTTGTCATGCCCCCACCATGGCAAGGGCCGCCCCCCACATCCACCCCACCCCCCACCCGAAGGAGAGGGCGCATGCCCACGCCCGACGGCATGATCAGCCGCAAGACCGTCCTGAAGGCCGCCGCCGCGCTCGGCGCCGCCCCGCTGCTGGTCGGCGGCGGCGTCGCGCTGGCCCGCGAGCAGGCCGGCACCGGTCGGCCCCCCGGCCTCACCCCCGAGTGCCACGACGGTGACGACCCCACCATCGAGCAGACCGAGGGCCCCTACTTCAAGCCCAACTCCCCACTGCGCAGCTCCATGGTCAACGACGGCCCCGGCACCCGGCTGACCGTCAGCGGCTACGTCTTCGGCCGCGCCTGCCGACCGATCTCCGGCGTCCTGCTGGACTTCTGGCAGGCCGACGACAACGGCGCCTACGACAACACCGGGTTCACCTTCCGCGGCCACCAGTTCACCGACGCGAACGGCGCCTTCAAGCTGGACACGATCGTCCCCGGCCTCTACCCGGGCCGCACCCGGCACCTCCACGTCAAGCTCCAGGCGCCCGGCCGCCCGGTGCTCACCACCCAGCTCTACTTCCCCGGCGAGCCGCGCAACAGCACGGACACCATCTACGACGCCCGGCTGCTGATGAACGTCCGCCAGAACGGCCCGGGCCGTGAGGGCAGCTACGACTTCGTCCTGGACGTGCCGCAGACCCCGGGCACGCCGAGCCCGACCCCCACCGCCACCCCGACCGGAACCCCCACCGGAACGCCCACCGGAACGCCCACGCCGCCGAGCGGCAGTTGGAAGCCCGGGGCCTCGTACAACGCGGGCGACCGCGTCACCTACTCCGGTGCCTCCTACCTCTGCCTCCAGGCGCACACCGCCATGGTGGGCTGGGAGCCGCCGAACGTGCCGGCCCTCTGGCAGCGGTCGTAGCGGCTCCGGCCGCGTCCCCCGGGGTGCCGGGCGCCCGGTCGGCGGCAGGGTCGACCGGGCGCTCAACCGTGTCCGAAAGCCTGCCCGAAGCCTGCTCGACGCCCGCCCAACGCCTGCCCGAAGCCCGCCCGAAGCCTGCCGCATGCCTGCCGGAAACAACGCCGGTCCCGTCAAGGTCCGTTCCTTATCAGTCGGGAAGCGGTCCGGCAATGACAGGAAGCGAATCCAGTCGATCTTGTGTACTGGTTAGGCTTTCAAATGTTCGCAAGGTTAAAGTCGGTTCCATGCATGCCTGGCCCGCCTCCGAGGTTCCCGCCCTGCCTGGTCAGGGGCTCCCCCTCCGTATCTTCGACACCGCAGCGGGCACGGTCCGTGAGGTCGTGCCGCAGGACGGCACCGCCCGGATCTACGTCTGCGGCATCACCCCCTACGACGCGACCCACATGGGCCACGCCGCCACCTACAACGCCTTCGACCTGGTGCAGCGCGTGTGGAAGGACGCCGGCCACGACGTCCTGTACGTCCAGAACGTCACCGACGTGGACGACCCGCTGCTGGCCCGGGCGGTCGAGACCGGTCAGGACTGGGTGGCCCTCGCCGAGCGCGAGACGGCCCTGTTCCGCGAGGACATGACCGCCCTGCGTCTGCTCCCGCCAGCCCACTACATCGGCGCCGTCGAGTCGATCCCGTGGATCGTCCCGCTGGTCCAGAAGCTGCTCGCCAGCGGCGCCGCCTACCAGGTGGACGGCGACATCTACTTCTCGGTCGACTCCGACCCCCGCTTCGGCCAGGTCTCCGGCCTCGACCGGGAGGCCATGCGCCCGGTCTTCGCCGAGCGCGGCGGAGACCCGGACCGCCCGGGCAAGCGCCACCCGCTGGACGCCCTGCTCTGGCTCGCCGCCCGCCCGGGCGAGCCCGCCTGGGAGACCGAACTCGGCCACGGCCGCCCCGGCTGGCACATCGAGTGCGTCGCCATCGCGCTGCAGTACCTCGGCATGTCCTTCGACATCCAGGGCGGCGGCAGCGACCTCTCCTTCCCGCACCACGAGATGGGCGCCTCGCACGCCCAGGTCGCCACCGGCGCCCACCCGTACGCCAAGGCGTACGTGCACGCCGGCATGGTCGGCCTGGACGGCCACAAGATGTCCAAGTCCCGCGGCAACCTGGTCTTCGTCTCGGCGCTGCGCCGCGAGGGCGTCGACCCGGCGGCGATCCGCCTGGCGCTGCTCTCGCACCACTACCGCGAGGACTGGGAGTGGACCAAGGCGACCCTGGACGAGGCCGTCGAGCGCCTCGCCCGCTGGCGGGCCGCGGTCTCCCGGCCGGACGGCCCGGCCGCCGAGCAACTGCTCGACGAGGTCCGTACGGCGCTCGCGGACGACCTGGACGCGCCCGCCGCGCTGGCCGCCGTCGACCGCTGGGCCGAGCAGCAGGAGGCCGGGGGCGGCACCGACATGGGTGCGCCCGGCCTGGTCAGCCGCACCGTGGACGCCCTGCTCGGCGTCGCGCTGTAGGACCTGCCTCCTCTCAACACGCCGAAGGGGCGTCCGGACCACGCGTCCTGACGCCCCTTCGGCGTTGTCCGGGGCGGGCCCGGGGCGGCGGCTACTCCTCGTCGCCGTCCTGGCTCTCCCGGGCCGAGCCCGGGGACTCCGGCTCGGCCGGCCGCTCCGCCGTGGCGTGCCCGGCCACCGGCTTCTCGCCGGTCGGCCCGACGTTCTCCCGGCGGCGCAGGTAGCGCTCGAACTCGCGGGCGATCGCGTCGCCGGAGGCCTCCGGCAGCTCCGCGGTGTCCTGCGCCTCCTCCAACTGCTGGACGTACTCGGCCACCTCGCTGTCCTCGGCGGCCAGCTGGTCCACGCCCAGCTGCCAGGCCCTGGCGTCCTCGCCGAGCTCGCCCGGCGGGATGCGCAGGTCCAGCAGGTCCTCCAGCTTGTTGACCAGGGCCAGCGTCGCCTTGGGGTTCGGCGGCTGCGCGACGTAGTGCGGCACGGCCGCCCAGAGTGTCACGGCCGGGACCCCGGCGTGCGTGCAGGCCTCCTGGAGCACCCCGACGATGCCGGTCGGGCCCTCGTAGCGGCTCTCCTCCAGGTCCAGCCGGCGGGCCAGCTCCGGGTCGGAGGTGACCCCGCTGACCGGCACCGGGCGGCTGTGCGGGGTGTCGCCGAGCAGCGCGCCCAGGATCACCACCAGCTCGATGCCGAGTTCGTGCGCGAAGCCGAGCAGCTCGTTGCAGAACGAGCGCCAGCGCATGCTCGGCTCGATGCCGCGCACCAGGACGACGTCCCGGGTGGTCGGCTCGGTCACCCGGATCACCGAGAGCCTGGTGGTCGGCCAGGTGATCCGGCGGATGCCGCCGTCCAGCCAGACCGTGGGCCGGTTGACCTGGAAGTCGTAGTAGTCCTCCGCGTCCAGGGCGGCGATCACCTTGCCGCCCCAGGTGTCGTCCAGATGTGCCAGGGCCGCGGAGGCGGCGTCGCCCGCGTCGTTCCAGCCCTCGAAAGCGCAGACCATCACCGGGTCGATCAACTCGGGAACATCTTCCAGCTCGATCACCCAGCGTCTCCCTCCGGTCGGCGGTCGAACCTGCGCCGCCTCGGCTGGCCTGCCGGGGCGCCGACGGGTCGGCTGCCGACTGTCGAACCTCTCGTCACCCATGGAACGCCTCGCCCCATGGTCCCTACCTGCCCAGCCTACGGGCTTTGATGCGCACCGCGGCCGGGCACCGGGACAGTCTGGGGGAGCGTGCCGCCCCGATCCAGCGGATATCCGGACGGTCCGGGCTGACGGGTCGTCAGCTCCTCCGGGGCGGGCGCGGACGGTGTCCGAGCGGCGACGCGGCGCGACGACGCACCCTTCCCGCACGCGCCGCCGGAACCCCTCAGGCGTCCACCCACCCGCGCCGGTACGCCGCCCAGTGCTCCGGGGTGGCGGCGAAGTCCACGTAGAGCGCGACGCCGAAGTTCCGTCGCCCCGGGTCCTGGCGGCCCAGGCCCAGCCGGACGCCCCGGACGGCGGCCGGCACGGTCTCGGCGTCACCCCGATGGCCGTGCCGGTCGTCCCAGAAGAACGGCAGGCCGATCAGCAGGTCCACCCCGGCCGGGGTGGCCTCCAGCGCCAGTTCGGTCTGCAGGGCGACGTAGCCGCCGAACAGCGGCTCGGTCGGCATGCTGGTGTCGTACGCCATCACGGCGACCTGGTCGACCCGGCGGGCGGTCTCGGTGAAGTACGCCTGGTCCCACCACTTGCCGTGGTCGGTGAGCAGGATCCCGGCGGTGTGCAGGCCGGGCACCGGGTCGAGCTGCGGGGCCGCCACCGAGAGCGCGGCGCCGTGCTCGGCCGTGACCGGGCGGACCTGGTCGAGCAGGGCCAGCCAGCCGGCGCTGCCGGGCCGGATCGGTTCCATGTCGAAGTGCACGCCGTCGAAGCCGAGGTCCAGGACCTGCCGGGCGGAGGCGGTGACCCGGTCCCGGGTGGGGGCGTCCTCCAGGTCCAGGGCGTCCTTCTCCGGCTTGACCTCGTCGCCCAGCCAGCTCTGCACCCGGACGTCCGGCAGCGCCCGGTGCACCGCGTCGGTGAACCAGCGGGCCCGGGGGTGGACGGCGGGCGGCAGCGAGCCGTCGTGTTCCAGCGGGCCGGTGTGCACGTACAGGTCGCGGACGCCGGTGCCGGCCAGCTGCCGCACCAGCGCGGCGACGTCGGCCTCGCCCTTGCGGCCGTCCACCCAGGCGTGGCCGAGCCAGAGCGCGTCCCGGCCGCGGGTGCGGGCCTCGGCGGACGGGTCGCCGGTGTAGTGCAAGCGGATCGCGACGAAGGCCGAGCCGAGCGCGGCCGTCGGCACGGCCGCCGCGAGGCCCAGTGCCAGCAGCGCCCGGCGCCACCAAGACCAGCTCCGCCAGCGCTTGCGCAACGCCCGGAACGGGGCCGCCAGGGCCCCCGTGACGCGTCGCGCGACGGTCGGGAATCGGCCCACGCGGTTGCTCCCCCCTTGCGGTCGAACGCTCAGGATACGGAATGCGACCGCAGGCCGGGGCGCGGGCCGGATACCCTGGCCACGTGCGGGCCCGAGTAAGCGGGCCCGCAAAGCCGACAGCCGTCGCACCAGGGAGAAGCCCCATGGCCACTGCAGCCAATCCGTCCATCACTCAGCAGAGCCGCGCGAACGCGCTGCGTGAAGCGCTCGCCACCCGGGTGGTGGTCGCCGACGGTGCAATGGGCACCATGCTCCAGGCACAGGATCCGACGCTGGAGGACTTCCAGAACCTGGAGGGCTGCAACGAGGTCCTCAACGCCACCCGGCCCGACATCGTGCGCTCCGTCCACGAGGCCTACTTCGGGGTCGGCGTGGACTGCGTCGAGACCAACACCTTCGGCGCCAACTTCTCCGCACTCGGCGAGTACGAGATCGCGGATCGCATCTTCGAGCTGTCCGAGTCGGGCGCCCGGATCGCCCGCGAGGTGGCCGACGCCCACGCCGCCGACGGCCGCACCCGCTGGGTGCTCGGCTCGATCGGCCCCGGCACCAAGCTGCCCACCCTCGGCCACGCGCCGTACGAGACGCTGCGCGACGGCTTCCAGCAGAACGCGGCCGGCCTGATCGCCGGCGGCGCCGACGCGCTGCTGGTCGAGACCAGCCAGGACCTGCTGCAGACCAAGGCCGCCATCCTGGGCTGCAAGCGCGCCCTCGCCGAGGCCGGGCTGGACCTGCCGGTGCTGGTGCAGGTGACCGTGGAGACCACCGGCACCATGCTGCTCGGCTCCGAGATCGGCGCCGCGCTGACGGCCCTGGAGCCGCTCGGCGTCGACTACATCGGCCTCAACTGCGCCACCGGCCCGGCCGAGATGAGCGAGCACCTGCGCTACCTGGCCAAGAACGCGCGGATCGGCCTGTCCTGCATGCCGAACGCGGGCCTGCCGGTGCTCGGCAAGGACGGCGCCCACTACCCGCTCTCCCCGTCCGAACTGGCCGACGCGCACGACGTGTTCACCCGCGAGTACGGCCTCTCGCTGGTCGGCGGCTGCTGCGGCACCACGCCCGAGCACCTGCGCCAGGTGGTCGAGCGGGTGCAGGGCCGGCCGGTCACCCCGCGCACCCCGCAGCCGGAGTCCTCGGCGTCCTCGCTGTACCAGGCGGTGCCGTTCCGCCAGGACACCTCGTACCTGGCGATCGGCGAGCGCACCAACGCCAACGGTTCGAAGAAGTTCCGCGAGGCGATGCTGGCCGGCGACTGGCAGGCCTGCGTGGAGATCGCCCGCGAGCAGATCCGGGACGGCTCCCACCTGCTGGACCTGTGCGTGGACTACGTCGGCCGCGACGGCGTCGCCGACATGAAGGAGATCGCCGGCCGGCTGGCCACCGCCTCCACCCTGCCGATCGTGCTGGACTCCACCGAGCCGCAGGTGCTGCGGGCCGGCCTGGAGGCGCTCGGCGGCCGTGCGGTGCTCAACTCGGTCAACTACGAGGACGGCAACGCCCCGGATTCGCGCTTCGGCCGGATCGCCTCGCTGGCCCGCGAGCACGGCGCCGGCCTGATCGCGCTGACCATCGACGAGGAGGGCCAGGCCCGCACCGCCGGCAAGAAGGTCGAGATCGCCGAGCGGCTGATCGCCGAGCTGACCGCCGACTACGGCGTCGACGAGGGCTCGATCCTGGTGGACTGCCTCACCTTCACCCTGGCGACCGGCCAGGAGGAGTCCCGCCGGGACGGCATCGAGACCATCGAGGCGATCCGCGAGCTCAAGCGCCGCCACCCGGCCGTGCAGACCACGCTGGGCCTGTCCAACATCTCCTTCGGCCTCAACCCGGCCGCCCGGGTGGTGCTGAACTCGGTCTTCCTGCACGAGTGCGTGGAGGCCGGCCTGGACTCGGCGATCGTGCACGCCTCCAAGATCCTGCCGATCTCCCGGATCCCCGAGGACCAGCGCGAGGCCGCCCTCGACCTGGTCTACGACCGCCGCCGGGACGGCTACGACCCGCTCCAGCACCTGCTGGAGCTGTTCGACGGCGTCTCCTCGGCCTCGGTCAAGGCGTCCAAGGCGGAGGAGCTGGCCGCGCTGCCGCTGGACGAGCGCCTGCAGCGCCGGATCATCGACGGCGAGCGCAACGGCCTGGAGGCCGACCTGGACGAGGCGCTGGCCGGGCGGCCCGCGCTGGAGATCATCAACGACACCCTGCTGGCCGGCATGAAGGTGGTCGGCGAGCTGTTCGGCTCCGGCCAGATGCAGCTGCCCTTCGTGCTCCAGTCCGCCGAGGTGATGAAGACCGCGGTGGCCCACCTGGAGCCGTACATGGAGAAGTCCGACAGCGAGGGCAAGGGCACCATCGTGCTGGCCACCGTCAAGGGCGACGTCCACGACATCGGCAAGAACCTGGTGGACATCATCCTGTCCAACAACGGCTACAACGTGGTCAACCTGGGCATCAAGCAGCCGGTCTCGGCGATCCTGGACGCCGCGCAGGAGCACAAGGCGGACGTGATCGGGATGTCCGGCCTGCTGGTGAAGTCCACCGTGATCATGAAGGAGAACCTGGAGGAGCTCAACCAGCGCAAGCTGGCCGCGAGTTACCCGGTGATCCTGGGCGGCGCCGCGCTCACCCGGGCCTACGTCGAGCAGGACCTGCACGAGATCTACGAGGGCGAGGTCCGCTACGCCCGGGACGCCTTCGAGGGCCTGCGGCTGATGGACGCGCTGATCGCGGTCAAGCGCGGCGTGCCCGGCGCGAGCCTGCCGGAGCTCAAGCAGCGCCGGCACGCCCGGGTCGAGGTGGTGGAGGAGCCGGAGGTCAACCTCGGCCAGATCCGCTCGGACGTCACCGTTGACAACACCGTGCCGACCCCGCCGTTCTGGGGCGACCGGATCGTCAAGGGCATCCCGTTCGCCGACTACGCCTCCTGGCTGGACGAGGACGCGCTGTTCAAGGGCCAGTGGGGCCTGAAGGCGGCCCGCAGCGGCGAGGGGCCCTCGTACGAGGAGCTGGTGGAGACCGAGGGTCGGCCGCGGCTGCGGATGTGGCTGGACCGGCTGCAGACCGAGGGCTGGCTGGAGGCGGCCGTGGTCTACGGCTACTACCCGGCCAACTCCAAGGGCGACGACCTGATCGTCTTCCACGAGGACGGCACCGAGCGGACCCGCTTCACCTTCCCCCGCCAGCGGCGCGGGCGCCGGCTCTGCCTGGCCGACTTCTTCCGCCCGGAGGAGTCCGGCGTGCGGGACGTGATCGGCCTCCAGGTGGTCACCATGGGCAACCGGATCTCGGAGGCGGCGAACGAGCTGTTCGCCGACAACTCCTACCGCGACTACCTGGAGCTGCACGGCCTGTCGGTGCAACTGGCCGAGGCGCTGGCCGAGTTCTGGCACGCCCGGGTCCGCTACGAGCTGGGCTTCTCCGGCGAGGACCCGCAGGACGTCAAGGACATGTTCGCGCTCAAGTACCGGGGCGCCCGCTTCTCGCTCGGCTACGGGGCCTGCCCGGAGCTGGAGGACCGCGCCAAGATCGCCGAGCTGCTGAAGCCCGAGCGGATCGGCGTGGTGCTCTCCGAGGAGTTCCAGCTGCACCCGGAGCAGTCCACCGACGCGATCGTCATCCACCACCCGGAGGCGAAGTACTTCAACGCCCGGTAACCCCGGCGCCTCGTTCCGTTCGCTCTTTTCGGGCGAACCGGGCGTATCCTGGATGATCCTGAACGGGCCGGTCCGCTCACCAGCGGGCCGGCCCGCGCCATCCCCGGGGGGCGCTCGAACGCACCCGGGGGTACCGACGGAAGGACTCCCGCCATGACCACCTCCACCGCCGCCCGGATCCTCGACCACGGGGACGGCCGCGGCCTGCAGGCGGTGCTGCTGGACATGGACGGGACGCTGGTGGACACCGAGGACTTCTGGTGGCAGGCCGAGGTCACCCTGTTCGCCGAGCTGGGCCACGCGCTGACCGACGAGGACCGGGCCCAGGTGGTCGGCGGTCCGATGACGCGGGTGATCGACTACCTGGTCGGCACCACCGGGGTGGACCTCGCCCCGGCGGACCTGACGGTGCTGATCAACCAGCGCTTCGTCGACCTGCTGGCGGGCGGCGTGCCGCTCATGCCGGGCGCCGAACGTCTCCTCAACACCCTGGCCGCACACGGGATTCCGGCCGTTCTGGTGACCGCCTCGCACCGGCACGTGGTGGACATCGTGCTGCGCTCGCTGGGCTCCCACCACTTCGCCTTCACGGTTGCCGGGGACGAGGTGCCGCGCACCAAGCCGCACCCGGACCCGTACCTGGAGGCGGCCCGGCGGCTGGGCGCGGACCCGGCCCGCTGCGTGGTGGTCGAGGACGCGCCGACCGGGGTGCGGGCGGCCGAGGCGGCGGGCTGCCCGGTCGTCGCGGTGCCCTCGGTGGCACCGATCGAGCCGGCCCCGGGGCGGCTGGTGCGCTCCTCGCTGGAGCAGGTCGATCTTGAACTGCTGCGCTCGCTGGTCGCTTCGCGGGTGTGATTGTCATCTCATTGCGAGGGTGGTCTACTCGCCGGTAAGCAGCCGGATCCGGCCACCGCCGACGGCCGCCCGGGGAGAAAAAGGGCATTGCCTGACAACTCGTCGGGTGTTTCGCGATGCCCTCAACCACCGTGTCCCAAACGTCATCTGCACGGGTATCGGTCGTGCGTGTTCGATATGGCACGCTACTCCAGTTCGTTCCCCTCCCTCGCGCCCTGCCACCGCCGACGACGGGCAACCCCGTCCCGCCCGCGGTCGTACGGGCGCCAGGCCCGCGCACGCCTTCCGCACCCGGAGCGCCCTCGACGCGGGCCGCCGGCCCCGGTCGGACCGCACCCAGAAGGACGCGCCCCGTGAAGACTTCAGCTGAACGCCTGGCAGCACTCGGCTGCGCCGGTCTTGTCGCCGTGACGGCGGCAGGCTGCGGATCGGTCACCGACGCCGTCAAGGGGGACGGCGGCAAGGCGATCGTCATGGGCACCACCCAGCTCACCGGCGTGCTGGACCCGGCCGCCGCCTACGACTCCGGCTCCTGGCTGCTGCTGCGCAACACCTTCCAGTCGCTGCTCACCTTCCCGGCCGCCTCCAGCGCCCCCTCCCCGGACGCCGCGCAGTCCTGCGAGTTCACCGCGGGCGACGCCACCCAGTACCACTGCACCATGCGGACCGGCCTGAAGTTCTCCAACGGCCACCCGCTGACCGCGGCCGACGTGGTGTTCTCGATCGAGCGCACCAAGAAGATCAACGACCAGAACGGCGCGGCCCCCCTGCTCTCCTCGATCAGGAGCGTCGAGGCCAAGGGCGACACCGAGGTGATCTTCCACCTCTCCACGCCCGACGCCACCCTGCCGGCCAAGCTGGCCGGCCCGGCCGGCGCCATCCTCGACCACCAGGCCTACCCGGCCGACAAGGTCGTCCCCAACGACAAGCTGATCGGCTCCGGCCCGTACCGCTTCGAGACGGTCGAGGTCATGGGCGGCAACGGCGACACGGCCAAGCAGCTGGGCAAGGTCGTCCTGGTGCCCAACGACAAGTACAACGGCGAGGCCAAGCTCCGGAACAGCAAGTTCACCGTCCGGTACTTCGACAAGCCCGCCGACCTGAAGGCCGCGCTGGACAAGGGCGACGTCGACCTCACCGACAACAGCCTGGACCCGAACACCGCCGCCCAGATGCACTCCGACCAGCAGGGCGGCAAGACCGACCTCCAGGTCGTCGAGGGCGACAGCAACGACACCCGCTCGCTGGTCTTCAACACCAAGGACCCGGTCGCCGGCAACGTCGCCGTCCGCCAGGCCGCCGCCCAACTGCTCGACCGCAAGTCGCTCGCCCGCGACGTCTTCGCCCGGACCGTCCAGCCGCTGTACGCGATGGTCCCGGCCGGCGTCACCGGCCACACCACGGCCTTCTTCGACCGCTACGGCGACCAGGACAGCGGCAAGGCCAAGAAGATCCTCACCGACGCCAAGGTCCAGCTCCCGGTCAAGCTCACCCTCACCTGGTCGCGCTCGCGGGCCGGCAGCGCCGAGCCCGAGACCCTGAAGAAGCAGCTGGAGGCCGGCGGCCTGTTCCAGGTGACCGTCCAGACGGAGCCGGACTGGGACAAGTACCGGGCCGGCTGGTCCGAGGGCCGCTACCAGGCGTACCTCATCGGCTGGTTCGCCGACTACCCGGACCCGGACAACTACATCGCCCCGCTGCTCATCGACGGCGGCGCCTACCACCACGGCTGGGACGACCCGAGGATCAGCCAGAAGCTGGTGCCGGACGGCCTCAAGCAGGCCGACCGCAGCGCCGCGGTGGCCGGCTACGCCCAGATCCAGCAGATCGTCGCCGAGAACGCGCCGCTCATCCCGCTGTACCAGAACAAGGGCTTCTTCGCGTCGCGTTCGTACATCATCGGCGTCGAGTCGACCATCGACACCACCGGCGTGTTCCGCTTCTGGGAGATCAGCCGCAGCGCCGGCAAGTAGACGACCGGACGACACCCCTCAACACGGCGGCCCGCCCGCCTTCCCCCAGGGTGCACGGGGAAGGCGGGCGGGCCGTCGGCTGCAGGGTCTACAGGGCGCCCGGGCGCACCAGCCCGCTCTCGTACGCGTACACCGCCGCCTGCACCCGGTCGCGCAGCTGGAGCTTGGTCAGCACATGGCCGACGTGCGTCTTCACGGTGGTCTCGCTGACGAACAGTTCGGCCGCGATCTCCGCGTTCGAGAGCCCGCGCGCCACCAGCTTCAGCACCTCCAGCTCGCGCTCGGTCAGCGCGCTCAGCGCCTGCGGCGGCGCCTCCTCGCCCGAGGGCAGCTTGGTGGCGTACATGTCCAGCAGCCGGCGGGTGATGCTCGGCGCCAGCATCGCCGCGCCGTCCGCCACCACCCGGATCGCCTGCACCAGTTCCTCCGCCGGGACGTCCTTCAGCAGGAAGCCGCTGGCGCCCGCGCGCAGCGCCTCCACCACGTACTCGTCCAGGTCGAAGGTGGTCAGCACCAGCACCTTGGCCGGGCCGTCCCGCCCGGGGCCGGCGATCCTGCGGGTCGCCTCGACGCCGTCCATCCTGGGCATCCGGATGTCCATCAGCACCACGTCGGGCTGCAGCGCCCGCACCTGGTCCAGCGCCTGCTGACCGTCGCCGGCCTCGCCGACCACGACCAGGTCGGACTCGGCCTCCAGGATCATCCGGAAACCGGTGCGCAGCAGCGGCTGGTCGTCGACCAGCAGCACTCGGATCGTCACTAGGACTCCTTGCTCATCTGATCCCCCGTGGGATCGTCTTCGTCAGACGTACGCGACAGCGGCAGCGGGTACGGCGGGGGAGTGCCGCCGAACTCCGGGCAACTGGCCTGGTGGTCGCACCAGTCGCAGAGGCGGTTGCGGGTCGCCGGGAACTCCCCGGTGGCCACCGCGTGGGTGATCCGCTCCCAGAGCGCCCGCAGCTTGCGCTCCACCGCGAGCAGGTCGGCCTCGTCCGGGTCGTAGCTGACCACGTCCCCGCCCCCGCCGAGGTAGACCAGCTGGAGCCGCTTGGGGACGACACCCTTCCAGCGCCACACCACGAGCGCGTAGAACTTCATCTGGAACATCGCCTTGCCCTCGAAGTCCCGCGAGGGCGCCCGGCCGGTCTTGTAGTCCACCAGCCGGACCTCACCGCTCGGGGCGACGTCCACCCGGTCGATGTAGCCGCGCAGCAGCAGCCCCGACTCCAGGGCCGTCTCCACGTACAGCTCGCGCTCCACCGGGTGCAGCCGGGTCGGGTCCTCCAGCCGGAACCACTGGCCGACCAGCTTCTCGGCGTCCGCCAGCCAGCGGGCGAGCGCCGCGCCGTCCGGATCGTCCGGGAACAGCGAGCCCAGCTCCGGGCGCTCGCCCAGCAGCCGCTCCCACTGCGGGCGCAGCAGGCCCAGCGCCCGCTCCGGCGTCCGATCGGTCGCGGGGCTGTCGAAGAGCCGCTCCAGCACCGCGTGCACCAGTGTGCCCCTGGTCGCCGCCGCGCTCGGCGGCTCGGGCAGCCGGTCGATCACCCGCAGCCGGTACAGCAGGGGACAGGTCAGGAAGTCCCCCGCCCGGGACGGGGACAGGCCGGTCGGGGGCGCCGCCGGGCGCGCCGGGGCCCCGGCGGCGCTGGTGGTGTCGGTCTGCTGCATGCCTCCGACCCTATTGCCCTTCGCTGTCATCCTGCTGCCACGGTGCTGCCACACCGCGCGGCACAGTGGGTATGAAGCCTGACAGAGGGCCGCACGCCACCGGAGGGCCGCGATCACGTAGCGTGGGCGCACCGGGGCACGACGGGGCAGACGACCGAAGGGATCACGGTGAGCGACAGCAGGGGGCAGCAGACCTCCGACCAGCCACCGCAGGACGACGGCGGCCGCCCGGCAGGGCGACCGCCCCGGCCGCCCGAGCGCGGCAGCGGCCTCCTGGTGGGCCGCCCCTTCGGCGTGCCCATCTACGTGACCCCCTCCTGGTTCGTCATCGCCGCGCTGATCACCTGGGTGTTCGGCGGCCAGCTCGGCGACGTCCTGCCGGACCTCGGCGCCGCCCGCTACCTGCTCGCGTTCTTCTTCGCGGTCGCCTTCTACGCCTCCGTCCTGGTGCACGAGCTCGCTCACACCCTGGTCGCGCTGCGCTACAGGCTCGGTGTACGGCGGATCCAGCTCCAGTTCTTCGGCGGCGTCTCGGAGATCGAGAACGAGGCCGAGAGCCCGTGGCGCGAGTTCTGGCTGGCCTTCGTCGGCCCGCTGCTCTCGCTGGTGCTCGGCGGCGTGTTCTACCTCGCGATGCAGGCCGTGGAGCTCTCCACGGTGCCCGGGGTGCTGCTCACCGGGCTGATGGTCTCCAACCTGGTGGTCGCCGCGTTCAACCTGCTGCCCGGCCTGCCGCTGGACGGCGGCCGGATGCTGCGCGCGGTCGTCTGGGCGATCAGCGGCAAGGCGATGACCGGCACGGTCGCCGCCGCCTGGGTCGGCCGGGCGCTGGCCGTCGCGGTGCTGGTCGGCCTGCCGCTGTTCAGCGCCGCCCGCGGGATCGAACGCACCACGACCGACACCCTGGTGGACGCGGTGCTGGCCGCCGTCCTCGCCGCGATCATCTGGAACGGCGCCACCGGGAGCCTGCGCAACGCCCGGCTCAAGGAGGTGCTGCCCGGCCTGCGGCTGCGCGAGTTCGCCCGCCGGACCGTCGAGGTCACCGCCGACACCCCGCTCGGCGAGGCGCTGCGCCGGGCCCGCGAGGCCCAGGCCGGCGCGGTCGTGGTGGTGGACGGCCGGGGCGACCCGATCGGCATCGTCCGCGAGTCCGCCGTCCGCGCGGTGCCCGAGCACCGCCGCCCGTGGGTCGCCGTCGGCCCGCTCGCCCGCGACCTCGAACCCGGCCTTCGGCTGGACGCCGACCTCGGCGGCGAGGACCTGCTGCGCGCCGTCCAGGCCACCCCGGCCGGGGAGTACCTGGTGGTCGAGGCGGACGGCCGGGTGTTCGGCGTGGCCGCGCTCACCGACATCGAGCAGCGCCTCACCGCCGCCGTCGCCGGCCGGTGATCACTCTGGTCGGGCGGACCGTCCGCTTCCCTTAGGATTGACCGCATGTCCGAACCGACCGGTGCCACCCGCCGACGCGGGCCCTTCCAGGTCGGGGACCAGGTCCAGCTGACCGACCCCAAGGGCCGCCACTACACGTTCACGCTCCAGGCCGGGAACCAGTTCCACACCCACAAGGGTGCGTTCCCGCACGACGAGCTGATCGGCGCCCCCGAGGGCACGGTCGTGCGCACCACGGGGAACGTCCCGTACCTCGCGCTGCGCCCCCTGCTCCCCGACTACGTCCTGTCCATGCCGCGCGGCGCCGCCGTGATCTACCCCAAGGACGCGGGGCAGATCCTGGCCATGGCCGACATCTTCGCCGGCGCCCGCGTCGTCGAGGCCGGTGTCGGCTCGGGCGCGCTCTCCACCTACCTGCTGCGCGCCGTCGGCGACACCGGCATGCTGGCCTCGTACGAGCGCCGGCAGGACTTCGCCGACATCGCCAAGGGCAACGTCGAGCGCTACTTCGGCGGGCCGCACCCGGCGTGGAAGCTCACCGTCGGAGACCTCCAGGACAACCTGGTCGAGGCCGACGTCGACCGCGTCATCCTCGACATGCTCGCCCCCTGGGAGTGCCTGGACGTCGCCTCCAAGGCGCTCGTCCCCGGCGGCCTGATCTGCTGCTACGTGGCCACCACCACGCAGATGTCCAAGACCGTCGAGGCACTGCGCGACCACGGCACCTTCACCGAGCCGCAGGCCTGGGAGACCATGGTCCGCACCTGGCACCTGGAGGGCCTGGCCGTCCGCCCGGACCACCGGATGATCGGCCACACCGGCTTCCTGCTCACCGCCCGCCGCCTCGCCGACGGCGTCGAGCCGCCGCTGCGCCGCCGCCGCCCGGCCAAGGGCGCGTACGGCGAGGACTACGACAACGGGGGCTCGGAGCCGAGCCTCCAGGAGCGCGCCGCGGCCCGTGCCGCCGCCCGCGCCGTCGAGACCGAGCAGCCCGACCTGGGCTGACCGGGATCGCTTCCCAGGGGTGGTACGAGCCTGCTCGTGCCACCCCTCGGCATTCCGGCCGCCGGCGTGTGGGACGATGCTCGCGCACGCAGACCAGCTCCTGGGAGCACTGGAGGGGACGCCTGGTGGAGACCGCGGTCGGGACGACGGCTGGACAGCAGACACCGCGGGGCCGCACCGGGCCCGGGCACGCGCGCACCGCCCCCTGGCACTGGGCCCTGGCCCTGGCCGGCTGCGGCGCGGTGGTGGCCGCGGCCCTCGCCGCCAGCCCCGCCACCGGCACCCCGGTGCCCGTCCACGGCACTCCCAAGGCCCTCGGGGCGAGTGCCGCCCCCGACCCGGCCAAGGCCCAACTTCCGCTCGACTGCGGCCCGTTCCCGGTCGCGACGGCCATCAGCATGCCGGCCGACCTGGGCGACGGACGGCCCGGCACGGTCGTCGCCGCGCACTGCGCGGCCGAGAACGGCACCCCGCCGGACGCCGTCTACCTGCTCGGTTTCGGCCCCGGCGACCGCCCGGTGGTGCTGGCCACGCTCCTCTCCGAGCGCGAGAACCTCACCCTCGGCCGGCTCGCGCTGCGCTCCGACGGCGCCATCACCGGCCACGCGCAGGGGTATTCGAGCGACGAGGTGCCGCGCTTCCGTCCCGACATCTCACTCGACCTCACCTGGATGCGCAAGGGCGGCGGCTGGGAACGTTCCCAGACCGCCGCCCCGGTCAGCCAGACCTGAGGGGGAGGACGCGTCAGTCCGCGTCCGGCCCGTACACCTCGACCCGGTCGGTGACCCGGCGCACGTGGATGCAGTCGCCGGGGCACTCCTTCGCCGAGTCCACCACGTCCTGAAGGATCGTCAGCGGCACCGGGGCGGTCTCCCCGGGCTGCTGGCGCAGCTCGTCGTCCGGCCCCTTCACGTAGGCGAGGCCGTCGATGTCCAGCTCGAAGACCTCGGGTGCGTACTGCACGCAGATGCCGTCGCCGGTGCACAGATCCTGGTCGATCCACACCTCCAGCTGTTCGGCCGCCGCGGCCGTCTGCTCGGTTACCGACATGGTCCCCTGCCGTTTCTGTCCCGGGTCGCCCTTTTCCGGGGCAATCCCGCCATTCGTACAACGATCGGACCCAGGCGCCCGGTCGCGATCGGATATCACTTCGCTCGACGATACATCTGGCCCGCTTTGGGTGGTGAGCGGTGGGTATCCCCTTAGCAGAGGGGAAGCACGCTGGGGCGAAGATCGGACACGCCCGTTCCATCTTTCTTGATCTAGGGGTTTACGGACCCCTGGTCCCAGGTAGGGTCTGGAAGCGTCCAGCTCCCCGGAGGAGGTGAGGACCGTGGCAGCCCACGATGACGACTACAACCGCAGCACCGGCAGGCCCGCTCGTGGTTCCGACGAGGCCGCTCAGGTCTCGTTCCTTGAGCAGGAAATCGCTGTGCTGCGCCGCAAGCTCGCCGACTCGCCGCGCAATTCGAGGATCCTCGAAGAGCGGATCGTCGAGCTCCAGACCAACCTGGCCGGAGTGTCCGCCCAGAACGAACGGCTCGCCTCCACCCTGCGAGAGGCCCGCGACCAGATCGTGGCCCTCAAGGAGGAAGTGGACCGGCTGGCACAGCCCCCGGCCGGGTTCGGCACCTTCCTCGAGGCCAACGAGGACGGCACCGCCGACATCTTCACCGGGGGGCGCAAGCTCCGCGTGAACGTCAGCCCCAACGTCGCCCTCGACGAACTGCGGCGCGGCCAGGAAGTGATGCTCAACGAGGCCCTCAACATCGTGGACGCGATGGCCTTCGAGCGCATCGGCGAGATCGTCACCCTCAAGGAGATCCTCGAGGACGGCGAACGCGCCCTGGTCGTCGGCCACACCGACGAGGAGCGGGTGGTGCGCCTCGCCGAACCGCTGCGCGAGCTCACCGTCCGGGCGGGGGACGCCCTGCTGCTGGAGCCCCGCTCCGGCTACGTGTACGAGGTCGTGCCGAAGTCCGAGGTCGAGGAGCTGGTCCTCGAAGAGGTCCCGGACATCGACTACCGCCAGATCGGCGGACTGAGCAACCAGATCGAGCTGATCCGGGACGCGGTCGAGCTGCCCTACCTGCACGCCGACCTCTTCAAGGAGTACGAGCTGCGTCCGCCCAAGGGCGTGCTGCTCTACGGCCCGCCCGGCTGCGGCAAGACGCTGATCGCCAAGGCGGTCGCCAACTCGCTGGCCAAGAAGGTCGCCGAGGTCACCGGACGCCCCCAGGGGAAGAGCTACTTCCTCAACATCAAGGGCCCCGAACTGCTCAACAAGTACGTGGGCGAGACCGAGCGGCAGATCCGCCTGGTCTTCCAGCGGGCCCGGGAGAAGGCGAGCGAGGGCACGCCCGTCATCGTCTTCTTCGACGAGATGGAGTCGCTGTTCCGCACCCGCGGTTCCGGCGTCAGCTCGGACGTGGAGAACACCATCGTCCCGCAGCTGCTCGCCGAGATCGACGGTGTGGAGGGCCTGGAGAACGTCATCGTCATCGGCGCCTCGAACCGCGAGGACATGATCGACCCGGCGATCCTGCGGCCCGGCCGCCTGGACGTCAAGATCAAGATCGAGCGCCCGGACGCCGAGGCCGCGAAGGACATCTTCTCCAAGTACCTCAAGGAGTCGCTGCCGTTCCACCCGGACGACCTCAAGGAGCACGACGGCTCCCTGGGCACCACGGTGGCCGCGATGATCCAGTCGGTCGTGGAGCGGATGTACTCCGAGACCGAGGAGAACCGCTTCCTGGAGGTCACCTACGCCAACGGTGACAAGGAGGTCCTGTACTTCAAGGACTTCAACTCCGGCGCCATGATCCAGAACATCGTCGACCGCGCGAAGAAGATGGCCATCAAGGACTTCCTCGACCACGGTCAGCGCGGTCTGCGCGTCTCCCACCTGCTCGCCGCCTGCGTGGACGAGTTCAAGGAGAACGAGGACCTGCCGAACACCACCAACCCGGACGACTGGGCCCGCATCTCCGGCAAGAAGGGCGAGCGGATCGTCTTCATCCGCACGCTGGTCACCGGCAAGCAGGGCGCCGAGTCCGGCCGCTCGATCGACACTGTCGCCAACACGGGGCAGTACCTGTAAGCACGCGGTGAGACCGGGCCGCCCGGCGGTCCCCGGAACAGCACGCACCCCGTCCGGCTGTGGCGCCTCGCGGCCCCGCAGCCGGACGGCGCGTCTCGGGGTCCGCCCGTCGGCGCCGGGTTCTAGGCTCGACCCACCGATCGCGGGCAGAACGCCGGCGCCGGTGTTGTTCAGCGGTACGTCGGCGTGCTCCGCCCGTGGGGGGCGGCGCACCGGGCAAGGAGGGCCGCATGACCGTACGGCGCGTGATGGGCATCGAGACCGAGTACGGGATCTCCGTGCCCGGGCACCCCAACGCCAACGCCATGCTCACCTCGTCCCAGATCGTCAACGCGTACGCGGCGGCGATGCACCGGGCGCGGCGGGCCCGCTGGGACTTCGAGGAGGAGAACCCGCTGCGTGACGCCCGGGGCTTCGACCTGGCGCGCGAGGTGGCGGACGCCAGCCAGCTGACCGACGAGGACATCGGCCTGGCCAACGTCATCCTCACCAACGGGGCCCGGTTCTACGTGGACCACGCGCACCCCGAGTACAGCTCGCCCGAGGTCACCAACCCGCGCGACGCCGTGCTCTGGGACAAGGCCGGCGAGCGGATCATGGCCGCCGCCGCGCAGCGCGCGCTGGAACTGCCCAACGGGCAGAACATCCACCTGTACAAGAACAACACCGACAACAAGGGCGCCTCCTACGGCACCCACGAGAACTACCTGATGAAGCGGGCGACGCCGTTCGCCGACATCGTCCGCCACCTCACCCCGTTCTTCGTCTCCCGCCAGGTGGTCACCGGTGCCGGCCGGGTCGGCATCGGCCAGGACGGCTCGACGCACGGCTTCCAGATCAGCCAGCGGGCCGACTACTTCGAGGTCGAGGTCGGCCTGGAGACCACGCTCAAGCGCCCGATTATCAACACCCGGGACGAACCGCACGCCGACGCGGAGAAGTACCGCCGGCTGCACGTGATCATCGGGGACGCCAACCTCTCCGAGATCTCCACCTACCTCAAGCTGGGCACCACCTCACTGGTCCTGTCGATGATCGAGGACTCCTTCATCGCCTCCGACCTCGCCGTCGACCAGCCGGTGCGCACCCTGCACCGGGTCTCCCACGACCCCACGCTCAAGCACCTGATCACCCTGCGCAACGGGCGCAAACTCACTGCCGTCCAGCTCCAGCTGGAGTACTTCGAGCTGGCCCGCAAGTACGTCGAGGACCGCTTCGGCACCGACGCGGACGAGCAGACACTGGACGTGCTGGCCCGCTGGGAGGACGTCCTCGGGCGGCTGGAGCGCGATCCGATGTCGCTCTCCAGGCAACTGGACTGGATCGCCAAGCGGGAGATCCTGGAGGGCTACCGCAGCCGGGACGCCCTGGGGTGGGAGAACCCGCGGCTGCACCTGGTCGACCTCCAGTACAGCGACGTGCGGCCCGACAAGGGCCTCTACAACCGGCTGGTGGCCCGCGGCCGGTTCGAGCGGCTGGTGACCGAGGCGGAGGTCGAGCGGGCCGTCTCCAAGCCCCCGGAGGACACCCGGGCGTACTTCCGCGGGCGCTGCCTGGAGCAGTACGCCGACCACGTCGCCGCGGCCTCCTGGGACTCGGTGATCTTCGACCTGCCGGGCCGGGACTCGTTGCAGCGGGTGCCCACGCTGGAGCCGCTGCGGGGCACCCGCAACCACGTCAAGGAGCTGCTGGACCGCTGTCGCACCGCGGAGGACCTGCTACGGGTCCTCTCCGGCGGGTAACTTTTCGATCACCATGGGTGAACGTCCGCCGAATGGGAATCATCCGGGGTGGCAGCGGGTGTTGGACAGGAAGCGCCACCGGCAAACCGGGAGCGGCAGTCGCACCTTGTGTATAGGGTCGGTGCAGCAAGCAACGACCAAACCGTGCCAGAAGAATCGAGCGGGGTGAGGGAAATGGCGAGCAAGGACACCGGCGGCGGCCAGCAGCGGGCGAACCGCTCCTCCGAGGAGGTCGAGGAGCAGGCCGCGGAAACCCAGAATTCCGACGACCTCAAGGAACGCCAGGAAAAGCTGAGCGACGACGTCGACGCGGTGCTGGACGAAATCGACGAGGTCCTGGAGTCGAATGCGGAAGATTTCGTCCGCGGATTCGTGCAGAAGGGCGGGCAATAGCCCGTCCCCGGTATTCGGGAATTCACGGTCGTGACCGTCGAGGGCGGTCGGGCGGCGAGGGCCGCCCGGCCGTCCGGCACCGGCCCCCTGCGCGCGTGGACAGTGATCGTCGGGCGGGTAGGGTGCGGGCAACGCGAGCTTCAAGCTACCTGGAAGGAATCGTGTGGAAGCCAACACTCGTGGCACCGGGCGTCTACCGGCTGCCTTCCTGACCCCGGGGTCCTCCTCCTTCGTGGACTTCCTCGCCGAGCACCGGCCGGAGCTGATCCCCGGCCACCGCGGGCTCCCCGCGGGGGCCGTGGTCGACGCCCCGCACGGGACCACCATCGTGGCCGCGGTGTTCGACGGCGGCGTGGTGATCGCCGGTGACCGCCGGGCGACGATGGGCAACGTGATCGCCCAGCGCGACATGGAGAAGGTGTTCCCGGCCGACGAGTACAGCGCGGTCGGCATCGCCGGCACCGCAGGCCTCGCCATCGAGATGGTCCGGCTGTTCCAACTGGAGCTGGAGCACTACGAGAAGATCGAGGGCGCGGTGCTCTCGCTGGAGGGCAAGGCCAACCGGCTCACCGCGATGATCCGGGGCAACCTGGGCATGGCGATGCAGGGCCTGGCGGTCGTCCCGCTGTTCGCCGGCTACGACCTGGACCTCGGCCGCGGCCGGATCTTCAACTACGACGTCACCGGCGGGCGTTCCGAGGAGCGCGGCTTCGCCGCCACCGGCTCGGGCTCGGTCTTCGCCCGCGGCTCGATGAAGAAGCTCTACCGCGACGGCCTGACGGCCGACCAGGCCGCCATGCTCGTCGTCCAGGCGCTGTACGACGCGGCCGACGACGACTCCGCCACCGGCGGCCCCGACCTCGCCCGCAAGATCTTCCCGATCGTCTCGCTGATCACCGAGGACGGCTTCCGCCGGCTCACCGACGCGGAGGTCACCGAGATCGCGGTCGCGATCACCGACGAGCGCCGCTCGCACCCCAACGGCCCGCAGGCCCCGCTGCTCTAGCCATCACCTCTCAGGAAAGGGACGACCGCCGGTGTCGACACCGTTCTACGTCTCGCCCCAGCAGGCCATGGCGGACCGCGCGGAGTACGCCCGCAAGGGCATCGCGCGCGGCCGCAGCGTGGTCGTGCTCACCTACGCCGACGGCATCGTCTTCGTCGCGGAGAACACCTCCAGAGCGCTTCACAAGGTCTCCGAGATCTACGACAAGATCGCCTTCGCGGCGGTCGGCCGCTACAACGAGTTCGAGAACCTGCGCATCGGCGGCGTCCGCTACGCCGACCTGCGCGGCTACTCCTACGACCGGGCCGACGTCACCGCCCGGGGCCTGGCCAACGTCTACGCCCAGACGCTCGGCACCATCTTCTCCTCGGTCGGCGAGAAGCCCTACGAGGTCGAGCTGATCGTGGCCGAGGTCGGCCGCACCGCGGACGAGGACCAGATCTACCGCCTCACCCCGGACGGCTCGATCGTCGACGAGAAGAACTACGTCGTGGTCGGCGGCAACGCCGACTCGATCGGCAACTACCTGGGCCAGCGCCACCGGGCCGGGATGAGCCTCACCGAGGTGGTCCGGGCCGCCGTGGACTCGCTCGCCCGCGACCCCAACGGCGGCAGCCCGCGCGCCCTCACCCCGGAGCAGCTGGAGGTGGCCGTCCTCGACCGCCAGCGGTTCCAGCAGCGCAAGTTCAAGCGCATCCTGGGCAACCAGCTCGCCCGGCTGCTCGACGGCGACCAGTCCGCCGAGTCGGACGACGAGGACGACCCGGCGGACACCGCGCCGGAGTAGCAGTGCCTGCGGAGTCCCGTACGGCGGCCGGACGGAGGCCGTACGGGACTCCGGTGCCCCTGCGGCGGCCCAGTCGTCGTGGAGGCGGTTTCGGACAGCTCCGACACAGAATGGAGTGCTCATGGACCGCCGGATTTTCGGGCTGGAGAACGAGTACGGCGTGACCTGCACGTTCCGCGGGCAGCGCAGGCTGTCGCCGGACGAGGTGGCGCGGTACTTGTTCCGCCGGGTCGTCTCCTGGGGCCGCAGCAGCAACGTCTTCCTGCGCAACGGCGCCCGGCTGTACCTCGACGTCGGCTCCCACCCCGAGTACGCCACCCCCGAGTGCGACGACGTGGTCGAGCTGGTGACGCACGACAAGGCGGGCGAGCGGATCCTCGAAGGGCTCCTGGTCGACGCCGAGCGGCGGCTGCACGAGGAGGGCATCGCGGGGGACGTCTACCTGTTCAAGAACAACACCGACTCGGCCGGCAACTCCTACGGCTGCCACGAGAACTACCTGGTGGCCCGGCACGGCGAGTTCTCCCGGCTGGCCGACGTGCTGATCCCCTTCCTGGTGACCCGCCAGCTGATCTGCGGCGCCGGCAAGGTGCTGCAGACCCCGCGCGGCGCGGTCTACTGCGTCAGCCAGCGCGCCGAGCACATCTGGGAGGGCGTCAGCTCCGCCACCACCCGCTCCCGCCCGATCATCAACACCCGCGACGAGCCGCACGCGGACGCCGAGCGCTACCGCCGGCTGCACGTGATCGTCGGCGACTCCAACATGTCGGAGACCACGACGCTGCTCAAGGTCGGCGCCACCGACCTGGTGCTGCGGCTGATCGAGGCCGGCGTGGTGATGCGCGACCTCACCCTGGAGAACCCGATCCGGGCGATCCGCGAGGTCAGCCACGACCTCACCGGCACCCACCAGGTGCGGCTCGCCAACGGGCGCGAGGCCAGCGCGCTGGACATCCAGGAGGAGTACTACACCAAGGCGCTGGAGTTCGCCGACCGCAAGGGCATCAACACCGGCACCATCGGCCAGGTGCTCGAACTGTGGGGCCGGACCCTGGAGGCCGTCCGCACCGAGAACCTGGACGAGGTGGCCACCGAGATCGACTGGATCATGAAGTACAAGCTCATCGAGCGCTACCGCGAGAAGCACCAGATGAGCATGTCCAACCCGCGGGTGGCCCAGATCGACCTGGCGTACCACGACATCCACCGCCGGCGCGGCCTGTTCTACCTGCTCCAGGGCAAGGGCCAGGCGAAGCGGGTGACCACCGACCTCAAGACCTTCGAGGCCAAGTCCATCCCGCCGCAGACCACCCGGGCCCGGCTGCGCGGGGACTTCATCCGCCGGGCGCAGGAGCAGCGCCGGGACTTCACGGTGGACTGGGTGCACCTGAAGCTGAACGACCAGGCGCAGCGCACGGTGCTCTGCAAGGACCCGTTCCGCTCGGTGGACGAGCGGGTGGAGAAGCTGATCGCCGGGATGTGAGCCCCGCAGGGGATCCCAGGTTTGTGATCAAGGCGGTGTCCGGCCCCGGTGGTGTCTACCGGGGCCGGACGCCGTCCGGGCATACGCTGTCCGTCGAAGTCAGGAGAGCCGACCTCGATCGACAGTTAGGACCACCGTGCGCCGCACCGCCGGTTTGCTACTCACCCTGCCCCTGCTGCTGGCGGTCGCCTGCGGCAGTTCGCCCAAGGCGGCCGGCCCGGCGACTCCGTCCGCGGCGAGCGCGCCTCCGACGGTGCCCGCACCGGTCGGCGAGGCGTCGCCGATGCCCACGCTCTCGGAGGGCGGTTTCGGCAGCAAGGCCACCATCACCCTCCCGGAGGGCCAGCCCGGCGGCCAGTTCGTGGTGAACACCGTCAGCGAGGGCGAGCGGTCGACGGTCAACAAGGGCGACTGGGTGACGGTCAACTACACGGCGAAGGACTGGACCACCGGCAAGGACCTGCCCAGCTCGTACGACCCGAGCGGGAAGCCGCAGCTCTACCAGGCCGGCAGCGGACAGCTCGTGCCGGCGCTGGACCAGAGCGTGATCGGCAAGAAGGTCGGCAGCCGGCTGCTGGTGGTCGCCCCGCCGGCGGCGGCCTTCGGCGAGCAGGGCAGCACCCAGCTCGGCGTCAACAAGGGCGACACGGTGGTGTTCGTCCTGGACATCATGGAGAGCCTGCCGCAGGACTCCACGCTGACCGGCGCCATGACCCCGCCGCCGGCGACGATGCCGCAGGTCAAGGACAACGGCAAGGCCCCGGTGACGATCACCGTGCCGACCGGGCAGGCCGCGCCCACCGACCTGGAGCAGGCGGTGCTGATCAAGGGCGAGGGCAAGCAGGTCAAGAGCGGGCAGACCCTGGTGGTGCAGTACACCGGGGTGCTCTGGAACAACGGCCAGCAGTTCGACTCCTCCTGGACGCACGGGGGCGCGCAGGCGGTGCAGATCGGCACCGGCAGCGTGATCGAGGGCTGGGACAAGGCGCTGGTCGGCCAGACCGTCGGCAGCCGGATCCTGCTCGTGGTGCCGCCCGGGCTCGGCTACAAGGACCAGGCGCAGGGCTCGGTGCCGCCCAACTCGACGCTGGTCTTCGTGATCGACGTTCTGGAAGCGGTTTAGGGAAGCGGCTCAGGGAAGCGGTTTAGGGCGGACACGCTCTAGGAAGTCCCCCCTGGGATTCCGTACGCTTGGGCGGACGCTCGTACAACGAAGCGTCCGCCCTCATCCTGAGCTGTCATACTGCCCTCGCACTGTGGCAGGCGCCGCCCGGCGTCGAGGTCCGGGGCGGACGGTGCGACGGCAGACCGGCAGTCAGCACGCCGGTCGCAGACCTGGAAGACCTCGTGGCGAGATGGATGGGGAGTCATGACTGAGAAGACGCCGAGCCCGGGCGGGGCCGGCACCGCGGCGAACGACAGCTCTGCGGGTGACCCGGCCGCCTCGCGTCCCGGCGGCCCGCTCCCGGGGGACGGCGAGTCGATCGTCGTCCCGCCGTCGATCCTGAAGCAGCAGGCCGGCTGGGCGCAGCCCGGCGAGCAGCCGCGCGCCTCGGGCGGGACCAAGACGGACGACACCCCGCAGATCTTCGCCTCCACCGTGCGTCGGGGCGACACCTCGGAGGCCGGGTACGACGAGAACCCGCCCGGGGTGGGCCGGCTGGGCGTGATCCTCGGCACGGTGCTGGCCGTGCTGCTGGCCGGCAGTGCCGTGACGCTGTACCTGGTGAACAAGGACGGCAAGTCGGACACCGCCGCCAAGCCGGACGCCGCCAAGAGCGCGCCGCCCACGCCGACCGCCGACCCGGTGCCGCCGATCAAGGACAGCGCCAAGGTGCTGCCCACCGTCACCGGTGACTTCGGCAAGAAGGCCGAGATCCAGGTGCCGGGCGAGGCCTCCGACGGCTCCTTCGTGGTGAAGGTGCTGACCGAGGGCACCGGCCCCAAGGTGGACAAGAACTCCTGGACCTCGGTGGACTACACCGCCAAGGACTGGACCACCGGCAAGGACATCCCGAGCTCGTACGACAACAACGGCAAGCCGCAGATCTTCCAGGCCGGCACCGACGCGCTGATCCCGGCGCTGGACCAGGCCGTGGTCGGGAAGAAGGCCGGCAGCCGGGTCCTCGTGGTGGCCCCGCCGGCCGCCGCGTTCGGCTCCCAGGGCAAGGCCGACATGTCGATCGGGGCGAAGGACGACCTGATCTTCGTGATCGACATCCGCAACGCCAACGCGCCCGACGCCGTGGTGAGCGGCACCGTCACGCCGCCGCCCGCGGACTTCCCGCAGGTCAAGGACAACGGCAAGAAGCCGGCCGAGATCACCCCGGTGGCCGGCGCGAAGGACCCGACCGAGCTGAAGTCGCACGTCCTGATCAAGGGCACCGGGCCGGCGGTGGAGAAGGGCGAGAAGGTCGTCGTCCAGTACACCGGCGCGCTGTTCAAGGACGGCAAGATGTTCGACTCCTCGCTCAGCAAGGGCCAGGCGTTCTCCTTCCCGGTCGGCGGTGGCCAGGTCATCCAGGGCTGGGACCAGGGGCTGGTGGGCCAGACCGTCGGCAGCCGGGTGGAGCTGGTGATCCCGGCCGCGCTGGCCTACGGCGACAAGGGCCAGGGCGACATCCCGCCGGGCGCGCCGCTGGTCTTCGTGGTGGACATTCTGGACGCCGGTCAGGGCTGATCCACTTTCGGGTGACAATGGTGTGCGTGTGACCTTCAGGTCCGGCCGCGTGGCCGGACCACCCCGGGCGGTGGGCGCCCGTACCGTGGTCCGGGAACGGACCGGGGGTGCGGGCGCCCGCCGCTTGGTCGTGACTGCAATGCGAAACGTGAGAAGAGGGACTGTGAGCGTCAACCTCAACGAGAAGCCCGAGATCGACTTCCCGATCGGCGACGCCCCGGCGGACCTGCAGATCCGCGACATCGTCGTCGGTGACGGCGAGGAGGCCAAGCCGGGCCACAACGTCAAGGTCCGCTACGTCGGCGTGACCTTCGAGACCGGCGAGGAGTTCGATGCGAGCTGGAACCGGACCCCGAACGAGTTCCGCTTCCCGCTGGGCGGCGGCCGCGTCATCAAGGGCTGGGACCAGGGCGTCGTCGGCATGAAGGTCGGCGGTCGCCGCGAGCTGACCATCCCGTCGCACCTGGCGTACGGCAACCAGTCGCCGACCCCGCTGATCCCGGCGGGCTCGACCCTGATCTTCGTGGTCGACCTGCTGGGCGTCTGAGCCTGCCGCGGCCGTGGGCCGGACCCCTCCGGGGGCCCGGCCCACGGGCGTTTCGGGAGGCCGCTTTTGCCGTGCGTACCGCTACCGGTACGGTCGGTCCCGCCGGGTGGTGATCGCCCGGTTGGCGCACCCCGCGCACGGCGCGGCACACCGGAAGGGTCAGCGATGGCGATCGCCAAGGCAGAGCGGCTGATGAATCTCGCCCTGTGCCTGATGAACACCAGACGTCCGCTCTCCAAGAAGGAGCTGCGGGAATCCATCGAGGCGTACCGCGAGGCCTGGCAGAACAGCAGCGAGGACGCCTTCAACCGGATGTTCGAGCGGGACAAGGACGACCTGCGCGAACTCGGCCTGGTGATCGACGTCGACGAGAGCGCCCTGGACGGCGAGCTCGGCTACCTGGCCCGCGCCGACCGCAACCGGCTGCCCGAGATCGCGCTGGACGCCGAGGAGGCGGCCGCGCTGACCCTGGCCGCCCGGGTCTGGCAGCAGGCCAAGATGTCCGGCGCGGCCAGCGGCGCGCTGCAGAAGCTGCGCGCCGCCGGGGTGCCGTTCGCCGAGCCCGAGGGCCGGACCGCCCTGGAGCCGCGCATCCCCGCCCGGGAGGCCGCGTTCGAGCCGCTGCTCACCGCCGCCCGGGACCGCCGTCCGGTCGGCTTCGAGTACCGCAAGGCCGGCGCCGCCGCCGGCGAGCTGCGCACCGTCGAGCCGTGGGCGCTGGAGTGCTGGCGCGGGCACTGGTACCTGGCCGGGTGGGACCGCGACCGCGGCGACGCCCGGGTGTTCCGGCTCGGCCGGATCACCGGCAAGGTCCGGGCCAGGACCGGCGCCTTCCTCGGCACCGTGCCCGAGCACGTCGACGTCCGCGCGACCGTCGCCAAGTTCGCGGGCGAGGGCGCCACCGCCACCGCCACCGTCCGGGTCCGCCGGGGAGCGGGCTTCCCGCTGCGCACCAAGGCGCTGAGCAGCGCGCGGGTGGACGACGGCTGGGACGAGCTGGAGATCCCGTACGGCAACGGGCTGGGCGCCGACCTCGCCGAGTTCGGGCCGGACGTGCTGGTGCTCGGGCCCGAGGAGCTGCGGGCCGACGTGATCGACCGGCTGCGGGCCGTGGCCGGGCTGGACGTGGTGAACGGAAGCGGAGGGGTTCAGGCGTGAGCAACGCGATCGACCAGACGCGGCGGATGCTGTCGCTGGTCACCTACCTGCGCGAGCGCCCCGGCGCCGAGGTGGCCGAGGTGGCCCGCGCGTTCGGGATCTCCGAGCGCGAGCTGATCGGGGACCTCAACGTGCTGCCGATGTGCGGCACCAGCTTCCGCGGCGGCGACCTGCTCGACATCGACACCGACGGCGAGCGGATCTGGTGGCACAACGTCGACGACGTGGCCCAGCCGCTGCGCCTCGCCGCCGACGAGGCCACCGCGCTGCTGGTCGCCGCCCGTGCGGTGGCCGGGCTGCCCGGCCTGCGGGCCGGCGACCGGGAGGCGCTCACCCGGGCCGTCGTCAAGATCGAGAACGCGGCGGGCGAGAGCGCCGCCGGCAGCGCCCGGGTCGGCGTGACCTTCGAGGCGGAGGGCCACGTGTTCGCCGACATCGACCGCGCGCTCAGCGAGGGGCGCCGCCTGTGGCTGCGCTACTACTCGCACGGGCGCGGCGGGATGACCGAGCGCGAGGTCGACCCGATCCGGCTGCTCACCGAGGGCCACACCTACCTCGAGGCCTGGTGCCGCACCTCCGAGGACCACCGGATGTTCCGGCTGGACCGGGTCGCCGAGATCCGGGTGCTGGACGTCCCCGCCGACCCGCCGCGGCGCGAGCCGCGCGACCTGAGCGGCGGGCTGGTCAACCCGTCCGCGGACGACCCCGAGGTGGTCGTCGAGGTCACCTCCGGCGGACGCTGGGTGGCCGAGTACTACACCCACGACCGGGCCGAGGAACTGCGCGACGGCGGGCTGCGGATCACCCTGCGCAGCGCCGATCCCTCCCAGCTGCGCCCGCTGGCGCTGCGGCTGGGCCGGGACGGCCGGATCGTCTCGCCGCCCGGGCTGGCCGGGCAGGCCCGCGCGGCCGCCCTGGAGGCGCTGGCCGCTTACGGGGAGCAGACCGTCGCCGACGGGGAGGGGCGGGTCTGATCGGTGGAGCCCGGGACCAGATTCAAGGTGTACTGCTCCGAGTGCCGGGAGAAGGTCGAGCTCCCGGCGGAGGAGTTCCGGCTGACCCTCGGTCGCACCCCGGCCCAGGCGCACTACAGCTTCGGCTGCCCGCTCTGCGGGGCGGCGGTGCGCAAGCCGGCCGGGGAGAAGATCGTCGCGGCGCTCGTCGGGGCCGGGGTGCGCACCATGCGGCTCGTCCCGGCCGAGGGGTAGCGGGCGCTCTCCTCCGGACCAGGCCGGGGGGCCGGGCCCGATAGAGTGGGGCGCATGTCCTGGATGCTCGTCGCCGCCGTCCTGCTCGCCACCGCGGGCCTGCTGGTCCTCGGGGTGCTCGCGATCCGGCTCTGGCTGGACGTGCGGGCGCTGGCCAAGGGCGTGGACGCGGCCTCGCGGGCGCTGGCCGAGGCGGCGGGGGAGCTGGCGGAGGCCGTACCGGCTCGGTAGGGCCGTCCGTGGCGCCCTTCCGGTGGCGCCCCGCCGGGCAGGCTGTCCGGTAGCGCCTGTCCGGTAGCGCCCGTTCGGTAGCACAGGAGGGCCGTCGGTGGTACGGGGGCTGCTGCGGGGAGGCGGGGGCGGGTTACGCTCTCAGATGGCTCCTGCAGATGGCTCCTGAACTGCGAACCGGGGCCGCTGTCCTGTTCGGGCGGCCGTCGTCGTGGCGTCATCCGCAGCGGTTACCATCCGCGGCGGGGGGCCCGACGGGTCGCCATGAGTGAAGGTGGTCGCGCAATGCGCATCTCGATGACCGCGATCGTGGTGGTCGTGATTTTCGCCGTCCTGCTGTTCGGCGCCAAGCGGCTGCCCGACCTGGCTCGCTCGCTCGGGCAGTCGATGCGGATCCTGAAGAGCGAGGCCAAGGCCATGCGCTCGGACGGCGCCGAGGAGGACGCCGCCGCGACGCCGCCTCCGGCGCCCCGGGTCGACGGCGGTTCGGCGACGACCGCGGCCAGGACCATCCAGGCCGCTCCGGGTGCCTCGGGCACCGCCCGCCCGGTGGCCGAGCCCGCCGCCGGGCCGTCCGCGGCCGACGGCGACCGCCCGCACTGAGTGCGGCGCACGTGACGAACGCGACCACGGAGGCCCGTCGACCGGCGGGCCTCGACGCACGAGTTGAGGACCGGGGTTGAGCAAGCTCTCCAAGGCGTCGAAGGCGTCCAAGGATCCTGAGGGGCGGATGGCCCTCACCGACCACCTGCGGGAACTGCGCAACCGCGTGGTCAAGTCGGTCCTGGCGATCGTGCTGATCACCATCGTGGCGGCGATCTACCACAGGCAGATCGAGAACTTCCTGCTGGAGCCGCTGCCGCGCTGCACCGTGGAGACTGCCGACCACTTCAAGGGCAAGTGCGCCCAGGTCTCCAACATCGGTCTGACCGCCGGTTTCACCTGGATGCTCAAGGTGTCACTGACGGCCGGTGTGGTCGCGACCGTGCCGGTCTGGCTCTACCAGGTCTGGGCCTTCGTGGCACCCGGTCTGCACCGGCACGAGAAGAAGTACGCCGTCATCTTCATGCTGTGCGGGGCGCCGCTCTTCCTGGCCGGCGTGGGCTGCGCCATCCTGGTGCTGCCGACCACCGTCGACGTGCTGATCTCGTTCACCCCGGACAAGACCACGCCGATCCTGCCGCCCGAGGACTACCTCGACATCGCCACCCGGATGGTGCTGGTCTTCGGCCTGGCCTTCGAGTTCCCGCTGCTGCTGGTGATGATGAACATGGTCGGCATGGTCACCGGCAAGCGGCTGCTCGGCTGGTGGCGCGGCATGGTCATGGGCATCACGGTCTTCGCCGCCTTCGCCACCCCGAGCGCCGATCCGGTGAGCATGCTCACGCTGGCCGCGCCGATCTGGGCGCTGTACTTCCTCGCGGTGGGCATCGCGATCTTCAACGACAGGCGCAAGGAGCGCCGCGACCCCGATGCCGGACTGAGCGACGAGGAGGCCTCGGAGCTGGACCTCTCGGTGCAGCCGGTGGCCGGTACGGAGATGGTCCAGGCCTCGGCCGCGCCGACGGCGGGCGCCCCGGTGCCGGCGGCCCGTCACGAGCAGATCGACGACATCACCTGAGCCGGTAGCGCACCCTGAGGCCCCGGCCCGCCGCCCGACGCGGTGGGCCGGGGCCTTTGCGCTGCTCCGGCCCGGTGAGCCCGGGCTTTTGTGCTGCTCCGGCCCGGTGCGGGATTCGGCGGGTGGTCTTGGCAGGGTGGATGGCATGTGACATATTACTGACGTGCTCAAGACCCAGAGACCTCCCCTGGATGTCGTCGTGGTCGGCGCCGGCGTGGTCGGCGCCGCCTGCGCCTACTACGCGGCCCGCGCCGGGCTCACCGTCGCCGTCGTCGACCGCGGGCCGGTGGCCGGCGGCACCACCGGCGCCGGCGAGGGCAACCTGCTGGTCTCCGACAAGGAGCCCGGGCCCGAACTCGACCTCGCCCTGCTCAGCACCCGGCTCTGGCACGACCTCGCCGAACACCTCGGCGCGGCCGTCGAGTACGAGCCCAAGGGCGGCGTGGTGATCGCCTCCACCCCGGCCGGGCAGGACGCCCTGCGGGCCTTCGCCGTCGGCCAGGCCGCCGCCGGCGTCACCGCCGAGGAGATCCCCGCCGAGCGGCTGCACGAGCTGGAGCCGCACCTCGCCCCCGGCCTCGCCGGCGGCTTCCACTACCCGCAGGACGCCCAGGTCCAGCCCGCCCTCGCCGCCGCCCACCTGCTGCGCGAGGCCCGCCGGATGGGCGCCGAGCTGATCACCGGCGAGACCGTGACCGCCGTGCACCGGGGGCCGGACGGCGCCGTGCGCGGCGTGCGGACCGACCGCCGCCGACTCGACGCCCCCGCCGTCGTCAACGCGACCGGCACCTGGGGCGGCGAACTGGCCGGGCTGGCCGGGGTGCACCTGCCGGTGATGCCCCGCCGCGGCTTCGTCCTGGTCACCGAGCCGCTGCCGCGGATCGTCCGGCACAAGGTCTACGCCGCCGACTACGTCGCCGACGTCGCCAGCGGCTCGGCCGGGCTCCAGACCTCCGCCGTGGTCGAGGGCACCCCCGGCGGGCCCGTGCTGATCGGCGCCAGCCGCGAACGGGTCGGCTTCGACCGCACCCTCTCCCAGGAGGTACTGCGGCGGCTCGCCGCCCAGGCCGCGGCGCTCTTCCCGGTGCTCGCGGACGTCACCGTGATGCGCACCTACCGGGGCTTCCGTCCGTACCTGCCGGACCACCTGCCCGCCATCGGCGAGGACCCCAGGGTGCCCGGGCTCTACCACGCCTGCGGGCACGAGGGCGCCGGCATCGGGTTGGCTCCGGCGACCGGCCTGCTGATCAGCGAGCAACTGACCGGCAAGCAGCCGGAACTGGACCTCGCGCCGTTCCGCCCGGACCGCTTCCCGTCGGACGCCGGGGCCTGAGCCCGGGCTCCTCGACCACCGCTGTCCGCCTGCCGACCACGCTCGTTCGTCGACCGCCCCCGCCGTGTCGACCGCCCCTGTCGTGTAGACCGCCCTCGTCCGTCGACCAACCCCGGAACGGAGAAGCCGCCGATGCGCCGCACCCCCGCCGACCTGGTCCGGGCCGAACCCGGCCCCGCCCACCACATCGAGTTCGACGGCCGACCCGTCCCGGCCCTGCCCGGACAGTCGATCGCCGCCGCGCTCTGGGCCGACGGCGTGCTCGCCTGGCGCACCACCCGGGTCGGCGGCCGGTCGCGGGGGGTGTTCTGCGGCATCGGCGCCTGCTTCGACTGCCTGGCCACCGTCGACGGCCGCCCCAACCAGCGCACCTGCCTGCTCCCCGCCGAACCCGGCACCACCGTCACCACCCAGGAGGGCCACGGCCGTGCCGACCTCGCCGTCTGACCGGGCCGCCGCCGAAGCGGCCCGACGCCCCGACCTCGCGGTGATCGGCGCCGGCCCGGCCGGGCTCGCGGCCGCCGTGACCGCCGCCGACCTCGGGCTGCGCTGCGTCCTGCTGGACGCCGGCCACAGCACCGGCGGGCAGTACTACCGGCACCCCGCCCCCGGCCTCGGCGCCGCCCGCCCGGACCGGCTCCACCACGGCTGGTCCGTCTACACCGGACTGGCCGACCGGCTCGCCGCGCACGAGCGGGCCGGGCGGGTCCGCTTCCTCGGCGGCCACCAGGTGTGGGCGCTGGAGCGGACCGGCGACGGCTTCGCCGTACACGTCACGCGCGGCCCGGAGGCCACCGACCGGGCCACCGTCCCGGCCGCGTCCGTGCTGCTCGCCACCGGTGCGTACGAGCGCCAGCTGCCGTTCCCCGGCTGGACCCTGCCCGGGGTGGTCACCGCGGGCGGCGCGCAGGCGATGCTCAAGGCCGGGCTGGTGCTGCCCGGGAGGCGGATCGTGGTGGCCGGCAGCGGGCCGCTGCTGCTCGCGGCGGCGTCCTCGCTGGTCACCGCCGGGGCCGAGGTGCCCGCGGTCGTCGAGGCCACCGACTACCTCGGCTACGCCCGGCGCCCCGGCGCCCTGGCGGCCGTCCCCGCCAAGCTCGTCGAGGGCGCCGGGCACGGGAGCACGCTGCTGCGGCACGGCGTACGGCTGCGCCCGCGCAGTGCCGTCGTCGAGGCGCACGGGACCGAGCGGGTCACCGCCGTCACGGTGGCCCGGCTGGACACCGACTGGCGGCCGGTGCCCGGCACCGAACGCCGGATCACCTGCGACGCCGTCGCCGTGGGCCACGGGCTGCTGCCACAGATCGACCTGGCCACCGAACTGGGCGCGGCCACCAGGACCGCCCCGGACGGCGCCGTCGGGCTCCGGGTCGACGCCCGGCTGCGCACCACCGTGCCCGGCCTCTGGTCGGCGGGGGAGACCAACGGCGTCGGCGGCGCGGACCTCGCGATCGTGGAGGGCGAACTGGCCGCGCACGCCGTGGCCGACCGGGTGCCGAAGCCCGCACTGTTGCGCAGCCGGGCCCGGCTGCGGAACTTCGCCGACCTGATGGCCGCGGCCCACCGGCCCGGCCCCGGCTGGACCGGCTGGCTGCGCCCGGACACCGACGTCTGCCGGTGCGAGGAGGTGCCGGTCTCGGCGATCCGGGAGGCCGTGGACGAGCTGGGCGCGGGCGATCCGCGCACCGTCAAGCTGCTCACCCGGGCCGGGATGGGCTGGTGCCAGGGCCGGATGTGCGGTCCGGCCGTGGCCTGCCTGGCCGGCTCGGGTGAGCCGGTGCCGGACCGGCGGCCGCTGGCCTGCCCGGTGCCGCTGTCGCAGCTGGCGGCCGGGCCGTCCGGGTCGTCCGGGTCGTCCGGCGAGGACGCCGACACGGCCTGAGGTCCGTCGAACATGCGGGCCGGGGACTCTTGTCTCCGGCCCATCTCTTCTAATAAAATGTCACACCTCACCAAGGAGCTCATCGTGTCCAACACCCCACACGACACCGCCCGGCCCTGGCGCGGCATCATGGTCGCCACCACGATCCCGCTGCGCCCGGACCTCTCCGTCGACTACGACGCGTACGCCGAGCACGTCCGCTGGCTGATCGAGTCCGGCTGTGACGGCGTCGTCCCCAACGGCTCGCTGGGCGAGTACCAGACGCTCACCGCCGAGGAGCGCGCCCGCGTCGTCGAGGTGGCCGTCGAGGCGGCCGGCGACGGCTCCCGGGTGATGCCCGGCGTGGCCGCCTACGGCAGCGCCGAGTCCCGCCGCTGGGCCGAGCAGGCCGCCGAGGCCGGCGCCGGCTCCGTGCTGCTGCTGCCGCCGAACGCCTTCCGGGCCGACCACGCGTCCGTCCGGGCGCACTACGCCGACGTGGCCAAGGCCGGACTGCCCGTCGTCGCGTACAACAACCCGATCGACACCAAGGTCGACCTCGTCCCCGCGCTGCTCGCCCAACTGCACGGCGAGGGCTCGATCGTCGCGGTCAAGGAGTTCAGCGGCGACGTCCGCCGGGCCTACGAGATCGCCGAACTGGCCCCCGGGCTGGACCTGCTGATCGGCGCCGACGACGTGCTGCTGGAACTGGCGCTGGCCGGCGCGGTCGGCTGGATCGCCGGCTACCCGAACGCCCTGCCGGAGGCCAGCGTCGCGCTGTACCGGGCCGCCGTGGCGCAGGAGCTGGACACCGCGCTGCCGCTGTACAAGTCGCTGCACTCGCTGCTGCGCTGGGACTCCAAGACCGAGTTCGTCCAGGCCATCAAGCTGTCCATGGACATCGCCGGGCGCGCCGGCGGCCCGGTCCGCCCGCCGCGCCAGCCGCTGACCCCGGACATCGAGGCGGCCGTCCGAGCGGCCACCGAGAAGGCGCTGGCCGAGGGCCTGGCGTAACCGGGAGACTTCGTCACCAGGCCGGCTGAGGGGGCAGCCGGCCCGGCCCCACCCACCCGATCCCGCGTACGGTCAGCTCCTCCGTACGCCCACTCCGACGGGAGTCGTCAGAGCCATGCGCAGCCGTCACGTGTTCCACGCCGTCGACTCGCACACCGAGGGCATGCCGACCCGGGTCATCACCGGCGGCTTCGGCGTCATTCCCGGCGCCACCATGGCCGAGCGCCGGGTGCACTTCCAGCAGCACCTGGACCACTTCCGCACCCTGCTGATGTACGAGCCGCGCGGCCACGCCGCGATGAGCGGCGCCATCCTCCAGCCGCCGACCCGGCCGGACGCCGACTTCGGCGTGCTCTACATCGAGGTCTCCGGCCTGCTGCCGATGTGCGGGCACGGCACCATCGGCGTCGCCACCGTGCTGGTCGAGACCGGCATGGTGCCGGTGGTCGAGCCGGTCACCACGGTGCGGCTGGACACGCCCGCCGGGCTGGTGATCGCCGAGGTGCGGGTCGAGGACGGCGCCGCCACCGCGGTGACCATCCGCAACGTGCCGTCCTACTCGGCCGCGCTGGACGCCAAGATCGAGGTGCCCGGGTACGGCACGATCGGCTACGACCTGGCGTACGGCGGCAACTTCTACGCCGTCCTGCCGCTCGCCGAGTTCGGGCTGCCCTTCGAGCGCGAGCGCAAGCAGGACATCCTGGAGGCCGGACTGGCCCTGATGGCCGCCATCAACGCGAGCCCCGACCGCCCGGTGCACCCGGAGGACCCGTCCATCCACGGCTGCCACCACGTCCAGCTGCTCGCCCCCGGCTCCACCGCCGAGCACTCCCGGCACGCGATGGCCATCCACCCCGGGTGGTTCGACCGCTCGCCCTGCGGCACCGGCACCTCGGCCCGGATGGCGCAGCTGCACGCGCGCGGCGAACTGCCGCTGGGGCGCGACTTCCGCAACGACTCCTTCATCGGGACGACCTTCATCGGGCGCCTGGTCGAGGAGACCGAGGTGGCCGGTCTGGCCGCCGTGGTGCCCACCGTCACCGGGCGGGCCTGGGTCACCGGCACCGCCCAGTACTTCCTCGACCCGCGCGACCCGTTCCCGGCCGGGTTCCTGTTGTAGAGCTGTTTGAAAGAGGAGCCGGCCTCTGGGGGAGGGGCCCGCTCCGACGTCCGCTGAACCACCTTCGAAGGGCTGCTGGTCGTGACCATCACCTCGTACAACCCCGCCGACCCCGCGGACCTCGTCGTCGCCGTGGAGGAACCCGGCGCCGAAGCCGTCCGGGCCGCCGTCGCCCGGGCCCGGGCAGCCCAGCCCGGCTGGCTCGCGGCCGGCGCGGGCGCCCGGTCCGCGGCGCTCGGCCGGATCGCCGAAGCGGTCGAGGCGCACGCGGACGAGCTGGCCGGGCTGATCGTGCGCGAGGTCGGCAAGCCGCTCGCCGAGGCGCGCGGCGAGGTCGCTCGCACCGCGGCGATCTGGCGCTACTACGCGCAGGCGCCGTTCGCGCCGTCCGGGGCGGTGCACGAGACCGCCGCCGGGCCCGGGCTGCTGCTCACCCGGCGCCGCCCGTACGGCGTCGCCGGGCTGATCGCGCCGTGGAACTTCCCGCTGGCGATCCCCACCTGGAAGGCCGCGCCGGCGCTGGCGGTCGGCAACACCGCGGTGCTCAAGCCGGCGCCCGAGGCGACCGCCTGCGCGCTGCGGCTGGCCGAACTGGCCGCCGGGGCCGGGCTGCCGGAGGACGTGTTCACCGTGCTGCCGGGCGGCGCCGAGGAGGGCGCGGCGCTGGTCGACACGGCCGACGTGGTCTCCTTCACCGGCTCGACCGGCGTCGGTCGGGCCGTGGTGCGGGCCGCCACCGAGCGCGGCGTGCCGGTGCAGGCCGAACTCGGCGGGCTGAACGCCGCGCTGGTGCTGCCGGACGCCGACCTCGCGCAGGCCGCCGCCCACCTCGCCGCCGCCATCGCCGGGTACGCGGGGCAGAAGTGCACCGCCACCAGCCGGGTGATCGCGGTCGGCGCCGCGTACGAGCCGCTGCGCGACGCCCTGGTCAAGGCGTTGGAACTGGTCGACGACGCGGCCTGCGGGCCGGTCATCAACGCCGCCGCCCGGGACCGGCTGACGGCCGCCGTCGACTCGGCCGTCGCCGCCGGGGCCACCCTGCTCACCGGCGGCCGGGCACCCGAGCGGGACGGCTGGTACGTCGAACCGGCCCTGCTCACCGACGTGCCGGCCGAACACCCGCTGGCCCGCGAGGAGTTCTTCGGCCCGATCGCGCTGCTGCACGCCGCGGCCGACCTCGACGAGGCGATCGCGCTCGCCAACGACACCCCGCACAGCCTCGCCACCTCGGTGCACACCCGCAGCCTGGACGTGGCGCTCGCCGCTGCCGACCGGCTGGACGCGGGCATGATCCGGGTCAACGCGCCGTCCAGCGGCGTCGACTTCCACCTGCCGTTCGGCGGTGCCAAGGGCGCGAGCCACGGCGAGCGCGAGCAGGGCCAGGCGGCGCTGGACTTCTACACCGTCAGCCGCACCGTCAGCGTCCTGCCGGGCGGTGGCGCGTGATGCCCGTCCGCACCGTCGACTACCACGCGGCCGGCGAGCCGTTCCGGATCGTGCTGGACGGTGTGCCCGCGATCCCCGGCGACAGCGTCGCCGAGCGGCGGGCCATCGCCCTCGGCGCCGGCGGCAGCGCGACCGCGCCCCGGCCGAGCGCGCTGGACGACGCCCGGCAGCTGCTCAGCCGCGAACCGCGCGGCCACGCCGGGATGTACGGCGGGTTCCTGGTACCGCCGGACGACGACGAGGCGCACTTCGGGGTGCTGTTCTGGCACAAGGACGGCTACTCGACGGCCTGCGGGCACGGCACCATCGCGCTCGGCGCCTGGGCGGTGGACTCCGGGCGGGTCGCGGCCCCCGCCGACGGCGTGGCCCGAGTGCGGATCGACGTGCCGTCCGGCCGGGTCACCGCGCTGGTGCACCGGGCCGGCGGGCGGACCACCGGCGTCACCTTCCGCAACGTGCCCACCCGGGTCGCCGCTCTGAAGTTGCCGCTGGCCACTTCACGGGGCACCGTGGAGGTCGCGGTGGCGCACGCGGGCGCCTGCTACGCCTCGGTGCCGGCGGCCGCCCTCGGCCTCGCGGTCGAGCCCGCGCAACTGCCCGAACTCACCGCCGCCGGGCGGGAGATCAGGGAGCTGCTGGCCGGCGCGGCGGCGGTGGCGCACCCGAGCGACCCGCTGCTGTCGGGGGTGTACGGGGTCATCCTGTTCGACGAACTCGTCTCGGAGGACGGCGTGTTGAACCAACGGAACGTCACCGTCTTCGCGGACGGGCAGATCGACCGCTCGCCCTGCGGCTCCGGGACCTCCGCCCGGCTCGCCGTCCTCGCCGCCGAGGGCCGGCTCGCGCCGGGGGAGGAGCTGCGGCACGAGTCCGTCATCGGGACGGTCTTCACCGGCCGCGTCCTGCCCGGCGGCGACCCGCTGGACGGCGGCGTCGTCACCGAGGTCACCGGCAGTGCGCACCGCACCGGCGAGCACGCGTTCGTCCTGGAACCGGACGACGACCTGGGCGCGGGGTTCCTCCTGTGACCGCTCCCGCGAACCCTCCCGCGAACCCTCCTGTGGACCCTGCTGCGCCGCCTCCTGCGTCGCCTCTTGTGCCGCCCGGTACGGCGGCTGAGCCGCTCCAGTACGCCGTGCCGGGCGTCGGCGGGGTCGGGCCCGCGGCTGCGGTGGCGGCGATCGAGCGGGTGCTGCTCGACGGGTTCGACCCGGAGTCGGCACCGGCCCGCTCGGCCGTCCCCGTCCCGGCCGGCGAACTGCTGATGATGCCGGCCGCCGCCGGCCCGTACGCCGGGGTGAAGATCGCCGGGGTCGCGCCCGCCAACCCGGGGCGGGGACTGCCCCGGATCACCGGCAGCTACCTGCTGCTCGACGGGCCCACCCTGCAGCCGCTCGCCCTGCTCGACGGCGCCGCGCTCACCGCGCTGCGCACACCCGCCGTCACCGCCGTCGCGCTGCGCCGGCTGGCCGCGCCGGACGCCGAACACCTGGTGCTGTTCGGCTCCGGGCCGCAGGCGTACGGGCACCTGGACGCGCTGCTGGCCGTTCAGCCGCTGACCCGGCTCACCGTGGTGGCGCGGGACGCCGGACGGGCCGAGGCCCTGGCCGCGTACGGGCGGGGGCTCGGGCTGGCAGCCGGGGTCGGCGAGCCGGGGGCGGTCGCCGGGGCCGACCTGGTGGTCTGCTGCACCACCGCGCGCACGCCGCTGTTCGACGGCGCCCTGGTGCCCGCGCACGCCGCCGTCGCGGCGGTCGGCTCGCACGAGCCGGACGCGCGGGAGGTGGACGAGGCGCTGGTCGAGCGGGCCGAACTGTACGTGGAGGCACGGACGGTGGCGGCCCGCGAGGCCGGCGACCTGATCATGGCGGGCGTGACCGGCCGACAGGTGTGGAACCTGGCCGAGCTGGTGCGCGGCGACGCGCTGGTGCCGGCGGGGCGGCCGCGGTTCTTCAAGAGCGTCGGCATGGCGTGGGAGGACCTGGCGGTCGCGGCGGAGGTGTACCGGAGCACCGGGGCAGGCTGACCTTCAGTCCCCGAGGAAGTGGAGCCAGCTGCCCGGGGTGGCGGCGCAGTGGGCGAGCAGGTTGCGCAGGTCGCGGACGGCCGCCCGCTCTTCCTCGGTGGTGCAGCGGGCGAGCAGGACGGTGGCCTCCTCGAAGGCGGCGCCGGCGTCCTGCTCGTTGAACCGGGTGTCGCCGTACGGGTCGATCCGGCCGAGCCGTCCGGGCCGGTGGTCGGCCGGCCCGGCGTGCGCGGCCAGGGCGGCGGCGAGGGCCGGGCCGTGGTCGACCGAGAGGTGCAGCAGGGTCGGGACGGACCGGCCGCCCTTGTTGGGGTGGTCGTCGTACAGGGCGATCTCGATTCCCAAGTCCGTTGCTCCTGGCGGGTGTCGGGGGCTATGAAGCGGGAGTCGGCCCGGCGGGAAGGGATCCCCTGCCGGGCCGGCTCCGTATGAGCAGGGCGGGCGACAGGTCGTGCGCCGCCGGCCGTTGTCACGGCCGGCGGCCGCTGCCACCATGGGTTTCGGCCGGGGCCTCGGGTGCTGAGGGGCCGTTCGAATCGTGGAATGTTGCGCACTCAACGTAACGTGACATTGTACGCTGGTGTTCTGCACCCACCCGGAGGAACACCATGGCCGACCTCAAACCCCGCACCCTGATCTCCGTACAGGAGCGGCTTCGCGACCAGGTCGCCCACGCGCTCCGGGCAGCCCTGATCTCCGGCGAACTGCGCCCCGGCGTCGTCTACTCCGCACCCGCGCTCGCCGCCGACTTCGGCGTCTCCGCCACCCCCGTCCGCGAGGCCATGCTCGACCTCGCCCGCGAAGGCCTCGTCGAGGCCGTCCGCAACAAGGGCTTCCGGGTCACCGAGCTCACCGAGCGTGACCTCGACGACTACACCGAGATCCGCGCCCTGATCGAGGTCCCCACCGTCGGCCGGGTGACGCGCACGGCGACCAAGGAGCAGCTGGAGCGGCTGCGCCCGCAGGCCGAGGAGATCGTCGCGGCCGCGCGCAAGCACGACCTCATCGGGTACCTGGAAGCCGACCGGCAGTTCCACCTGGACCTGCTGGGGCTGGCCGGCAACGCCCGGCTGGTCGACGTCGTCAGCGACCTGCGGAAGCGCTCGCGACTGTACGGCCTCAACCGGCTCGACGAGCGCGGCGAGCTGACCTCCTCGGCGGAGGAGCACCTGGAACTGCTCGACCTCATGCTGGCCGGCGACGCCGAGGCGGCCGAGGCCTGTATGACCCGCCACCTCAGCCACGTCCGCTCGCTGTGGGCGGGGCAGGACGAGGCGGCGGAGGAGGCCCGCCCGGCGCTGAAGCTGCGGGCGCGGTAGGGCTAACCGGGGCTAAACCGCCCGTTCGGGTGAAGACTGGGGATCGGGCGTCGGAATGCGTTCGCGCCCTACGATGATGTTCTCGACATCGGCAGCCAGGAGGAAATCCATGTCCGCCGCAGCAGTGGAAGAGCCCATCGAGCAGCCGACGCTGCTCGAAGTCGCCGAGCTGATCTCCAACCAGTTCGCCGGGCACCGGGTCGAGATCGTCGGGAGCCAGATCACCGTGACGCCGCCGCCGAATGCTTCGCACGGCAAGTCGCTGAGCCGCCTCATGCGTGTGCTGTTCGCCGCCGGCCTCGACGGGGATGAGGTCGACGTCATTCAGGGCGTTGGCATCTGGCTGCCGGACGGGCCGTCGGACTACGCCGTTCCCGACCTGGCGATCGTCGATGCCGACATCGATGACCACTTGATCGAGTACAACTGTTACGACCCGGCGGTCTTCCGGCTCGTGTTGGAGGTCACGTCGTCCAACCTCAGCGACGACCTGAAGCGGAAGCCCTTCGTCTATGCCGCCGCTGGAATACCCGTCTACGTGATCGTGGACCGGACGAACCAGCGGGTCATGGTGCTCACTGACCCACAGGACGGCGAGTACCGCGTGCACGCCGTCCACCACCCGGGGCAGTCGTTCACCCTGCCGGAGTCGATCGGGGCGGCGGTGACGCTGTCGGTGGACGACGTGCTGGCGGCGAAGAAGTAGCTCAGGCAGCCGCGGGCACTGTCAGGCGGCCGTCGTGGACTTCGGCGATCTGGTCGACGGCCGTCAGGTGGGTGCGGTCGTGGGTGACCAGGACGGTGGCGGTGGCGCGGCGGTGGGTGAGGTCGGTGATGAGGTCGAGGACGGCGGCGCCGCGTTCGTGGTCGAGGGCGCTGGTGGGTTCGTCGATCAGCAGGACGGTGGGGTCGTTCATCAGCGCGCGGGCGATGTTGACGCGCTGGCGCTGACCGCCGGAGAGCTGGTGCGGGCGGCGGGCGGCCTGGTCGCGCAGGCCGACGGCGGCCAGCAGGTCCAGGGCCCGGGGGAGGGCGGTGCGCGGGGAGCGGCCGTCCAGGTGGGCCATCACCTGGAGCTGTTCGACGGCGGTGAGCGAGGGCAGCAGGTTGGCCTGCTGGAAGACGATGCCGATCCGGGCGCGGCGCAGCGCGGTCAGTTCGGCGCGGCCGAGGCCGGTGGTGTCGGTGCCGTCCAGCACCACCCGGCCGGAGTCCGGGGTGATCAGGGTGGCGGCGACCGCCAGCAGGCTGGACTTGCCGGAGCCGGACGGGCCGACGACGGCCGTGATCGAGCCCTTGGGGACGGTCAGCGACACGTCGTCCAGCGCCGTGAGCCGGCCGTCGCCGTCCGGGTAGGTGAGGGTGATGCGGTCGAGGACGAGGCTCATCGGGCGCTCCCCAGGGCGGTCAGCGGGTCGACGGAGGTGATCCGGCGGATGGACAGGCCCGCGCCGACCGCGCCGAGCGCGATCATGACGGCGGCGGGGAACAGGACGGTCGGGGCGTCCAGGACGAAGGGCACGGTGGAGCCGACCAGGGCCCCGACGCCCGCCGCGAGCGCGGTGCCGACGGCGGTGCCGAGCACCAGCAGCAGGACGGCCTGACCGAGGGCGTCGCGCAGCAGGTAGCGGGTGGAGGCGCCGAGCGCCTTCAGCACCGCGATGTCGCCGCTGCGCTGGATCGTCCAGACGGTGAAGAAGGCGCCGATCACCAGGGCCGAGATGGCGAACAGGAAGCCGCGCATCAGCTGGAGCGAGCCGTTCTCGGAGGTGTAGGAGCCGATCGCGGCGAGGGCGTCGTCGCGGGTGCGGGTCTCGGTGCCGTGGCGGGCGTCGGTGCCGTGCAGGTCGGCGCCCTTGGCGGTGGTGAGCGCGATGACGGTCGCGTGGCCGGCGCCGCCGGGGACGGCCTGCTGCCAGTCGGTGAGGCTGGTCCAGATCACCGGGGTGTGGCTGTACGCGGCGTCGCCGTCGACGGCCGCGACCCGGAGGCGGTGCCCGGCCAGGGTGAAGTCGGCGCCGGGGGCGAGGCCGCCCAGGTTCTTGGCGGCGGTCTTCGACAGGACGGCCTGACCGGGGGCGATCCGGGCGCCCTGCGGGGCCAGCGCGGAGCCGTCCGGGACGCCGAAGGCGGACAGCGCCGTGGTGCGGGTCCCGGCGGCGGCCTTGGTGGTGGTGATGCCCAGTGGCTGGGCGGAGGTGACGCCCGGCTCGGCCGCCCAGGCCTGCCACTGCTCGGGGGTGACCTGGGAGTCGGTGAAGGAGAGCTTCTGCCCGTCGGCGGGCTCGCCGAACACCAGGTGGTCGGCGGGCAGGCCGGTGATCGCGGAGATGTTCTGCCGGCCGAGTCCGGCGGTCAGTCCGGACAGCAGACCGACCAGTACGGTGATCAGCACGATGACGGTCCCCATCAGGGCGAACCGCCCCTTGGCGAACCCCAGATCCCTCCAGGCGACGAACACGGTGGGCCTTCCTGCTGAACGAGTGTTTCCGACGCTTCCACCGTGCCGGAGAAGGGGCCCCGCGGGCATCGCACCGCGGATTGCATCCTCGGCATCAAAGGGCAGAAGCGGAGTTCAACCTTTTGATTGATGCCGGGGCCCGGTTCGGAACCTAGGCTGGACGGATGGCGACCGAACGATCCCGCACCACCCCCGTCGCCCGCGTCCTCCAGGTCTGCCTGCACCTGCTCGTGGCGGGCCTGCTCGCCCTGGCCGTCGCCCGTGCCGCCGTCGGCCGGGACGGCGACCCGGTGCCCGTCGCCGCCGCGGCCACCGCGATGGCCGCCGTGTACGCCGTCGGCCCCCGGCTGGCCGCCGTCCGCCGCTCGCGCCGGGCCGCCGCGCTCTGGCTGGCGCTGCTCGGCGTCACCTGGGTGGGCGTGCTGATCGCCACCCAGGACGGGGTGTGGCTGGCGTTCCCGCTGTACTTCCTGGAACTGCACCTGCTCGGGCGGCGCGGCGGCCTCACCGCCGTCGGGCTGACCGCCGCCACCGCCATCGCGGCCTGGTCCTGGCACCAGCACACCTTCAGCCTGCCCGCCGCGATCGGACCCGCGCTCGGCGCGGCCGTCGCCACCGCCACCGTGCTCGGCTACCAGGCGCTGTACCGGGAGAGCGAGGAGCGCCGCCGGCTGATCGACGAACTCACCGCCGCCCGCGCCGACGCCGCGGCCGCCCACCACACCGCCGGGGTGCTCGCCGAACGCGAGCGCCTCGCCCGGGAGATCCACGACACCCTCGCGCAGAGCCTCAGCTCCATCCAGCTGCTGCTGCGGGCCGCCCAGCGGGCCCTGCCGGAACGCACCGAGGCGGCCTCCGGGTACGTCGAGCAGGCCCGGCAGGCCGCCCAGGACAACCTGGACGAGGCCCGGCGGTTCGTCCGCGCGCTCACCCCGCCCGCGCTCGACGGAGACCCGCTGCCGGTCGCGCTGGAACGGCTGTGCGCCACCACGGCGGCGCACAGCGGCCTGCCGGTGAAACTGCACGTCTCCGGGGACCCGGTACGGCTGCCGGTGCCGCAGGAGGTCGCGCTGCTGCGGATCGCGCAGTCCGCGCTCGGCAACACCGTCCGGCACGCGCACGCCTCGCACGCCGAGGTGACGCTCAGCTACATGGAGGGCGAGGTGGCGCTGGACGTGTTCGACGACGGGGCAGGATTCGACCCGGCGGCGGTCGCCGGGCGCAGCGGAGGGGACGGCGGGTTCGGGCTGCCGTCGATGCGGGCCCGGGCGCGGGCGCTCGGCGGCACCTTCACGGTGGAGTCGGCGCCCGGCGGGGGCACGGCGCTCGCGGTGCAGCTGCCGGTGACGGAGGGCGGGGCGTGAACGGGCGGAGCGACGGCGTACGGGGCGTGAACGGACGGAGTGACGGAGGTCAGGGCGTGAACGAGCGCAGTGACGGCGGGCGCGGGAGCGGCGCGGTGATCCGGCTGCTGCTGGCGGACGACCACCCGGTGGTGCGGGCCGGGCTGCGGGCCGTCCTGGAGGGCGAGCCGGACTTCACCATCGCCGCCGAGGCCGCGACCGCCGAACGGGCCGTCGAACTCGCCGCGGCGGGCGGGGTCGACGTGGTGCTGATGGACCTCCAGTTCGGGCCCGGCTCGGCCATGAACGGCGCCCAGGCGACCGCCGCGATCACCGCCGGGCCGGGCGCGCCCCGGGTCCTCGTCGTCACCACCTACGAAACCGACGCCGACACCCTGCCCGCGCTGGAGGCCGGCGCCACCGGCTACCTGCTCAAGGACGCCCCGCCGGAGGAACTGGCCCAGGCCGTCCGGGCCGCCGCCGCGGGCCGCTCGGCGCTGGCACCGAGCGTCGCCGACCGGCTGCTGGAACGGATGCGGACGCCGGCGGCGGCGCTCAGCGCGCGGGAGACCGAGGTGCTGGGGCTGGTCGCGGACGGGCTGACCAACCAGCAGATCAGCCAGCGGCTGCACCTGAGCCAGGCCACGGTGAAGTCCCATCTGGTGCACGTCTACACCAAGTTGGCGGTGGACTCGCGGACGGCGGCGGTGCGGGCGGCGCGCGGGCGGGGGCTGATCCGCTGAGCGTAGGGTGGGCCGGGTCCGAACCGTTGCCCGGAGTGGAGGACCCCGATGGCCGTGCGTCTCGATGAACTTTCCGTGCCGGTGGTCGGCGCGCCGATGGCGGGCGGGGCGTCCACCCCGGAGCTGGTGGCGGCGGTGAACCGGGTCGGCGGGCTGGGGTTCCTCGCCGCCGGGTACCGGAGCGCCGCCGCGATGGCCGAACAGGTCGCGCTGGTCAGGGAGTTGACCGGTGGGCCGTTCGGCGTGAACCTGTTCGTCCCGGCCCCGCCCGGCGATCCGGCGGCCGTCGCCGCCTACCGGGAGCGGCTGCGGCCCGAGGCCGAGCGGTGGGACGTGGCGCTGCCCGAGGAGATCGGGCCGGACCGGGACGACTGGGAGGCCAAGCTCGCCGTGCTGCTGGCGGACCCGGTCCCGGTGGTCTCGTACACCTTCGGCCTGCCGACGCCGCAGGAGGCGGCGGCGGTCCGCGCGGCCGGGTCGTTCCAGGTCGGCACCGTCACCACGCCCGCGGAGGCGCGGGCGGCGGAGGCGGTCGGGATGGACGCGCTGTGCGTGCAGGGCCCGGAGGCCGGCGGGCACCGCGCCACCCACCGGATCGGGGACGAGCCCGGTGACGTCCCGCTGCTGGAGCTGCTGCCCGCCGTCCGGGCGGTGACGGCGCTGCCGTTGATCGCGGCCGGCGGGCTGGGCGACGGCCCGGCGGTGGCGGCGGCGCTGCGGGCCGGGGCGGCGGCGGTGCAGCTGGGGACGGCCCTGCTGCGCGCCGACGAGGCGGGCACCTCGGCCGCGCACCGGGCGGCGCTCACCGAACTCCCGGAGACGGCCGTCACCCGGGCCTTCACCGGCCGCCCGGCCCGCGGTCTGCGCAACGCCTTCATCGACCGCCACGGCCCGTACGCCCCGCCCGCCTACCCCGAGGTGCACCACCTCACCCAGCCGCTGCGCGCCGCCGCGACCCGCCGCGCCGACCTCCAGTCCATGCACCTCTGGGCCGGCACCGCCCACCACCTGGCCCGCACGGGCCCGGCGGCGGACCTGATCGCGGAGCTCTGGGCGGCGGCACGGGCGGTGTGAGCGGCCGCTCCCCGGGCTCAGCCGAGGAGGTCGGCCATCCAGGATTCGATGGCGGGGGCGGTGCGGGGGAGGGCGTGGGACATGAGGTGGGCGCCGTCGGGGGTGATGACGAGGTCGTCCTCGATGCGGATGCCGAGGCCGCGGAGTTCGAGGGGGAGGGTTTCGTCGTCCGGCTGGAGGTAGAGGCCGGGTTCGACGGTGAGGACCATGCCGGCTTCCAGGGTGCCGTCGAGGTAGCGGTCGGCGCGGGCCCTGGCGCAGTCGTGGTAGTCGAGGCCGAGCATGTGGCCGCTGCCGCAGAGGGTGTAGCGGCGGTGGAGGCCGTTGTCCTCGGCGAGGGACTGTTCGGAGGGGATGCGTAGGACGCCCCAGTCGGCGAGGCCTTCGGCGATGACCCGCATGGCGGCGTGGTGGAAGTCGCGGAAGCGGGCGCCGGGGCGCAGCGCGGCGATGCCGGCGCTCTGGGCGGCGAGGACGAGGTCGTAGGCCTGCCGCTGGACGGGGGTGAAGGTGCCGCTGAGCGGGAGGGTGCGGGTGATGTCGGCGGCGTAGAGGGTGTCGGTTTCGACGCCGGCGTCCAGCAGGAGCAGGGAGTTCGGGTCGAGGGCGCCGTCGTTGCGGATCCAGTGCAGGACGCAGGCGTGGGCGCCGGAGGCGGCGATGGTGGTGTAGCTGGTGCCGTTGCCTTCGGCGCGGGCGCGCAGGTCGAAGACGCCCTCGATCCAGCGTTCGCCGCGGGGGTGGCGCAGGGCGGTGGGCAGGGCGCGGACGACGTCCTGGAAGCCGGTGACGGTGTGGTCGACGGCGAGTTGGAGCTGGCCGATCTCCCAGGTGTCCTTGACCAGGCGCAACTCGGCGAGGACGGCGCCGAGTTCGCCGTCCCGCGTGGTGTGGGCGCCGGGGCGTCCGGTGCATTCGTCGACGAGGGGGTCGGTGCCGGCGAGGACGCGGGTGGGCGGCTGGGGGCCGGCGAGGAGTTTGTCGAGGTCGTCGAGGTGTTCGGTGCGCAGTCCGGTGAGCGCGGCGGCTTCGGCGAGGTCGGGGCGGCGGCCGACCCAGAACTCGCCGTAGCGGCGGTCGCGGTAGAACTCGGTGCCGTTGGCGTGCTGCCGGCCGCGGGGGGAGCGGGGGCGCAGGTACAGGACCGGCTCGTGGCCGTGGGGGCCGGTCGGTTCGAGGACGAGGACGTGGTCGGCCTGGTCCTCGCCGGTGAGGCCGGTGAGCCAGGCGTAGGCGCTGTGCGGGCGGAAGCGGTGGTCGAGGTCGTTGCAGCGGACCTTCAGCCGGCCGGCGGGGACGATCAGCCGCTCGCCGGGGAAGGCGGCGGAGAGGCGGGCGTGGCGGCCGGGGAGGCGGTCGTGGCCGGGGACTCGCTGGTCGGCGGGGAGGGGGGTGGCGGCCCAGCGGGTGCCCATGAAGGCGTCGAGGGCGGGGGAGACGGGGAGGTCGTGGCTCCCGGTGTTGAGGCCGGTCTGTCGGAGGGGCACCGGTGAACTCCTAGGTGGGGAGGGGGTGGTGTGGCCCGGACACAGCTCGGTAACGGGGGGCGTCACCTCTTGTGCAGTGCAATTTCACATTACTATGTTACGGGTCACACCGCGGAGCGGCCAGACCTCGAAGGTCGCCTCCCGGTCGGGCCCCGGATCACCTCCCGGGGCGGACACGGGCTTCACGGCAGGCCCCCCACAGCGGAGTTGCACATGACCAGGCGCACCCACGCCGCCCTCGCGGCGGTCCTCGCGGCGACCCTCACCCTCGGCCTCGGGGCCTGCAAGAACGACAAGAGCGACAGCGGAAGTGACGCCGCGCCTTCCAACGGCCAGGGCCCGGGCGCCGCGTCCGGTTCGGTCATCGGCGGCACCCCGGTCAAGGGCGGCACCCTCAACGTCCTGACGAACCAGGACTTCGCCCACCTCGATCCGGCCCGCAACTGGACCGTGCCGCACATGGACTTCGGCACCCGGCTGATCTACCGCACCCTGACCACCTTCAAGTCCGAGCCGGGTGCGGCGGGCAGCGAGATCGTCCCGGACCTCGCCACCGACCTCGGCAAGTCCAGCGAGGGCGGCAAGGTGTGGACCTTCACCCTGAAGGACGGCCTCAAGTACGAGGACGGCACGCCGATCAAGTCCGCCGACATCAAGTACAACGTCGAGCGGTCCTTCTCCCCGGACCTCACCGGCGGCCCCGACTACGCCGTCCAGTACCTGGCCGGCGGCGAGAACTACAAGGGCCCGCTCACTGGCGAGCACCTGGTGAGCATCGAGACCCCGGATGACAGGACCATCGTCTTCCACCTGAAGCGCCCGGTCGCCGAGTTCTCGGACACCGTCACCCTCCCGACCTTCTCCCCGGTGCCGCAGTCTCAGGAGAAGGGCACCCAGTACGACTCGCGGCCGTTCTCCTCCGGCCCCTACAAGATCGACACGTACGACCGGGGCAAGCAGCTGACGCTGGTCCGCAACACCAACTGGGACCAGTCCACCGACACCGTCCGCAAGGCGTACCCCGACAAGATCGTGGTCACCCAGGGCATCAAGGGCGGCCAGGCCGACGACCGGATCATCGCCAGCGACGGCGCCGACGCCAACGCGATCGAGATGCCGTGGATGGCCCACGAGTCCGTCTCCAAGGTGCTGACCAAGCCGGACGTCAAGGCCCGCATGGCGGCCGAGCAGACCGGCTGTACGGACATGCTGTACCTGAACACCGCCAAGGCGCCCTTCGACGACCCGAAGGTGCGCGAGGCGATGATGTGGGCGGTCGACCGCGAGGCGCAGGTGACGGCCTTCGGCGGCCCGGCGATGGCCGACGTGGCCACCTCCTACCTCCCGCCGTCGCTGACCGGCGGCGCCAAGGCGGACCCGCTGAAGATCCCGGCCGCCGGCGACCCGGAGAAGGCCAAGGCGATGCTCAAGGACGCGGGCAAGACCGACCTCAAGGTGTCGATCACCGTCTCCCTGGGCGACAAGACCCGCGCCGAGACGATCCAGCAGTCGCTGGCCAAGGCCGGTGTTCAGGTCACCGTGAACACCGTCGACCCGTCCGCCTTCACCGACACGCTCGGCGACACCAAGAACGCCCCCGAGCTGACCATCAACGGCTGGTGCCCGGACTACCCGTCCGGCGCGACCTTCCTCCCGTTCATCTTCGACGGACGGACCATCAAGGAGAAGGGCAACCAGGGTAACTACAGCCAGTTCAAGGACCAGGCCACGATGGACCGGATGGACCAGATCGCGGCCATGACGGACGTCAACGAGGCCAACAAGGCCTGGCAGCAACTGGACGAGGACCTGCTGAAGAAGGCCCCGGCCGTCCCGTTGATGTGGCAGCGCCGCCCGCTGCTGGCCGGCACCAACGTGGCCGGCGCGTTCGGGAACTCCGGCTACGCCGGCATGATCGACCTGGCCGTGGTCGGCCTCAAGGACCCCGCCAAGGGCAAGGGCTGAGGGGCCGTCGGCGATGAGTACAACCACTGAGCCCGTCGCCGTGGACTCCACGGCGACGGGCCCCGCGAAGGCCACCGGGCGCGGCCCGTGGCGGCTGGTCTGGGACCAGCTGTGGGCCAAGGGATCGGCCCGCTTCGGCCTGATCACGGTCGGCGCCTTGCTGCTGCTGGCCGCCCTGGCCGGCCCGCTGAGCTCGCTCGGCGGCTGGTCCCCCGAGGAGTTCGACAAGCGCGCCATCGACCCGTACCTGGGCGGCATGCCTCGGGGCGACTTCGGCGGCATCAGCGCCCGGCACTGGCTGGGCGTCGAGCCGATCACCGGGCGCGACCTGTTCGCCCGGGTCCTGCACGGCGGGCAGGTCTCGCTGCTGATCGCGTTCACCGCGACCGCCGTCGTCGTCATCACCGGCACCCTGGCCGGCATCGCGGCCGGCTACTTCGGCGGCCGGACGGACACGCTGCTGTCCCGGCTGATGGACCTCACCATGTCCTTCCCCTCGCTGATCTTCATGATCGCGATGATGTCGGTGGCCAAGGACGTCAACCGGATCCTGCTGATCACCCTGGTGATCGGCCTGTTCACCTGGCCCGGCATCGCCCGCGTCGTGCGCGGCCAGACCCTCTCGCTCAAGCACCGCGAGTACGTCGAGGCCGCCAAGGTCGGCGGGGCGCGCTCCTGGCGCATCCTCACCCGGGAGATCCTGCCGAACGTCTCCGGCCCGATCATCGCCTACACCACCCTGCTCATCCCCGGCATGATCGCCACCGAGGCCGCGCTCAGCTACCTCGGTGTGGGCGTCCGCCCGCCGACCTCGTCCTGGGGCCAGATGATCGCGGAGAGCATCGTCCACTACGAGACCGACCCGACGTACTTCCTGATCCCGACGGCTTTCCTGTTCGTCGCCGTGCTCGCGTTCACCCTGCTCGGGGACGCGCTGCGCGACATCCTCGACCCCCGGGGAGGCCGGTCGTGATCCTCTACCTCGGCCGCCGACTGCTCGGCGTGGCGGGCATCCTGCTCGCCATCTGCGCCATCACCTTCACCATCTTCTACCTGCTGCCGAACGACCCGGCGGCGGCGGCCTGCGGCAAGACCTGCAGCCCGGAGCGGCTCGCCGACGTCAAGGCGGCGATGGGCCTGAACAAGCCGATCTGGGAACAGTTCCTCGCCTACCTGGGCGGCATCTTCGCCGGTCGCGACTACGGCAGCGGCCCGAGTGCCGTGCACTGCGGCTTCCCCTGCCTCGGCTACTCGTACGAGTACGGGCTGCCGGTCTGGGACCTGCTCGTCGACCGGCTGCCGGTGTCCATCTCGCTCGCCGTCGGCGCGGCGGTGCTCTGGCTGGTCCTCGGCCTCGGCGCGGGCGTCACCTCGGCGCTGCGCAAGGGCAAGGCCTCCGACAAGACGCTGATGGTGCTCTCGGTCGGCACCGCCTCGTTGCCGGTCTACTTCACCTCGATCATGCTGATCTGGGGTGTCGTCCGTACGGCCGGGCTGCTGCCCTACCCGGCGTACCACAAGTTCACCGAGAACCCCTTCGAGTGGGCCTCCAACCTGCTGCTGCCGTGGATCGCCCTGGCCCTGCTGTACGCGGCCATGTACGCCCGGCAGAGCCGCAACTCGATGATCGAGGCGATGGCCGAGCCGTACATCCGCACCGCCCGGGCCAAGGGCCTGCCGTCGCGGACGGTCACGGTCAAGCACGGGCTGCGCGCCGGGGTGACGCCGATCCTCACCATCTTCGGCATGGACCTCGGCGGCCTTCTGGCCGGTGCGGTCATCACCGAGTCCATCTTCGGCCTGCCCGGCGTCGGCCGGCTGTTCTACGACGGTCTGGGCCGCTCCGACCAGCCCGTGATCCTCGGCGTCACCCTGCTCGCGGCCTTCTTCATCGTCGCGGCGAACCTGCTGGTCGACCTGCTCTACGCGTTCGTCGACCCACGAGTGAGGTACTGATGACTCTCTTGGAGGTCGAGGACCTCAAGGTCTCCTTCGACACGCCCCGCGGCACCGTCCGGGCGGTGGACGGCATCTCCTTCGCCGTCGACGCCGGGCGGACCCTCGGCCTGGTCGGCGAGTCCGGCAGCGGCAAGTCCGTCACCTCGCTCGCCGTCATGGGCCTGCACCGCGGCGCCGCCGTCACCGGCTCGATCCGGCTCGACGGGATGGAGCTCAACGGGCTCGGCGAACGGGAGCTGGGCACCGTCCGGGGCCGCCGGATCGCGATGATCTTCCAGGACCCGCTGTCCAGCCTGCACCCCTTCTACACCGTCGGCGAGCAGATCGCCGAGCACTACCGGGTGCACTTCAAGGCCAACCGCAGGGCGGGCCGCGCGCGGGCGGTCGAGATGCTGGCCGAGGTCGGCATCCCGGAGCCGGCCCGGCGGGTCGACGAGTACCCGCACCAGTTCTCCGGCGGCATGCGCCAGCGCGTCATGATCGCCATGGCGCTCGCCTGCGAACCCGAACTGCTGATCGCCGACGAGCCCACCACGGCCCTCGACGTCACCGTCCAGGCGCAGATCCTCGACCTGATCGCCCGCATCCAGCAGGAGCGCGGCCTCGGCGTCGTCATGATCACCCACGACCTCGGGGTGGTCGCCCGGGTCGCCCACGAGGTGCTGGTCATGTACGGCGGCCGGGCCGCCGAACAGGCCCCGGTGGACCGGCTGTTCGCCACCCCCGGGCACCCGTACACCCGCGGCCTGCTGGACTCGCTGCCGCGCCTGGACGACACCGACGACGCCCCGCTGCGGGCCATCCCCGGCAGCCCGCCGTCGCTGATCGCCCCCGCCCCCGGCTGCTCCTTCGCGCCGCGCTGCGCCCGCACCAGCACCGCCACCGCCGAGGAACACGCCCGCTGCCTGGCCGACCGACCCGAGCTCGGCCCGCTCGGCCCCGGCCACCAGGCCGCCTGCCACCTGCCGCTGGTACCGGAAGGAGCCCGGCCATGACCGAGAACCTGCTGTCCGTACGGGACCTGGTGAAGACCTTCCCCGGCCGACGGAGCCGCACCGGCCGGCCCGGCGCCCCGGTCCGCGCCGTCGACGGCGTCAGCTTCGACGTCGGCAAGGGCGAGACGCTCGGCCTGGTCGGCGAGTCCGGCTGCGGCAAGTCCACCACCGGGCGGATGATCGTCCGGCTGCTCGACCCGACCTCGGGCACCGTCACCTTCGACGGCACCGAGATCGGCGGGCTCTCCCAGGCCCGGCTGCGGCCGCACCGGCGGCACCTGCAGATGGTCTTCCAGGACCCGTACTCCTCGCTCAACCCCCGGCAGACGGTGGCCCGGATCATCTCCGAGCCGCTGCTGCTCCAGGGGTCGAGCGCGGCCGACGCGCGCCGGCGGGCGGGCGAGCTGATGGAACTGGTCGGGCTGATCCCCGAGCAGATCGACCGCTACCCGCACGAGTTCTCCGGCGGCCAGGCGCAGCGCATCGGCATCGCCCGCTCGCTCGCCACCTCGCCGAAGCTGGTCATCGCCGACGAGCCGGTCTCCGCGCTCGACGTCTCCATCCAGGCCCAGGTGGTCAACCTGATGGAGCGGCTCCAGCAGGAGCTCGGCCTGGCGTACGTGTTCATCGCGCACGACCTCTCGGTGGTCAAGCGGGTCTGCGACCGGGTGGCGGTGATGTACCTCGGGCGGATCGTCGAGATCGGCGACAAGGCCGAGGTGTACGGCAGCCCGGCGCACCCGTACACCAAGGCGCTGCTGTCCGCCGTCCCGCTGCCCGACCCGGCGGCGGAGCGCGCGCGGGAGCGGATCGTGCTGCTCGGCGACCCGCCGAGCCCGGCGAACCCGCCGTCCGGTTGCACCTTCCACCCGCGCTGCCCCAAGGCGCAGGAGATCTGCCGCACGGACCGTCCGCTGCTGCAGATCGCCGGGGCGGGTAGCCGGCAGGCGGCCTGCCACTTCCCGGAGGCCTGAGGCCGACCACATAGAGCCGCCGTACCGCCCAGTTGCCCCCACGCCGGGCGGTACGGCACCCAACGGGCGAGGGACGCGATCCCTCGCCGCAGACGCCCGGTCGGGCGCGGCGGGGAACCTCACGAGGGCCGCGTCCGACCGGGTTCCACCATGTTTACGGACCGACCATTCTCACGGACCGTCCGTTTTCATGGCCCGACCGTTTTCACGGTCCGGACGGCCCGCCCGCCTCGCCCGCCGTGCCCGGCAGCAGCCGGCGCGGGCCGGGCCCCTCGGCGGCCAGTTCGTCCCCGGGGTTGAGCACCCGGCAGCGGCGCAGCGACACGCAGCCGCAGCCGATGCAGCCGGTCAGCTCCTCCTCCAGTCGCTCCAACTCGGCCCGCCGGGCGCGCAGTTGTTCGGACCAGCGCCGCGAGATGCGGTCCCAGTCGTGCTTGCCCGGCATCCGGTCCTCGGGGAGCCCGGTGAACACCTCGGCCACCTCGGAGAGCGGGATGCCGAGCCGTTTGGCGACCAGGATGAGCGAGATCCGGCGCAGCACGTGCCGCCGGTAGCGGCGCTGGTTGCCCGGCGACCGCTCGGAGGAGATCAGCCCCTGGTCCTCGTAGAAGCGCACCGCCGAGGTGGCGATCCCGGCCCGCCGGGCCACCTCGCCGACGCTCAGCAGGTCGACCGGTGCGGTGTCCATGCCTGCTCCTCGACTCCTTGACTTCAAGTCCTGTTGAAGATCTAGCGTACCGGACGTGGTCGGATCATTCGCTGCGCAGAGCATTACTGCCGTTGCCGAGCAGGACAGTTGTCCCCTGGAGTCGGCGCCGAACGGCCCCGCCCGAGGTCGGCGTGAACCGTTCGCCGGGCGCGGTGAGACCCACGAGCCGGCCCCGGGTCCCTTTTCGTCGGGGGGGCCCGGGGCCTTCGCTGTGGGTTCCTACGAGGCCGGGCCGACCCGGACGGTGGTGATCCGCCCGCCCTGGGACTCCCGGACGACCTCGATCCTGGTGTTGGTGTCCGGGACCTTCACCGCGAGCTGCGGGAGGGCCGGGTCGGTGTACGTGCCGGTGTGGTCGTTGAAGACCGGGACGGCCGGCTCGGACGGGATCCGCACCGCGACGCCGCCCTTGTGCAGGGTGAACGCCGTGGTCGGCCTGAGCGAGAACGGCGCGTCGTAGGTCTGCGCCCGCCCGTTGACCAGGGTGCCGTCGGCGAAGCGGACCGCCGCCGGGTGGGCGTCGATCGGCAGGATCAGCCCGCCGCCGGGGTGGTCCTTGGTGTTGTTGTCGCCGTACGCGGTGTCCCACAGCCAGAGCAGGACGCCCTCCTGGTACGGGTAGGTGTCGACGACATCGGCCTTGCCCGCGACGCCGGTGTACCCGAAGTTGTACGGGCCGGTCTTCAGGAACGCGCCGTAGCCGGTGTAGCGGCGGTTCTCGGCGAGGTAGGCGCGCGGGTGCTGCTTGACGGCGGTGCGGCCGGTGATGACGGTGAAGCCGGTGGCGGTCCAGCCGTTGGCGCCGTTCTCGGCGCCGTCGGCGAAGAGCTCGGTGCCGCCGGAGGTGATCCTCACGGCGTCGACGAGCACGCCCCGGCCGTGGGTGTTGCCGTCCGAGGTGGCGTGGAAGCGCAGCCGGACCTGCTGGCCGAGGTAGCTGTCCAGCGGGAGGTGCAGCTTCCGGTAGGTGCCCGAACTGCCGCTGAGCCCGGGGGTGTTGGCGTTGGTGTTGCCGATCGGTGCGCCGTCGACGGTGCCGCCCAGGGCCGTCCAGTGCTTGCCCTGGTCGGTGGAGGCCTCGACGGTGAGGAAGTCGTAGTCCTGCTCGGTGTCGTACCAGGCGGCGGCGTCCAGGGCGGCCGGGCCGGTGGCGGTGCGCAGGTCGACGTCCCGGCTGAGCGAGTTGTCGAGGTTGTCGCCGGTGTCGCTCCACCACTGCCTGGCGCCCTCGTACGGGTCGGCGAGGTCGGTGCTGGTGGTGCTGTCCGGCAGGTGGACGAGCAGCGCCTGGGCCTGGTCGGTGTTGTAGCCGCTCACCCCGAGGGCGTGGCTGGACCGGGTGGCGGCCTGCGCCTCGTCGTAGTCGAGCCAGCCGAACTGGAGCTTGCTCCAGGCGTCGAGGTCGCCGGGGTAGCCGCCGGTGGTGTTCGGCCCCTTGCCGAGGTATGAGCCGGAGGACATCAGCGACCAGAAGTTGACGCTGTTGTCGCCGCCGTTGGTGCTGTACAGGTCAGGCAGACCGAGGTTGTGGCCGTACTCGTGGGCGAACAGGCCGACGCCGCTGTTCTCGCCGGCCTGGACGTAGTCGTAGACGTAGAGGCCGGTGTCGCCGACCGGCGCGCCGCCGATCTTGTTGCCCTCCGGGCCGGTCCGGCCGGTCGCGTCGGGGAAGGTCCAACTGCGGTGCGCCCACAGCGCGTCGGCCCCCTGGGCGCCGCCGCCCCAGGTCTCGTCGACGCCGGCGTGCACCACGATGACGTTGTCGAGGTAGCCGTCGGGCTGGTTGAACTCGCCGGTCCTGGTGTGGTCGTAGCGGTCGTAGACGTCGTACTGGGCGAGCTGCGCCTTGATGTCGGCCACGCTGCGGCCCTTGGCGATCTCGCCGTCGTACCAGGCCTTGACGGCGTCCCGGATGAACTCCTGGCCCTGGGTCCAGGCGCCGGAGCCCTGCGGGCCCTTGTTGCTGCCATAGCGGGCCTCGTTGTACGGGACGGTGACCCAGTCGCTGACGGTGCCCTGGACGTCGTAGCGGCCGGAGGACTGGGTGCGGTAGTAGTTGCGCATGGACACGGCGCCGGGCGTGTCGTCGAAGAACATCTTCTGGTAGTAGCCGCGGTCGAAGTCCGGCTCCCACAGCGTGTGGTTGTCGCCCTTGCCCGGCTTGGGGATCTGGTCGTGGCGCGGGCCGGGGGTGCCGCCGTAGCGGGGCTGGCCGTTGTACTGGGTGGTGTTGTCGACCTCGTCGCCGAACTGGGCGAGGATCACGAAGACCTTGTCGGTGCGCTGGTGCGCCAGTTGGACGTAGTCGTTGCCGACCTTCACCTTGGCGGGGGCCCGCTTGCCGGCGGTCTTGGCGACGGTGCCCTGGTTGAGCTGCTCCAGGGCCTTGGTGCGGAGCGCCTGGCGCTCGCGCTCCTGGGGGGCGAGCGGCGCGGGCGGGGCTTCGGCGCCCTGCTCCGCCGGGGCGGCGGCGATCGTGGCGGGGGCGGTCGTGGCGGTGAGGGGAGCGGCCTGGGCGGGGGTGCCCAGCAGGGTGGCGGCTATCGCGCTCGTGGTGAGCGCGGCCGCGAGTGCGGCGGACAGTCTGCGCAACTGACCGGTCCTTTCCGGGGGATGGGGGTCCCGGGCTTCCGGGCGGTCCGGGCTTCCGGGCGCCCCGGGTGGTCCGGGTGGGAGTAATCGTTCGGTGAAGCGCAGGTAATATTTCACATGTCACGGGTCACGTGGAAGAGGTGAGGGCAAGGCGAAGGGCGCCGCACCACCGGTGCGACGCCCTTGCCCGTGAATCCGGAGGCTCAGCCCAAGGACGCCCGCAGGAAGGCGAGTTCGGCCTGGGTGACCTGCTCGTTCACTCCGCCCGGGGTCATGTGGGTGACGCCCGGCAGCGGCAGCACGCTGTGCGGCCGGCCGGCCTTGGTGAGCGCCTCGGAGAGCAGCAGGGTGTGCGAGGGGTGGACGTTGTCGTCGGCCAGCCCGTGGATCAGCAGCAGCGGCCGGGTCAGCCCGGGCGCGTCGGTGACCAGGCAGTCGTCGGCGTAGCCCTCCGGGTTGTCCTGCGGCAGCGCGAGGTAGCGCTCGGTGTACGCGGTGTCGTAGTGCCGGAAGTCGGTGGGCGGGGCGCCCGCGCAGGCGGCGTGGAAGACGTCCGGGCGGCGCAGCACGGCGAGCGCCGCGAAGTACCCGCCGTACGACCAGCCGCGCACGCCGACCCGGCCGAGGTCGAGGTCGGGGTGCTGCCCGGCGAGCGCCCGCAGGGCGTTCACCTGGTCGTCCAGCGCCACCTGGGAGAAGCGGCGGAAGATCGCCCGGGTGAACTCCGGCGAGACGAACGGGGTGCCGCGGTTGTCGGTGGTGACGACGGCGAAGCCCTGGTCGGCCCACCACTGGCGGAGCTGCCAGCGGCGCGGCTCGGCCGCCACGGCCTGGAAGCCGGGCCCGCCGTAGACGTCCAGCAGCACCGGCAGCCGGCGGCCGGGGACGTGGTCGCGCGGGTACACCACGGCGGTGGGCAGGCCGAGTTCGGTGACCCGGGCGAGCCGTGGCCGCACCCGGTAGGGCAGGGTGGCGCTCAGGTCGGTGAGCGGCAGTGCGGGGCCGTCGAGCGAGGCGTCGAGCGAGCCGTCGCGCAGCAGCTGGCGCCGGATGCCGTCGGCGTCGGCGGTGGTCAGCAGCAGGGTGCGGCCGGCGGCGAGTGCGGAGTGCACGCCGGGGCCGGTGGTGACGGGTTCGGGTGCGCCGCCGTCCGGGTCGACCAGGTGGACGTACTGGTCGGCCGGGTCGCCCTGGCCGGTCTCGCAGAGCAGCCGGCCGTCCAGGTGCCCGACCACCCGGCGGATCTGGAGCCCGGTGGTGTCCAGCGGCTTGCCGTCCAGGGCGAGGCCGCGGGCCTGCGGGGTGTCGTGGGCGGTGAGCAGCCGGCCGTCGGTCAGCCGGGCGGGGGTGCCGGGCAGGTCGTCGACCCAGAACTCGTCGGTGGTGCGGGAGAGTTCGCGGGTCTCGCCGGTGGTCGGGTCGGCGGTCAGCAGCAGGACGTGCTGCTGGAGCCGGTCGGCGACGGTGAGCAGCAGCTCCTGGTCGGAGGCCCAGGTGGCGGCGCAGAGGTACGGGAACGCGGCGGCGTCCCAGCGGAGCCGTACCCGGCTGCGGTCGAGGCCGAGCACCCAGAGCTGGACGTCCGCGTTGGGGCCGCCGGCCTGCGGGTAGGCGAAGTCCTCGGCGGGCTCGCCGGGGTGGGCGGGGTCGGCGAAGTAGCGCCGGGGGAGGGCGGATTCGTCCACCCGGGCGGCCAGCAGCGCGCCGCCGTCGGGGCGCCACCAGTGGCCGCGGGAGCGGCCGAGCTCCTCGGCGGCGGCGAACTCGGCGACGCCCCAGCGGGCGCCGTCGGCGGGGGAGAGCGGTTCGAGGCCGGGGGTGACGTACAGGGCGTCGTCGGCGACGTAGGCGACGCGTTCGCCGGCGGCGTCCGGCCGGGGGTCGAACGCGGGCCCGGCGACGGGAAGTTCGGTGCCGGTGCCGGTGGCGGTGTCGATCCGGAACAGCCGACCGTCGAGGACGAGGACGGCGGTCGCGAGGTCGGCGGTGGCCGCGTACGTGCCGATGCCGGCGGCGACCAGGCGGGTGCGTTCGCGCAGCCGTCGTTCGACGGCGGGCAGGTCGTCGCGGCGGCCGGCGCGCCCGGGGGCGAGGACGGCCGGGTCGGCGACCAGTCGTTCCTCGCCGGTGGCGGTGTCGAGCAGGTGCAGGCGGTCGACCGGATCCTCGGAACCGGTCGAGCGGAGCAGCAGCAGCCGGGTACCGTCCTCGGCGAGGGTGAACGCGCGCGGCGCACCGAAGGTGAACCGGCCGGTGCGGGCGCTGAGCGACAGGAAGGGGTCGGTGATGGTCACGGCCCGATCGTCGTCTCGGGACACGCCACCCGACCAGTACCCTGTCATGTGAAATGTCACACATCACAATGCGGAGGATGCCGTGATCGAGGACCTGTGGACCGCCGAACCCCCGGCCCCGCTGCCCGCGGCCGACGGGCTGTTCGGCGTCTCACCGGACGCGGCGCACCTGAACCACGGTTCGTTCGGCGCGGTGCCCGTCCCCGTGCAGCGGGCGCAGCAGCGGCTGCGCGCCGAACACGAGCTGGACCCGGACGGCTTCTTCGCCGACCTGCCGGCCCGGGTCGGCGCGGCGCGGACCAGGATCGCCGCCGACCTGGCCGTCGACCCGGGCCGGCTCGCCCTGGTCTCCAACGTCACCGAGGCGGTCGCGATCGCCCTGGACACCATCCCGTTCGCGCCCGGCGACCGGATCCTGGTCACCGACCACGGCTACGGCGTGGTCACCCGGGCCGCAGAGCGCCGGGCCGCCGAGACCGGCGCCGAGGTGGTCGAGGTCGAACTGCCGCTGGACACCCCCAACGAGCAGGCCGTCCGGGAGGCGGTGCTCGCCGCCGTCGACGAGCGCGTCACCGTCGCGGTGCTGGACCAGATCACCTCGCCCACCGCCCGCCTGATCGCCGGAGCGGGCCTGCTCGCCGACCTGCGCGAGCGCGGCGTGACCACCGTCGTGGACGGCGCCCACGCCCCCGGCATGCTGCCCGCCCCGGTCGACCCGAACGCCGACTTCTGGTTCGGCAACCTGCACAAGTGGGCCTTCGCCCCGCGCGGCACCGGCGTGCTCGCCGTCCGCCCGGAGTGGGTGGACCGGGTGCGCCCGCTCACCTTCTCCTGGGAGCACGACCGGGGCTTCCCGTGGAACGTCGAATGGCGCGGCACCTGCGACTACACGGGCTGGCTGGCCGCCCCGGCGGGGTTCGAGCTGCTGCGCGAGCTCGGCCCCGAGGCGGTGGCCGCGCACAACGCCGCGCTCGCCGGGTACGGCCAGCGGGTGCTCGCCGAGCGGGCCGGCCTGTCGCCGCTGCCCGCGACGCCCGGGGTCTCGATGCGCTCCGTCCGGCTGCCGGCCGGGTGCGTCGAGGCGGAGCAGGACGTGAGACCGCTGCGGGACGAGGTCTGGCAGCGGCTCGGCACCCGGATCGCGATCCGCCCGTGGGCCGGCGGCGGGGTGCTGCGGGTCAGCGCGCAGCTGTACAACCGGCCGCGGGAGTACGAGCGGCTGGCGGACGGGCTGGCCGACCTGCTGAAGGGCTGACCGGCTCGCGGGGGCCGCCTGCGCGCGCGGCTGGTCCGGGCCGGTCCGCACGCGGCTAGTCCGGGCCGGCCCGCTCGGAGCTGCCTCGGTCGGAGCCGGCCCGCTCGGAGCTGGCCCGCAGCTCGGCGAGCAGCAGGTTCTGGTCGGCGAGCAGCCCGGTGAGGATCCGCCGGGCCGCTCGCAGCAGGTCGGCGACGTCGCCGCCGGCCAGCGCGTACACCACCGTGCTGCCCTCCCGGGTGGCGGTGACGATGCCGGACCGGCGCAGCACCGCGAGCTGCTGGGAGAGGCTGGAGGGTTCGACCTCCAGCTCGGCGAGCAGCCCGCGGACGGGCGTCGGTCCGGCCTGGAGCAGTTCCAGCACCCGGATCCGGACGGGATGGCCGAGCATCCGGAAGAACTCGGCCTTGGCCTGGTAGAGCGCTACCGCCACGAGTCCCCCCTTCCCTGGTGTCGGTCCGCTCAGATCTCCAGCGAGAGTTCGATCCGCTTGAGCTGGTGGCGGGCCATCGCGAGGTTGGAGCGGCCGCGGTTGAGCGCCAGGAAGAGGAAGAGGCCGCGTCCGGTGGGCGTGGTGATCGGTCGGACCATGTGGTACTGGTTGGTGAGGCTGATCAGGATGTCCTCGATCTCGTTGTCGTGCAGGTTGAGCATCTCCATCGCCCGCATCTTGGCGCGGACCACATCGGTGTTCCCGGCGGCGGCGACGTTGAGGTCCAGTTCGCCGCCGTCGCCGAGGCTGCCGAGCGCCATGCCGCTGCCGTAGTCGACCAGGGCGACGCCGATCGCGCCGTCGATCCCCATGGCCTCTTTGAGGGACGTCTCCAGGTTCGCCATCGTCGGTGTCCTCCCGTGAGTTGGTGGCGGTCGCTCCGCCGTGGCAACGACGGTAGGGAGACCGGCGGCGGTCCACCGGGGATGACCGGAGACGTCCGAAGCTGGTCGGACTCCGATCACTTGAAGATGTTTGCAACTATGGATGTGAGAGGGAAGCGATCCCGGAATGATCCCGCGGCCGATCCCGCCGTGCGGAAGCCCTACGGAAGCCGCACGGAAGCCGCGGGGAAAGCCGTACGGAAGCCGTACGGAAGCCGTACGGAAGCCGCACGGAAAGTCGCACGGAAAAACGGTGCTATCGATGTCAGTGCCGCCGGGTAACCTCTCGCTGAGATGCGAGATCACACCAACCACACCCGGACGGCGATGAACACCCCTGAGCCCCAGCCCCACGACGACCAGGAGCTCAGCCCCGCCGAGGCGTACGCGGCCAGCCGCCGCCGGGCCAAGGAACAGGCGACCGCGCTCCACGGCTTCCAGCAGCTGTACGACTTCCCGCTGGACGACTTCCAGCTGGAGGCCTGCGAGGCGCTGGAGGCCGGCTCGGGCGTCCTGGTCGCCGCGCCCACCGGCTCGGGCAAGACCATCGTCGGCGAGTTCGCCGTGCACCTGGCCCTCCTGGGCGGCCGCAAGTGCTTCTACACCACGCCCATCAAGGCGCTGTCCAACCAGAAGTACGGCGACCTGGTCAAGCGCTACGGCGCCGCCAAGGTCGGCCTGCTCACCGGTGACAACACCGTCAACGGCGACGCCCCCGTGGTGGTCATGACCACCGAGGTGCTGCGCAACATGCTCTACGCGGGCTCCAGCACCCTCGACGGCCTCGGCTACGTCGTCATGGACGAGGTGCACTACCTCGCCGACCGCTTCCGCGGCGCCGTCTGGGAGGAGGTCATCATCCACCTCCCCGAGTCGGTCACCCTCGTCTCGCTCTCCGCGACCGTCTCCAACGCCGAGGAGTTCGGCGACTGGCTGGACACCGTGCGCGGCGGCACCCGGGTGATCGTCTCCGAGACCAGGCCCGTGCCGCTGTGGCAGCACGTGATGGCCGGCAACCGGATGTACGACCTGTTCGCCAACCCCGACCGGGACGGCCGCCCCAAGGACGGCCCGCGCAACCCCGGCAAGGCCGTCAACCCCGAGCTGGTCCGGCTCGCCCGCTCCGAGCTGGACCGCAACCCGCGCGACCGGTTCGGCCGCGGCCGGGGCCGCAGCATGCCCAACGGGCGCCCCGGCCGGGTCTGGACGCCGGGCCGGGTGGACGTCATCGACCGGCTCGACGCCGAGGGGCTGCTGCCCGCGATCACCTTCATCTTCAGCCGGGCCGGCTGCGAGGCCGCCGTCCAGCAGTGCCTCAGCTCCGGCCTGCGGCTCAACAAGGACGCCGACCGCGCCCTCGTCCGGGCCTTCGTCGAGGAGCGCTGCGCCGACATCCCCGACGAGGACCTGCACGTCCTCGGCTACTTCGAGTGGCTGGACGGGCTGGAGCGCGGCATCGCCGCCCACCACGCCGGGATGCTGCCGCGGTTCAAGGAGGTGGTCGAGGAGCTGTTCGTGAAGGGCCTGGTCAAGGCCGTCTTCGCGACCGAGACCCTCGCGCTCGGCATCAACATGCCCGCCCGCTCGGTGGTCATGGAGAAGCTGGTCAAGTGGAACGGCGAGACCCACGCCGACATCACCCCCGGCGAGTACACCCAGCTCACCGGCCGGGCCGGGCGCCGAGGCATCGACGTCGAGGGCCACGCCGTGGTGCTCTGGCAGCGCGGCCTCGACCCGGAGGCGCTGGCCGGCCTGGCCGGCACCCGCACCTACCCGCTCAAGTCCTCGTTCCGGCCGTCCTACAACATGGCCGTCAACCTGGTCTCCCAGTTCGGCCGGCACCGCTCGCGCGAACTGCTGGAAACCTCCTTCGCCCAGTTCCAGGCCGACCGCTCGGTGGTCGGCATCGCCCGCCAGGTCCAGCGCAACGAAGAGGGGCTGGAGGGCTACCGCGAGTCGATGACCTGCCACCTCGGCGACTTCGACGCGTACATGGACCTGCGTCGCCGGCTCAAGGACCGGGAGAACGAACTCGCCCGCGAGGGCAGCAGCCAGCGCCGCGCGGCCGCCGTCGAGTCGATCGAGCACCTCAAGCCGGGCGACGTCATCCACGTCCCCACCGGCAAGTTCGCCGGCCTCGCCCTCGTCCTCGACCCGGGCCTGCCGCCGGTCAGCCGCAACGGTCGGGTCGGCCGCCACCCCGACTTCCAGGACGGGCCCCGCCCGGTGGTGCTCACCGCCGAGCGGCAGGTCAAACGGCTCGCCATGATCGACTTCCCGTACCCGGTCGCCGCCGTCGAGCGGGTGCGCATCCCCAAGTCCTTCAACCCGCGCAGCCCGCAGTCCCGCCGGGACCTCGCCTCCGCGCTGCGCACCAAGGCCGGCCACCTCGAACCCGAGCGGTTCCGCCGGGGCCGCGCGGCCGCCGCCGACGACCAGGAGATCACCCGGCTGCGCACCGAACTGCGCCAGCACCCCTGCCACGGCTGCGACGAGCGCGAGGACCACGCCCGCTGGGCCGAGCGCTACCACCGCCTGCACCGCGACACCGAGGTACTGGAACGCCGGATGCGCTCCCGCACCCACACCATCGCCCGCACCTTCGACCGGGTCTGCGGGCTGCTCACCGACCTCGGCTACCTGAGCGGCGACACCGTCACCGACGACGGCAAGCGCCTCGGCCGGCTCTACGGCGAACTCGACCTGCTCGCCTCCGAGTGCATCCGCGAAGGCGTCTGGAGCGGCCTGGACGCCGCCGAACTCGCCGCCTGCGCCTCGGCGTTGGTCTACGAGGCGCGCCAGTCCGACGACGCCACCGCCCCCCGGGTGCCGGAGGGCGCGGCCAAGGAGGCACTCGGCCAGATGGTCCGGATCTGGGGCCACCTGGACGCCCTGGAGGAGCAGCACCGGATCAACACCGCCGAGGGCGTCGGCCAGCGCGAGCCCGACCTCGGCTTCGCCTGGGCCGCCCACCGCTGGGCCCTCGGCCACAGCCTGGACCAGGTGCTGCGCGACGCCGACATGCCGGCCGGCGACTTCGTCCGCTGGACCAAGCAACTGATCGACGTCCTCGGCCAGATCCAGGACGCGGCCGGCGAGGACGCCGAACTGCGCCGGACGGCCCGCAAGGCCGTCGACGGCCTGCGCCGCGGCATCATCGCCTACTCCTCGGTGGGCTGACCGCCGAACGCAAGGGCCCGCCCGTTCACCCCGAACGTGCGGGCCCCTGGCGTGCCCGGCGGCTTCCATCCCCCACCCCCCGCCCCCGTGCGGCTTCGGCTTCGCCTCGCCGCTGGGGCTTCCTCCGCAGAGGAAATGCCTCTGCCCCCGCCGATGACAGGGGCAGAGGCATTCTGATGACAGAAGCGAGATTCCAAGCCGGTGCCGCTTCGGCGGGGCCGAAGCGGCACCGGAATTGCGAGCGGTTGCATGGGAAGTCGATCAGGTCGACTTCTCGTGGAGAAGAGGCAGCCGAAACGAGCGAGGCGACGCTGATGGTCAGGGTGTGGGAAGCGCCGGGGCGAAGTAGTCGCGGAGCATCTCCGTGGTCCATGCGGGTTGGCGCACTTCTCCGCGCGGGCCGAACTCCTCGAACCAGGGCTTCACTTCGATGACCGGCGTGCCCGAAGGAGTGCGGCGTTCGCCTCGGCGGCGCGCCCCGCAGCGGCGAGAGCGCGTGCGTGGACGACGCCGAGCAGAGACCGTTCGCGAGGGCTGGCGAGCCGGAATCGGTCGCCGACCATCGACGCCTCGGCGACCCTGACAGCATGGTGCGGCTTCCGGAGGTCGACCGCCTGGTGGGCCATGGCGCGCAGGACGTGGCCGGCCATCGCGGGGTCGTCAGCCTCGGCCGCCAGCTTCACGGCGACGGTGTAGTAGTGCTGGGGGGATGTTCCCGGAGGGCATGACGCCTTGGCGGACCCACTGAGTGACGGATGCCCGGCTCGGTCGTGCCGGATCGTTGTGACTGGCCGCAACGGCGCACAAGGCCCGGGCGAGGGCTTCGTTCGGTCGGCCTGTTTCCCGGATGAGCCGGCCCAGCCGCGGCCATCGCGCACCTCTCACTCAACGAGCATGCCTACTCGGAGAGTTGCGCGATGGCTCCCTTATGGCCAGGGGTTACACCAAGATCCCTGCTACACCACTCGGCGGGACGCCATCCGTCAACCACTGCGATCTCGTGATCATCACTCAACTCCCCTGCCGATCGAAGCCATCGGCAGGACGTTAAGCGGTCGAGATTCGCCGGCGGGATCGTGATTTTCGAATATTCCGGCTCGGGCGGCTGGGGTTCGTGGGAATTCTCAGGCAGAACCGAGTGCCCTGCGGCACCGCGTGATGATGCGGTGGGCGTCCGGTCTCCTCCTGCGGAAGGTCCAGGCGTTCGGCGTCGGCCCGACAGAGGTACCGGGTGTCCTCGCCGACGGCATTGTTTCGCCTGGGGCGGCGGAAAGAGGCCCCTCTGCCGGGGGCTCAGCGGGTGGCGAGGGACTCCAGGAGGCGGTCGAGGGAACTGCCGAGGCCCCAGCGGGTGGAGAGTTCCTCCAGGGTCATCGGGTCGAGCGGTTCGTGGGGGAGGGCCGGGTCGAAGGCGGGGAGCGGGGCGTCGAGGGCGACGCGGACGACGGTCGGGGCGACGTCGAGGTAGGCGGCGCCTTCGACGAGGTTGCGGCGGCGGGCGGGGGTGAGCTTGGAGGAGAGGTCGAGGGCGGCGGCGCGGATGGTGGTGAGGTCGCCGTACTCGTTGATGAGCTGGGCGGCGGTCTTCTCGCCGATGCCCTTGACGCCGGGCAGGCCGTCGCTCGGGTCCCCACGCAGGGCGGCCATGTCGGCGTACTGGGCGCCGCGCACGCCGTACTTCTCCAGGAGCAGCGCGTCGTCGGTGACCTGGAGGTTGCCCATGCCCTTGACCGGGTAGAGCACGGTGATCCCGCGGGCGTCGTCGACCAGTTGGAACAGGTCGCGGTCGCCGGTGACGATCTGCACCGGGCCCTTGGCGTGGGCGGTCAGGGTGCCGATGACGTCGTCGGCCTCGTAGCCGGGGGAGCCGACCCGGGCGATGCCGAGCGCGTCCAGCACCTGTTCGATCACCGGGACCTGCGGGGCGAGCGTGTCCGGCACCTCCTCCTCGCCGTCCTCGGCGGCCTCGGCGACGCGGTGGGTCTTGTACGAGGGGAGGAGGTCCACCCGCCACTGCGGGCGCCAGTCGGCGTCCATGCAGGCGACGAGTTGGTCGGGGTGGTGGTCGTGGACCAGCCGGGCGATGAAGTCCAGCAGGCCGCGGACGGCGTTGACCGGTTCGCCCTGCGGGGAGCGCAGGGTGTCCGGCACGCCGTAGTAGGCCCGGAAGTACAGGCTGGCGGAGTCGAGGAGCATCAGTCGCGGTGCGGTCACGTGTCAGATCATGCCGCACCGCGACGACAGGAGGGCGGCTTCAGTGTTCGTGCGGGCCGGCGCGGTGGACCGGGCCGTGCGCGTCGGCGCAGTGTTCGGCGGGTTGTTCGCCCGGGGCGGCGATCTGGAGCAGGGCGCCGGCCGCGTCCTCGCCGACGTGGTCGACCTGGAGCGTGCTGTGGGTGATGCCGTACTCGTCGGCCAGTCCGCGCTGGAGCTCGCGCCGGACGGCGTGGCAGTCGCCGCCGGGGGTGACCAGGATGTGCGCGGACAGGGCCGGCTGGTTGGAGGTGATCTCCCAGATGTGCAGGTCGTGGATCTCCTCGACCAGCGGCTGGGCGACCATCCGGTCGGCCACCGCGTCCGGGTCGATGCCGGCCGGGGCGGCCTCCAGGAAGATCCGCCCGGAGTCGCGGACCAGGCCGATGCCGGCCTTGAGCATCAGCGCGACCACGATCAGCGAGGCGATCGCGTCGGCCCGGACGAAGCCGGTGGTCAGCATGACGGCGCCGGCGACGGCGGTGGCGATGAACGCGTACAGGTCGGTGAGCACGTGCTGGAAGGCGCCCTCGACGTTCAGCGAGCTGCGGTTGGCCTTCGACATGCACCAGGCGGCGGCCAGGTTGACCACGATCCCGATCAGCGCGGTGACCAGCACCAGCGAGCCGGCGACCTCCGGCGGCTCGAACAGCCGGGTGACGGCCTCGTAGCCCAGCCAGGCGGACAGCACCAGCAGGGTGACGCCGTTGGCCTGGGCGGACAGGATCTCGGCGCGCTTGAGGCCGTACGTGTAGCCGCCGCGGGCCGGGCGGGCGGCGAGGCGCATCGCGACCAGCGCGAGGACGATCGAGGCGGCGTCGGTGAGCATGTGCGCCGCGTCGGAGATCAGGGCCAGGGACTTCGCGGCGAAGCCGACCACGACCTCGCCGGCCATGAAGACGACGATGAGCGTGAGGGCGCCGAGCAGCCAGCGGCGGTCGGCGTCGGCGGCGACACCGTGCGAGTGGCCGCTGTGCCCGCCGTGTCCGCCGTGCCGGTGTCCGCCGTGGTCGTGCGCGTGCTTGTGGTCATGCGCATGATCAGTGTGGGAATGCTCGTGCCCGGCCATCGAAGTCCTCTCTGGACGCACGGGTGGGGAGGGGAGGGGCGCGATCGCCCTGCACCCGAAGTGAACCGCAGAACGGACAAAGATCCAAAGGCTGTACTGGTGACCGTTGTCGTTGCCGTTGAGCGGTCGTTCCGAGGGGGCGGGCGCGCCTCGGCTACCCGATCAGCGCGGTGTCCAACTGCGCCGCGGTGGCCGCCCGCACCAGGGCCCGCATCACCCGCAGGTCGTCCCCCTGTTCCGGGTGCCACTGCACGCCCAGGGTGAATCCCGGGCCCTCGACCGCCTCGACCGTCCCGTCCGGCGCGTGGGCCGAGACCCGCAGGCCCGCCCCGATCCGGTCGACGGCCTGGTGGTGGAAGGTCGGCACCTCCACCTCGCTCTCCGGCAGCAGCCCGCCGAGCAGCGTCCCCGGCACCGGCCGCACCAGGTGCGTTCCGTAGCCGCCGTCCGCGCCGCCGTGGACGTCCACCGGCACGACGTCCGGCAGGTGCTGGACGAGGGTCCCGCCGCAGACGACGTTGAGCACCTGCATGCCCCGGCAGATCCCCAGCAGCGGCATCCCGGCCGCCAGGGCCGCCCGCAGCAGGGCCGACTCCCACCGGTCCCGTTCGGGGGAGTCGACCTCGGTGCGGGGGTGGGCGGGCTGGCCGTAGTAGGCGGGGTCGATGTCGGGCCCGCCCGCGATGACGAGGGCGTCGAGCCGGGCGAGCACCTCGGGTGCGCGGTCGGGGGAGTCGGGCGGGAGCAGCACCGCGATCCCGCCGGACTCCTGGACGTACGCGGTGTACCGCTCGGGCACCAGGGCCACCCGGCGGCCCTGCCAGTTGCTCCAACTCGCGTCGACCAGGTAGGTGCTGACGCCGATGAAAGGCCTGCGATCCATGGCGGGCATTCTCCACCCGCACCGCCAGATCCCCCGTCAACCACGCATGTCGGCGCGCCACACCTGCCCGCCCTCTTCCGCGCCGTCCGCCGCAGGCCGTACGGTTCGCTGTGACCGCTTGAACTCGAAGAGTGATCGTGGAGGGTTCCGTCATGCCCGAGAACGCCGCCGCGGGCGTGCCGCCCCGGGCGCCGCTGACCCTGGACGAACTGCGCATGCTGGTGGACACCGGCGAGGTCCACACCGTGGCGCTGGCGTTCACGGACATGCAGGGGCGCTTGCAGGGCAAGCGCTTCGCCGCCCGCTTCTTCCTGGACGAGGTGGTCGAGCACGGCGCCGAGGCCTGCGACTACCTGCTCGCCGTGGACGTCGACCTGAACACCGTCGACGGCTACGCCTTCTCCTCCTGGGCCACCGGCTACGGCGACTTCGCGATGCGCCCCGACCTCGGCACCCTGCGGCTGACCCCCTGGCAGCCGGGCACCGCGCAGGTGACCGCGGACCTGGCCCGGCACGGCGGCCACCCGGTGGACGCGGCCCCCCGCCAGCTGCTGCGCCGCCAGATCGCGCGCCTGGCGGAGTACGGGCTGGCCGCCGACATCGGGACCGAGCTGGAGTTCCTGGTGTTCCGGGACACCTACGAGCAGGCCTGGCTGGGCGGTTACCGCGGCCTGACGCCGGCGAACCTGTACAACGTGGACTACTCGATGCTGGGCACCGCCCGGGTCGAGCCGCTGCTGTCCCGGATCCGCAACGAGATGGCGGGCGCCGGGCTCGTGGTGGAGTCGGCCAAGGGCGAGTGCAACCTCGGCCAGCACGAGATCGCCTTCCGCTACGCGGACGCGCTGACCACCTGCGACCAGCACAGCGTCTACAAGACGGGCGCGAAGGAGATCGCCGCGCAGCAGGGGTGCGCGCTGACCTTCATGGCCAAGTACAACGAGCGCGAGGGCAACAGCTGCCACATCCACCTGTCGCTGCGCGACGCGGTGGGCGCGCCGGCCTTCGCCGACCGGGACGGCCGGATGACCGACACCATGCGGCACTTCCTGGCCGGCCAGCTGACGGCGCTGCGCGAGTTCAGCCTGCTGTACGCGCCGAACATCAACTCCTACAAGCGTTACCGCCAGGGCTCGTTCGCCCCGACGGCGGTGGCCTGGGGCCGGGACAACCGGACCTGCGCCTACCGGGTGGTCGGCCACGGCCCGGGCCTGCGGATGGAGAACCGGGTGCCGGGCGGGGACGTCAACCCGTACCTGGCGGTGGCCGGGATGATCGCGGCCGGCCTGCACGGGCTGCAACGGAAGCTGGAGCTGCCGGCGCCGTGCCTGGGCAACGCCTACGCCGTCGAGGAGTACGCCCGGGTGCCCGGTTCGCTGCGCGAGGCCGCGGAGTTGTGGGCCGACAGCGAGCTGGCCCGGGTGGCCTTCGGCGACGACGTGGTCGAGCACTACCTCAACATGGCCCGGGTGGAGCAGTGCGCCTTCGACGGCACCGTCACCGACTGGGAGCGCTACCGATCCTTCGAACGGATGTGAGGCCGATGACCGACCCCACCGTCAGCACCGTCCGCAATCCCGCCACCGGCGAGGTGCTCGCCACCGTCCCGGACACCACCGCAGGGCAGGTGGACGCGGCGGTCCAGCGCGCGTCCAAGGCCCAGCCGGCCTGGGCGGCGCTGGCACCGGGCGAACGGGCCCGGCTGCTGCGCCGGTTCGCCGACCAGGTCGAGGTGCACGTGCCGGAACTGGCCGCACTGGAGGTGCGCGAGGCCGGCCACACCGTGGGCAACGCCCGCTGGGAGGCCGGCAACGTCCGGGACCTGCTGGAGTACGCGGCCGGGGGAGTGGAACGCCTGACCGGCCGCCAGATCCCGGTGGCCGGCGGCCTGGACGTGACCTTCCACGAGCCGGTCGGCGTGGTCGGGGTGATCGCGCCGTGGAACTTCCCGATGCCGATCGCCGCCTGGGGCTTCGCGCCGGCCCTGGCGGCGGGCAACGCCGTCCTGCTCAAGCCCGCCGAGGCGACCCCGCTCACCGCACTGCGGCTGGCCGAACTCGCCCTGGCGGCAGGGCTGCCGGAGGGCCTGTTCCAGGTGCTGCCGGGCCCGGGCGGGACGACCGGCCGGGCCCTGGTGGACCACCCGGCGGTCCGCAAGATCGTCTTCACCGGCTCGACCGTGGTCGGCAAGGAGGTGGCCGCCCGCTGCGCGGCCCGGGCCAAGCGGGTCACCCTGGAGCTGGGCGGCAAGAGCCCCAGCATCGTCTTCGCCGACGCCGACCTGGCCCGCGCCGCGGACCCGATGTCCTTCGCCGACAACAGCGGCCAGGACTGCTGCGCCCGCAGCCGGATCCTGGTCCAGCGGGAGGCGTACGACGACTTCCTGGCGCTGCTGCTGCCCGCCGTCGAGGCGCTGCGCACCGGTGACCCGGCGGACCCGGAGACCCGGCTGGGCCCGCTGATCTCGGCCGCCCAGGTGCGCCGGGTCGCCTCCTACGTCACCCCGGACCTGCCGGTGCTGGCCCGCGGCGCGGTGCCGGACGGGCCCGGCTACTGGTACCCGCCGACGGTGATCGCGCCGACCGACCCGGAGGTGCCGGCGGTCACCGAGGAGATCTTCGGCCCGGTCGCCGCCGTGCTGCCGTTCACCGACGAGGCGGACGCGCTGCGGCTGGCCAACGCCACCCGCTACGGCCTGTCCGGCTCGATCTGGACCAGGGACCTCGGCCGGGCGCTGCGGCTGGCCCGCGGCGTCGCGGCGGGCAACCTGTCGGTCAACTCGCACTCCTCGGTGCGGTACTGGACGCCGTTCGGCGGTTACGGCGAGTCCGGGGTCGGCCGGGAGCTGGGGCCGGACGCGCTGCGCCACTTCACCGAGACCAAGAACGTCTTCATCCACAGCGAGGAGTAGCAGCCGATGACGGAGAACGACGCACCGGTGTGCCGCCGCCTGGTCGGCCGCACCGCCGTGATCACCGGCGCCGGCAGCGGGATCGGCCTGGCGGCGGCCCGCCGGCTCGCCTCGGAGGGCGCGAAGGTGGTCTGCGCGGACGTGGACGAGCAGTCCGGGCGGGCGGCCGCGAAGGAGGTCGGCGGCCTGTTCGTGCACACCGACGTCACCGACCCGTACATGGTCGAGGCGCTGTTCGACGAGGCGTACGAGACGTACGGGAGCGTGGACGTCGCGTTCAACAACGCGGGCATCTCGCCGCCGGAGGACGACTCGATCCTGACCACCGGCCTGGACGCCTGGCGCAAGGTCCAGGAGGTCAACCTGACCTCGGTGTTCCTGTGCTGCAAGGCCGCGCTGCCCTACATGCGGCGGCACGGGCGGGGCTCGATCATCAACACGGCCAGCTTCGTGGCCCGGATGGGCGCGGCCACCTCGCAGATCTCGTACACCGCCTCCAAGGGCGGGGTGCTGGCGATGTCCCGGGAACTGGGCGTGCAGTTCGCCCGGGAGGGGATCCGGGTGAACGCGCTGTCACCGGGGCCGGTGGACACCCCGCTGCTGCGGGAGCTGTTCGCCACGGACCCGGAGCGGGCGGCCCGCCGGCTGGTGCACATCCCGCTGGGCCGGTTCGCCCGGGCCGAGGAGATCGCCGCCGCGGTGGCCTTCCTGGCGAGCGACGACTCGTCCTTCATCACGGCGAGCGAGTTCCTGGTGGACGGCGGCATCTCGGGCGCCTACGTGACCCCGCTGTAGCCCCGGGCGGGCGCGACGGTCCTGAGCGTGCCCGACGCACCCCTTCTCACCGTAATCTCATCGAAAACCACCGGAATTCGAGGCCGCGCTGATTTCGCGTTTATCCGCGTGCCTTTAGATTCTCTGTTGTGAGCGAGCAGATTCCCGCCGGGTGGTACCCGGACCCGAAGGACACCGGCGGCGACCCGAGGCCGCAGCGCTGGTGGGACGGCAGGGGTTGGACGGCCAGCACCCGGCCCGCACCCTCGGACGCCCCGGAGCCGGTACCCCCGGCGGCCGGGGCTCCGGGGCCGGGGCCGGCCGACGAGCCCACGGTGCTGCAGGGCGAGGTGCTGGACAGCGGGCCGACCGTCCGCTACCCGGAGCCGCCGCCCTTCGGCACCGCCTACGGCTCCGAGGCACCGCCGCCGCGCAAGCCCCGGCGCCGGCCGTCCCCGATGGTGATCGCCGCCACCGTCGCGGCGCTGCTCGGCCTGGGCACCGGCTCCGGGATCACCTACCTGGCGATGGACGGCCACAGCGACAACCGCCCGCAGCGCAGTGCCCGGCAGGCCGTGCCGAACGGCGAGAACGGCCCCTGGAACGGCTTCCCGGGCCTCGGCGGCAACGGGAACGGCGGGAACGGCAACGGCAACAACGGGAACGGCGGCAACAACGGCGGCAGCGGCGACGGCAGCAACGGGACCGGTGGCAACGGCGGGCCCGGTGGCAACGGCGGGCCTGGTGGGAACGGTGGGAACGGCGGCAGCGGCAAGACCAGGCCCGGCGGCGGGAACGCGATCGACCTGGTGAACGGGCTCACCCTGCCCGTCCCCTCCGGCTGGCAGGGCGGCTACACCAGCGACGGCTACGCCGCGCTCACGGTCGGCGCCTACACCTGCCCGGACGGCAGCGAATCGTGCACCCTCGGCGGGGTGACCACCGGCCGGATCGACGGCGGCGGCACCGACGCCCAGGCCGCCGCCAAGGCCGACATCGAGAAGGCGGCCAAGGACTCGTACGGCGCCATCACCGGGCACCAGGAGCTGAAGTCCGAGGCGGTCAAGGTCAACGGCCAGGACGGCTACCTGGTCCGCTGGAAGGTCGACGCTCCCAAGGGCAACAACGGCTACGTGCAGACGGTGGTCTTCCCGTCCACCGACGGCAAGACGCTGATCTCCGTGCACTTCGGCTTCGACATCGCCGACAAGGCGCCGGACCTCGGCCTGATGGACACCATCGTCAACGGCATCGCCGACTTCAAGGGCAAGCTGCCGTCCATCCCGGGCGGCGGGCTTCCCGGCGGCGCCACCGGTGGCACCGGCGGCACCAGCACCTGAGCGGCACCAGCACCTGGGCCACCCGCTCCTCACACGGCGGCGGCCCACCCGGAGAGCACTCTCCGGGTGGGCCGCCGCCGTTCGTTCCGGACGGGGTGGAGCCGCGGAACCGGGCCGGACGGGGGTTTTGGCCGCCCCGGCCCCGCGTCCGGCGTCAGGAGTCGCGTCGAACAGCCTCGATGCGACGGCGCCGGAGCACCATGCCGGCCCAGCCGACGCTGATCGCGGCGGCGCCGGCCAGCAGCAGCGGGCCGGTGGCCGACGTGCCGACGGCCGCGGCGGCGGTCGGGATCACGGCGCCGGCCGGGGAGTTGGGGTCGCCGCCGTGGCCGTGGTGGGCGACCGTGGACTTGGGCGCGTCGGCCGCGATCTGCGCGTCGCTGGGCGCGGCCGGGGCCTGCGCGGCGAGCGCCGGAACCGCCGGGGCACCGGCCGCGGTGGCCGCGCCGAAGTCGACGTCGGAGCAGCTGTAGAACGCCTCCGGGCTGTCGCTGCGCTGCCAGACCGTGTACAGCAGTTGGCGGCCGGTGCGCTGCGGCAGGGTGCCGGCGTAGGTGTAGAAGCCGTTGGTGGCGGTGCGGTCGACCTGCACCTGGGCGACCGGCGTCGGGTCGAGGTCCGACCACTTCAACGGCTTGGTGGCGTCGTAGCCCGGCTTGGTGATGTAGACGGTCTGGGTGCCCACGTGCGGCGCGGTGGTGCGGAACTGGAAGGTGAAGGCGCCCGCCTTGACCGCGGTGGCCGGCCAGTCGGTGCGCGGCCAGTCCAGGGCCTGGTACTTGTCGCGGTTGGCCGAGCAGAGCTTGCCGTCCGGGATCAGCGACTGGTGGTTGCCGGCCGCGTTGGCGATGTTCACCTCGTTCCAGTCGTACAGCGGCTGGGTGCCGCTCGCGGCGACGAGGTCCTTGCAGACCTGGGACACCGGGTGCTCGGGGCCCTCGGCGTAGCAGGCGGCGACCCGGCTGACCGGGTTGGTCATGGTGCCGTGGGCGCTGGCGGTGCCTGCGGTGGAAACGGCCACCGCGAGGGCCGCGGCGCCGACCGCGCCGACGGACAGGGCACTTCGCTTGATGGACATGGGGTGGGGACTCCTTGACCGTCGTTCCGGGCGAGTGTGGGGGGAGCGGACACGCCTGCCCGTTCGGGGGCCGCCGGCCCGGACCGCGGACCCCTGGCCAGAGCGTATGATTGGTCTGGACCAGCTGGCAATAGTCGCGCATGCCACGCTTTCTGACGGACTGTAGGCCCCCGAACAGGGCAAAGGCCCGACGGAACGGCCGGGTTAGGCGTTCCATCGGGCCCGCTTAAGGCTCCGGAAAGGTCGTCGGACGGCCGTTCGGACGGTCAGGCCGCCGCCGGCCGCCGACCGGTCACAGGAACGCCTTCCCCTCGCCCCGGTACGTCGGGACGGTCCGGACGATCCGATCGCCCTCGATCAGGTGCAGTTCGGCGAAGCGCTCGCACAGTTCGCCCGCCTTGGCGTGCCGGAACCAGACCCGGTCGCCGATCAGCAGGTCGTCCGCGGCCGCGCCGAGCAGCGGGGTCTGCACCTCCCCGGCGCCCTCCATCGGGTCGTAGCGCAGCCCCTGCGGCAGGTACGGCACCGGCGAGCGGTCCGGGCCGGCCGCGCCGGAGGCGGGGTAGCCGCCGCCGAGCACCGTCACCACGCCGACGCCGGGGCGGCGCACCACCGGCTGGCCGAACAGCGCGGCCGGACGGCCGTGGAACGAGCGGTAGTTGTCGAACAGCCGGGGCAGGTAGAGCCCGGAGCCGGCCGCGACCTCGGTGACCGCGCGCTCGGCCACGGTGGACTCCACGCTGCCGGTGCCGCCGCCGTTGACGAACTCCAGCTCGGCCACCCGCCGCAGCCGCCGGACCGCGGCCGCCCGCCGCTCGGCCAGTTCGGTCCTGGCCCTGGCCTGCATCAGCCGGATCAGCTGCGAGCGCAGCGGCCGGCCGGGCACCTGGTCGCCCACCCCGGCGACGTGCCCCTCGTAGGCCATCAGGCCGACCACCCGGAAGCCCCGGCGGTGCTGGACGAGTTCGGCGAAGGCGCCGAGGTCCTCGGGGGTGCGCAGCGGGGAGCGCCGGGCGCCCACCCGGACCCGCCCGCCGAGCAGGTGCAGCGCGGTGTCCAGCTCCAGGCAGACCCGCACCTCGGCGTCGCCGCCGCGGGCCTTGTCGATCAGATCCAGCTGGGCGGGGTCGTCGAGGACGACGGTGACCTCGCGGGCGAGCGCCGGATCGGCGGTCAGCTCGGTGTACCCGGCCCGGTCGGCGGAGGGGTAGGCGAGCAGGACGTCGCGCACGCCGGTGCGGGCCAGCCAGAGCGACTCGTCGAGGGTGTAGCTCATCACCCCGGCGAAGCCGTCCACGGCCAGCGCGCGTTCCAGCAGCGCCCGGCAGCGCACCGACTTGCTGGCCACCCGGATCGGCTTGCCGGCGGCCCGGCGCACCAGGTCGGCGGCGTTGGCGTCGAAGGCGGCGAGGTCGACGACGGCCACCGGACCGTCCAGGTGCGCGGTGGCCCGGTCGTACCGGAGGCGGTCGGAGACCGGAGCGGGAGCGGTCGCGGGTGCGTCGAGGATCACCATGGGCGCAGGGTGCCACACCGCACTACCGGTGGGTAGCCCCCGCGTGCGGGGAAATGGGGCGGCTCGCGCGCGGTGGCATAGGGTCGGGCGGGTGGACCGCAAAGACTTCTCCAACCCGGCGTTCGTCGGCAAGGGCATCCCGAACCCCGGCTTCTCCGACGACGACGGCACCGCAGACCCGGCGCTCGCCGAGGCCCTCGCCCGCTGGTCGCAGGACCGCGCGGCCGAGCCGGAGGTGCTGGCGGCGCTGACCCCCACCCGGCTGATGGTCCCGATCGTCGCGATCCTCGGCGAGGTCGAGGTGGACGAGCACGGGCACCAGCACGAGAAGACCAGCGACATGGCCGTCCCGGTGCTGGAGGCCCCGGACGGGCGCCGCGCGCTGCCGGCCTTCACCTCGCTCGACTCGCTCGCCCGCTGGCGTGCCGACGCCCGCCCGGCGCCGACGGCGGCCCCGCAGGCCGCGATGGTGGCCTTCTCCGAGCGCGCCGACACCCTGCTGGTCGACCCGGCCGGGCCGGTGCCCTTCCAGCTGAGCGGCGCCCGGCTGCGGGCGCTCGCGGAGAACCGCCCGTTCCTGCCGCCGGTCCGGGACCCGGAGGTGCGCGAGGCGGTCCGCGGGCTGCTGGCGGCCGAGCCGCAGGTGCTCACCGGGCTGCTGGCGGCCTCGGAGGGCTCGGACGGGGTGCTCGCGGTGGTGTTCGACCCGGCGCTGGAGCAGGACGGGCTGCAGGCGGCCGTGCAGCGGGTCGGGCGGGCGGTGGCCGCCGACCCGGTGCTGCGGGTGCGGCTGGACCGGGGGCTGGACCTCGCGGTGCTGCCGGCGAGCGCGGAGCTGCCGGGGGAGCCGCTCTACAGGCGGTAGGGAGCGGTGGGGAGCCGTAGGAAGTGCGTCGGGGGCGGTGCGTCGCGTGACGCACCGCCCCCGAGTCGCGTCCGGGTCAGGAGTAGACCGGCCCGGTGAACTTCTCGCCCGGGCCCGTGCCCGGCGCGTCCGGGACGATGGAGGCCTCGCGGAAGGCCAGCTGCAGCGAGCGCAGGCCGTCCCGCAGGGGCGCCGCGTGGAAGTTGCTGATCTCCGGGGCGCCGGCGGTGACCAGTCCGGCCAGCGCGGTGATCAGCTTGCGGGCCTCGTCGAGGTCCTTGTCCTTGTCCCCGCCCTCGGCCAGGCCGCACTTGACCGCGGCGGCGCTCATCAGGTGCACCGCGACGGTGGTGATCACCTCGACGGCCGGGACCTCGGCGATGTCCCGGGTGAGGTCGTCGAAGCCGATCGCGTCGTCGTCCGCGCCGGGGGTCTTGGTGGGCTCGCTGCTCAAGGGGGGCTCGTTCCGTCGTGCCGGTGTCCGTACCCCTGGAGCGTACAAGGGCCCTTCCGGAGGCGGACAAAGGTGGTGAGGTGGGGCGGAATAGCGTTCGACTCCGCAGCGCTGTATGCTTCGAGACTGACCGGCCGGGATCCCGTATGGGCACCTGGCCAGCAAGAGGAGGCTCCACCCAGGAGGCCCGAGAGGGCAACCGCGAAAGTCTCTCACCTGGTCGACCTCAGGGTCGACGGGTCCCGGTCCGCGACGGGCGCCACGGCGCCGAGTCGCAGCAGCGCTCCTCACCAGGGTGTTGCCCCCGGATTGTGTGGAGCCCCGCTTGTACCGAGCGGGGCTTTTTTCGTGTCGCGGTGCACACGGTGCCGAACAGGTGCCGGGCAGCGCAGCACGAATGAAGCCCCGCCCAGTGGTCGAGTCCACTACGTGCGTCCGCCGTCCGACGGCCGCATCGCAGAAGGTGCAACCGAGGAGGCCCCATCAGCACCGAGCCCCGCATCAACGACCGGATTCGCGTCCCGGAGGTGCGACTCGTCGGTCCCAGCGGCGAGCAGGTCGGCATCGTGCCGCTTGCCAAGGCGCTGGAGCTCGCGCAGGAGTACGACCTTGACCTGGTCGAGGTCGCGGCGACCGCCCGGCCGCCGGTGTGCAAGCTCATGGACTACGGCAAGTTCAAGTACGAGTCGGCCATGAAGGCCCGTGAGGCGCGCAAGAACCAGGCGCACACGGTCATCAAGGAGATGAAGCTCCGGCCGAAGATCGACCCGCACGACTATGACACCAAGAAGGGTCACGTCGTCCGGTTCCTCAAGCAGGGCGACAAGGTCAAGATCACGATCATGTTCCGTGGTCGTGAGCAGTCCCGCCCCGAGCTGGGCTTCCGCCTGCTGCAGCGGCTCGCCGACGACGTCCAGGACCTGGGCTTCATCGAGTCGTCGCCGAAGCAGGACGGCCGAAACATGATCATGGTTCTTGGCCCGCACAAGAAGAAGACCGAGGCGATGGCCGAGGCCCGCGCCCTCGCCGACGCCCGCAAGGCCGAGCGTCAGGGCCGTACCCCCGGCTCCGACGCCGCCGCGGACGACGACCTGGTGGACGACGACCTGCTGGTCGACGACGAGGTCGCCGACGACGAGGTCGCCGACGACGAGGCGACCGAGGCAGAGGACGCCCCGGCCGAGGCACCGGCCGTCGAGGCCGACGCTCCGGTCGAGCAGCCGGCCGCCTCCCAGGGCGCCTGAGCCTTCACCGGCCAGGGCGGCCCGGGAGACCGGCCCCAAGGTGACGGGGCGCCCCGCCCGGTCACACAGATCCATCCAGTTCACGCCCGCGTGGCGCAGGCCGCGCGGGCGCGGACGGGACCGACGAGGAGATACGGCGAAATGCCGAAGCAGAAGACGCACAGTGGCGCCAGCAAGCGCTTCAAGATCAGTGGCTCTGGCAAGGTGCTCCGCGAGCGCGCCGGCCGCCGCCACCTCCTGGAGCACAAGCCCTCGACGCTGACCCGCAAGCTGGCCGGGACCGTCGAGCTGGCCCCCGCTGACGCCAAGAAGATCAAGAAGCTTCTCGGCAAGTGATCGCCCTCCCGCCCGGTGCGAGCCGTGAGCGGGGCAGCTGATCCTTCCCGACCCATTCGAATGACGGACCACGTGAAGTAGTCCGTGGTCCAACCCAAGGAGTAATCAAGTGGCACGCGTCAAGCGGGCAGTCAACGCCCACAAGAAGCGCCGGGTCATCCTGGAGCGCGCCAGCGGCTACCGTGGCCAGCGCTCGCGCCTGTACCGCAAGGCCAAGGAGCAGGTCACCCACTCGCTGGTCTACAACTTCAACGACCGCAAGAAGCGCAAGGGCGACTTCCGTCAGCTGTGGATCCAGCGCATCAACGCTGCGGCCCGTGCCAACGGCATCACCTACAACCGCTTCGTGCAGGGCCTGAAGGCCGCCAGCGTCGAGATCGACCGCAAGATGCTGGCCGACCTGGCCGTCAACGACCCGGGCGCGTTCGCGTCGCTGGTCGAGGTCGCCCAGAAGGCGCTGCCGGCCGACGTGAACGCCCCCAAGGCTGCCGCCGACGCCGCCTGATCTTCCGAGATCAGTCGAGCTCTGACCGGACCCGCAGGCTCCCTGCGGGTCCGGTTCTGCGTTTCCCCGGATCTTCAGCGCCGCCCGCCACAGAGAACGAGACCATGCCGAGCACCGACACCCCCCTGCTCACCTCCCTGCGCTCGCCGCGCGTCGTCGCCGCCCGCCGGCTCGCCAAGCGGAACCAGCGCACCAAGGAACGCCGCTTCCTGGTCGAGGGCCCGCAGGCCGTCCGGGAGGCCGTCGCCTTCGGCCAGCTGCCGGGCTCGGCCGAGCACGCCGTGGTCGAGGTGTACGTGACCCCGGAGGCCGCCGAGCGGCACGCCGCCATCGTCGAGGCGACGCTGGCCGAGGGGCTGCCGGTGCTGACCGCCACCGACGAGGTGATCGCCGACATCTGCGACACGGTGACCCCGCAGGGCATCGTGGCGCTCTGCCGCTTCATCGACACCCCGTTCGCCGAGGTGCTCAAGGCCCGCCCCAAGCTCGTCGCGGTCCTCGCCCACGTCCGCGACCCCGGCAACGCCGGCACCGTGCTGCGCACCGCCGACGCGGCCGGCGCGGACGCCGTGGTGCTCACCGACGCCTCGGTGGACCTGTACAACCCGAAGGCCGTCCGGGCCTCCGTCGGCAGCCTGTTCCACCTGCCGGTGGCGGTCGGCGTACCGGTCGAGGAGGCCGTCGCGCAGCTGCGCGCGGCCGGGGTCCGGGTGCTCGCCGCGGACGGCGCGGGGGAGCGCGACCTGGACCAGGAGCTCGACGAGGGCACCCTGGGCGCGCCCGGCGCGTGGGTGTTCGGCAATGAGGCCTGGGGGCTTCCGGAGGAGACCCGCGCGCTGGCCGACGAGGTCGTGCGCGTCCCGATCCACGGGCACGCCGAGAGCCTCAACCTGGCCACCGCCGCGGCCGTCTGCCTGTACGCCTCGGCCCGGGCGCAGCGCTCGCCCGGCGGCTGCCGCTCGAACGCCTGACCCGCACGCTCCCGGCGCCACCGGCCGAGGGCCTACTACAGGGGGCTGCGAGGCGCTAGGGTCTGCCTCTGTGGGGGGAACGGCACGGTGGGTAATCGGGGAGGACACCCATGGTCGGCAGCGGGCCAGAGCTCGACCCGGACGACCTACCGGACGGCCTGGTGGTCGCCGATGCGCTGGGCCGGGTGGTCTGCTTCAACCGGGCCGCGGCCCGGCTCACCGGCCTGCCCCCGGAGGCGGCGCTCGGTAGCGGGCTGGAGGACGTCCTCCCGCTGGAGGACCTGGACGGCCGTCGCTGGTGGCAGCTGACCGACCCGTACGGCGGCCTGGCCACCCGCACCGGCCAGCCGGAGCGCAACCTGCTGCTGCCCGGCGGCCGCGAGGTGCTGGTCTCCGCCCGGTACGTCCGGGAGGTGCCGCTGGGGCCGCCGCAGCGGGTGGTGATCGCGCTGCGCGGCACCGAGGCCCGGCGCCGCACCGAGCGCAGCCACGCCGAGCTGATCGCCACCGTCGCCCACGAGCTGCGCTCGCCGCTCACCAGCGTCAAGGGCTTCACGGCGACGCTGCTGGCCAAGTGGGAGCGCTTCACCGACGGGCAGAAGCGGCTGATGCTGGAGACGGTGGACGCCGACGCCGACCGGGTCACCCGGCTGATCGCCGAACTGCTGGACATCTCCCGGATCGACGCCGGCCGGCTGGAACTGCGCAAGCAGGTGGTCGACCTGGCCGCCGCGGTGCGCCGGCACGTCGAGCGCAAGGTCGCCACCGGCATCCCCGAGGAGCGCTTCGACGTCCGGATCAGCGAGTCGCTGACCGTCCTGTGGGCCGACCCGGACAAGGTCGACCAGGTGCTGGCCAACCTGCTGGAAAACGCGGTGCGCCACGGCGAGGGAACTGTCACGATCGAGGTGGCACCGGCCAAGGAGGTCGTCGAGGCGCCCCTCTGGGAGCGCTCGGGCACCCCTCCCCGCATCGTGGAAGGAACCGCGGTCACCGTGAGCGACGAAGGAAGCGGCATCCCCGAGGAGTCGATGCCGCGCGTCTTCACCCGCTTCTGGCGCGGTTCCAAGCGCGGCGGCACCGGCCTGGGCCTGTACATCGTCAAGGGCATCGTGGAGGCCCACGGCGGCTCGATCCGGGTCGACCGGGCCCCCTGCGGCGGCGCCCGGTTCCGATTTATCCTGCCCGCCAGCGTTCCGGACTTCATGCTCTGAAGGAGCATGAACGACAAGCAGAGCATGCTCTGAAGGAGCATGAACGACAAGCAGAGCATGCTCTGAAGGAGCATGACGACGATCGGGGCATGCTCTGAAAGAGCATGAACGCATGCTCCGCGGTCCCGCTGGACGGGCTTCCAGGCAGCCGCGCTACGCGCTGCGACTACACTCGACCTTTGGCGTTGTGGGACGCCCTGTGCGGCTGAGCCGCGGACACCCCTCTTCCCCGTCGTACGGAGAACGGCTGCCCGTGCCCCGGCCACGCCGGGCGTACCGCAGGGGAGAGCCACCCTTACCTGAGCACGGACGAGCAGGAGCACGGGAAGATAGAGATGTCGGCACCCAACAAGTCGTACGACCCGGTCGAGGTCGAGGCCCTCAAGCCCGAGGTGGTGGAGCAGGCGCGGGACGAGGCCGTCGCCGCCTTCGCCGCCGCCAGCACGCTCGACGAGCTGAAGGAGGCCAAGGTCGCCCACACCGGCGACCGTTCCGCGCTCTCCCTCGCCAACCGCGAGATCGGCGCCCTGCCCCCGCACGCCAAGGCCGCCGCCGGCAAGCTGATCGGCCAGGCCCGCGGCGCCGTCAACAAGGCCCTCGCCAAGCGGCAGGCCGAGCTGGAGGCGGAGCGCGACGCCCGCGTGCTGGTCGAGGAGGCGGTGGACGTCACGCTGCCGTACGACCGCGCCCCGCGCGGCGCCCGGCACCCGCTGACCACCCTGGCCGAGCGCATCGAGGACACCTTCGTCGCGATGGGCTACCAGGTCGCCGAGGGCCCCGAGGCCGAGGCCGAGTGGCTGAACTTCGACGCCCTCAACCTGGGACCGGACCACCCGGCCCGCTCGATGCAGGACACCTTCTTCGTGCAGGCCCCGGACGGCTCCGCCGACTCCGGCGTGGTGATGCGCACCCAGACCTCCCCGGTCCAGGCCCGCACCCTGCTCGACCGCGAGCCCCCGGTCTACGTGGTCTGCCCCGGCCGCGTCTACCGCACTGACGAGCTGGACGCCACGCACACCCCGGTGTTCCGCCAGGTCGAGGGCCTCGCGGTGGACGAGGGCATCACCTTCGCCGACCTCAAGGGCACCATCGAGGTGCTGGTCGAGAAGCTGATCGGCGGCGGCCTGGAGCTCCGCTGGCGCCCCTCGTACTTCCCGTTCACCGAGCCGAGCGCCGAGATCGACCTGCAGTGCTTCGTGTGCCGCGGCGAGAGCGTCGGCAACCCGGACCGCCCCTGCCGGACCTGCTCCTCCGAGGGCTGGATCGAGCTCGGCGGCTGCGGCGTGGTCAACCCGCGCGTGCTGGTCGCCTGCGGCGTCGACCCCAACCGCTACAGCGGGTTCGCCTTCGGCCTGGGCCTGGAGCGGATCCTGATGAATCGTCACAACGTCGCCGACATGCGCGACATGGTCGAGGGTGACGTGCGCTTCACCCTCCCGTTCGGGATGGAGATCTGATGCGCGTCCCGCTTTCCTGGCTGCGTGAGTACGTCGACCTGCCGGCCGGCGAGACCGGCCGTGACGTGGCGGAGCGCCTGGTCCGGGCCGGCCTGGAGGTCGAGACCGTCGAGCAGCTCGGCGGCGACCTCAAGGGCCCGCTGGTCGTCGGCGAGGTGCTCTCCATCGAGCAGCTGACCGGCTTCAAGAAGCCGATCCGGCACTGCCTCGTCAACGTCGGCGACGCCAACGGCACCGGCGAGCCGCAGGAGATCGTCTGCGGCGCCACCAACTTCGCCGTCGGCGACAAGGTCGTCGTGGTGCTCCCGGGCGCCGTGCTGCCCGGCCCCTTCCCGATCGCGGCCCGCCAGACCTACGGCCGCACCTCGGCCGGCATGATCTGCTCGGCCCGCGAGCTCGGCATGGGCGACGACCACGACGGCATCATCGTGCTCCCGCCGGAGTTCGAGCCCGGCACCGACGCGATCGAGCTGCTCCAGCTGGTCGACGAGGTGCTGGACATCGCCGTCACCCCGGACCGCGGCTACTGCCTGTCGCTGCGCGGCGTCGCCCGCGAGGCCGCCGCCGCGTACGGGCTGCCGCTGGCCGACCCGGCGCTGCTCGACGTGCCGCCGGCCAACTCCTTCGGCTACCTGGTCAAGGTCAACGACCCGGCCGGGTGCGACCGTTTCGTGGCCCGCACGGTCGTCGGCATCGACCCGACCGCCAAGTCCCCGATCTGGCTGCAGCGCCGCCTCCAGAAGGCCGGCATCCGCCCGATCTCGCTGACCGTCGACATCACCAACTACGTGATGCTGGAGGTCGGCCAGCCGCTGCACGCCTACGACAAGCAGCGCGTGAGCGGCCCGATCACGGTCCGCCGGGCGGAGCAGGGCGAGAGCCTCACCACCCTCGACGGCGTGCAGCGCAAGCTCTCCGCCGAGGACCTGCTGATCTGCGACAACAGCGGCCCGATCGGCCTGGCCGGCGTCATGGGCGGTGCCTCCACCGAGATCCTCGACCCGGCCGCCGGCCCGGGCACCACCGAGGTGATCATCGAGGCGGCGCACTTCGAGCCGGTCGCCGTCGCCCGCGCCGCCAAGCGGCACAAGCTGCCCTCCGAGGCGTCCAAGCGCTTCGAGCGCGGCGTCGACCCGGAGGCCGCCCGCGCCGCCGCCCAGCGCGCCGTCGACCTGCTGGTCCTGATCGCCGGCGGCACCGCCGAGGCCGGGGTCACCGACATCGCCGCCCCGCACCCGGTGCGCACCATCACCATCTCCGCCGACCTGCCCGACCGGGTCGCCGGCACCGCGTACGGCCGCGAGACCGTGACCCGGCGCCTGCAGGAGATCGGCTGCTCGGTCGCCGGCGCCGACGTCCTGGAGGTCACCCCGCCGACCTGGCGCCCCGACCTCACCGACCCGTACGACCTCGCGGAGGAGGTCATCCGGCTGGAGGGCTACGACAACGTCCCCGCCCGGATGCCCAACGTGCCCCCGGGCAAGGGCCTGACCGAGGCCCAGCGCGTCCACCGCCGGATCGGCGTCGCGCTGGCCGGGGCCGGTTACGTCGAGGTCAACAACTACCCGTTCCTCGGCGAGAGCGCCTTCGAGGCGCTCGGCCTGGAGCCGGACGACCGGCGTCGGCGCACCGTCAAGCTGGTCAACCCGCTCAACGACGAGGAGCCGGCGCTGCGCACCACGCTGCTGCCGGGCCTGCTCGGCTCGCTGCGCCGCAACGTCGGCCGCGGCAACACCGACCTGGCGATCTACGAGACCGGCACCGTCTTCCTGCCCAAGGACGAGCTGTCCGTGGCCCCGCGTCCGGCCGTCGACCGCCGGCCGAGCGCCGAGGAGCTGGCCGCGCTGGACGCCGCGCTGCCGGACCAGCCGCGCCGGGTCGCCGTCGCCCTCGCGGGTGAGCGGCTGCCGTCCGGCTGGTGGGGCCAGGGCGCCGTGGCGTCCTGGGCGGACGCCGTCGAGGCGGCCCGTACGGTGGCCCGCGCGGCCGGCGTCGAGCTGACCGTCCGGCAGGGGCAGCGGGCGCCGTGGCACCCGGGCCGCTGCGCCGAGCTGGTCGTCACCGGCACCGACCGGGTGGTCGGCCACGCCGGTGAGCTGCACCCGCGCGTCGTCAAGGCGCTCGGCCTGCCGGCCCGCACCAGCGCGATGGAGATCGACGTCGACCTGCTCACCGCGGACGGCGCCGAGAAGGTCAACGGCCCTGCGGTCTCCGGCTTCCCGGTGGCCACCCAGGACGTCGCGCTGATCGTCGACGCCGCCGTTCCGGCCGCCGACGTGGAGGCCGCGCTGCGCTCCGGCGCGGGCGAACTGCTGGAGGCCATCCGGCTGTTCGACGTCTTCACCGGCGAGCAGGTCGGCGAGGGCCGCAAGTCGCTGGCGTACGCGCTGCGCTTCCGCGCCGCGGACCGCACGCTGACCGCCGACGAGGCGACCGCCGCCCGCGAGGCGGCCGTCGCCGAGGCCGTCGCCCGCACCGGCGCGGTGCTGCGCGGCGCCTGATCCCGTCAGGCCCCAGGGCCCCGTCCGGACCTCGGTCCGGACGGGGCCCTTCGCGTTGCCCGGAGCCCGCCCCTGGGCCTGTGGTCTGACCTGCGCCTTTGAAGAGCCTTGAAGAGACTTTGTCAAAACCCTTGCGGGGACAGGGAAGGAGGGCCTTAATTCTCGTTAGGAAAGTTTCCTAACCCCCCGAGGAAACGGAGCATCGTATGCGTCCCCAGCACCACCATGCCCTCCGCATCGCCCTCGCCGCCGCCCTGGTGGCCGCCCCCCTCACGGTCGCGGCCGCCGGCGCCGCCACCGCCGCGCCGCCGTCCGCGACGTCCGTCCAGCTCAAGGGAGTCGGGCTGGACGACCCGCACAAGAAGGACATCGCGATGCAGCTGGTGTCCAGCGCGGAGAACTCCTCGCTGGACTGGAAGGCCCAGTACAAGTACATCGAGGACATCGGCGACGGGCGCGGCTACACCGGCGGCATCATCGGCTTCTGCTCCGGCACCGGCGACATGCTGGACCTCGTCCAGCACTACACCGACCTCAAGCCGGGCAACGTCCTCGCCAAGTACCTGCCGGCCCTGAAGAAGGTCAACGGCAGCGCCTCGCACGCCGGCCTCGGCACCCCCTTCGTCAACGACTGGGCCGCCGCCGCCAAGGACACGGTCTTCCAGCAGGCCCAGAACGACGAGCGCGACCGGGTGTACTTCAACCCCGCCGTCAACCAGGCCAAGTCCGACGGCCTGCGCGCGCTCGGCCAGTTCGCCTACTACGACGCCATCGTCATGCACGGCCCCGGCAACAGCTCGGACAGCTTCGGCGGCATCCGCGCCGCCGCCCTGAAGAAGGCCAAGACCCCCGCCCAGGGTGGCGACGAGGCCACCTACCTCAAGGCCTTCCTGGACGCCCGCAAGGTGGTCATGAAGAAGGAGCAGGCCCACTCCGACACCAGCCGGGTCGACACCGAGCAGTCGGTCTTCCTCAACGCGAAGAACTTCGACCTCAACCCGCCGCTCAAGTGGAAGGTCTACGGCGACAGTTACGCCATCAACAGCTGACGGAACGCCAAGCGGGGCCCGGGAGCGGCACATCGCTCCCGGGCCCCGCCGCCGTCCACCGGCCGGTGCTCAGGCGCTCGCGGTGTAGTCGTAGAAGCCGCGGCCGGACTTGCGGCCCAGCAGGCCCGCGTCGACCATCCGGGAGAGCAGCGGGGGAGCCGCGTACAGCGGCTCCTTGTACTCGTCGTACATCGACTCGGCGATCGAGACGATGGTGTCCAGGCCGATCAGGTCGCACAGCCGCAGCGGGCCCATCGGGTGGGCGCAGCCGGCCTCCATGCCCTTGTCGATGTCGGAGGCGGTGGCCACACCCGACTCGAACATCCGCACCGCGGACAGCAGGTAGGGCACCAGCAGCGCGTTGACCACGAAGCCGGCCCGGTCGCGGGCGCGGATCGGCTCCTTGTCGAGCTCCTGGGAGGCGAAGGCCTCGACCCGCTCGGTGGTCACCGCCGAGGTGGTCAGCGTCGGGATGACCTCGACCAGCTTCTGCACCGGCGCCGGGTTGAAGAAGTGCAGGCCGATCACCTGCTCGGGGCGGGAGGTGGCGGCGGCCAGCTTCACGATCGGGATCGACGAGGTGTTGGAGGCGAGGATCGCGTCCCGGCGCTCGACCACCTGGTCCAGGGTCTGGAAGATCTTGACCTTGATGTCCTCGCGCTCGGCGACCGCCTCGACCACCAGGTCGCGGTCGGCGAAGTCGGACAGGTCCACGGTGAAGGTCAGCCGGGCCAGCGCCTCGTCCCGCAGCTCCGGGCTCAGCTTGCCGCGCTTGACCGCCGTGTCCAGGGAGTTGGTCAGCCGGGTGCGGCCGAACTCCAGCGCCTCGCCGCTGGCCTCCGCCACCAGGACGTCCAGCCCGGCCCGGGCGAAGACCTCCGCGATGCCCGACCCCATCAGGCCGCAGCCGATCACTCCGACGCGCGCGATGTCACTCACTCAGTTGCCCTTCGGTGGTGCTGGGGGTCGCCCAGCGAACTGGTGGCCCAGCGAGCTGCTGGTCAACGGGCCGGTGTGCCGGAATGGGTGCACCGGTCACCGTCCCGACGACGTTACTACTCCGTACCGGCCAGTAGGTCACCCCCTCCCCGGCCGGGTGCCAGTGCGAGACGTCGTCCGAACGGGTGAGGCCGGGCCCGCCGCCCGTGCGCCCGGGGCCACCCCCGCCCGGCGGCCGGAAGAATGCCGCAGACGGGGGCCGGGGACGGGAAGGGAGCACACGGTGCCGACGGGATCGCTCGCAGGACAGGTCGGCCTGATCACCGGCGCGGGCCGGGGAATCGGCCGGGAGATCGCCATCGGCCTGGCCGCCGAGGGCATGGCCGTCGGCCTGGTCGGCCGCACCCACGGGACGCTGACCGACACCCTCAAGGAGTGCGCCCGGCACGGCTCCCGCGGCGTCGCCGTCACCGCCGACGTCACCCGCGCCGGCGCCGTCCGCGAGGCCGTCCGGGTCGTCGAACGCGACCTCGGCCCGATCGACCTGCTGATCAACAACGCCGGCCTGGTCGACCGCGCGGAGGTGCCGCTCTGGGAGACCGACGCGAACCAGTGGTGGCAGGTGATCGAGACCAACCTGCGCGGCCCCTACAACCTGCTGCGCTGCGTCCTGCCCGGCATGGTGTCCCGGGAGCGCGGCCGGGTGGTCAACCTCAACTCCGGCTTCGCCCTGCGCCCGGACGGCGACTACACCGCGTACGCCACCTCCAAGGGGGCGCTGCTCCAGCTCTCCGACAACATGGCGGACTCGCTGGCCCGCCACGGCATCGTCATCCTAGACATCAGCCCCGGCGCGGTCGAAACCGACATGACCGCCGCGATGCCGATGTTCAAGGACACGACGACCTGGGGCTCCATCCCGTACATGGTCGCGGTCACCGTGGACGCCGCCCGGGGCCGCTTCGACGGCCTGCACGGCCGGTTCATCCACGCCGGGCGGGACGACCTGGAGGAGCTGGTCAACCGGGCCGCGGAGATCCGCGCGGCGGACGCCCGGACGCTGCGGATGCGCCCGTACAAGGCGGACGACCCGATGGGCTGAACGGGCCCCTCGGCCGGCGTGCCCCTCGGACGGCCTGCCACGAAGAGCGGTCAGGCGCACAGCTGACTGGCGGTCACCGGCTTCAGGCCCGCCTTGGCGAGACCGTCCAGGATGCCCGGCAGCGCGTCCACCGTGCACTGGTGGCCCATGTGCAGGGCGACCACCGATCCGCCGCGCACCGACTTCAGCACCCGGCGCTGCAACTCGGCGGCCGACGGGTCGTTGTAGTCGCGCGGGTCGACGTCGAAGGACAGCACGTGCTCGTAGCCGACCGCCTTCGCCTGCTCGCGCACCGTCCGGGTGGCGTACTGCGCGGCGGACGGGCGGAACCAGCGGCCGATCGAGCCGGTGAGCCGCTGCAGCCGTTCGGCGCACTGGGCGATCTCGTCGTGCACCTGGGCGGCCGTCATCGTCGAGAGGTCGAGGTGGTTCTGGGTGTGGTTGCCCAGCTCGTGGCCGGCGTCCAGGATCCGGCGGGCCATCTGCGGCTGCTGGTCGAGCCAGCTGCCGACCGCCATCACGGTCAGCTTGATGCCGCGCTGCTCGGCGGCCTCCAGCAGCGCGGTGGCCTGCTTCGGATCGCCGCTGCCGTGGCAGGTCAGCGCCACGAACTTGCTGGTGCGCGGCCCGTTCACCACCTCGACCGGGGTGCCGGCGGCGAGCGGCGGCAGCACCGGCGGCGTCGGAGGCGTCGGCGGGGGCGTCGGCGGCGTCGCGGCCCCGGCGGCCGGCTCCGCGCCGGTGGCCGGGTCGGTACCGGCGGTCGGGTCGGCCCCGATGGGCTGCGGCTCCGGCGGGGCGGACGGCACGGGGGAGGCCGGGCCCTCGCCGCCGTTCCAGGCCGGGTCGGTGGTGTGCTGCGGGTCGAGGGTGCCCGGGTGCACGGCGAGCACCCCGGCGTCGGCCCGGCGCGGGGTGCCGGAGGCACACGCGCTGAGGAACCCGCTGGCGGCGGTCAGGGCGGCCAGCTGGACGGCGGTGCGCAGTACGGTGCGGCGGTCGGCAGTCATCGGCAGTCAGCATAGAGACGGTGGCCACCCACGGCGATCCGAGGAGCGTCCCGGTACCGCCATTGACGTGCACGCACACCACCGTCCGGGTGTTGCGTAAACCTGAACTCCCGGTGTTTCACCGGCGTGTCGTCGGATACGATCACGGCGCAGCGCACGCCACGGGAGGGTGGCCGGGCCGGACGCGGGGTCACCCCCGTGGTACCGGGCGGGCCCGCCGGGTGCCGAGGCGGTGCCATGTCCGGCAGTGAGCACGGCAGAGGGGGCGGAACAGGATGCACGAGGACAGCGCGGCCGTCGGCGAGGCCACCGGCACCGACTGGGACTGGGCCAGAGCGGACGACTGGCAGCCGCCGAGCGAGCTCGACACCGGCGTCCCGCACACCGCCCGGATGTACGACTACTACCTGGGCGGCAAGGACAACTTCGAGGCCGACCGCAAGGCCGCCCAGGCTGCCATAGCGGCCTACCCCGCGCTGCCGCTGCTGGCCCGCACCAACCGGCAGTTCCTCGGCGACGCGGTGGAGTTCGCCGCCGGCCGGGGCATCCGCCAGTTCGTCGACATCGGCACCGGCATCCCGGCCGTCGGCTCCACCAGCGAGGTCGCCCAGCGGGTCGCCCCGGACGCCCGGGTGGTGTACGTCGACAACGACCCGATCGTCGCCACCCACGCCCGCGCCCTGCTGGCCGGCCACCCCGCCGGACACACCTCGGTCATCGAGGCCGACCTGCGCGACCCGGCCACCATCCTCGGCCACCCGGGCCTGCTCGCCGCCGTCGACCTGTCCCGGCCGGTCGCGCTGATGCTCGTCGCCGTGCTGCACTTCATCCGCGACGAGGACGGCGCCCAGCAGATCGTCCGCACCCTGCGCGACGCGCTCGCCCCCGGCAGCGCGCTGATCCTCTCCCACGGCAGCCCCGACTTCGCCTCCCGGGAGAGCGCCGCCGAAGGCACCCGCATCTACCGCAGCGCCAGCGCCCCCCTGGTGCTGCGCCCGCGCGCCGGCGTCGAACCCTTCTTCGGCGACTTCGAGTTCGCCGGCCCCGGCCTGGTCCAACTCCCGCTCTGGCGCCCCACCCCCGGCCACGTCCCCACCACCGAACTCCCCGAAGGCTGGCAGGACGTCTCCGCCTACGCGGGCGTCGCGTTCAAGCGGTAGCCCCGGATCGCGAGGCGGTCCGGCCCCGACGCCTCCCTCCTGCGCCGGGACCGGCCTCGCACACCACGAACACTAGGCTCAGCCACTGACAGCCCGTCACCCGCTCCGGTGCGCACCCTGGTGGGCGACGGGCCGTCAGCGGCCCGCTCCGGTACGTACCGGGAGAAATTGGCACGACAGCGCGGGCGGGCCGGTGCTAGCTTCCGCGACATGGAACCCCTGAGCGAGAACGAGATCCGCGCGTCCTTCGTCAACTGCTCCAAGGGCGAGGCCCGTCGGCTCAACCTCCCTCGGGGCCTGGCGGAACTGCCCTGGGAGAACCTGGACTTCCTCGGCTGGCGGGACCAGGGCGCGCCCGACCGGGCCTACCTGGTGGCGTCGTACGACGGTGAGCCGGTCGGCGTGACGCTGCGGGTGCCGACGGTCCGCCGCAGCCTCACCAAGACCAACGTCTGCTCGCTGTGCATCACCGCGCACGCGGGCTCCGGCGTCGCGCTGCTCGCCGCCCGCCGGGCCGGGGCGGCCGGGCGGGAGGGCAACACCGTCGGCACGTACATCTGCGCCGACCTCGCCTGCTCGCTGTACGTGCGCGGGCTGAAGAAGTCCGCCCTGGTGACCAGGCCCGACGAGTCGCTGCCGCTGGAGCGGCAGATCGACCGGACGGTGGGGAACCTGGAGGCCTTCCTCGCCAAGGTGCTCGCTGACACCGAGCGCTGACGGGACTCGCCGACACCGCGCGCCGGTGGGATCAGTGCCCGCGCAGCTGGTCGAGGTCGCGCCGCTCCCGCTTGGTCGGGCGCCCGGCGCCCCGGTCCCGCTCGCCGGCCGTCGCGACGAGTTCGCGCGGCGGTCGTGGCGGGCTGTTGTCGATCAGGCAGTCCGCCGCCACCGTCGCGCCGACCCGCTTGCGGATGAGCTTCTGCACCACGACGACCCGCTCGTAGCCCTCCTCGCGGACCCGCACCTCGTCCCCGGGGCGCAGCGCCTGGGCCGGCTTGACCCGTTCGCCGTTCACCCGCACGTGCCCGGCCCGGCAGGCGGCGGCCGCCAGCGCCCGCGTCTTGGTGAGCCGGACCGACCAGATCCAGCTGTCCACCCGCACGCTTCCCTCGTGTTCAGCCATCCCTGGAGCCTACCCAAGCCGCCCGAACCGGCCCGAGCCCGAACCCGAGCCCTCGGCGCCCGCTACGCCGCCTCCGGCACCATCCGGGCCGCCTGCGGGGCCTCCTGGACCGCCCAGCCGTTGCCGTCCGGGTCGTTGAAGAACACGAAGGAGTTCCAGGCCTCGCCGTGCCCGTCCACCCGGCTGCCCGCCTCGAAGTGCTGGACCGGGCTGACCTCGACGCCCCGGGCCGCGAGTTCGGCGTGCGCCTTGTCGATGTTCGGTACCACCAGCTGCAGTCCCTTCACGGATCCGGGCGGCGCCCCGATGACCCCGGTGCCCACCACGATGGAGCACGTGGAACCCGGGGGAGTCAGCTGGACGACCCGGACCCCGTCGCGCAACCGGGTGTCGTGGTCGACCGTGAAGCCGACCAGCTCCTCGTAGAACAGCTTCGCGCGGTCCACGTCCGACACCGGGACCACCACGACTTCGAGCTTCCAGTCCATCGCCCTCACCCCTCTCGGCCGGGCACTTCCAGTATCCGTCGAAACGGTTCCCCGTCGGGCCGTCGGATAGCCTGAGAACACGATGAATCCCGAGATCACGCCCGCCGCGGCGACCCAGTTCAGTACGCCGTGGGGCGCCTTCGACCTCACCCGCTTCCCGGAGGACCCGCGTGAGCGGCTGCGGGCCTGGGACGCGGCCGACGAGTACCTGCTGCGCCACCTCGCGGGCGAGGCGGACAGCGCCGCCGGCACCGCGACCGACCTGGCCGGCCGCCGGATCGTCGTCCTGGGCGACCGCTGGGGCGCGTTGACCACCGCGCTGGCCGCCCACGAGCCGGTGCAGATCGTCGACTCCCACCTCGGCCGGCAGGCCACCCTGGCCAACCTGGCGCGGGCCGGCGCCACCGTCGACCCGGCCCGACTGCTGACCACCCGGGACGCCCCGCCGGAGCGGATCGACGTCCTGCTGGTGCGCGTCCCCAAGAGCCTGGCCCTGCTGGAGGACCAGCTGCACCGGCTGGCCCCCGCCGTCCACCCGGGCACGGTGGTGGTCGGCGCCGGCATGGTCGCCGAGATCCACACCTCCACGCTCCAGCTCTTCGAGCGGATCCTCGGCCCGACCCGCACCTCGCTCGCCGCCCGCAAGGCCCGGCTGGTCTTCTGCACCCCGGATCCGGCGCTGGACCCCGGCCCCAGCCCGTGGCCGCACCGCTACGCGCTGCCGCCGGACGTCGGGGCGGTCTCCGGGCGCACGGTGGTCAACCACGCCGGCACGTTCTGCGCCGAGCGCCTCGACATCGGCACCCGCTTCTTCCTCGGCCACCTGCCGACCCCGGCGCCCGGGGCCCGGGTGGTCGACCTGGGCTGCGGCAACGGCGTGGTCGGCACGGCCGCCGCGCTGGCCGGGCCGGGTGCGGAGCTGGTGTTCGTCGACGAGTCCCATCAGGCGGTGGCGTCGGCGGAGGAGACCTTCCGCGCCAATCTGGGCCCGGACGCCCGGGCGGAGTTCCTGACCGCCGACGCGCTGGCGCCGGAGGTGGCGCCCCCGGGCTCGGTGGACCTCGTCCTGAACAATCCGCCGTTCCACTCGCACCAGGCCACCACGGACGCCACCGCCTGGCGGATGTTCACCGGTTCCCGGCGGGCGCTGCGGCCGGGTGGGGAACTGTGGGTGGTCGGCAACCGCCATCTCGGCTACCACGTCAAGCTGCGGCGTCTCTTCGGGAACTGCCAGCTGGTGGCGGGCAACCCCAAGTTCGTGGTGCTGCGCGCGGTCAAGCGGTAGTCCGGCGTCCGCTCGGTCGGTGGCTGTTCGGTCGCGGGCCGGTGGCGGCCCGGCCGGGCGGACGCAGGGCGGTTTTCGGGCGTTCTTCGGGGTCCTGACCGCAGCTCCTTGCATGAATGTTCCGTACTGCGTATATTCATGCCACAACAAAGGAGGAACGCCATGGCATTGCGAGTCGCCGTCGCCGGCGCGAGCGGATACGCGGGCGGCGAGGTGCTGCGTCTGCTGCTCGGCCACCCGGAGGTGGAGATCGGGGCGCTGACCGGCGGCTCGAACGCGGGCACCCGGCTGGGCGCGCTCCAGCCGCACCTGATCCCGCTCGCCGACCGCGTCCTCGAACCCACCACCCCCGAGGTGCTGGCCGGCCACGACGTGGTCTTCCTGGCGCTGCCGCACGGCCAGTCCGCCGCCGTCGCCGAGGCGCTCGGCGACGAGGTCCTGGTGGTCGACTGCGGCGCCGACTTCCGGCTCCGCGCCGCCACCGACTGGGAGCAGTTCTACGGCTCCGCGCACGCCGGCACCTGGCCCTACGGCCTGCCCGAACTCCCCGGACACCGGGCCGCGTTGAAGAGCAGCAACCGGATCGCCGTGCCCGGCTGCTACCCGACGGCCGTGTCCCTGGCGCTGTTCCCGGCGTACGCGGCCGGACTCGCCGAGCCGGAGGCCGTCGTGGTCGCCGCCTCCGGCACCTCCGGTGCGGGCAAGGCCGCCAAGACCCACCTGCTGGGCAGCGAGGTCATGGGCAACGTCAGCCCGTACGGCGTCGGCGGCGTGCACCGGCACACCCCGGAGATGGTGCAGAACCTCACCCCGGTCGCGGGCGAGCCCGTCACCGTCTCCTTCACGCCGACCCTCGTCCCGATGCCGCGCGGCATCCTCGCCACCTGCTCCGCCAAGGCGCGGCCCGGCGTGACCGCCGAGAGCCTGCGCGCCGCCTACGCCGGGGCGTTCGCGGACGAGCCGTTCGTCCACCTGCTGCCCGAGGGGCAGTGGCCGCAGACCAGCAGCGTCTACGGCGCCAACACCGCCCTCGTCCAGGTCGCGCTGGACGCCACCGCCGGGCGGATCATCGCGATCAGCGCGATCGACAACCTCGTGAAGGGCACCGCGGGCGGCGCGGTGCAGAGCATGAACATCGCCCTGGGCCTGCCCGAGGAGCTGGGCCTTCCCGTGAACGGAGTCGCACCGTGAGCAACAGTACGAACGTGGGCGTGACGGCCGCCAAGGGCTTCCGGGCCGCCGGTGTGACCGCCGGCATCAAGGCCTCCGGCACCCCCGACCTCGCCCTGGTGGTCAACGACGGCCCCGCGCTCGCCGCCGCCGGCGTCTTCACCGCCAACCGCGTCAAGGCCGCGCCGGTCGTCTGGTCCGAGCAGGTCCTCAAGGGCGGCCAGGTGTCCGCCGTGGTCCTCAACTCCGGCGGCGCCAACGCCTGCACCGGCCCGCTCGGCTTCCAGGACACCCACGCCACCGCGGAGAAGGTCGCCGGGGAGCTGGAGCTCAACGCCGGCGAGGTCGCCGTCGCCTCCACCGGCCTGATCGGCGAGCGCCTCCCGATGGACGTCCTGCTGCCCGGCGTCGCGCTGGCCGTCCGGGAGCTGAGCGCGACCGGCGGCGAGGCCGCCGCGATCGCCATCAAGACCACCGACACCGTGCACAAGACCGCCCAGGTCACCAGCCCGGCGGGCTGGACGGTCGGCGGCATGGCCAAGGGCGCGGGCATGCTCGCCCCGAGCCTGGCCACCATGCTGGTCGTGATCACCACCGACGCCGACCTGGACGCCGCCGCCCTGGACACCGCGCTGCGCGGCGCCACCCGCACCACCTTCGACCGGATCGACTCCGACGGCTGCATGTCCACCAACGACACCGTGCTGCTGCTGGCCTCGGCCGCCTCCGGCGTCGTCCCGGACGAGGCCGAGTTCGCCGAGGCGGTCCGCACCGTCAGCGCCGAGCTGGCCCGCCGGCTGATCGCCGACGCCGAGGGCGCCAGCAAGGACATCCGGATCGACGTCACCGGCGCCGCCACCGAGCAGGAGGCCGTCGACGTCGCCCGGACGATCAGCCGCAACAACCTGCTCAAGTGCGCCATCCACGGCGAGGACCCCAACTGGGGCCGGGTGCTGGCCGCGATCGGCACCACCGACGCCGCCTTCGACCCGGACCGGCTGGACGTGGCCATCAACGGCGTCTGGGTCTGCAAGGACGGCAGCGTCGGCGAGGACCGCACCCTGGTGGACATGGCCGGCCGCGAGGTCGTCATCACCGCGAACCTCAACGCCGGTACGGAGAGTGCCTCGTTGTGGACCAACGACCTCACCGCCGACTACGTCCACGAGAACAGCGCCTACTCGACCTGATGCCCGACAGGTGACGCGCGCCACCCGATGCGCGCCACCTGATCCGCGACACCCGATGCGCGACACCCGTTCGGACGAGGGACACCCGTGAAGATCGCACCCAAGGGCGAACAGGCCCGCAACAACACCGCGTTGCCCAAGGCGATGACGCTGATCGAGGCGCTGCCGTGGCTGGAGCGCTTCCACGGCAAGACCGTCGTGATCAAGTTCGGTGGCAACGCCATGGTGGACGAGAGCCTCAAGTCGGCCTTCGCCCAGGACGTCGTCTTCCTCCGCTACGCCGGCCTGCACCCCGTCGTGGTGCACGGCGGCGGCCCGCAGATCAGCGCCCAGCTGGACCGCCTCGGCCTGGAGTCCAGCTTCACCAACGGCCTGCGGGTCACCACCCCCGAGACCATGGACGTGGTCCGGATGGTGCTGGCCGGCCAGGTGCAGCGCGAACTCGTCGGCCTGCTCAACGAGCACGGCCCGTTCGCGGTCGGCATGACCGGCGAGGACGCGCACACCATGACGGCGGTCAAGCGGTACGCGGTGGTGGACGGCGAGCAGGTCGACATCGGCCTGGTCGGCGACATCGTCAACATCGAGGCCGGCGCGGTGAAGGCGCTGATCGCCGACGGCCGGATCCCGGTCATCTCCTCGATCGCGCGCGGCGCCGACGGCCACGTCTACAACATCAACGCCGACACCGCCGCGGCCGCCCTCGCGGTCTCGCTGGGCGCCGAGATGCTGGTGGTCCTGACCGACGTCGAGGGCCTCTACGCGGACTGGCCAAACTCCGACGACGTGATCAGCCAACTCGCCGCGAGCGAGCTGGAGGAGCTGCTGCCGAGCCTGGCCAGCGGCATGCTCCCCAAGATGGAGGGCTGCCTGCGCGCCGTCCGCTCCGGGGTGGGCACCGCCCGCGTCCTGGATGGCCGGGTGCAGCACAGCCTGCTGCTGGAGATCTTCACCGACGAGGGCATCGGCACGATGGTCGTGCCGGACGACGAACAGACCGTGACCGGGGGACTGGCATGACCGCGAACGAGCAACTGACCGGCCGGTGGCAGCACACCTTCACCGACAACTACGGCACCCCGCGGATCGCGCTGGTGCGCGGTGCGGGCGCCAAGCTCTGGGACGCCGACGGCAAGGAGTACACCGACCTGCTCGGCGGCATCGCCGTCAACGCGCTCGGCACCGCCCACCCGGCGGTCGTCGAGGCGGTCAGCCGGCAGATCGCCACCCTGGGCCACGTCTCCAACCTCTTCATGGCCGAGCCGACCATCGCCCTCGCCGAGCGGCTGCTGCGGCTGGACGGCCGGGAGGGCGGCCGGGTGTTCTTCTGCAACTCCGGCGCCGAGGCCAACGAGGCCGCGTTCAAGATCAGCCGCCGGACCGGCCGCACCCACCTGGTCGCCCTCCAGGGCGCCTTCCACGGCCGGACGATGGGCGCCCTCGCGCTCACCGGCCAGTCGGCCAAGCAGGAGCCGTTCCGCCCGCTGCCCGGCGACGTCACGCACGTCCCGTTCGGCGACGTCGAGGCGCTGCGCGCGGCCGTCACCACCGAGACCGCGGCGGTCTTCCTGGAGCCGATCCAGGGCGAGAACGGCGCCATCCCGCTGCCCGAGGGCTACCTGAGGGCGGCCCGCGAGATCACCCGGGCCACGGGTACCCTGCTGGTCCTGGACGAGATCCAGACCGGCGTCGGCCGCACCGGGTACTGGTACGCCCACCAGGCCGTCGAGGGCGTCGAGCCGGACGTCGTCACCCTCGCCAAGGCGCTCGGCGGCGGGCTGCCGATGGGCGCGGTGCTGGCCTTCGGCGAGGCCGCCGAACTGCTCACCCCGGGCCAGCACGGCACCACCTTCGGCGGCAACCCGGTGGCCGCGGCGGCCGGGCTCGCGGTGCTGGACACCATCGAGTCCGAGGGCCTGCTGGAGCACGTCCGCAAGCTGGGCGAGCGGCTGCGCCAGGGCGTCGAGGCGATCGGCGACCCGCTGGTCTCGCACGTGCGCGGCGCCGGACTGCTGCTCGGCATCGTGCTCACCGAGCCGGTGTCGGCACGGGTGCAGGCCGCCGCGCAGGAGGCGGGCTTCCTGGTCAACGCGGCCGTCCCGGACGCCGTCCGGCTGGCCCCGCCGCTGGTACTGACCGAGCAGGAGGCGGACGCCTTCCTCGCCGCTCTGCCGGGCGTCCTGCGGGCGGTGCGCGAGAGCGCCCCGGCCGATGCGAGCTGACCGTTGTCCGGGAGAATAACCACATGACCGTTTCCCACTCCGGCCCGTCCGCCGCAGGCCCGTCGCCGCAGGTGCCGCAGACCCGCACCGCGCGGCACCGGCGGATCGTGGACCTGCTCACCCGCCAGCCCGTGCGCTCGCAGAGCCAGCTCGCCAAGCTGCTCGCCGACGACGGACTCGTGGTCACCCAGGCGACGCTCTCCCGGGACCTGGACGAGCTGGGCGCGGTCAAGATCCGCAACCGGGACGGCGCGCTGATCTACGCCGTCCCGGCGGAGGGCGGCGACCGCACGCCGCGCGCGCCGATGGGGGAGTCGGCCAGCGAGGGCCGGATGGCCCGGCTGGCCGGCGAGCTGATGGTCTCCGCGACGGCCTCCGGCAACCTGGTGGTGCTGCGCACCCCTCCGGGGGCCGCGCAGTTCCTCGCCTCGGCGATCGACCAGGCGGAGGTGTTCGAGATCATCGGCACCATCGCCGGCGACGACACCGTCCTGCTGATCAGTCGGGACCCGGCGGGCGGCCAGGCGCTCGCCGACCACCTCATGCAACTCGCCCAGGCGAAGGCCCAGTAGCGCGCGACGACGCGAGACCCCGACGCGCAACGACGCGCAACGACGCGCAACGACACGAAACCCCGACCGGTGGAGACTTCCCCGGCCGGGGTTTTGTGTTTCATACGGACTAGTGCATACTTATGCCTGTCGCCGTAAACCTGTACGGAAACCCTGTACGTAGAGCTGTAAGGAGAAAGCCGTGGCCGAGCGCGTCGTACTCGCCTACTCGGGCGGACTGGACACCTCCGTCTGCATCGGCTGGATCGCCGAGGAGACGGGCGCCGAGGTCATCGCCGTCGCCGTCGACGTCGGCCAGGGCGGCGAGGACCTGGAGGCGATCCGCCAGCGCGCGCTGGACTGCGGCGCCGTCGAGGCCGAGGTCGCGGACGCCCGCGACGAGTTCGCCGACGAGTACTGCCTCCCGGCGATCAAGGCCAACGCGCTCTACCAGGGCCAGTACCCGCTGGTCTCCGCGCTGTCCCGGCCGGTCATCGTCAAGCACCTGGCCGCCGCCGCCCGCAAGCACGGCGCCACCACCGTCGCGCACGGCTGCACCGGCAAGGGCAACGACCAGGTCCGGTTCGAGGTCGGCATCAACTCGCTGGCCCCCGGCCTGAAGTGCATCGCCCCGGTGCGCGACTACGCGATGACCCGGGACAAGGCGATCGCCTTCGCCGAGGCCAAGGGCCTGCCGATCGCCACCACCAAGAAGTCCCCGTACTCGATCGACCAGAACGTCTTCGGCCGGGCCGTCGAGACCGGCTTCCTGGAGGACATCTGGAACGCCCCGATCGAGGACGTCTACGACTACACCCAGGACCCGGCCGCCCCGCGCGAGGCCGACGAGGTGGTCATCACCTTCGACGCCGGCGTCCCGGTGGCCGTCGACGGCCGCAAGGTCACCGTCCTCCAGGCCATCGAGGAGCTCAACAAGCGGGCCGGCGCCCAGGGCGTCGGCCGGCTGGACATGGTCGAGGACCGGCTGGTCGGCATCAAGTCCCGGGAGATCTACGAGGCCCCCGGCGCGATCGCCCTGATCGCCGCGCACCAGGCCCTGGAGAACGTCACCGTCGAGCGCGAACTCGCCCGCTACAAGCGGCAGGTGGAGCAGCGCTGGGCCGAACTCGTCTACGACGGCCTCTGGTTCTCCCCGCTCAAGCGCGCGCTGGACGGCTTCGTGAACGAGGCCAACCAGCACGTCTCCGGCGAGATCCGGATGGTCCTGCACGGCGGCCGGGCCGTGGTCAACGGCCGCAGGTCCGACCAGTCGCTGTACGACTTCAACCTCGCCACCTACGACACCGGCGACACCTTCGACCAGTCGATGTCCAAGGGCTTCATCGAGATCTTCGGGATGTCCTCGAAGCTCGCCGCCCGCCGCGACCTCGCCTGATCCCCTCCCGTCCCCACCCCCCTTCCCCGTCAGGAGCCCACGCGATGTCCGCCGACCAGCACGCAGACCAGACCGCCGACGTCCGCCTCTGGGGCGCGCGCTTCGCCGACGGCCCGTCCGAGGCGCTGGCCAGGCTCTCCGCCTCGGTCCACTTCGACTGGCGCCTCGCGCCGTACGACATCGCCGGCTCCAAGGCCCACGCCCGGGTCCTGCACAAGGCCGGCCTGCTCTCCGAGGACGAGCTCGCCGCGATGCTGGCCGGCCTCGACCAGCTGCTCGCCGACGTCCAGGCGGGCACCTTCACCGGGACCGTCGCCGACGAGGACGTGCACACCGCCCTGGAGCGTGGCCTGCTGGAGCGCCTCGGCGCCGACCTCGGCGGGAAGCTGCGGGCCGGGCGCTCGCGCAACGACCAGATCGCCACCCTGTTCCGGATGTACCTGCGGGACCACGCCAGGACCATCGGCGCCCTGGTGCTCGACCTCCAGCACGCCCTGGTCGGCCTCGCCGAGGCGCACCCGGACACCGCGATGCCGGGCCGCACCCACCTCCAGCACGCCCAGCCCGTCCTCTTCGCCCACCACGTCCTCGCGCACGTGCAGGCCCTCGGCCGGGACGCCGAGCGGCTGCGCCAGTGGGACGCCCGCACCGCCGTCTCCCCGTACGGCTCCGGGGCGCTGGCCGGCTCCTCGCTCGGCCTCGACCCGCAGGCCGTCGCCGCCGACCTCGGCTTCGAGGGCGGCTCGGTCGGCAACTCCATCGACGGCACGGCCTCGCGCGACTTCGTCGCCGAGTTCGCGTTCGTGACCGCGATGATCGGCATCAACCTCTCCCGGATCGCGGAGGAGGTGATCATCTGGAACACCAAGGAGTTCGGCTTCATCACGCTGCACGACGCCTTCTCCACCGGTTCCTCGATCATGCCGCAGAAGAAGAACCCGGACATCGCCGAGCTCGCCCGGGGCAAGTCCGGCCGGCTGATCGGCAACCTGACCGGCCTGCTGGCCACGCTCAAGGCCCTGCCGCTCGCCTACAACCGGGACCTCCAGGAGGACAAGGAGCCGGTGTTCGACTCCTGCGACACGCTGGAGGTGCTGCTGCCCGCGTTCACCGGGATGATGGCCACCCTCACCGTGCACCGGGAGCGGCTGGAGGAGCTGGCCCCGGCCGGCTTCTCGCTCGCCACCGACATCGCCGAGTGGCTGGTCAAGCAGGGCGTGCCGTTCCGGGTCGCGCACGAGGTGGCCGGCGCCTGCGTCAAGGTCTGCGAGGCCGAGGGCATCGAGCTGTCCGACCTGACGGACGAGCAGTTCGCGGCGATCTCGGTGCACCTGACGCCCGAGGTGCGGTCGGTGCTCAGTGTGCACGGCGCCATCGCCTCCCGCAACGGGCGCGGCGGCACCGCGCCGTCGGCGGTGGCGGTCCAGCTCGCCGAGGTGAAGGCGGACCTGGCGCGGCAGCAGGAGTGGATCCAGGGCTGACCACCGGTCTGCGGGGGAGGGGCGCGACGGTCCGACCGTCGCGCCCCTCCGGCGTCCGCACCCCCGGTCAGGCGTAACCCGGCCCGTCTCGGCCCGTCATGCACGGTGTGTGCACAACCCTTCCGCCCGTCCCCTCCGCCGAGGACGTCTTCCTCGCCGAACGCCGCCGCCGCGTGGTCCGCGAGACCGTGGCCGGCCTGCCGGGCCGCTGCCCCGAGCTGGTCGCCGCCCTCGCCGAGGATCCACCGCCGACCTACCGGGAGCTCTCCGAACGCCTCGGCATGCCGCGCGGCTCGATCGGGCCCACCCGCTCCCGCTGCCTCGCCTGCCTGCGGATCCTCCTCCACGCCGAGCGGTACCCGTGAGGGGTACCCGCGAGCGGCCGGTGACGCTCCGCATGCAGATCACCCCGGAGGCGGCTCCGCCCGAGTGACGTTCCGCACGCCCGCCCGCCGCCGTCGCCCGCCGCCCCCCCCGTGACCCTCGCCACGTCGAGCCGTCGCCGCCCCCGGCCACGCCCCGCGCGCGGCGCCCGCCACCGGCCCCACCACCCGCCCCGCCCCCGCGTGACCCTCGCCACGTCGAACGCCCCGAAGGTTGAGAGCAGCTGACACACGGGTAGAGCGCTGGCGAACGTAGCTCTTGACGGTGCCGCGATCACTCGGATACTGAGCGTGAGCGCGTCGCCGTCGACCCGGTCACTTCCGGGCCGCGCGGCTGGTACGTTCGTGCGCCACCCCCGGTCAGGGCAGATCCCCGGCCGGGACATCTCCGGCAGGGCATCCGGTGCGTCACCCTCACGTTTGCGCGCCGGGCACGACGATGGGGAGGCCCCAGCACATGGGCATGAGCGTGATCATCTCGGCGGCGGACGCCGAGGACGCGGAGCAGATCCTCAAGCTCCAGTACCTCGGCTACCAGCCCGAGGCAGAGCTGTACGGCGACTGGGCGATCGAGCCCCTGACGCAGAGCCTGGAGAGCCTGCGCGCCGAACTGTCCGGGCAGTACGTCCTGGTCGCCCGGCTGGGCGACGAGGTGGTCGGCACCATCCGAGGTCACGTCGACGCCGAGGGCGTCGGCCGGATAGGGCGCCTGGTCGTCCACCCGAGGATGCAGCGGCACGGCCTGGGCGGCCGGCTGCTGGACGCGCTGGAGCGCCGCCTCGCCGAGGACGGCCGTCCGGTGACCTCCTACCGCCTGTTCACCGGCCACCGCAGCCTCGGCAACCTGCGGCTGTACACCCGCCTGGGCTACCGGCAGTCCGCGGTCGAGCAGGTCACCGACCGGCTCAGCCTGGTACACCTGGAGAAGCCCGCCGTGGTGTCGCTCGCCGCGACCGCCTGAGCCCTCCGCCCGTTCCGGCCCGCACGGCGCCGCCACCATCCGGACACTCCGGTGGCGGCGCCGAGCCGCATCGTCGCTGGTGGCGGCGTCGGGTGTCCGCATTGCGGACATCACATCCAAGTAATTGGGTCCAAATCGACCCATCTGATTTACTGGCTCACATGACTGCGACGACGAAATGGACCCCCACCGGCACCCTGCCGGCAGGTGAGCGCGCCATGTGCCGTCGAATGTGTCACCGCTGAGGGCCACCGCCCCCGGCACCCGGTTGAGGGTGCCCCCACCTCGCGCCCCGAAGCGAGACCCGGCGTCGTTCCCGTCCGTGCGAGCGCGCCCAGCCTGCCACACCCCTTCTCCCGCCTGCCCGCCCATGGGCGGGTGGTCGTCCACGACGACTCGTGCCCGTGACTCGTGCCCGATGACTCGTAAGGGCCACGCCGTCGCGCGGCCCGGCCGCTCAGCGGCCACGATCAAGAGGTGGCAGGTCCGGATCCCCCTGGCGAAGCGCCGTGCACGTCGCCGACCGCACCCCGGTCGGGCGGCCGCCCGCCGCCCGCCCCCGACCCACGGAAGCAGCTGTGATCACCACCACGGACCTCACGAAGGTCTACCGCTCCCGAGGCCGCGAGGTGAGCGCCCTCGCCGGCGTCGACCTGCACGTCCGCCCTGGCGAGGTCTACGGAGTCGTCGGCACCAGCGGCGCCGGCAAGTCCACGCTCATCCGCTGCGTGAACATGCTGGAGCGTCCGACCTCCGGCACCGTCACGGTGGACGGGGTCGAGCTGACCGCGCTGTCCGGCGGCGAGAACCGGGCCGGCCGGGAGCTGCGGGAGGCGCGGCGCCGGATCGGCATGGTCTTCCAGCACTTCAACCTGCTCTCCTCGCGGACCGTCCAGCAGAACGTCGAGCTCCCGCTGGAGATCATCGGGCTGGACCGCACCCAGCGCCGCCGCAAGGCCGCCGAACTGCTCGACCTGGTCGGCCTCGGTGACAAGGCCCGCAGCTACCCCAACCAGCTCTCCGGCGGCCAGAAGCAGCGCGTCGGCATCGCCCGGGCCCTGGCCGGCGACCCCAAGGTGCTGCTCTCCGACGAGGCCACCTCGGCGCTCGACCCGGAGACCACCCGTTCGATCCTCAAGCTGCTGCGCGACCTCAACCAGCAGCTCGGCCTCACCGTCCTGCTGATCACCCACGAGATGGACGTCATCAAGTCCGTCTGCGACTCCGCGGCCCTGATGCGCGGCGGCCGGGTGGTCGAGTCCGGCCGGCTGACCGACCTGCTGGCCGAGCCCGGCTCCGAGCTGGCCCGCGAGCTGTTCCCGCTCAGCGAGTTCGGCACCGGCCACCCCGGCTCGACCGTGCTGGAGATCACCTTCCAGGGCGACTCCTCGGCCCAGCCCTTCGTCTCCCAGCTGGCCCGCACCTACCAGATCGACATCAACATCCTCGGCGCCGCGGTGGAGACCATCGCCGGCCGGATGGTCGGCCGGATGCGGGTCGAGCTCTCCGGCGGCCACCAGGACAACGTGGTGCCGATCGGCTACCTGCGCGAGCAGGGCCTACAGGTGGACGTACTGGGCACGGCGGACGGAGCGGTGGCATGACCTGGGACCAGATGTGGGCCCTGATGGGGCCCGCCACGCAGGAGACCTTCCAGATGGTCGGCGTCTCCACGGCCGTCACCGTGCTGCTCGGCCTGCCGCTGGGCATCCTGCTGGTGCTGACCGACAAGGGCGGGCTGCTGGCCAACCGGGCCGTCAACAAGTCGATCGCCTTCGTGGTGAACATCGCCCGCTCGGTGCCGTTCATCATCCTGATGATCGCGCTGATCTCCTTCACCCGCTGGCTGGTCGGCACCTCCATCGGCTGGCAGGCGGCGACCGTGCCGCTCACCATCGGCGCCATCCCGTTCTTCGCCCGCCTGGTCGAGACCTCCGTCCGCGAGGTCGACCGCGGCCTGGTCGAGGCCGTCCAGGCGATGGGCGGCAGCACCTGGACGATCGTCCGCAAGACGCTGCTCCCGGAGGCGCTGCCCGGCATCGCCGCCTCGGTGACCACCACGATCATCACGCTGATCAGCTACTCCGCGATGGCCGGCACGGTCGGCGGCGGCGGCCTCGGCACGCTCGCCGTCAACTACGGCTACCAGCGCTTCGAGACGGCCTTCATGTGGGTCATCGTGGCCGAGCTGGTGATCCTCGTCACCGCCGTCCAGCTGATCGGCGACTTCGCCGTCCGGCGCCTCGCCAACCGCGGCGGCACCGGCGGCCGGACCCGCCTGCTGGGCCGCACCCCGGCCGGGCCGGCCGCCCCCGACGAGGACCTCGTCGCCCCCTAGACCTCCCGGGTCCGACACCGGACCACGGCTCCCCGTATCACGCAGAAAGGCACTTTTCGTGCGCAACGCCCTGAAGTTCACCAGCATCCTCGCCACCGCCGGCATCGCCCTCTCGCTGGCCGCGTGCGGCAGCTCCGGGTCCTCCTCCTCGGACCCGAACGCGCCGCTCAAGGTCATCGCCAGCCCCACCCCGCACGGGCAGATCCTCAAGTTCGTCAAGGACAACCTCGCGGCCAAGGCGGGCCTCAAGCTCGACATCAAGGAGGTCACCGACTACGTGACCCCCAACACGGCGGTGCAGGACGGTTCGGCCGACGCCAACTACTTCCAGCACGTCCCGTACCTGGAGGACTTCAACAAGAAGCACGGCACCGACATCGTCTCGGTCGAGCCCGTGCACCTGGAGCCGCTCGGCGTCTACTCCAAGAAGGTCAAGTCGATCGCCGACCTGCCGGACGGCGCCACCGTCGGCCTGCCCAACGACGCCACCAACGAGGGCCGCGCGCTCAAGCTGCTCGCCGACAACAAGCTCATCACGCTGAAGGACGGCGTCACCACCGCCGCCACCCCGGCCGACGTGACGGGCAACCCGAAGAACCTCAAGTGGAAGGAGCTGGAGGCCGCCCAGCTGCCCCGCTCCATCGCCGACCTCGACGCCGCCGTCATCAACGGCAACTACGCGCTCGACTCCGGCCTGAAGCCCGCCACCGACGCGCTGGTGCTGGAGAAGGCCGAGGGCAACCCGTACGCCAACATCCTCGCCGTGAAGAAGGGCAAGGAGAACGACCCGCGCGTGAAGAAGCTGGCCGAGCTGCTGCACTCCGACGAGGTCAAGAAGTACATCGACGACACCTTCCAGGGCTCGGTCATCCCGGCCTTCTGAGCCGCGGTCCGATCCATGCCCTGACCCCGACCGGGCCCCCGCCGCACCTCGGCGGGGGCCCGGTCGGGCAGGATGCACCCGGGGAGCCCTGGTCGGCGGCGTTCTGACGTACCGTCGTGCGGGCGGCGCACCGCGTGACACCCGGGGCACGGCGGGGGCGTACGGTGTTGTGTTCACGACCCGGCGAGGAGAGACGGCATGGCAGCGAGCTTCCCCGAGACCGCCATCAGCACCGAACGGCTTCTGCTGCGGCCCCTTGCGGAGGACGACGCGCCCGGCCTGGCCACGATGATGGCGGACGAACTCGTCCTGGCCTGGACCGATCTGCCGCACCCCTTCACCGAGGCGTACGCGACCGAACTCGCCCGCACCCTCGCCCCCGCCCACCGGGCCGCCGGCCGCGGCATCGTCTTCGCCGTCACCGAGCACCTCACCCAGCGCCTGGTCGGCCTGGTCGAACTGCGCAACACCGACTGGCGCCTGCGCAGCACCGAGATCTCCTACGTCACCGCCTCCTGGGCCCGCGGCGAGGGCTACGCGCCCGAGGCCGTCCTCGGCGTCAGCCAGTGGCTGTTCGAAGACCGCGACTTCCTGCGCCTGGAGCTGCGCACCGCCGCCGGGAACACCGCCGCCCAGCAGGTCGCCCAGAAGATCGGCGGCATCAGCGAGGGCGTGCTGCGCAGCGCCTGGATAGTCCGGGGTGAGTCCAGTGAGGCCGTCGTGGAGAGCCGCAGCGACCTCATCCTGTGGAGCCTGCTCCCGGAGGACCTGGACGCGCCCGAGCCCGAGCCGCAGCGGACCGGCTGGCACGGCGACCACCGCTACGTGCTGCGCGACTGAGCCGCCCCGATCACGCGTGCCACCCGTGCCGCCCGTGCTGCCCGAGCCGTTCGTGCCGCTGATCCGCCACCGGCTCGTCACGGACATGTGTACGAGATGTCGGCGCCGAGGGGATCACACCCGGTAGCCTCTGCTCCGGCGCCGCACACCGGCGCGGTTTGTCGGCGCACCGAGTCGCACACCGGGTGACACCACAGGGACACCCCGGGTCGCAGGCCGGTCCGCGCACCGAGTCGAGGGAGAACGGCCGCAGATGGCTGACCGGATCACGGTCATCGGGTGGGACGGCACGCCGCTGACCGAGGCCGCCGGCGCGGCCCTCGCCGCAGCGACCCTGGTGGCCGGCGCCCCCTACCAACTGAACGCCCTCCCGGTGCCGGACGCCGCCGAGCGGATCACCCTCGGCAACGTCCGGCAGGCCGCCCGGCGGATCGCCGAGCACCGCGGCGCCGCCGTCGTGGTCGCCGAGGGCGACCCGGGCTTCTTCGGCGTCGTGCGCGCGCTGCGCCGCCCCGAGTACGGCCTCGAACTGGAGGTCCTGCCCGCGGTCTCCTCGGTCGCCGCCGCTTTCGCCCGGGCCGGTATGCCCTGGGAGGACGCCCAGGTGGTCAGCGCCCACGGCGGACGGCTGCGCCGCGCGGCCAACATCTGCCGGGCCCACCCCAAGGTCGCGGTGCTGACCGCGCCCGGCGCCGGTCCGAGCGAACTGGCCCTCATGCTGCGCGGGGTGCACCGGACCTTCGTGGTCTGCGAGGCCCTCGGCACCCCGGACGAGGACGTCACCGTCCTCACCTCCGACCGGATCGCCGACCACGTGTGGCGCGACCCCAACGTGGTGCTGGTGATCGGCGGTCACGGCGGTCCCCAGGCCGGCGGGGTCGACACGGAGGCCGGCTGGCTGGCCGGGCGCCCGGTCGGCTTCCCCGGCGCGGATCGCGGCTGGGCGCTCCCCGGTGACGCCTACGCGGGCGCCGGGCGCGCGGGGGACGAGCCCGGCGCATCGGAGGTGCTCCCCGCGCACGTGCGCGCCCTGGTGCTGGCCCGTCTGGGTGCTCGTCCGGGGGACCTGGTCTGGTCGGTCGGCGCGGGCAGCGGCGCCCTCGCGGTGGAGGCGGCCCGCTTCGGCGCCGCCGTGGTCGCGGTCGAGGCGTCCCGCTCGGCCTGCGCCCGGCTGGCGGTGAACGCGCGCCGGTACGGCGTCGAGGTGGAGACCGTGCACGGGCAGGGCCCCGAGGTGCTGGGCGGCCTGCCCGAGCCGGACGTGGCGGTGGTGGAGTCCGTCGGCCTCGACGTGGTGCGCGCGGTGCTGGCCCGCCGTCCGGAGCGGTTCGTCGCGGTGCCCCGGACCCTCGCCGAGGGGGAGCAGATCCACCGGGCGATCGCCGAGGCCGGCTACCGGGCGGACGGTGCGCTGCTGCAGTCCACTCCGCTGTCGGTCGCCGGTGGCGCCGGTGGCGGGCTGGCTCTGGGGGCGGGCGGTACCGGCGTGCTGCTGCTCTGGGGTGAGCAGATCGCGTGAAGGACTGGGGTGCGTCCTGTGGATTCGGTCCGATCCGCCGGGCGCGTTCCGCTCCCGCGCTGTGCTGCTGAGGGGTCGTGGTGGGGCCGGGCGGTGATCCAGGTCGCATCCGGACACCGATTCGAGAGGTGACCGTGCTGGGCCGGTAGTGTGGCGTCCTGGGCGGCTGCGGCGGTCGGCGACCCACCCGATTCAGTCGGTTTGTCGCCTTTTTGACGTGGTGCAACCCGGTTTTGCTCGGAGTGTGGGCAATTCGACGGGCCGCGTGCCGGACCTGGAGAATGCCGTAGGGTCCGGTGCGGTCGTGCCGGTTCCTCCGGGTTGTCGTTGTTTCAGATGGTGCGCCGCCCGGTGTGGGCGGCGCGCAGGCCGGGGTGCCGCAGTGCGCCGGAAGGACTTGGGCCGCAGCGCCTCGGCGCGGCGGCCGCGTGTGGTTGAGGGACGGGCCGGTGCAGGCCCGGCCCGTGCGGATGGGCGCTGCGGTCGGTGATCGTGTCGCCAAGGGCGCGGCAGCGGCCTGGAAGGAGCGTTTGACAATGACCGATGGCGGCCACGTCCCGGGCGAGGGAATGCCGGAGCACCTGAACGCCGGGCCGGACCAGCTCGGCGGACCGGAGGGCGTCGCGGGCGTTGCACCCCTGCAGGGCGTCGCGACGGACGGCGGCATGATCCCGAACCCGACGGCGCCGGGCCACGGCCTGGCCGGTGGTGCGGTGCCCCACGGCGCGGGAGTCATCCCGCCGCAGGGCCAGCCGCTCGGCGCGTCCGGCTTCGCCGTACCGGCCCCCGGCCTGTCGGCTCCCGGCGCACCGGCTCCCGGTGTGCCCGGTGAGGGCTGGGGCGTCGACCCGGGCGCCCCGCGTCCGGCCTTCCACTTCCTCGACCAGGACGACGAGGACGACGTCCTGCTGATGCCCGGTCCGCAGGGCTCCTGGGGCGAGCCGCTGGCGCCCCTCCCGACCGAGCAGACGCCGCTCGCCCCGCAGCAGGACGGCACGCCGGTCGAGCCTTCGTGGCCGCCGCTGGAGCCGCCGGTGCTCGGCGCCGAGCAGGCGCAGCAGCCGTTCCACGCCGCCCCGGCGCACCCGCAGGCCACGGAGGCGATGACGGCTTCTCAGCCGCCGCGCCGCCCGCTGCACGCCGGTCCGCCGATCCCGGACCCGTCGCTGATGACCGGCCAGGTCCCGGTGCGCTCGCTCGCCGACCGCGGCCCGTCGCAGGGCGGCACTCCCGCGCACGGCATCCCGGTGGTCGGCCGGCTGCCGATGGCCGAGGCCGTCGCCCCGGCGCCGGCCGCCGCGCCGCAGGCCGTTCCGGCGGCGCCCGCGCCCTCGGTGGTGCCGGCGGTTCCCGTGACGGAGGCCCAGGAGTCCCAGGAGTTCCAGCAGGTGCCGCTGGCCTCGCACCCGGTCGAGGCCCAGCTGGCCGTCGAGACGGTCGGGGCGATCGAGGTGATCGAGGTCGTCGAGCTGCCGGAGGCCGTCGTCGCCGAGGCCGCGGTGGACGCGGCGCAGGCCGCCGTGGCCGAGCCGGTCCCGGCGGAGTCCGGCCGGCCGGTCGTCGACCCGGGCGGCACACCGGTCGCCGGGGCCGTGGTGACGGCGCCCGCCGAGGCACCGGTCGAGGCCGCTGCTGAGGCGCCGGTCGAGCCCGTCGCCGAGGTTGCCGTCGAGGCCGCCGCGCAGGCCGCGCCCGCGGAACAGACCGAGGCCCCCGCCCCGGCCGGCCCGCCGCGGCGCATCTCCGCATTCCTCGCCGCGCCCACCCCGCACGGTCTGCCTCCGGTCGCGGCGGCCGCGCAGGCCCCGGTGGCCGAGGAGGCCGCCCCGCAGCAGCCCGCTCCCATAGCGGCCGAGGAGCCGGCCCAGGCCGCCCAGGCCGCCCCGCCCGTCGAGGCCGTGGTCGCGGTCGCGGTCGAGGCCGGTGAGCCCGCCGAGGCCGTGGCGCCCGCGCCGGAGGCGGTGGTCGAGCCCGTCGTCGAAACGGTCGTCGAGGCGGTCGCCGAGACCGCCGCCGGCACGGGCGAGATGCCCTCCGGCCAGGCCGTCGTCGAGGCCGTCGTCGAGCCCGCCGAGGCCGTTGCCGAGCCCGCCGCCGAGGTCGCTGCCGAGCCCGCCGAGGGCGGGCAGCCGCAGGAGGCCGCGCCGGTCGTGGACCAGGCCGTCGAGGCCCCGGTCGAGCCCGTCGTCGAGCCTGAGGCCGAGGCCGCCGCAGCGGAGACCGCGCCGCAGCCGGTCGCGGACGCCACCCCGGTCAGCGAGCCCGCCGAGCCTGTTGCCGTATCCGCCGAGACCGCCATCGAGACCGCCGCCGAGCCGGTCGCCGAGGTTTCCGAGGCCGTCCAGGCCGTCGAGCCTTCCGCGGCCCCGGACGACCAGGCCCAGCCCGTCACCGACCCGGCCGCAGAGTCCGCCGAGCAGGCCCCCACCGCCGAGTCGGCCGCCGTCGAGCCCGTGGCCGCCGAGGCCGTCGCCGAGGAGGCCGCCGCGCCGGAGGCCCCCGCCGCCGAGCAGCAGCCGGCTGAGCAGGCCGCCGAGCCGCTGACGGAGGAGTCGACGGAGCCGCAGACGGAGGGTCAGGCGGAGCAGCCGGCCGAGGAAGCGCAGGCCGAGGAACCGCAGGCCGAAGAGCCGGCCGAGCCCCGCGGCCCGGCCGCGCCCGGCTTCGACCAGGCCGAACGCGAGGCCGTCCACCAGGTGATCCGCGAGCGCCGCGACATCCGCAACGGCTTCCGCCCGGACCCGATCCCGCACGAGGTGCTGATCCGCGTCCTGGAGGCCGCCCACACCGCCCCCAGCGTCGGATACTCCCAGCCCTGGGACTTCGTGGTGATCCGCTCGGCCAAGACCCGCCGGCGGATGCACGCCCTGGCCGAGCGCCAGCGCGAGGTGTACGCGGACTCGCTGCCCAAGGGCCGGGCCAAGCAGTTCAAGGAAATCAAGACCGAGGCCATCCTCGAAACGCCGGTCAACATCGTGGTGACCGCCGACCGAACCCGCGGCGGCCGGCACACGCTGGGCCGCCACACCCAGCCCCAGATGGCCCCGTACTCGGCCGCCCTGGCGGTCGAGAACCTCTGGCTGGCCGCCCGCGCCGAGGGCCTGGGCGTCGGCTGGGTGAGCTTCTTCGACGACGAGGAGCTGGTCCGCGAGCTCGGCCTGCCCGAGCACCTGGAGGTCGTCGCCTACCTGTGCGTCGGCTTCGTCGACTCCTTCCCGGACGAGCCCGAGCTGGAGCAGCAGGGCTGGGCCAAGAAGCGCCCGCTGTCCTGGGTGGTCCACGAGGAGCAGTACGGCAACCGCGCGCTGCCCGGCGAGGAGCCGCAGAGCCTGCTCGCCGAGACCCTGCGCGGCATCCGCCCGCTGGACGCCAAGGCGCTCGGCGAGGCCTGGGACCGGCAGAAGCGGATGACGAAGCCGGCCGGCTCGCTCGGCATGCTGGAGATCATCTCCGCCCAGCTGTGCGGCCTGTCCCGCAAGTGCCCGCCGCCGATCCCGGAGCCCGCCTGCGTGGCGATCTTCGCGGGTGACCACGGCGTGCACGCGCAGGGCGTCAGCCCGTGGCCGCAGGAGGTGACCGCCCAGATGGTCGGCAACTTCCTGGCCGGGGGAGCGGTGATCAACTCCTTCGCCAAGCAGATCGGCACCGAGGTCTGCGTGGTCGACGTCGGCGTCGCCGCCGAACTGCCGGAGGCCATCCAGCAGGGCCGCACCACCGGCCTGCTGCCGCGCAAGGTCAAGCCCGGCACCGCCGACATGACCCAGGGTCCGGCGATGACCCGCGAGGAGGCCCTCAAGGCCATCGAGGTCGGCATCGAGACCGCCCGCGACCTCGTCGCGGCCGGCAACAAGGCACTGGTCACCGGCGACATGGGGATCGCCAACACCACCGCCTCGGCCGCCCTGATCTCGGTGTTCACCGGCCTCGACCCGGCCGAGGTCACCGGTCGCGGCACCGGCATCGACGACGAGACGCACGCCCGCAAGATCGAGGTCATCCGGGCCGCGCTGGCCCTGCACCGGCCCGACCCGGCCGACCCGATCGGCGTCCTCGCCGCCGTCGGCGGCCTGGAGCACGCGGCCCTGGCCGGCTTCCTGCTGGGCGCGGCCTCGTTGCGCACCCCGGTGGTCCTGGACGGCGTCATCGCGGGTTCGGCCGCGCTGGCGGCCAAGGCGATCGCCCCCGAGGTGCTGGCGGCCTGCATCGCCGGCCACCGCTCCGCCGAGCCCGGCCACCAGGCCGCGCTGGCGAAGCTGGGCCTGCGTCCGCTGATCGACCTGGACCTGCGGCTCGGCGAGGGCACCGGTGCCCTGCTGGCCCTGCCGCTGGTGCAGAGCGCGGCCCGGGCGATGCACGATGTAGCCACCTTCGACTCCGCCGGGGTCACCGAGAAGGGCTGACGTTCTCCGTCACCACTCCGCGGACCGGCCCGAGGGCGCGCCGGTCCGCGGAGCGGCGTCACGCCGCACCCGCACCCCGGACCCTCACCCCCGATCAGGAGCACCGCCGATGACCGCGCCCACCCCGCACCCCAGCACCGAAGGCCGTACCCCGTACCCGGTCGGCCTGCTGCTCGCAGGCCGTCGCGTGGTCGTGGTCGGCGGCGGCCAGGTCGCGCAGCGCCGGCTCCCCGCGCTGATCGCCACCGGTGCGGAGCTGCACCTGATATCGCCGGCCACCACCCCGGCCGTGCAGGCGATGGCCGACGCGGGCGAGCTCACCTGGCACGCCCGCCCGTACCGGGACGGCGACCTGGCCGGCGCCTGGTACGCCCTGGTCGCCACCGACGACCCGGCGGTCAACGGTGCCGTCAGCGCCGAGGCCGAGCGCGAGCGGGTGTTCTGCGCCCGCAGCGACGACGCCTCCGCCGCCACCGCCTGGACCCCGGCCAGCGGCCGCGACGCGGGTGCCACCGTCGCGGTCCTCACCGGTGACCCGCGCCACTCCGCCGCTCTGCGCGACGCCATCGTGGACGGCCTGCGGGACGGCTCGCTGGCCGTCCGCCAGTTCCGCGCGCACGGCGTCGGCGGCGCCTCGGGGCAGCCGGGCCGGGGGAGCGTCGCCCTGGTCGGCGGCGGCCCGGGCGACCCGGACCTGATCACCGTGCGCGGCCGCCGCCTGCTGGCCGACGCCGACGTGGTGGTCGCCGACCGTCTCGCCCCGCGCGAGCTGCTCGCCGAACTGCCCGAGCACGTCGAGGTGATCGACGCGTCCAAGATCCCCTACGGCCGGTTCATGGCCCAGGAGGCGATCAACCGGACGCTGATCGAGCACGCCAGGGCCGGCAAGTTCGTGGTCCGGCTCAAGGGCGGCGACCCGTACGTCTTCGGGCGCGGCGGCGAGGAGCTGCTCGCCTGCGCCGAGGCCGGACTGCCGGTCACCGTCGTCCCGGGCATCTCCAGCTCGATCAGCGTCCCGGCGGCGGTCGGCGTCCCGGTCACCCACCGGGGCATGACGCACGAGTTCACCGTGATCTCCGGTCACGTCGGCCCGGACGACGAGCGCTCGCTCACCAACTGGGAGGCCGCCGCGAAGATGCGCGGCACCCTGGTGCTGCTGATGGCCGTGGACAAGATCGGCGCGATCGCCGCGAAGCTCGTCGAGCACGGCCGCCCGGGCGACACCCCGGTCGCGATCGTCCAGGAGGGCACCACCGCCGCCCAGCGCCGGGTGGACGCCACCTTGGCCACCGTCGCCGCGACCGTCGAGGCCGAGCGGATCAAGCCGCCGGCCGTGATCGTGGTCGGCGACGTCGTCAACGTCCTGGCGGCCGCCTTCCCGCGCTGAGCGCCCGGAGTGGGAAGTCGGGCCCGTCGACTTCCCACTCCGATTCCCATCCGACTTCCCCCGTCGGCCGGCCGCTCCGGGCGGCTACTCCAGCGGCTGCTCCGTCCAGATCACCTTCCCCGTCGCCGTGTAGCGCGTCCCCCAGCGGTCCGCGAACTGCGCGACCAGGAACAGCCCGCGCCCGCCCTCGTCGGTGGTCGCCGCGTACCGCAGGTGTGGCGAGGTGCTGCTGCCGTCCGACACCTCGCAGATCAGCGCCCGGTCCCGCAGCAGCCGCACCCGGATCGGCCCGGTGCCGTAACGGATGGCGTTGGTCACCAGCTCGCTCAGGATCAGCTCGGTGACGAACGCCGCCTCGTCCAGCCCCCAGGCCGCCAGCCGCTCCGCCACCTCGGCCCGGACGGCGCCCACCGCCGCCGGTTCGGGCGGCACCTCCCACTCCGCGACCTGGTCCGGCGCCAGCACCCTGGTCCGCGCCACCAGCAGCGCGATGTCGTCCAGCGGACGCTCCGGCAGCATCGCCCCGAGCACGTCCGCACAGGTCTGCTCCGGCGTGCGCGGCGGCCCGGTCAGCGCCGCCCGCAGCAGTTCCAGCCCCTCACCGATGTCGCGCTCGCGGTCCTCCACCAGCCCGTCGGTGTACAGCACCAGACGGCTGCCCTCCGCGAGGTCCAGCTCGACGTTCTCGAACGGCAGCACCGCCAGCCCCAGCGGCGGCCCGGTCGCCAGCTCCGGGAACACCACCCGCCCGTCCGGGCCCACCACGGCGGGCGGCGGATGCCCGGCGCTGGCCAGCGTGCACCGCCGCGCCACCGGGTCGTAGATCGCGTACAGGCAGGTCGCCCCGGTCAGGGCCGCGCCCTCGCCGCTCCCGGCCTCGTCCTGGTCGATCCGGTTCACCAGGTCGTCCAGGTGCCCCAGCAGCTCGTCCGGCGGCAGGTCCAGCGTCGAGAAGTTGTGGATCGCCGTCCGCAGCCGACCCATCGTCGCCGCCGCGTGCAGGCCGTGCCCCACCACGTCCCCGACGACCAGGGCCACCCGCGCGCCCGGCAGCGGGATCACGTCGAACCAGTCGCCGCCCACCCCGGCCTGGGCCGGCAGGTAGCGGTGCGCGACGTCCAGCGCGCTCTGCGGCGGCAGGTTGCGCGGCAGCAGGCTGTGCTGGAGCGTCACCGCCATCGCGTGCTCCCGGGTGTAGCGGCGCGCGTTGTCGATGCACACCGCCGCGTGCGCCACCAGTTCCTCGGCCAGCGCCAGGTCGTCCGCTTCGAAGGGCTCCGAGCGGTCCGCCCGCCAGAACCGGGCCACTCCCAGCAGCACCCCGCGCGCCCGCAGCGGCACCCGCACCATCGAGTGCACCCCGTACGCCAGCACCCGGGCCGACCGCTCCGGATCCTGCTCCCGCCACCCCGGGGCCTGGGCCAGCCGGGCCTCCAGCCCCGACTCCCCGCTGTGCAGCGCCCCGGCCAGCGGGGTGGCCGGCACCACGTCCAGCACCGTGTCCACCGGGTAGAACGGAGCGTCGTCCCGGATGCCGGCGAGCGCGACGCGGCGCATCCGCCCCAGCGAGGTGCCCGGCGGCGGCTCCTCGCCCGTCAGCACCTGGTCCGCCAGGTCCACCGTGACGAAGTCCGCGAACCGGGGCACCGCGACCTGCGCCAGCTCCTCCGCCGTCCGCGTCACGTCCAGCGAGCTGCCCACCGTCACCCCGGCGTCGTACAGCAGCCGCAGCCGCCGCTGCGCGCCCTCGGCCCGGCCGGACAGCGCCAGCAGCTCGGTGGAGTCACGCAGCGTGGCGACGCAGCCCGGCGGGCCGCCCACCTGGTCGGTCAGCCGGACGTTCACCGCCAGCAGCCGTTCCCCGGCCAGCACCACCTCGTCGGTCACCGGACGGTTGGCGGTCAGCAGTTCCTCGGGCGCGGGCTCCAGGCCCAGCTCGGTCACCGGCCGGCCCTCGGCGTCCGGCGGCAGGTCCAGCAGCCGCCGCGCCTCGTCGTTGCAGAGCAGCAGCCGGCCGTCCGCGCCGACGATCATGACGCCCTCGCGCACCGCGTGCAGCACGGCCGCGTGGTGCTCGTACATCCGGGTCATCTCGGCCGGGCCCAGCCCGTGGGTCTGGCGCCGCAGCCGCCGGCTGATCAGCGCCGTGCCGAGGGTGGCCAGCCCGACCGCGCCCGCGGCGGCGCCCAGCACCACCGGCAGCTGCCGCTCGCTCGCGCTGCTGACGCTCCGCACCGTGACGCCCGCCGAGACCAGCCCGGCCACCGAGCCGTCCGGCGCGTACACCGGGACCACCGCCTGGACCAGTGGGCCGAGCGAGTCGGTGACGCGCTCGGTCACCACCTGCCCGTGCACCGCGGGCAGGTAGGTGCCGACGAACTTCTGGCCGATCAGGGCCGGGTCGGGGTGGGTGTAGCGGATGCCGTCGTCGCTCAGCACGACGATGAAGCCGACGCCCGACGACATCCGCGCCGCCTCCGCCTTGGGCTGCAGGACCGCGGACGGGTCGGGGGAGCGCAGCGCGTCGACGATGCCCGGCGAGTTGGCGAAGGTCTGCGCGACCGCCACCGACCGGTTGCGGGCCTCGTGGTCGGCGTCGGTGCGCGACTGCACCACCAGCGCCACCGCGGCAGCTGCCACCAGCAGCAGGACGACGAGGACCTGCAGCGCGAACACCTGCCCGGCCACCGACCGGTTTCGCACGGGCCACGGCCGCTTCGCGCGTGGCAGCTGTAGCCGACCGTTTGGGCGCCCACCGGAGGAGCCGGCGGAACCAGTAGCACCAGAGGCCGACGGAGCCCAGGATCGGCCCGGAAAACGGGCCATACGGCCATGTTTGCACCATGGCTGGCACAGGGCCAAGGCCAGCCCGCCCCGCAGCTTGGGCCGTTTGGCCTTCCCCGCCCCGCCTTGGCAAGATCGCAGGGTGTCCGAACCCAGCGCCATCACCGACCCCGCCGACCCCCGCCTCGGCGACTACACCGGCCTCACCGACGTCGAACTGCGCCGCCGGCGCGAACCCGCCGAAGGCCTGTTCATCGCCGAGGGGGAGAAGGTCATCCGCCGCGCCCTCGCCGCCGGCTACCGGATGCGGTCGATGCTGCTGACCTCCAAGTGGCTGGAGGTGATGGCCGACGTCATCGCCGAGGCGGACGCCCCCGTCCACGTCGTCGAGCCGGGGCTCGCCGAAGCCGTCACCGGCTACCACGTCCACCGCGGCGCGCTCGCCTCGATGGAGCGCAAGCCGCTGCCGCAGGCCGTGGACCTGCTCGTCGGGGCCCGCCGGGTCGCCGTCCTGGAAGGCCTGGTCGACCACACCAACCTCGGCGCGATCTTCCGCAGCGCCGCGGCCCTCGGCATGGACGCCGTCCTGCTCTCGCCCGACTGCGCCGACCCGCTCTACCGGCGCGCCGTGAAGGTCTCCATGGGCGCCGTCTTCGCGGTGCCCTACGCCCGGCTCGACCCCTGGCCGGCCGCCCTGGAGACCGTCCGCACCGCCGGATTCACCCTCCTGGCCCTCACCCCCGCCGACGGCGCCGTCGACCTCGCCGGCCTCGCCCCGCACCGCCTCCCCAAGGCGGCCCTCATGCTCGGGGCCGAAGGCGACGGCCTCACCGGCCCCGCCCTCGCCGCCGCCGATCACGCCGTCCGCATCCCGATGGCCCACGGCATCGACTCCCTCAACGTCGGCGCCGCCGCCGCCGTCTCCTTCTACGCCGTCACCGCCCCCACCGCCTGACGGGGAGGTCGGCCCGCCCGACCTCCCCTCTCGCGCCGGAGGAGCCCACCCGCCCCCCGCCCCCCGCCTCCCCGGGGGCGGGAGCTCTCATCACACAGGAAGCGGGAAGCGGGAAGCGGGAAGTCGGCCAGGCCGACTTCCTGCGCCGCAGCCTTCCCGTGCTCAGCCCGCCGCGGCGGTGGGCGGAGCCGGAGCGGCGGCCGGGGGCTGGGTGGCGGGGCCGGAGGCGCCGGGCCAGGACTCGTCCAGGGTGCCGTCGGCACGGACGGTGTAGCGGGTCGAGGTGGTCGCGCCGGTCGCGGCGACCCGCTCCTCGCGGACGACCGTCCCGCCGTCGAGCCGCCAGGTGGCCGTCGCCTGCGGGTCGGCCGCCGAGGTGCGGGAGGTGGCGGCGACCGGGGTGTCCCCGGTGAAGGAGAAGAGCTGGACGAGGTCGACCGGCACCGAGCCCTCGGCCCGCCGCAGGACGACGACCGCTGCCGGGGCGCCCTTGTACCGGGCGGGCAGCACGGAGCTGAGCACGACCTGCGGGCCGGCCCCGACCGACCGGCCGTCCCGGAGCGCGATGCCGGGCCCGCCGGCCCCGTCGGGGTAGCTGCGGTTGGGCCAGTCCACCACCGGCCCCGGTCCGTACGGGGGCGCCAACGGGCTGTCGCCCGCGCCGCCGTGTGCGGCCGCAGCCGCGGCGGACGGGGTGGCCGGAGGCTGGGCGGCGGGGGGCTGGGCCGCGGGGGGCTGGGCCGCGGCGGCCCCGTCCGCCGAGGTCCCCGTCACGGCCTGCGCGCCGCCCGCGGCGGGCGCACTGGCGGTGTACCCGCCGGAGGGCCGCAGGCCCTGCTTGCTGCGGTTCTCGCACCCCTGGGCGGCCGCGATGGCCAGCGCGACGCCGAGCGTCACGGTGACGAAGACCACGAGCCGCTGCCGCAGCAGCCGCTGCCGCGCGTTGCCGGGCCGCCCGCCGGGGGCGGGGGTGTGCTGGCGGTCCCGGGGGTGCCCGCGGTCGCGGGTGCCGGGCCGGCCGGGGGGCGGGGTGTGCGGTCGCTCCCGCAGCGGGCGGGTCACCGGTGTGGCCTCGGGCCGGGGGAGCGGGGCGGTGGCCGCCTGCGAGCGCCGGACCGCGGCCGCCGCGGCGGCCCGGGACCGTGCAGGGGCGGCGGGTTCGGGGGAGCGCCCGGGCGCGGGCACACCGTGCCGGGCGCCGTCGGGGGCGGGCTGGGCCGCCGGGCCCGCCGGGGCGGGTGCCGCCGCCCGCCCGTGGCCGGGCCGCGCGGCCCGGGTGGCGGTTCCGGCTGCCGCCCCGCGCGCCGCGAGTTCGCTGAGGCGCTCGTGCAGCGCGGCCGCGCCGGGCCGTTCGGCGGGTTCCTTGGCGAGACAGGCGCGGATGAGCGGTGCCAGCGGCGTGGGTACGGCGGACAGGTCGGGTTCCTCGTGGACGACCCGGTAGAGCATGACTTCGGAGGACGCCCCGGATCCGAACGGGGTGTCACCGGTGAGCGCGTAGGCGAGGGTGGCCCCGAACGCGAACACGTCGGTGGCGGGGGTGACGGCGGCGCCGCGGACCTGTTCGGGCGCGAGGAAGCCGGGGGAGCCGACGGCGGTGCCGACGTGGGTGAGGGTGCTGGCGCCGCGCGACCAGGCGATGCCGAAGTCGATGATGCGCGGGCCCCGCGGCGAGAGCAGGATGTTGGAGGGCTTGAGGTCGCGGTGGACGACCCCGGCCTCGTGCACCTTGACCAGCCCGTCGGCGAGTGCGGCGCCGATCCGGGCGGCCTCGGGCCAGCTCAGCGGCCCTTCGTCGCCGACCTGCTTGTAGAGGGAGGGCCCGGGCACGTACGCGGTGGCGAGCCAGGGACGGTCGGCCTCGATGTCGGAGCCGACGACGCGGGCGGTGCAGCCGCCCCGGATGCGGGAGGCGGCGGCGATCTCGCGGGCGAAGCGGGTGCGGAACTCCTGGTCCTCGGCGAGTTCGGCGCGGATCAGCTTGAGGGCGACACGCTGTCCGCGGCGGTCGGAGCCGAGGTAGACCACGCCCATGCCGCCGGCGCCCAGTCGCCGGTGCAGGCGGTACGGCCCGACGATGCGGGGGTCCTCACGCCTCAGCCGCATCATCGCCATGTTTCGTTCCCCGTCAGCCTGTGGGTGAGGCCCCGTCGGTTGGGGCATCGTCAGTTCCTGTCTGGCACAGCTTACGGACTGCCCCCTGCGGTGTGCTGATACGCAACACCTCAAGCAGCCGTGTGATTGTCGGATCGTGCGCTGACCCGCAGGTCATAGGGGTGCCGAAGCGTTTCTCGGGGTTGCCCCTCAGGGTTCCCCCGGGGGTGCGGCCAAGGCTCCCTCCCCCTGCGGTAGTACGCCTGAAGTCTGAGCGTCATCCTCCGGGATGCCCGAGGAACAGTACGACGGCATGACGCCCGGACGGCCCCCTGAGCAATAGCGTTGTGTTCAGCGGTGGACGGGGAGCTCGTCCCCCGAGGTAAGCCGTTCACCGCGCCAACTCGACCGGACCACAGGAGTAAGGGCATGGCACCGCAGCTCACGGGAGACCCCCGCCGTCGGTCGGCCGTCGTCCAGTCCCGGTCGGCCGAGCAGCCCACCAGGCACCCGGCCGTGGCGCTGGCCATGGCCCTGCCGTGTGCGGTGCTGCTGGTGCTGCTCTTCGGCGGTTGGGATCAGATGGCGAACCAGGCCCAGGCCGTCGCCGATCTGATCGGCCGCTGAGATCACGCCGGCCCCGACGGGGTCGGCCACAGAACGGGCACTGATCCCCTGGGGACGGGGAGCAGTGCCGCCGGGGAGGCCGCGCGGCCGCGATGACACGCGGACGGGCGTGAGTGGCGCGCAGAGCGCCCCGGCAGGCGGAGACGCCGCGTACGGACGTCGGTGAGGGCGACCGTACGCGGCTCTTCTCTTTTCCCGCAGCCGTCTTTCCCGCGGCCGTCGTCCGTCCCGAAGCCGTCGTCAACGCCAAACGGCCGGGGCCGCGATCCTGGCGGATCGCGGCCCCGGCCGTTACTGTGCGCGATACTGGGATTGAACCAGTGACCCCTACCGTGTCAAGGTAGTGCTCTCCCGCTGAGCTAATCGCGCTTGGTGTGGCGGTCCTGCAGCAGACCCCGAAGGGCCCGACGTGCGCGATACTGGGATTGAACCAGTGACCCCTACCGTGTCAAGGTAGTGCTCTCCCGCTGAGCTAATCGCGCCTGGTGTGGCGGTCCTGCAGCAGACCCCGAAGGATCCGACGTGCGCGATACTGGGATTGAACCAGTGACCCCTACCGTGTCAAGGTAGTGCTCTCCCGCTGAGCTAATCGCGCGGGGAGGTCTTCCGGTCGGAACCGGTCGAACCTCTCGGAGGTGGAGACGGGATTTGAACCCGTGTACACGGCTTTGCAGGCCGTTGCCTCGCCTCTCGGCCACTCCACCAGGCAACACACGAAGAACGATCTTACACTGTTCTCCATCGAGCGGACGACGAGATTCGAACTCGCGACCCTCACCTTGGCAAGGTGATGCTCTACCAACTGAGCCACGTCCGCCTGTCTCCCGGGACCTTCACCGCTTTTCTTCGGCTGCGCTCCCTGGCGACGTGTTGAACTCTAGCGGATTCCCGGGCCAGCTAAAAATCCGTTCCCGCAGCGTGCCGATGGGATGCCCGCCGAGCGCCTCCCCGCCGACCCCTCGGCCCGGCCACCGGCCGCCACCTGCGGTGCTTCCGGACGATCATCCGCAGGCCACCCGGTGCACACCCGCGCGATGCCGAGCAGTGCTCACGCCCCCGCGTCACACCCCCGCGCCGGGCCCGCACCCCCGACCTACACTTCAGGCACCGCCGCCCAGCACCACCGCGCAGGAGAACCGTGTCCGGCCCCACCGAACCCAGCACCCCGCTCGCCCGCTTCGGCGGCCGCCTGGCCACCGGGCTGCGCGACGTCACCTCGGACCCGGCCGCCCTGGACTCCACCGGCTACTGGGCCGTCGCCTACGACTTCGAGGGCCGGCTGACCTGCGCCCGCTTCGACGACGTCCGCCCCGCCCCCGCGCCGCCCTCGGGCGCCGGCTGGCGCGGACCGGGGGCCGGCGACTGGCACAGCTCCCTGGACCGCTCCGCCTACACCGCGGGCGTACGCCGCATCCGTGAACACATAGCCGCCGGCGAGGTCTACCAGGCGAACCTCTGCCGCGTGCTGTCCGCACCGCTGCCCGACCCGGCCCGCAGCGACGTCGACGCCCTCACCGGCCTCCTCGCCCACGGCAACCCCGCCCCCTACGCCGGCACCATCCGCCTGCCCGGGCACGGCGTCGAGATCGCCACCGCCTCGCCCGAGCTGTACCTGCGCCGCGCCGGCCGCACCGTCTCCTCCGGCCCGATCAAGGGCACCGGCCGCACCGAGGACGACCTCCTCGACAAGGACCACGCCGAGAACGTGATGATCGTGGACCTGGTCCGCAACGACCTCGGGCAGGTCTGCGCGACCGGCAGCGTCACCGTCCCCGACCTGTGCGCCGTCGAGAAGCACCCCGGCCTGGTCCACCTGGTGTCCACCGTCGAGGGCACCCTGCGCGAGGGCGCCGGCTGGCCCGAGCTGCTCGCCGCCACCTTCCCGCCCGGCTCCGTCACCGGCGCCCCCAAGTCCAGCGCCCTGCGGATCATCGACGCCCTGGAGACCGCCCCGCGCGGCCCGTACTGCGGCGCCGTCGGCTGGGTCGACGCCGACCGCGGCGAGGGCGAACTCGCCGTCGGCATCCGCACCTTCTGGCTCGACCGGACCGACCCCGAGGCGCCCGTGCTGCGCTTCGGCACCGGCGCCGGCATCACCTGGGGCTCCGACCCCGACCGCGAGTGGGCGGAAACCGAACTGAAGGCCGCCCGCCTGGTCGCGATAGCGTCGGGCAGCGACACCGACCCGACGGGCGCATGAACCGCCCCGCCCCCACCTCGTCCTAGGAGCAGCCCTCGATGCAGAACCCGACCACGAGCTGGGTCAACGGGGCGCTCGTCGACTCCGCCGACGCCGCCGTCTCGGTCCTCGACCACGGACTCACCACCGGCGACGGGGTGTTCGAGACCATGAAGGCCACCGACGGCCGGGCCTTCGCGGTCACCCGGCACCTCGACCGGCTCACCCGCTCCGCCCGCGGCCTCGGCCTGCCCGACCCGGACCACGACCTGGTCCGCGAGGCCTGCGCCCAGGTCCTCGCCGCCAACCCGGCCCCGCTCGGCCGCCTGCGCGTCACCTACACCGGCGGCACCTCACCGCTCGGCTCCGAGCGCGGCACCGCAGGCCCCACCCTCGTCGTCGCCCTCGGCGCGATCAACCGCCGCCCCGACGAGACCGCCGCCGCCGTCGTCCCGTGGCGCCGCAACGAGCACAGCGCTGTCGCCGGCCTCAAGACCACCTCGTACGCCGAGAACGTCGTCGCCCTGGCCGCCGCCCACCGCGCCGGCGCCTCGGAGGCCCTGCTCGCCAACACCGCCGGCCTGCTCTGCGAGGGCACCGGCTCCAACGTCTTCGTCGTCCTCGGCGGTCGCCTGCTCACCCCCACCCTCGGCTCCGGCTGCCTGGCCGGCATCACCCGTCAGCTGGTCGTCGACTGGTGCGGTGCCGAGGAGACCGACCTGCCGCTCAGCGCCCTCCGGGACGCCGACGAGGTCTTCCTCACCTCCACCACCCGTGACGTCCAGGCCGTGACCCGGGTGGACGACCGCGAGCTGCCCGGCATCGGCCCCGTCACCGCCAAGGCCATGGCCGTCTTCGCCGAACGCAGCGGCGACGACCTCGACCCGTGATCCCCGAAGCGGCAACCAGGGCATAGGGGCCCGGGCGCGGGGAAGGGACCACCACATGACCACGACGCTGCGCCCCGAGGGCCCGGAGACACCCACCGACGCCGGCGGCCGCACCAGGCGCTGGCAGATCTGCGCCAACGGCCGCCAGGTCGGCGCGCTGCGCACCACCGCCATCCCGCACGGCAGCCAACTCTGGGGCGAGATATCGGAGTTGGAGGTCAGGGAAGGCCGCGGTCGGGGCCGCGGCACGTTCGGCGCGCTGGCCGCGGAGGAGGTGCTGCGCAACTGGGACTGCACCCGGGTGGACGCCAACATCCCCGAGACGGCGCGGATCGCCCGGGGGCTCGCCACCACCCTCGGCTACACCGAGCGGATGCGGAACCTGGCCAAGCGGCTGACCACCGCCCCCACCCTGCCCGCCGGCATCACCGCCGACCGGATCGAGCCCCCGGAGTTCCAGGCCTGGCTCGACCGGGCCGCCCGGGGTTACCTCCGCTCGCTCGTGGAGTCCGGACTCAGCGAGGAGCAGGCCCGCGCCAGGTCCCACCTGGACCACCGGCGCCAGCTCCCGCAGGGCGCCGACAGCCCCGGCGTCGCCCTGCGCCGCCTGCGCGCGGACGGTGAAGCCGAGCCGCTCGGCTCGCTCTGGGTGGACTTCCACCGGCGCGACCTGCCGAACGGCGGGCCGCTCGCCTGGGTGATGACCGTCGAGGTGTCCCCGGCCCGCCGGGGCCGGGGCCACGGCCGCACGCTGATGCTGCTCGCCGAGCGCGAGTGCCTGGCCGCCGGCGTGCGCGACCTCGGCCTCAACGTGTTCGCCGGGAACGAGGTCGCGATCCGCCTCTACGCCTCGCTCGGTTACCGGGTCACCAACCGCATCTACGGAAAGCCGCTGTGACCCGACATGACGTCAGGAAGCCGCCGCCGCCTCGATGGCGGCCACGATGCGGTCCCGCAGGCCGTCCTGGCTCTGCCCGCCGTCCAGCCGCTGACCGCCGATCACGTACGTCGGCGTACCGGTGACCCCGATCGCCCGGCCCTCGGCCTGGTCGGCGTCCACGGTGAGCATGTGCCGGCCGTCGATCAGCGCGGTGTCGACCTCCTCGACGTCCACCCCGACCGCCCGGGCCACCTCCAGCAGCACCTGCTGCCCGCGGGCGTCCAACTCCTCGACCCGGGCCAGCAGCGCCTCCACGAACGGCCAGCCCAGCCCCTGCGCGAACGCCTCCTCGGCGGCCTCCGCGGCCGCGTAGGCGTGCTTGTGCTTCTCCAGCGGGAAGTGGCGGACCTCGACGGGCAGCGCGTCGCCGTACCGCGCGCGCAGCGCCCGTACGTCGTCCAGCGCGGTGCGGCAGTCCGGACACTGGAGGTCGCACCAGAACTCGAGCCGGGGGAGGGAACCATCGATCATTCCCCCAGTGTTTCACTAGTGGGCGCCCGCTCCGGCCGACGGTGCGCCCCTGCGAAGGCCGACAGGGAGGCAGTGATGACCAGGACGACCGGAAGCGAAGGAGTACTGCCGTGCTGACGGCGGCGACCAGCTTCGCGCTCACGGCGGGCGGGGTGGCCGTGGCCGGCCTGCGGGCCTACCGGCGGCGGTTCCTGTCCGCGACCCGCTGGTTCGCGGTGGCCCTGGTGCCCGCCGGGCTCTACCTGACCGGCCTGTTCCCGGTGGCCCGGACGATCGGCAGCGAGTTCGCCGACTGGGCGACGAGGCTGGTGTTCGACCCCCGGGTCTGGACCGGCATCGTGCTGCTCGGCCTCTCCGCGCTCCTGCTGGTGACGACGCGCTGGGTGGGCCGCCGGGGCGCCGTGGACGCCGCCCCGGACCGCCCGGCGGCCGCCGGTGCCGCGCCCGAGCGCCCGGCGGTGGCGGCCACCCCGCCGAAGAAGCCGGCGACGGGCAAACCCGCGGCGGGCAAGCGGGACGACGGCCTCGGCGACTTCTCCGACATCGAGGAGATCCTCCGCAAGCGCGGCATCTGAGCGGCATCCGAACGCGGCATCCGAACCCCCGCGGGGGTCGGCGTCAGGCGGAGGGCACGGCCTCCGCCGAGCGCTGCCGTGCTCGGTAGGCGGCGACGTGCAGCCGGTTGCCGCAGGTGCGGCTGTCGCAGTAGCGCCGGGAGCGGTTGCGGGAGAGGTCCACGAAGACCCGGGCACAGTCCGGTGCCTCGCACCGGCGCAACCGCTCCCGCTCGCCCGCCATCAGGATGAAGGCCAGCGCCATGCCCAGCTCGGCGGCGAGGTGGTCGCCGAGCGCGGCGTGCGGCGCGAAGTAGTGGATGTGCCAGTCGTGGTGGTCGTGGTTGGTCAGCCGCGGCGTCGTACCGGCGGCCGCGACGATCCGGTTGACCAGTTCGGCGGCCTCGGCGGTGGACTCCGTCCCGAACACCTCCCGCAGCCGGGTGCGCAGGTCGTGCACCTTGCGCAGGTCGTTCTCGGTGAGCGAGTCGATCTCGCTGATCTCCTGGCCGACCACGAAGGCGTCCAGTGCGGCCACGTCCGGCAGCCGCTCGGTGCCGCACACCTCGGGCGCGGTGTTGAGCAGCTCGACGAGGATGCTCAGCGCGCACTCGGTGTCATGGGTGATCAGCACGTTGGGGACTCCTCGCGCAGGGGGACTCCGGAACCCCGCGTCCACGGTTACCCCAGACCATACCGGGCCGTGCGGCGGAAGGGCGGCGGGTTCTTTCGAAGGCGTGTACGGATTCCGTCAGAGTGCCGTGAAGCGGACGGCGTCCGGGCGGCCGGGCCCGCGAAGGACCCCCCGAAATGCCGAGGGCGCCCGGCAGCGAGGCCGGCCACCCGTATGGATGGCCGGCCTCGTTGCCGGGCGCCTGCAGTGTCGCGGACCCGATCCGGTGGGATCGGGCCGTCCACCGGCCCCGAGGCCGCGTCGCGCGCGGCTGAGTTGCTGCCGTGCCCCCGAGTAGGACGGCAGCGGTGACGGCAGGAGGTACCACCCCGCCGATGGCGGGGCGTGACCGCCTCCGGGCGGGATCAGCTTTCGGCGAGGATGTGGGACAGCTCCCGGTCGAGGTCGAAGTGGCGGTGTTCGGTGCCGGGGGGCACCGCGGCGTCCGTCCGCTTGAGAAATGACTCAAGCGCCCGGGCCGGGGCTTCGAGCAGGGCTTCTCCTTCCGGAGAGCTCAGCGCGATGCAGACCACCCCTTGCCCGTGGCTGCGGGACGGCCAGACCCGGACGTCGCCGGTACCGGTCGGTCGGTGCAGCCCCTCCGCGAGGAGATCTCGGGCGAACACCCACTCCACGGTCTCGTCGGCGCCCGTGTGGAACGTGGCGTGCACGGCGTAGGGGTCGGCGGTGTCGTAGCGCAGGCCCGCGGGGACGGGCAGTGAGGACTCGCTGGACACGATGAGGCGCAGGTGCAGCTCGCAGCTGACCGTGGTGTTCATAAGCGCCATGGCCTTTCGCTCAGTGTGCGCTCGGGGAATCGCACGTCGGCGAACGGACCATCCCACCCCCAAGCCCGATGTAAACCCCTCTGTCCCGATTCGGGCGCGAGTCGTACCCCTTACGGCGCATTGCGGAATCATCCCGGAGTGGCCCGGTCGGGCATTACCGGGCCGCTTCTTGGTTAGTTTCCTGGCATGACTGTGCGAAACGACAAGACGGCCAAGAACACGGGATCGGGTGAACCGGTCACGGCGGATGACGCGGCCGGCTCCCGCGCCCCGGCGTTCGTCCGCCGCTCGCGGCCGCTGCACCTCACCTGGCAGGTGGCGATCTTCCTGGCCGGCCTCGCCGTGGTCGTCCTCGGCGTGATCATGCTGCCGCTGCCCGGCCCCGGCTGGGTGGTGATCTTCCTGGGCATGGGGGTCTGGGCCACCGAGTTCGACTGGGCCCGGCTGGTGCTGCGGTGGAGCCGCCGCAAGGTCGCCGAGGCCGCCCACCGCGCCCTGGACCCGCGGGTGCGCCGCCGCAACCTCACCGTCACCGCCATCGGCCTCGCCGCGGTCGTCGGGATCGGCGGCTGGTACTTCGCCCGCTACGGCCTGGACGTCCCCTGGACGGCGGGCGAGAGCTGAGCGGCCCGGGGCCGGGGGCTGCCGTGACCAGGGTGTTCGGACCACCCTCCGGGATGCGGTAATGTTTTCCCTGCACCCGGGCGATTAGCTCAGCGGGAGAGCACTTCGTTCACACCGAAGGGGTCACTGGTTCGATCCCAGTATCGCCCACCGGAATGCATTGTGATACGTGAGGCCCAGCCGATTATCGGCTGGGCCTCACGTGTATTTCCGGAATCCATCCGAAGAACCATCCGGAATGCGACTGAGGCTCAGTCATCTTCCGCGTGGAGCGCGAGTTCTGCGGATGCGCCAGCAGTACCCGGAAGGGACGAGTTGTACGACGACCGCCAAATGGTGCTACAGTTCTTCTCGTTGCCCGGGCGATTAGCTCAGCGGGAGAGCACTTCGTTCACACCGAAGGGGTCACTGGTTCGATCCCAGTATCGCCCACCGGACAGCACGCAGGCCCTGACCAGGAAACCGGTCAGGGCCTGCGGCGCGTTCGGGACCGGCGCCTGCCGGCCGCCGCTACGCCGCCGCCTCGCAGCCGTGCTCGGGCTCCAGCCGGCGGCCGCAGCCGCACCGGGCCGGCCGCAGCGGCCAGGAGGGGTCCACCCGCTCCGGCGTCCCCGACCGGTCGAACCAGTTCTGCAGCCCCCGCGCCTGCGCCGCGTGCCAGACCGCCTGCCGCAGGTGTAGCTCCGCCGCCGTCAGTTCGCCCAGCGCCGCCGGGTAGCGGGCGCCTATCCGCCGGGTCAGCGCCAGCGCCGCCGTCGCGTCCGCCGCCGCGTCGTGCGCCCCGGCCAGCTCCACGCCGTAGTGCGCGCACAGGTCGGTCAGCGTTCGACGGCCCTTGCGGTAGCGGTCCACGTGCTTGTCCAGCACCCGCGGATCCAGCACCACCAGCCCGGCCGTGCCCACCCCGCCGGTCAGCGTCAGCCCGTGATGGCGGCGCAGCTCCCGGTCCAGCAGCGTCAGGTCGTACGGCGCGTTCATCACCACCACCGGGCGCCCGGCCCGCGCCTGGTCCGCCAGCGCGCGGGTGACCTCCGCCACCACCGCGCCGACCGGGCGGCCGTGCGTCCGGGCGTGCTCGTCGGTGATGCCGTGCACCGCCCGGGCGCCGTCCGGGATCGGGACGCCCGGATCGGCGAGCCAGGTGGTGGTCTGCACCGGCCGACCCGGGGCGAGTTGGACGACCAGGGCGGCCGAGACGATCCGATCGGACTCGACGTCCACGCCGGTGGTCTCGGTGTCGAAGGAGGCGAGTGGGCCGGTGTACCAGTGCTGCTGCATGACTGCCCCTCAGGCGAGCGTTCCGCGCGCCCGGTTGATACCCGGTTCTGACACCCGTTCAACCGTTTGGCGCAAGCCCGACCGGGGATCCTGCCCGTGGGCCCGCCGTTCCGATCCGGACGGGCCCGGAGCAGGGGGAGGCCACGGGGCGATGGCACTGACGCAGCCGCAGCCCGAGGAGGCGGCGGCCGTTCTACGGGGAAACCTGGCGGTCACCGCCTGCATGGAGACGCTGCAGGTCGGCTACCTGCACGCGGTCGCCGCCGCGGCCGGCTGCTCGCTCTCCCAGCCGTTCCCGGACAACGGGATCGACTGGCAGGTCAGCCACGGCTCCCGGGCGCACGAGGTGGACGACGAGGTCACCATCAAGATCCAGCTGAAGGCCACCCAGCAGATCGCGGCCGATCCGACCGGGCCGTTCTTCAGCTTCACCCTCGACAACGACCACCTGCGCAAGCTCGCCCGGGCGAGGGTCGCCGTGCCGCGCATCCTGGTCGTGATGCTGCTGCCGCGGCGGGTCGACCGCTGGCTGCACGCCCGCCCGGACGCGCTGGAACTGCGGCACTGCTGTTACTGGGTCAACCTGGCCGGCCACCCGGTCACCGGACAGCGGCGCACCAACGTGCGGGTCCCCACCGGCAAGGTCTTCGACGACCGCGCGCTCTGCGACATCATGGCCCGGGTCGGCGCGGGTGGCAGCCCGTGACCGCCCGCCCCGGTCCCGGCCCCCGGCAGCGAGGAGCAGCACCCATGACACCGCCGCACGCACCCGGCGAGCCGGTCCAGGCCCTGCCCGACCCCGCCGCCGTCGACCCGGCGGTGCTCGCCACCCTGCTCGCCCGGCACGGCTGGGTCCGGCGAGGCGGCCCCGCCGCCCGCTACGGCCGCTGGACGCCGCCCGACGACGAGTCCGGCACCAGCGTCCTCGTCCCCGCCGGGGACGGCTTCGACGACGCCGTCGACCTCCTCGCCGACGCCGTCACCGCGCTGTCCCGCTCCTCCACCCCGTCCGCCCGCGCCATCCTGCTCGCACTGGCCGTCCCCGGCGACGAACTGCGTTGGCACCGGGAGCCGGCCGGCCCCGCCGAGGCCGCCACCTGGGACGACGCCGAGCGGCTCCAGCGGGCGGCCCGCGCGATGCTCGCCGCCGGGGCCAAGGCCGGCCGGGCCACGGCCGCCTACTTCGGCGCCCGGCTGGACGCGCACGCCGGGGACTTCCTGGACCGCGTCCTGGTCGTCGAGCAGGGCGCCGCCCTCACCGCCTACACCCCCGCGCCCGAGGGCCGGGCCGCCGTCACCACCCTGGTCCGCGCCCTGGAGGCACTGCGCGACGCCGTCGACTACCGCCGGGTCAGCGGGGGGCCCGAGGCCTTCGAGAACGCCGTCCAGGCCGGAGTCAGCCGGGAACTCGTCCAGTCCGTGGAGGACCTGGTCCGCGGCGCGACGGCGGCCCGGTTGACCGTCGCCTGGTCCGCCGCCGCGGGGACCCCGGGCGGCTTCGGGGACCGCCGGGTCGTCCTCGACTTCTCGCCCGGCGACCTGCCCGCCCTGACCGAGGCCGCCGAACTGCTCGAACGGATCGAGCCCGCCGTCGCCGTCACCGTCGTCGGCGTGGTCGTCCGGCTCAAGCGCGCCGACCCGGCCGGACCGGGCGCGGTGCGGCTGCGCGTCCTCGGCGGCGCCGAAGTCCGCGAACTCAAGCTCCGCCTGCCCGACCCCGACTACCGGCTCGCCGCCGAGGCCCACCTCGCGGGCCTGCCGGTCCGGGTCGCCGGCCGGCTGGAGAGCCGCGGCGGCTTCCGTCGGCTCACCCGGCCGCAGGGCCTGGAACTGTGCGGCTGGGAGGACGCCGACCGCGAGCGGCTGCTGAAGTCCCTCGGCGAGGGACTCGGGGAAGAGCTCGGCGAAGAGCTCGACGGAGGCCTCGGGGAAGGGGGAGAGGGGGCGTAGGTGCGCGGCCGGGTCGACGCGCTCGGTACCATCGTCACGCGCAGCGCAGTGTTGCGTCCTCTGAATCCAGCACGTCAGGAGAGACCGGTGACGGACGTCCGGGTAATCATCAACCGCGAACCCGATCGGGAAGAGCGCGTGGTGACCACGGGCACTACGGCCGCCGAGCTCTTCGCCGACGACCGCTCGATCATCGCCGCCCGCGTCGGCGGCCAGCTCAAGGACCTCGCGTACGCCGTCCAGGACGGCGACGAGGTCGAGCCGGTCGCGATCGGCAGCAAGGACGGCCTGGACATCCTGCGCCACTCCACCGCGCACGTCATGGCGCAGGCCGTGCAGCAGCTCTACCCCGAGGCCAAGCTCGGCATCGGCCCGCCGGTCAAGGACGGCTTCTACTACGACTTCGACGTCGAGAAGCCCTTCCACCCCGATGACCTCAAGGCCATCGAGAAGCGGATGCAGGAGATCATCAAGCGCGGGCAGAAGTTCTCCCGCCGCGTGGTCACCGACGAGTCCGCCCGCGAGGAGCTGGCCGCCGAGCCGTACAAGCTGGAGCTGATCGGCCTCAAGGGCTCCGCCGCCACCGCCGGCGAGGGAGCCGACGTCGAGGTCGGCGCCGGCGAGCTCACCATCTACGACAACCTGGACGCCAAGACCGGCGAGCAGTGCTGGGGCGACCTCTGCCGCGGCCCGCACCTGCCCAGCACCCGGTACATCCCGGCGTTCAAGCTGATGCGCAACGCGGCCGCCTACTGGCGCGGCAGCGAGAAGAACCCGATGCTGCAGCGCATCTACGGGACCGCCTGGCCCACCAAGGACGAGCTCAAGGCCCACCTCGACTTCCTGGTCGAGGCCGAGAAGCGCGACCACCGCAAGCTCGGCAACGAGCTCGACCTCTTCTCCATCCCCGAGGAGATCGGCTCCGGCCTCGCCGTCTTCCACCCCAAGGGCGGCATCATCCGCCGGGCGATGGAGGACTACTCGCGCAAGCGGCACGAGGAGGAGGGCTACGAGTTCGTCTACACCCCGCACGCCACCAAGGGGAAGCTCTTCGAGAAGAGCGGCCACCTCGACTGGTACGCGGACGGTATGTACCCGCCCATGCAGCTCGACGAGGGCGTGGACTACTACCTCAAGCCGATGAACTGCCCGATGCACAACCTGATCTTCGACGCGCGCGGCCGCTCGTACCGTGAACTGCCGCTGCGCCTCTTCGAGTTCGGGACGGTGTACCGGTACGAGAAGTCCGGCGTGGTGCACGGCCTGACCCGCGCCCGCGGCTTCACGCAGGACGACGCGCACATCTACTGCACCCGCGAGCAGATGGCGGAGGAGCTCGACTCGACGCTGACCTTCGTGCTCAACCTGCTGCGCGACTACGGTCTGACCGACTTCTACCTGGAGCTGTCGACCAAGGACCCGGTCAAGTACGTCGGCTCGGACGAGACCTGGGAGGAGGCCACCGCCGTCCTCGCCAGCGTGGCCGAGAAGCAGGGGCTGCCGCTGGTGCCGGACCCGGGCGGCGCGGCCTTCTACGGCCCGAAGATCTCGGTCCAGGCGCGCGACGCGATCGGCCGGACCTGGCAGATGTCGACGATCCAGCTCGACTTCAACCTCCCCGAGCGTTTCGATCTCGAGTACACGGCGGCGGACGGCTCGCGCCAGCGGCCGGTCATGATCCACCGCGCGCTGTTCGGCAGCATCGAGCGGTTCTTCGCGGTGCTGCTGGAGCACTACGCCGGCGCCATGCCGCCGTGGCTGGCCCCGGTCACCGTGACCGGCATCCCGATCACCGACGAGCACGTGCCGTACCTGCTGGAGGTCGCGGCCGGGCTGAAGAAGCACGGGATCCGGGTCGAGGTGGACACCTCGGACGACCGCATGCAGAAGAAGATCAGGAACGCTCAGAAGAGCAAGGTTCCGTACATGCTGATCGCCGGCAACGACGACGTCGAGGCGGGCGCGGTGTCCTTCCGGTACCGCAACGGCGAGCAGAAGAACGGCGTGCCGGTGGCGGACGCCGTCGCCGAGATCGTGGACGCGGTGAGGAACCGCGTCCAGGTGTGACGCCTTCGGACCACCACGCGCGGGGCGGGCTCTCGATGAGTCCGCCCCGCGCGGCTTTGCAAGCAGCGTTGGGCGAATATGCTGATCAGCATGACGACTGAGCCGGAACTGCAGCGGGGCGTCGGGGAGCCGGACGGCTTCCGCCGCCTGTGGACCCCCCATCGGATGGCCTACATCCAGGGTGAGAACAAGCCCACCGGTCCGGCTCCGGACGACGGTTGTCCATTCTGCTCGATCCCCGCGCTGAGCGACGAGGACGGGCTGGTCATCGCCCGGGGCGCCGCCGTGTTCGCGGTGCTGAACCTGTACCCGTACAACGGCGGCCACTTGATGGTGGTCCCGTACCGGCACGTCGCGGACTACACCGACCTGGACGAGGCGGAGACGGCCGAGCTGGCCGACTTCACCAAGCGGGCGATGACCGCGCTGCGGGCGGCCTCGGGGGCGCACGGGTTCAACATCGGGATGAACCAGGGCGCGGCGGCCGGTGCCGGGATCGCGGCGCACCTGCACCAGCACGTGGTGCCGCGCTGGGGCGGGGACACCAACTTCATGCCGGTGGTCGGCCACACCAAGGTGCTGCCGCAACTGCTGGCGGACACCCGGAAGATGCTGGCCGAGGCCTGGCCGCAGGACTGATCGGGAACGCCGGAGGGGCCCGTCACCGCTGAGTCGGTGGCGGGCCCCTCCGGCGTGCGCGGGCCGTGGTCACTCGAACTGGTCGACCTTGTACGGGCGGGTGCCCTGGGCCTCGGACTTGATGATCGAGGCGCGGTTCTTGAAGCGGTCGGTGTCCAGGTCGTGCTCCTCCAGGAACTCCAGGGTGGCGGCGTGCACGGCGCCGAGGACCGGGACGGAGGCGTTGAGCGCGTTGTCGGTCATGAACCGGCTGCCCCACGGCGGGCTCGCCCAGGCGTGCCGGAAGCCGAACGGCTCGGGCAGGCCCAGGCCGCCGCCGAGCCAGGAGAGCAGCCCGGGGGCGCGGGTGAGCGGCGCGCGCAGGGCCTGGCGGACCACCTCGTCGTTGTCGATCAGGGGGAGCTTGACGGTGCGCTCCTCCCAGAACTTGCCGGTCTTCTGGACGGTCTTCTCCTTGGCCGAGGGCTTGTCGGAGAAGACGCCGTTGACCGGGCCGAGCGCGTAGCCGGCGACGGTGACGGTGAGGGTGTTGGCGAGCAGGGTGACGGTGACGGTGAAGGTGATGATCAGCTTGCCGTCGAAGGTGATGAACTGGGTGGCGAGGTAGTGCCGGGGGCCGCCGCCGGCGAAGGTCTGCTTGTCGGCGATGGTCTGGAGGGCGAAGTCGCGCATCCGGTCGCCGTCCATGTCGGCGTTGCCGGGGCGGGAGATCTCGTCGGCGTTCTCGCCGATTTCGAGGACCGCCCACTGCTTGACCGTGATGTTGGTCATCCCGCTGTTGGCGACCTCGCTGACGGCGAGCCCCTTGAGGTGCGAGGAGATCTTCCGGACGAGGTCCCAGGGGTGGAAGGCGCGGAAGTCGGAGTGGCCCGCGGCGGGGCGCATCACGTCGACCAGGCGCCATTCGCCCCAGCGCTTGCCGACGCCGAGGATGCCCTTGGGACCGGCGTAGTGCTGGACGTTGGTCTCCTGCTCGGCCTCCATGCGGGCGAGCTTGTCGCGCAGGTCGACGGCCTTCTTGTCGAGGTCGTCGCGGGGGACGGCCTTGGAGACGGTGGCGGCGACGGAGCTGCCCTCGGCGAGGGCGAGCCAGCGCTCGCGGAGCTCCTTGGTGGAGCGCAGCACGATGCGCCGGGCGAGGATCCCGCCGATGATGGGCGGGATCATGGCGACGCGCAGGTAGACGCCGAGCGGGCCGTGGGCGGGGGGCTTGACGAGGAACAGGACGGAGACCACGGCTGCGGCCAGGAGCGCGAGGGCGCCGTAGAGCTCGTCCTGGAGGGCCTTGCCCTTCATGAGGTAGATGCGCAGGTAGAACGCACCGATCCAGATCAGGGTGCCGGGCAGGGCGAGCAGGCCGAAGAGCACGGTGACCACGGTGAGCTTGCGGTCCCGCGCGGCCCGCAACTCCTGTGCGGCCAGGCAGTGTTCGACGATCTGGCGGGTGTCGGTGCCGAACGAGGGCACGATCGGCTTGCGCCCGGCACCGACGGTGCGGGAGATGACGGCGGCGCTGAACGCCTCGCCGAGGTTCGCCTCGAAGAGCTTGAACCGGGGCTTCTTGTGGGTCGCGGCGGTGACCTTGCCGACGAAGTCCTCGATCTTGCCGTCGCGGTACGCGACCGAGGAGAGCGCCGGGGTGACTCCGGTTTGCGGCCCGGCGTCGGTGCGGGGTATCTGCGCACCCGGAGTCATGTCGAGTGTGGTCACGGTGGCGTCCCCTCCTCCCCTTGTCAGCGGCAGGTTATCGTGCCGCGGTGTCGCCGCGCGCATGATCGTCTGAAGTGCCGTCACGATCGGGCCGCGCCTGGGCTTGAGAGGCATGATGCCCAGCTTCGGGCTGGTCGATACCCGGTCGGCGGCGGTCGTCGGGGTGGTGCAGGATGGCCGTGACGGCCAGGAAGGGAGCCCGGGCGATGGATCCGGTGTTGGTGTTCGACGGGGACTGTTCGTTCTGTTCGTCCTGCGTGCGGTGGGCGGAGCGCTATCTGCGGCAGACGCTGGCCTCGGGGGGCTGGGACGCGGTGCCGTTCCAGTTCGAGGACCTGGCGGCGCTGGACGCGCGCGCGGGCGGGCTGGGCGAGGTGACCGCGGAGCGGGCGGAGCGCGAGGTGCTGTGGGTGACGCCGGCGGGCCGGGTGTACGGGGGTGCGCAGGCGGTGGCGCGGCTGCTGATGCGTTCGGGCGGCGCGTGGGCGTACCTGGGGGCGGTGCTGGCGTCGGCGCCGGTGCGGCCGGTGGCGGGCCTGGCGTACCGCTGGGTGGCGCGCAACCGGCACCGGATGCCGGGGGGTACGGCGGCGTGCGCGCTGCCGCGGCGGTAGGGCGCTCAGCCGGTGTAGCGGGTGGCCAGGGCGGTCGGCATGGGTTCGTGGCGCAGGTAGGCGCGGGAGAACTCGGCGGTGCCGTGGGTGAGTGAGCGCAGGTCGACCGGGTAGCGGACGAGTTCGAGTTCGGGGACCTCGGCGCGCAGCAGGGTCAGGCCGGGGCCGCCGGTCTCGGTGCCGAGGACGCGGCCGCGGCGGGCGGAGAGGTCGCCGAGTACGGCGCCGAGGTAGTCGTCGGGCAGCAGGACGGCGACGGCGGCGACGGGTTCGAGCAGCCGGATGACGGCGTGTTCGGCGGCGTCGCGCAGGGCGAGGGCGGCGGCGGCCTGGAAGGACGCGTCGGAGGAGTCCACGGAGTGGGCCTTGCCGTCGGTGAGGGTGACCCGGACGTCGACGAGCGGGTGGCCGGTGGCGACGCCCTTGGCGAGCTGGGCGCGCAGGCCCTTCTCGACGGAGGGGATGAAGTGCTTGGGGACGGCGCCGCCGACGACGTGCTCCTGGAACTCGAAGCCGGAGCCGGCCGGGAGGGGTTCGACCTCCAGGTCGCAGATGGCGTACTGGCCGTGGCCGCCGGACTGCTTGACGAGCCGGCCGTGGCCGGCGGCGGCGGTGCCGAAGGTCTCGCGGAGGGCGACCTGGGGTTCGACGGTGTCGACGTGGACGCCGTGCCGGGTGCGCAGGCGGTCGAGGACGACCTCGGCGTGGGCCTCGCCGGTGCACCAGAGGACGAGCTGGTGGGTGTCGGGGTTCTGTTCGAGGCGTAGGGCCGGGTCCTCGGCGGTGAGGCGGGTGAGGGCCTGGGAGAGCTTGTCGTCGTCGGCCTTGCTGTGGGCTTCGACGGCGATCGGGAGCAGGGGCTCGGGGAGGGCCCAGCCGGCGAGGTCGACGGGGTGGCCGGGGTCGTGGACGGTGTCGCCGGCGCGGGCGGTGGTGAGCTTGGCGATGCAGACGAGGTCGCCGGCGACGGCGTGCGGGACGGGCCGCTGGAGCTTGCCGAAGGGGCTGCTGAGGGCGGTGACGCGTTCGTCGCCGTTCTGGTCGGCGCTGTGGGCGGGGCCGGCGAGGTGGATGCGGGTGTCGGGACGCAGGGTGCCGGCGTACAGGCGCAGCAGGCTGATCCGGCCGACGTAGGTGTCGCCGGTGACGCGGACGACCTGGGCGGCGAGCGGGGCGTCGGGGTCGCAGTCGGGGGCGGGGCGGGTGCGTTCGCCGGGGTCGGGGAAGGTGTGGACGATCAGGTCGAGGAGTTCGGTGGCGCCGAGGCCGTTCTCGCTGGTGGGGACGGCGGGGTGGAGGGCGCAGCTGAGGACTTCGCGGCGCAGGCCGGCTTCGAGGGCGTCGGTGTCGAGGGTGTCGCCGGAGAGGTAGCGCTCCATGAGCGTGTCGTCCTGGCCGGAGATGGCCTCGACGAGGCTGTCGTGGGCCGGCCCGGTGTCGGGCAGCGGAGCGGCCCGGCCGTAGGTGTCGCCGGTGAGCAGGTCGACGCTGCCGTCGGGGCGGCCGTCGTGGAGGACGGGCAGGAAGAGCGGGCGGAGGGTGTCGGGGCCCAGGTCGAAGGCGTCGTGGCAGGCGGTGAGGATGTCGTCGAAGCCGGTGCGGGCGAGGTCGAGTTTGGCGACGGCGATGGCGCGCGGGATGCCTTCGGCGGCGCACTCGCGCCAGAGTGCGCGGGTGGGGGCGGTGACGGGGTCGGTGGCGGAGACGACGAAGACGGCGGCGTCGGCGGCGTGCAGGGCGGCGCGCAGGTCGGCGGTGAAGTCGGGGTGGCCGGGCGGGTCGATCAGGTTGATCTTGACGCCCTTCCATTCGAGCGGGAGCAGCGAGAGCTGGACGGAGCGCTGCTGGTGGTGCTCGATGTCCTCGTGGTCGGAGACGGTGGTGCCGTCGGTGACGCGACCGGCCCGGCCGGTGGCGCCGGCGGCGAGGGCGAGGGATTCGGCGAGCGTGGTCTTGCCCACACCGCTGGAGCCGATGAGGACGACGTTGCGCAGGTCCCGGGGGGCGGTGACGGCGGGTGCCTGGGCGGCTCGTGCCGTGCTGCGGTCGGGCATCGGGGTCTCCTCCCGTCGCGCCGGGGCTGTCCTTCGAAAGTGTAGGTGCGGGTGCTGCGGCGGCGCGTGTCGTACGGGTGGGCGGTGACCGTCCGTGTGTGGGACGTGGCCGGGGTGTCGTCGGGCGGTGCGTGCGACGGAGCGTGCCTCCGGCCTGGCTACGATGGGTGGGCCGGACGGGCTGATCCGTCCGGCCGTCTGCCGCGCGTGTTGCGCCAGGCGGGTACCAGGGAGATCGGAGCGGTCGGGAAGGCCATGCTCAACAAATACGCGCGTGCCTTCTTCACACGTGTTCTGACCCCGTTCGCCGCGTTCCTGATCCGGCTGGGCGTGAGCCCGGACGCCGTGACGCTGATCGGTACGGCCGGTTCGGTGGCCGGTGCGCTGGTGTTCTTCCCCCGCGGGGAGTTCTTCTGGGGCACCATCACGATCACGCTGTTCATCTTCTCGGACCTGGTGGACGGGAACATGGCCCGCCAGCTGGGCCGGAGCACCAGGTGGGGGGCGTTCCTGGACTCCACGCTGGACCGGGTCGCGGATGCGGCGATCTTCGGTGGTCTGGCGATGTGGTACGCGGGCAAGGGTGACGACAACCTGCTGTGCGCGGTGGCGATCTGCTGCCTGGCGAGCGGGCTGGTGGTGTCGTACACCAAGGCGCGGGCGCAGAGCCAGGGGCTGCCGTGCGACGTGTCGGGGCTGGTGGAGCGGGCCGAGCGGCTGGTGGCCAGCCTGGTGGCGGCCGGGGTCGCGGGTCTGCACAAGTTCGGGGTGCCGTACGTGGAGTGGCTGCTGCCGGTGGCGCTGTGGCTGGTGGCGGTGGGCAGTCTGGTGACGGTGTTCCAGCGCATGCTGACCGTGCGCCGGGAGGCGTTCGAGGCCGACCGAGCGGCGGCCGGGAGCTGATGGGGGGCGTCCTGCGGTGACGGACCGACTGGTGTACTGGGCGTACGCGCTGGGCTGGGCGGTGCTGAAGCACCTGCCGGAGCGGGTGGCGCGGGGCCTGTTCGACCGGCTGGCGGACCACGCCTGGCGCCGGCGGGGCAAGCGGGTGCTCCAGTTGGAGGCGAACCTGCGCCGGGTCCGTCCGGGACTGGACGAGGCGGGCCTGCGGGCGCTGTCCCGGGCCGGGATGCGTTCGTACCTGCGGTACTGGATGGAGTCGTTCCGGCTGCCGGTCTGGAGCAGGGAGCGGGTGGCCCGGGATGTCCGGTCGGAAGGCCTGGAGAACCTGCGCGCGCCGATCGAGGCCGGTCGGGGCGCGGTGATCGCGCTGCCGCACATGGGCAACTGGGACCTGGCGGGCACCTGGGTGGCGCAGCTGGGCTTCCCGTTCACCACGGTCGCGGAGCGGTTGAAGCCGGAGCGGCTGTTCGACCGGTTCGTGGAGTTCCGGGAGGGCCAGGGCATGGAGGTCCTGGCGTTGACCGGGGGCGGGGCGAACGTGATCGGCACGCTGGCGCGACGGCTGCGCGAGGGCCGGCTGGTCTGCCTGGTGGGGGACCGGGACCTCTCGGAGGCGGGCGTGGAGGTGTCGTTCTTCGGGGAGGCGACCCGGATGCCGGCCGGTCCGGCGGCGCTGTGCCAGCGCACCGGGGCGGCGCTGCTGCCGGTGACGCTCTGGTACGACGGCCCGGTGATGCGGGCGCGGATCCACCCCGAGGTGCCGGTGCCGCAGGAGGGCGACCGCAAGGAGCGGACGCAGGTGATGACGCAGGCGCTGGCGCAGGTGTGGGAGGAGGCGATCCGCGAGCACCCCGAGGACTGGCACATGCTGCAGCGGTTCTGGCTGGCCGACCTCCCGGTCCGTGAGACGGTGGAGGAGGCGGCCGCGCCGCACTCCGAGGCGGCCCGGGCGGCCGCGCCGGAGCCGGCCGGCGAGCCGGCGGCCGAGGCCTCCGGGTCCTGATCCCGGCCAGCAGGAGTACCCGAAGGAGCATGAGGAATCCGTGAAGATCGGCATCGTCTGCCCGTACGACTGGGACGTCCCCGGTGGGGTGCAGTTCCACATCCGGGACCTGGCCGAGCACCTGATCGGTCTGGGCCACGAGGTCTCGGTGCTGTCGCCGGCCGAGGACGAGGAGGCGCTGCCGCCGTACGTGGTCGGCGCCGGGCGGGCGGTGGCGGTGCCGTACAACGGGTCGGTGGCGCGGCTGAGCTTCGGCGTCCTGTCGGCGGCGCGGACGCGGCGGTGGTTGCACGAGGGCCGGTTCGACATCCTGCACGTGCACGAGCCGGCCGCGCCGAGCGTGTCGATGCTGGCCGCCTGGTCGGCGTCCGGGCCGATGGTGGGGACGTTCCACACCTCCAACCCGCGCTCGCGGGCGATGATCGCGGCCTCGCCGATCCTGCAGCCCGGCCTGGAGAAGATGCGGGCCCGGATCGCGGTGTCGGAGTACGCCCGGCGGACGCTGGTGGAGCACCTGGGCGGCGACGCGGTGGTGATCCCGAACGGCGTGGACGTCGGCTTCTTCGCGGACGCCGAGCCGGATGAGCGCTGGTGCGGCGGTGCGGCGGCCGGGGAGCCGGGCACGATCGGCTTCGTCGGCCGCATCAACGAGCCGCGCAAGGGCCTGCCGACGCTGCTGGCGGCGCTGCCGAAGATCCTGGCCGAGCGGCCGGGCGTGCGGCTGCTGGTGGCGGGCAAGGGGGACGAGGAGGAGGCCGTCGCCGGCCTGGCGCCGGAGGTCCGCCGTCAGGTGGAGTTCCTCGGCATGGTGAGCGACCGCGACAAGGCCCGGCTGCTGCGCAGCGTGGACCTGTACGTGGCGCCGAACACCGGTGGCGAGAGCTTCGGGATCATCCTGGTCGAGGCGATGTCGGCGGGCGCCCCGGTGCTGGCCAGCGACCTGGACGCGTTCAAGCAGGTGCTGGACGGCGGGGACGCGGGCGAGCTGTTCCCGGTGGAGGACGCGGACGCGCTGGCCGCTGCGGCGCTGCGGCTGCTGGGCGATCCGGGGCGGCTGGGGGAGCTGAGCAAGGCCGCCTCGCGGTACGTGCGGCGGTTCGACTGGTCGACGGTCGGCGCGGACATCCTGGCGGTGTACGAGACGGTGGCGGCGGGGGCCGCGGCGGTGGTCGAGGAGGACGTGCGCGGCGGCCGGCGCGGCCGGTTCGGGCTGGCCCGGGACTGAGGCCGGCGGGCCCGGGACTTTTCCGGGGTGTCGGCGGCGTTAGGGTCGGTCGACCGTATTCGGGCACGACGCATGGGGGCACCGATGCCGCAGATCTCCGTCGACTACTCGCCGAGCCTGGCCGGCTCCTTCGACCGCCGGGCGCTGGGCGTGGCGATCAACCGGCTCGCGGTGGGGACGATCGACGCGAAGCCGGAGGCGTGCAAGACGCTGTTCCGGCAGAACGACGACTTCGTGGTGGGGGAGGGCGAGGGGGCCGCCGCGCAGGTGTACGTCGAGTTCCAGATCTTCCCGGGCCGTACGCCGGAGGCGAAGGCGGCGCTCAGCGAGGGCGTGCTGGCGCTGCTGGCGGAGCACGTCGCGCCGGCGCCGGGCACCCGGCTGCACACCGCGGTGAACGTCTCCGACATCGACCGCGGGTCCTACCGGAGCGCGAGCGCGGAGGGCTGAGCCGGTGACACCCGGTAGCGTTGCGCCCCGTGACTACCTGGATCTGGGCCGGCGTGGCCGTGGTGCTCTTCGGCATGTACCTGAGTTGGACGGCCGGTCGGTTGGACCGGCTGCACGCCAGGATCGACGCGGCGCGGGCCGCGTTGGACGCGCAGCTGGTCCGTCGGGCCTCGGTGGCGATGGAGCTGGCCACGTCCTCGCTGCTGGACCCGGCGGCCTCGCTGCTGCTGCTGGACGCGGCGCACGCGGCCCGGCAGGCCGAGGACGACCAGCGTGAGGTGGCGGAGAGCCAGCTGAGCCTGGCGCTGCGGGCGGTCTTCGCCGAGCCGGAGCAGGTGGCGGCGCTGGTGGCGGAGCCGGGCGGGGAGGACGCGGTGCGCGACCTGACGGCGGCGGTGCGCCGGGCGCCGATGGCGCGCCGGTTCCACAACGACGCGGTGCGGGCGGCGCGGGCGGTGCGCGAACACCGTCTGGTGCGGTACTTCCGGTTGGCGGGGAAGGCCCCGTTCCCGCTGGCGTTCGAGATGGACGATGCCCCGCCGCCCGCGCTCACGCCCGAAGGGGCACCCGCCTAGGCTGTGCTCGGATACGGCCCGTTTGTCGCATCCCGTCGTCCGGGCTGGACTTGGTGGCGCATGGTTGCGTCACCCGTTCCGCCTACCATAGGGCGATAGCACTGGTTCATCTTCGAGTGAGGTCTCACGTGTCCACCACCCCCACCACCGCAGACCAGCCGCAGATCGGTACCGCCCGGGTGAAGCGCGGCATGGCCGAGCAGCTCAAGGGCGGTGTGATCATGGACGTGGTCAACGCCGAGCAGGCCAAGATCGCCGAGGACGCCGGCGCGGTGGCCGTCATGGCGCTGGAGCGGGTTCCGGCCGACATCCGCAAGGACGGCGGCGTGGCCCGGATGTCCGACCCGAACATGATCGAGGAGATCATCGAGGCGGTCTCCATCCCGGTGATGGCCAAGTCGCGGATCGGTCACTTCGTCGAGGCCCAGGTCCTCCAGTCGCTCGGCGTCGACTACATCGACGAGTCCGAGGTGCTGACCCCGGCCGACGAGGTCAACCACTCCGACAAGTGGGCCTTCACCACCCCCTTCGTCTGTGGCGCCACCAACCTGGGCGAGGCCCTGCGCCGCATCGCCGAGGGCGCGGCCATGATCCGCTCGAAGGGCGAGGCCGGCACCGGCAACGTCGTCGAGGCCGTCCGCCACCTGCGCCAGATCAAGAACGAGATCGCCAAGCTGCGCGGCTTCGACAACAACGAGCTGTACGCCGCCGCCAAGGAGCTGCGCGCCCCGTACGAGCTCGTCAAGGAGGTCGCCGAGCTCGGCAAGCTGCCGGTCGTGCTGTTCTCCGCCGGTGGCGTGGCCACCCCGGCCGACGCCGCGCTGATGCGCCAGCTCGGCGCCGAGGGCGTCTTCGTCGGTTCGGGCATCTTCAAGTCGGGCGACCCGGCCAAGCGCGCCGCCGCCATCGTGAAGGCCACCACCTTCTTCGACGACCCGAAGATCATCGCGGACGCCTCCCGCAACCTCGGCGAGGCCATGGTCGGCATCAACTGCGACACCCTGCCGGAGACCGAGCGCTACGCCAACCGCGGCTGGTAGTCGCCCCTTGTGCCGGCCCGTCGCAGCGCCTCGGCGCGCGGCGGGCCGCGTCACGTACATCCGTAGAACGATCTAACGAGGTTGAAGACCGTGAGCACTCCAGTCATCGGCGTCCTCGCCCTCCAGGGTGACGTCCGCGAGCACCTGGTCGCGCTGGCCGAGGCAGACGCGCTCGCCCGCCCGGTGCGCCGTGCCGAGGAGCTGGCCGAGGTCGACGCGCTGGTGATCCCCGGTGGGGAGTCCACCACCATGTCCAAGCTGGCGCTGCTGTTCGGCGTGATGGACCCGCTGCGCGAGCGGGTCGCCGCCGGGATGCCGGTGTACGGCACCTGCGCGGGAATGATCATGCTGGCCGACAAGATCCTGGACGGCCGGGACGACCAGGAGACCGTCGGCGGCATCGACATGACCGTGCGCCGCAACGCCTTCGGCCGCCAGAACGAGTCCTTCGAGTCCGGTGTCGCCTTCGAGGGCCTGGGCGACGCGCCGGTGCACGGCGTCTTCATCCGGGCCCCCTGGGTCGAGGGCGTCGGCGCGGGTGTCGAGGTGCTGGCCGAGCTGCCCGCCGCGGACGGTCCGGAGAGCCGGATCGTGGCCGTGCGCCAGGGCAACCTGCTGGCGACCTCCTTCCACCCGGAGCTCACCGGCGACCACCGCGTGCACGCCTACTTCGTCGCGATGGTCGAGGAGCACCTGGGGCGGCGCTGACCGTGTGCGCCTTTCCGGTGACGACACCGGTAAGATCTCATCTGTTTCATTTCCCTTTGGCGACGTAAAGGAGCTGGCGAATGTCCGGCCACTCTAAGTGGGCTACCACCAAGCACAAGAAGGCCGTGATCGACGCCAAGCGCGGCAAGCTCTTCGCCAAGATGATCAAGAACATCGAGGTGGCGGCGCGCACCGGCGGTCCCGACCCGGCCGGCAACCCGACCCTCTACGACGCCATCCAGAAGGCGAAGAAGAGCTCGGTCCCGATCGACAACATCAACCGCGCCGTCAAGCGCGGTGGCGGCCTGGAGGCCGGCGGCGCCGACTACCAGACCATCATGTACGAGGGCTACGGCCCGAACGGCGTCGCCGTCCTGATCGAGTGCCTCACCGACAACCGCAACCGCGCCGCCTCCGACGTGCGCGTCGCGATGACCCGCAACGGCGGCTCGATGGCCGACCCGGGCTCGGTGTCGTACCTGTTCACCCGCAAGGGCGTCGTGATCGTCCCCAAGGCTGACGGCGTGGACGAGGACAAGCTCTTCGAGGTCGTCCTCGACCAGGAGCCCGAGGAGATCAACGACCTCGGCGACTCGTTCGAGATCGTCTCCGAGGCCGCCAAGATGGTCGCCGTGCGCACCGCGCTGGTGGACGCCGGCGTCGACTACGACTCGGCCGAGGCCAACTTCCTCCCGAGCATGCAGGTCGAGCTGGACGTCGACGGCGCCCGCAAGATCCTCAAGCTGATCGACGTGCTGGAGGACAGCGACGACGTGCAGAACGTCTTCGCCAACTTCGACATCTCCGACGAGGTCGGTGCGCAGCTCGACGCCGAGTGATCGTTCTCACTCCCCGGCCCGGCGGTCTTCCGACCGCCGGGCCGGTGTCTTTGCGGGCGCTGTCGGACCCGGACGGTAGCCTTCGCAGGTCGCCCGCCGTGGGCCGGAGGGCGTGCCCGGGCCGGAGCGCCCGGAGGCGGGCGGCGACCAACGAGAGGCGGGGCTGTGGTACGGGTACTGGGCGTGGACCCGGGGCTGACCAGGTGCGGGATCGGCGTGGTCGAGGGTGCGCCGGGGCGGCCGCTGCGGATGGTCGGGGTCGGCGTGGTGCGCACCCCCGCCGAGGACGAGATCGGGCGGCGGCTGCTGCTGGTGGAGCAGGGCATGGAGGCCTGGCTCGACGAGCACGAGCCGGAGCTGGTCGCCGTCGAGCGGGTGTTCGCCCAGCACAACGTCCGGACGGTGATGGGCACCGCCCAGGCCAGCGCGGTCGCGATGCTCTGCGCCACCCGGCGCGGCATCCCGGTCACCCTGCACACCCCGAGCGAGGTCAAGGCCGCCGTCACCGGTTCCGGCCGGGCCGACAAGGCGCAGGTCACGGCCATGGTGCAGCGCCTGCTGCGGCTGGACGCCCCGCCCAAGCCCGCCGACGCCGCCGACGCGCTGGCGCTGGCCATCTGCCACATCTGGCGCGGCGGGGCGGTCAACCGCCTGGAGGCCGCGGTACGGGCGGCCCGCGCCACCCCCCTGAAAGGAAGCAGCCGGTGATCGCCTTCGTGCAAGGGCCCGTGGCGGCCATCTCCTCCGGACTCGCCGTGGTCGAGGTCGGCGGGGTCGGCATGGCCGTGCAGTGCACGCCGAACACGCTGGCCGGGCTCCGGCTGGGTGAGCCCGCCCGGCTCGCGACCTCGCTGGTGGTCCGGGAGGACTCGCTGACCCTGTTCGGCTTCGCGGACGACGACGAGCGCGCCGTCTTCGAGATCCTCCAGGCCGCGCCGGGCGTCGGCCCGAAGCTGGCGCAGGCGATCCTCGGGGTGCACAGCCCCGACGCGCTGCGGGCCGCGGTGGCCGGCGGCGACGAGAAGGCGCTGGTGGCCGTGCCCGGCATCGGGAAGGCGAAGGCCGCCAAGCTGCTGCTGGAGTACAAGGACAAGCTGGGAGCCCCGCACGGCGCGGTGCCGGCGCAGAAGCCGATCGCGAGCGGTCCGGCCCCCTGGAGCGAGCAGCTGCACTCGGCGCTGACCGGTCTCGGCTACGCTCCGCGCGAGGCGGACGAGGCGGTCGTGGCCGTCACCCCCGAGGCGGAGGCCCAGCAGACGCCGGACGTCGGCGCACTGCTCCGGCTCGCCCTGCGCGGCCTCAACCGATCCCGCTAAAGCCATCTGGCGATCTGTCCTCTTGTCGACTTTGGAGCATGTGCTGATGAGTCCGTACGACTCGGACCCGGGCGACCGGCTGGTGACGGCCGCCGCCGACGGGGAGGACCAGGCGGTCGAGGCGGCGCTGCGCCCCAAGGTGCTGGACGAGTTCATCGGTCAGGAGCGGGTGCGCGAGCAGCTGTCCCTGGTGCTCCAGGCGGCCCGCAAGCGCGGCAGCGCGCCCGACCACGTGCTGCTCAGCGGGCCGCCCGGGCTGGGCAAGACCACCCTGTCCATGATCATCGCCGCCGAGCTGGGCGCCCCGATCCGGATCACCTCCGGTCCGGCGATCCAGCACGCGGGGGACCTCGCGGCGATCCTCTCCTCGCTCGCCGAGGGCGAGGTGCTCTTCCTCGACGAGATCCACCGGATGTCCCGTCCGGCCGAGGAGATGCTCTACATGGCGATGGAGGACTTCCGGGTCGACGTGATCGTCGGCAAGGGCCCGGGCGCCACCGCCATCCCGCTGGAACTGCCGCCCTTCACCCTGGTCGGCGCCACCACCCGGGCCGGCCTGCTGCCGCCCCCGCTGCGCGACCGCTTCGGCTTCACCGGGCACATGGAGTTCTACGCCCCGGCCGAGCTCGAACGGGTGGTGCGCCGCTCGGCCACCCTGCTGGACGTGGAGATCGACCCGGCCGGCGCCGCCGAGATCGCCGGCCGCTCGCGGGGGACGCCGCGCATCGCCAACCGGCTGCTGCGCCGGGTCCGCGACTTCGCGCAGGTGCGGCACGACGGCCAGGTCACCGCGGAGATCGCCGCCCGGGCGCTGGACGTCTACGAGGTGGACGCCCGCGGTCTGGACCGGCTGGACCGCGCGGTGCTGACCGCGCTGCTGCGGCTGTTCGGCGGCGGACCGGTCGGTTTGTCGACTCTCGCGGTCGCGGTGGGGGAGGAGTCCGAGACGGTCGAGGAGGTGGCGGAGCCCTTCCTGGTCCGCGAGGGCCTGCTCGCCCGGACCCCGCGCGGCCGGATCGCCACCGCGGCGGCCTGGCAGCACCTCGGGCTGACCCCGCCGGTCCAGGCCAACCGGGGCGCCGTGCCCGCGCAATCCGAACTCCTCCGGGCCGACGAGGGCTGAACGGGTGATCGCCGCCCGCCGGTTCCCGGGAGGCGTCCGATGCGCCACCCCGGTGAGTGGCCCGCGTGCGAGCCGGGGGCGAAGTCCGGGGAAACTGTGCAGGCGGAGGGTCGCCACTTTTGGCGGCAGGATGCGATGCTTGGCGTTGTCCGATCAGTTCGGGGTCGCCTAGACTCCGCCGGACCGCCCCGCTCACCTGACGGGCCGACCAATACCACACAGGCCGCCGGTCGGCGGCCCGTAAAGGACCCTGGCTGCAGTGAACTTCATCATCCTTCTCCTCCCGATCATCGCGATCGTGCTCATGTTCCGGTCGCAGAAGAAGCGCCAGTCGCAGATGCAGCAGATGCAGACCTCGCTGGAGCCAGGGGCGGGGGTGCGCACCATCGGCGGCCTGTACGCCCAGGTGAAGGCGGTCAACGAGGAGACCATCGAGCTGGAGATCGCGCCCGGCGTGGTCACCCACTTCACCAAGAGCGCGATCGCCGCTGTCCTGGACCCCCAGGAGTACGACGCGATCATCAACGGCCGCCCCGCCGATGACGAGCTGGCCGAGCCGGAGGCCGAGGACGCCGACGCCGAGCCGGTCGAGGACAAGCCGCTGACGCTCACCAAGGACGGCGGCGCCAAGGGCGACGTCGAGGGCGGGGCTCCCGCGAGCAAGTAGTACGGTCGGGCACCAGCCCGGCCGCGCGGCCCAGTGCCGCGAGCCCACAGGACCTCAGGGCCGCAGAACCGCCATGCCCCCGTCCCGCCACAAGCCGGACGGGGGTCCGGTTGGGGGAGTGGCATGGACAGGGAGAAACGAGCAAGGTGGCAACACCCAAGTCGCGCCCGCGCGACGGCTACCCAGGGCGGGCGCTGGCCCTCATCCTGGTCGTCACCGTCGGACTGGTCGCCCTCATGTTCGGGACGGGCCACACCAAGCCCCGGCTCGGAATCGACCTCGCCGGTGGCACCAGCATCACGCTGACCGCGAAGTCGACAGACCCCAAGGCGATCACCAAGTCCAACATGGACATCGCCACCGGGATCATCGAGCGCCGCGTCAACGGCATGGGTGTCTCCGAGGCGGAGGTGCAGACCCAGGGCGACAACACGATCATCGTGAACATCCCCAAGGGCGGCAACCAGCAGAACGCGGCGGACCAGGTGGGTACCACCGCCAAGCTGTTCTTCCGCCCGGTCCTGGCGGTGGCGCCCAGCGGCTTCACGCCGCCGGCGCCCACCGGCTCCCCCTCGGCCACCGGCACCCCGAGCGCGGCCCCGTCCGCCGGGTCCACCGCCTCGGCCGGCGCGAGCGCGTCCGGCACGCCCAGCGCGAGCGGCAGCAAGCAGGGCCGCCCGGCCGGTGAGGCGCTGGCCGCCGACGCCAGCCCGAGCGCCGCCGCGACGGGCGCGAGCACCGCCCCGAGCGCCGCCACCACGCCGTCCGCGCCCGCCACCCCGCCCAGCGCCGCGGACGTCAGCGCCGCGATGACCCAGGGCACCGTGCCGCCGGAGCTGGCCACGGCCTTCACCAACCTCGACTGCACCAAGCCGGAGGCCCGCGCGGCCCAGACCGGCCCCGAGGACAAGGCCGTCGTCGCCTGCTCGCAGAAGCCTGAGAACGGCTACTACGAGAAGCTCGTCCTCGGCCCCGTCGCCGTGAAGGGCTCGGACGTCTCCAAGGCCCAGCCGAGCCTCGACACCCAGACGGGTGCCGGCTGGCAGGTCCAGCTGCAGTTCAACGGCGCCGGCACCGACGCCTTCACCAAGGTCACCGGCCAGCTCGCCACCCAGGCCCCGCCGAACAACCAGTTCGCGATCGTGCTGGACAACCAGGTCGTCTCGCACCCCGAGGTCAAGAACGTGATCCCCGGCGGCAGTGCCGTGATCACCGGCCGCTTCAGCCAGGCCGAGGCGCAGGACCTGTCCAACGTGCTGGGCTACGGCGCCCTGCCGCTGGAATTCAGCAAGGGCGAGATCACCACCGTCTCCCCGGCGCTCGGCGGCGACCAGCTCATGGCCGGTCTGGTCGCAGGCGTGATCGGCATGCTGCTGGTGGTGCTCTACTCGCTGGTCTACTACCGCGGCCTCGGCCTGGTCTCGATCGCCGGTCTGCTCGTCTCGGCGGCCCTGACCTACTCGATCATGAGCCTGCTCGGCGCCGGGATCGGCTTCGCGCTGAACCTGCCCGCGGTCTGCGGTGCGATCGTCGCGATCGGCATCACCGCCGACTCCTTCATCGTCTACTTCGAGCGCATCCGCGACGAGGTCCGCGAGGGCGCCCCGCTGCGCCCGGCGGTCCAGCGGGCCTGGCCGCGCGCCCGGCGCACCATCCTGGTGTCGGACTTCGTGTCCTTCCTCTGTGCCGCCGTGCTCTACGTGGTCTCGGTCGGCAAGGTCCAGGGCTTCGCGTTCACCCTGGGGCTGACCACCGCGCTGGACGTCGTGGTGATCTTCCTCTTCACCAAGCCGGTGATCACGCTGCTGGCCCGGCGCAAGTTCTTCGCCAACGGTCACCCGTGGTCCGGCCTGGACCCGAAGCGGCTGGGCGCCCGCCCGCCGCTGCGCAGCAGCCGTCGCCGTAGCCCCTCCTCTGCCGCCGTGAAGGAGGCCTGACACCGTGTCACGCTTCTCCAATCTGGGACACCGGCTCTACCAGGGCGAGGTCAGCTTCGACTTCGTCGGGCGCCGTAAGCTCTGGTACTCCATCTCCGGCGTGATCGTGCTGATCGCGGCGATCGGTCTGGCGATGGGCCTGCACCTGGGCATCGAGTTCAAGGGCGGCTCGGTCTACACCGTGACCAAGCCGGGGCTGACCGTCTCGCAGGCGCAGGAGACGTCCGACAAGATCGTCTCCTCGCACCCGCTGGTGCAGTCGACCGACAACGGCAAGATCCGCATCCAGGTCAGCACCGAGGAGCCGAAGAGCTCGGACGAGATCCGCGCTCAGCTCTCCGAGAAGCTGGCCGTGCCGCTGGACACCGTCGAGGCCCAGGTGATCGGCCCCAGCTGGGGCAAGCAGATCTCCTCGAAGGCGCTCACCGGCCTGATCATCTTCATGGTCCTGGTGACGGTCTACCTGGCGATCGCCTTCGAGTGGCGGATGGCGGTGGCGGCCCTGGTCGCCCTCATCCACGACCTCCTGATCACCATCGGCGTGTACGCCCTGGTGGGCTTCGAGGTCACCCCCGGTACGGTGATCGGCTTCCTGACCATCCTCGGGTACTCGCTCTACGACACGGTCGTCGTCTTCGACACCGTGAAGGAGAACACCAAGGACCTCACCAAGCAGAACAAGCTCACCTACAGCGAGGCGGCCAACGCGGGCCTCAACCAGACCCTGGTGCGTTCGCTCAACACCACCGTGGTCGCCCTGCTCCCGGTCGCCGCGCTGCTGTTCATCGGCGGTGGCCTCCTGGGTGCCGGCACGCTGAACGACATCTCGCTGGCGCTGTTCATCGGCCTCGCGGCCGGTGCCTACTCGTCGATCTGCGTCGCCACTCCGCTGCTGGCGCAGCTCAAGGAGGAGCAGCCGGAGATGAAGGCGCTGCGCAAGCGGGTCCTGCAGCACCGGGCCGCGGCCGCTGCCAAGGCCGCCGGCGAGGTGCCGGCGGACGAGGAGATCGCGGACGAGGACCTGCCTGCGGGTATGGTCGGTCAGCGCGGCCGGGCGGCCGGCACCACGCGTGCCAAGGGCCGTCCGTCCACCAAGCGCTGAACCGACCCGATCGTAAGGACACGCCGTGACCACCGCCGACACCGCACTGGCCGATCTGTTGAACAGCCGGATCCGGGACGTCCCGGACTACCCGAAGCCGGGTGTGCTGTTCAAGGACATCGCGCCGCTGCTGGCCGACGCCGAGGCCTTCGGCGCCCTCACCAGGGCGCTGGCGGACCGGGCGCGGGAGCTCGGGGCGACCAAGGTGGTGGGCCTGGAGGCGCGCGGCTTCGTGCTGGCGGCTCCGGCGGCCTTCGCGGCCGGGCTCGGCTTCGTGCCGATCCGCAAGCAGGGCAAGCTGCCCGGTGAGGTGTTCCGGCGCTCGTACGAGCTGGAGTACGGCTCGGCGACGCTGGAGGTGCAGTGCGACGCCTTCGCGCCCGGTGAGCGGGTGCTGGTGGTGGACGACGTGCTGGCCACCGGTGGCACCATCGGCGCCTCGCTGGACCTGGTGAAGGAGGCCGGCGCCGAGCTGGTGGGCGTCGTGGTGCTGATGGAGCTGGGCTTCCTGGACGGCCGGGAACGGCTGTCCGGGCACCTGAACGGCGCCCCGCTGGAGACGCTGGTCACGGTCTGAGGGACCTGAACGAAGGGCGGCGGTCGGATCATCCGACCGCCGCCCTTCCGTTTCCGGCCCGGGTGGATGAACGCCGGGGCGCCCGGCTCGGTACCATGAAGATTCACCCCCTCCCGGTTGCGTCCGACCGTACGGGCCGCGGCAGGGGTCGGCCCCGGTGCCCCGAGGAGAGTCCTTGCCCGACGAGGTTGTGCCCACGGCCGAAGCGGCCGCCCCCGACAACCGTCCCACGCCCTCGGGGGCCACCCCGGCACGCCCGGCGCCGACCTCCTCGCGACCGACCGGCCCCACCGGGCGCGGCTCCTCCTCGGGTGGCATGCGCGCCCGCCTGGCCCGCCTCGGCGGCCAGCGCTCCAGCGTGCTCAACCCCGTGCTGGAGCCGCTGTTCCGGTCGATCCGGGCGAACGACCCGAAGGCCGACCCGGCGCTGCTGCGGGACATCGAGCGGGCCTACGCCGTCGCCGAGAAGTGGCACCGCGGGCAGAAGCGCAAGAGCGGCGACCCGTACATCACCCACCCGCTGGCGGTGGCCACCATCCTGGCCGAGCTGGGGATGGACGCCCCGACCCTGATGGCCGGGCTGCTGCACGACACCGTCGAGGACACCGACTACGGCCTGGAGACCCTGCGCAAGGACTTCGGCGACTCGGTGGCGCTGCTGGTGGACGGCGTCACCAAGCTGGACCGGGTCAAGTTCGGCGAGGCCGCGCAGGCCGAGACCGTCCGCAAGATGGTCGTCGCGATGGCCAAGGACCCGCGGGTCCTGGTGATCAAGCTGGCCGACCGCCTGCACAACATGCGCACGATGCGCTACCTCAAGCGGGAGAAGCAGGAGAAGAAGGCCCGCGAGACGCTGGAGATCTACGCCCCGCTGGCGCACCGGCTGGGCATGAACACCATCAAGTGGGAGCTGGAGGACCTCGCCTTCGCGATCCTCTACCCCAAGATGTACGACGAGATCGTCCGGCTGGTCGCCGAGCGCGCCCCCAAGCGGGACGAGTACCTGGCGACCGTCATCGACCAGGTCCAGGGGGACCTGCGCGGCGCCCGGATCACCGCCTCCGTCACCGGCCGGCCGAAGCACTACTACTCGGTCTACCAGAAGATGATCGTCCGGGGCCGGGACTTCGCCGAGATCTACGACCTGGTGGGCATCCGGGTCCTGGTCGACACCGTCCGCGACTGCTACGCGGCGCTGGGCACCATCCACGCGCGGTGGAACCCGGTGCCGGGGCGGTTCAAGGACTACATCGCGATGCCCAAGTTCAACATGTACCAGTCGCTGCACACGACGGTGATCGGCCCCGGCGGCAAGCCCGTCGAACTCCAGATCCGCACCTTCGACATGCACCGCCGGGCCGAGTACGGCATCGCCGCGCACTGGAAGTACAAGCAGCGCGCCGTGGCCGGCGCGTCCAAGGTCCGCACCGACACCCCGACCCAGGTCCGCAAGGACGACAAGGCCGGCGCCGTCAACGAGATGGCCTGGCTGCGGCAGCTGCTGGACTGGCAGAAGGAGACCGCCGACCCGGGCGAGTTCCTGGAGTCGCTGCGCTTCGACCTGGCCAGCAACGAGGTCTTCGTCTTCACGCCCAAGGGCGACGTGATAGCCCTGCCGGCCGGCGCGACCCCGGTCGACTTCGCCTTCGCGGTGCACACCGAGGTGGGCTACCGGACGATAGGGGCCCGGGTCAACGGGCGGCTGGTGCCGCTGGAGTCGACGCTGGAGAACGGCGACGCCGTCGAGGTGTTCACCTCCAAGGCGGAGAACGCCGGACCGTCCCGGGACTGGCTGGGCTTCGTCAAGTCGCCGCGCGCCCGCAACAAGATCCGCGCCTGGTTCTCCAAGGAGCGCCGCGAGGAGGCGATCGAGCACGGCAAGGAGGCGATCGTCCGGGCGATGCGCAAGCAGGGCCTGCCGATCCAGCGGATCCTGACCGGCGACTCGCTGGTCACCCTGGCCCACGAGATGCGCTACCCCGACATCTCCTCGCTCTACGCCGCGATCGGCGAGGGCCACGTCACCGCGCAGAACATCGTGCAGAAGCTGGTCCAGGCGCTCGGCGGCGAGGAGGGCGCCACCGAGGACCTCGCCGAGACCGCGACCCCGACGCACGACAACCGCCGGGCGGCGCGCCGCCGGGCCAAGGGCGACCCGGGCGTGATCGTCAAGGGCGTCGAGGACGTCTGGGTCAAGCTGTCCCGCTGCTGCACCCCGGTGCCGGGCGACCCGATCGTCGGCTTCGTGACCCGCGGCAACGGCGTCTCGGTGCACCGCGCCGACTGCGTCAACGTCGAGTCGCTGAGCCAGCAGCCCGAGCGGATGATCGACGTCGAGTGGGCCGCCACCCAGTCCTCGGTGTTCCTGGTGGCCATCCAGGTCGAGGCGCTGGACCGCTCCCGGCTGCTCTCGGACGTCACCCGGGTGCTCTCAGACCAGCACGTCAACATCCTGTCGGCGGCGGTGCAGACCTCCCGCGACCGGGTCGCGATGAGCCGCTTCACCTTCGAGATGGGCGACCCGAAACACCTCGGCCACGTGCTCAAGGCCGTGCGCGGTGTCGAGGGCGTCTACGACGTCTACCGCGTCACCTCGGCCCGCAAGTAGCGCCCCGAGCGCGAGAGAGGGCCCCGGGAGATCCCGGGGCCCTCTCTCGCGCGTTCGGCGGATCAGCCGCTGAACTCCTCCTGGCTGCGGTGCGCCTGCTCCAGCAGGGTCTGCACGCCGGCCAGCTCGTTCTCCAGCTTGGCGATCCGGCCGGCGTTGCCGGCGGCGCGGGCCTTGTCCAGATCGGCCCGGATCTTGTCGGCCTTCGCCTCGAACAGGCCGACCATGCCGGCGGCGCGCGCCTTGGCCTCCGGGTTGGAGCGCCTCCACTCGGCGTCCTCGGCCTCGCGGATGGCCCGCTCGACCGTGTTCAGCCGGCCGTCCAGCTTCGGACGGGCGTCGCGCGGCACGTGCCCGATCGCCTCCCAGCGCTCGTTGACCTCGCGCAGCGCCGCCTTGGCGGCCTTCAGGTCGGTGATCGGCAGGATCGACTCGGCCTCGGTGGCCAGCGCCTCCTTGAGCTTCTGGTTGGCCACCTGCTCGGCGTCCCGCTCGCTGAACACCGCGGAACGGGCCTGGAAGAAGACGTCCTGCGCGCCGCGGAACCGCGCCCACAGCTCGTCCTCGATGTCCCGCTGGGCCCGGCCGGCGGACTTCCAGCGCGCCATCAGGTCGCGGTAGGCGGCCGCGGTGTCGCCCCACTCGGTGGACGAGGACAGCGCCTCGGCCTCGGCGACCAGCGCCTCCTTGGTCTGCCGGGCCTGCTCGCGCTCGGCGTCCAGGGTCGCGAAGTGCGCCTTGCGGTGCTTGGAGAAGACCGAGCGGGCGTGCGAGAAGCGGTGCCACAGCTCGTCGTCGCTCTTGCGGTCCAGCCGGGGCAGGCCCTTCCAGGTGTCCACCAGGGCGCGCAGCCGGTCCCCGGCCTCCCGCCACTGGGTGGACTCGGCGAGCTGCTCGGCCTCGGAGACCAGCGTCTCCTTGGCGGTGCGGGTCTCGTCCTGGGCCTTGGCGCGGGCGGCCTTGCGCTCCTCGCGCCGGCTCTCGATCTCGCCGGCGAGCGTGTCCAGCCGCTTGGCCAGGGCGGCCAGGTCGCCGACCGCGTGCCCCTCGGTCACCTGGGCGCGCAGGTGGTCCAGCGCGGCCTGGGCGTCCTTGGCGGCCAGGTCGGTGGTGCGCACCCGCTTCTCCAGCAGGCCGATCTCCACCTCGATGCCCTGGTACTTGCGCTCGAAGTAGGCGAGGGCCTCCTCGGGCGAGCCGGCCTGCCAGGAACCCACGACGTGTTCGCCGTCGGCCGTCCTGACGTAGACCGTGCCCTGCTCGTCGACACGGCCCCACGGGTCGCTGCTCATAGCGCGTCCTCCACATGACGTCGCGCCCGCGCCGGGGCGGCGCGCGTCCGTCGTCCACAGTTGATGTGCGGCGGACCGATGAGTCCGCCGTCCCCGTCCGCCGTGACTTGCTGCCGAGGGTGACGGCCAGGCGGGTGCGGGCACCCTGATACAACGCCAACATAGGCGACCAGCCCCGGTGCTGTCCGCATCCGGGCCGGGCGATTTCGGGCCGGGGCCGCGCCGAGGCGCTTCGGGCGCCCCTTGCGGGCGGCCCCGGGAGATGTCAACTCTTCGCGGTGGTCACCGAGTTGAAGGTGACGTCGGCCATCGGGTGGCCGTCCGGGGCACCCTCCAGGGTGCCCGCGGCGGCGATCTTCTGCACCGCGTCCAGGCCCCCGGTGATCTTGCCGAAGGGGGTGTAGTTCGGGGGCAGCTGGGTGTCCTTGTAGACCAGGAAGAACTGGCTCCCGTTCGTGCCGGGGCCGGAGTTGGCCATCGCCACGGTGCCCGCCGGGTAGGTCGCGCCGGTCAGGTTCTCGTCCGCGAACTTGTAACCGGGGCCGCCGGTGCCGCCCGGGACGGTCGCGCTGGCGGTCGGGTCGCCGCACTGGAGCACGAAGATGCCGTCGGTGGTGAGGCGGTGGCACTTGGTGTGGTCGAAGTACTTCTCCCCGGCCAGGAAGACGAAGGAGTTCACCGTGTGCGGGGCCTTGGCCGCGTCGAGCGCGAGCGTCACCTTGCCGCAGTTGGTGTCCAGCGTCGCGGTGTACGAGCCGCCCGCGTCGATCGCCATGGCCGGCTCGGCCTGCCACTGCTTGCCGTTCGGCGCGCCCGGCGCCGGATCGGCGCAGCCCTCGACCGGCTTGCGGGTCGGGGTGGTCGGCTCGGCGCTCTGGCTCGGCGCGGCCTGGGCGGAGGAGGCGGCCGAAGCCGACTTGTCCTTGTCCGAGCCGAACGCGCCGGTGCCGACCAGCGCACCGCCGCCGGCCAGCACCACGACGGCGAGCGCGGCGCCCAGGATCGTGTTGCGGCGCCTGCGCGCGGACCGCGCGGCGACCCGCCGCTCCATCTGGCGCTCGTACTTCTCTCGGGCGAGCTGCCGCCGCCGCTGTTCGCTGCTGACCACCGGCCGTGTCTCCTACGGATGTGCTGGGAAAGTGGATGGGTACCGAAGCGGATCATCGCATCCATCGGCGGCCAAGTGTAGGGACCGGGCCTGTAAGAACGCGGTGAACCTGTCAGTGCGAACCGCGCGCGCCACCCCTATCTGGTTCGCAACCGCACCCGCACCGCCGGTAGGCTGCCTTTACCTCACTGGTTTGCTGCATGACTGGTGGCTGCATCCGACCCGGCCGCCGCGACCGTAGCCGCCACTGCCGACCGCATCACGAAGGACGCGCGTGTTCATCGCCGGATTCCCCGCTGGAGCCTGGGGCACCAACTGCTACCTGGTCGCCCCGGCGGCGGGCGAGGAGTGCGTCATCGTCGATCCCGGCCACCAGGCGGCGCGCGGTGTCGAGGAGATGGTCCGCGAGCACGGGCTCAAGCCCGTCGCCGTGGTGCTCACGCACGGCCACATCGACCACGTGGCCTCGGTGGTCCCGGTCTGCGGCGCCCGCGGCGTCCCGGCCTGGATCCACCCCGAGGACCGGTACATGATGTCCGACCCGGAGAAGGCCCTCGGCCGCGCCCTGGGCACCCAGCTGATGGGCGAGCTCACCGTCGGCGAGCCCGACGACGTGCGCGAGCTCACCGACGGCGCCGTGCTGGAGCTCGCCGGCCTGCAGCTCACCGTGGACCACGCCCCGGGCCATACCGGGGGGTCGGTGACCTTCCGGACGCCCGGTGCCGAGGACCTCCCCCCGGTGCTGTTCTCGGGCGACCTGCTGTTCGCCGGCTCCATCGGGCGTACCGACCTCCCGGGCGGGGACAGCGAGGCGATCATGCGGTCGCTGGCCCGGGTGTGTCTGCCCCTCGACGACACCACCGTGGTCCTCTCCGGCCACGGCGGACAGACCACCATCGGCCACGAGCGCGCCACCAACCCCTACCTCCGACAGGCAGCAGGGGCGGCCGGCGCCCAGGCTTTCCCGCGACGAGGAATGTGACGGAAGAGAAGTTGAGCACCTTCACCGCCCCCAAGGGCACCTACGACCTGCTGCCCCCCAGCTCCGCGACCTTCCTGGCGATCCGCGAGCGCATCGCCGCGCCCGCCCGCCGGGCCGGCTACGGCTACGTCGAGACCCCGGTCTTCGAGGACGTGAAGCTCTTCTCCCGCGGCGTCGGCGAGTCCACCGACATCGTCAGCAAGGAGATGTACAACCTCACCACCCGCGGCGGCGACGAGCTCGCGCTGCGCCCGGAGGGCACCGCCTCGGTGCTGCGCGCCGCCCTCCAGGCCAACCTGCACAAGCAGGGCAACCTGCCGGTCAAGCTCTGGTACTCCGGCTCGTACTACCGCTACGAGCGCGCCCAGAAGGGCCGCTACCGCCAGTTCTCCCAGGTCGGCGCCGAGGCGATCGGGGCCGAGGACCCGGCCCTGGACGCCGAGCTGATCATCCTCGCCGACGACGCCTTCCGCTCGCTGGGCGTGCGCGACTACTCGCTGCTGCTCAACAGCCTCGGCGACAAGCAGTGCCGCCCGGTCTACCGCGCCGCCCTGGTCGAGTTCCTCGCCGGCCTGGACCTGGACGAGGACACCCGCCGCCGCGCCGACATCAACCCGCTGCGCGTCCTGGACGACAAGCGCGAGTCGGTGCAGGCCCAGCTGGTCGACGCGCCCAAGCTGCGCGACTACCTGTGCGAGGAGTGCAAGGCGTACGACGAGAAGGTCCGCGAGCTGCTCACCGCGAACGGCGTGGCCTTCGTCGACGACCCGAAGCTGGTCCGCGGCCTGGACTACTACACCCGCACCACCTTCGAGTTCGTGCACAACGGCCTCGGCGCCCAGTCCGCGATCGGCGGCGGCGGCCGCTACGACGGCCTGTCCGAGATGATCGGCGGCCCGGCGCTGCCGTCCGTCGGCTGGGCCCTCGGCGTGGACCGCACCTTCCTGGCGATGGAGGCCGAGGGCATCGTCCTCGACCTGCCCGCCGCGACCTCCGTGTACGCCGTCGCGCTCGGCGAGGAGGCCAAGAACGTCCTGTTCGCCAAGGTGGTCGAGCTGCGCCGGGCCGGCGTCGCCACCGACCTCGCCTTCGGCGTCAAGAGCATCAAGAACGCCATGAAGTCCGCCGACCGGTCCGGCGCCCGCTTCGCCCTCGTGGCCGGGGACCGGGACCTCGCCGACGGCGTCGTCCAGCTCAAGGACCTGACCACCGGCGAGCAGAACCCCGTCGCCCTCGACGCACTCGTCACCACCCTGAAGGAGAAGCAGCTGTGATCCGCACGCACGACGCGGGCACGCTCCGCCCGGAGCACGCAGGCACCACCGTCACCCTGGCCGGCTGGGTCGCCCGCCGCCGCGACCACGGCGGTGTCGCCTTCATCGATCTGCGCGACGCCTCCGGCACCGTGCAGATCGTGGTCCGCGACCTCGACTCGGTGCACGGCCTTCGCGCCGAGTACTGCGTCAAGGTCGTCGGCGACGTCCGGGTGCGCCCCGACGGCAACGAGAACCCGGACATCCCGACCGGCGCGGTCGAGGTCGTCGTCAGCGAGATCGAGGTCCTCTCCGAGGCCGCCCCGCTGCCCTTCCCGGTCGCCGAGTACGAGCCGGGCACGGTCAACGAGGAGGTCCGGCTGCGCTACCGCTACCTGGACCTGCGCCGCGAGGGCCCGGCCAAGGGCCTGCGGCTGCGCTCGAAGGTCAACAACATCATCCGCCGGGTGATGGAGGAGAACGACTACCTCGACATCGAGACGCCGTACCTCACCCGCTCCACCCCCGAGGGCGCCCGCGACTTCCTCGTCCCGGTCCGCCTGCAGCCCGGCCACTGGTACGCGCTGCCGCAGTCGCCCCAGCTGTTCAAGCAGCTGCTGATGGTGGCCGGCATGGAGCGCTACTACCAGATCGCCCGCTGCTTCCGCGACGAGGACTTCCGCGCCGACCGGCAGCCGGAGTTCACCCAGCTCGACATCGAGGCCTCGTTCGTCGACCAGGAGGACATCCTGGCCCTCGGCGAGAAGATCGTCGGCTCGATCTGGCGCGAGGTGCACGGCTACGAGCTCCCCAACCCGCTGCCCCGGATGACCTACGCGGACGCCATGGCCCGCTACGGCTCCGACAAGCCGGATGTCCGCTTCGGACAGGAACTCACCGACCTCACCGAGTACTTCAAGGGCACCGAGTTCCGCGTCTTCCAGGCCCCGTACGTCGGCGCCGTGGTGATGCCCGGCGGCGCCTCGCAGCCCCGCAAGGCGCTCGACGCCTGGCAGGACTGGGCCAAGGCGCGCGGCGCCCGCGGCCTGGCCTACGTCGTCATCGACGCCGAGACCGGCGAGCTGCGCGGCCCGGTCGCCAAGAACCTGTCCGAGGAGCACCTGGCCGGCCTGGCCGCCGCCGCGGGTGCCAGGAACGGCGACGCGATCTTCTTCGCGGCCGGCAAGCAGCGCCCCTCGCAGGAGCTGCTGGGCGCCGCCCGTCTGGAGATCGGCCGCCGCTGCGAGCTGATCGACGCGTCGCAGTGGGCCTTCCTCTGGGTCGTCGACTTCCCGATGTTCGAGCCGATCGAGGACGACAAGGGCGAGTTCCAGGGCTGGCACGCGGTGCACCACCCGTTCACCGCCCCGACCGCCGAGTCGCTCGCCACCTTCGACACCGACCCGGGCTCGGCCCTGTCCAACGCCTACGACCTGGTCCTCAACGGCTCGGAGCTGGGCGGCGGTTCGATCCGTATCCACCAGCGCGACGTGCAGAAGCGGGCGTTCGACGCGATCGGCCTCTCCGAGGAGGAGGCGGCCTCGCAGTTCGGCTTCCTGCTGGACGCCTTCAACTACGGCCCGCCGCCGCACGGTGGCGTCGCCTTCGGCCTCGACCGCATCGTCACCCTGCTCGGCGGGTACGACACCATCCGCGACGTCATCGCCTTCCCGAAGACGTCCACCGGCGGTGACCCGCTGACCGGCGCCCCGACCCCGATCACCCCGGCCCAGCGCCGGGAGGCCGGCGTGGACGCCAAGCCGAAGCTGCGCGAGGACGCCGCGAAGTCCGAGGCCTGACACCGGATCCGCTAACCTTCAACGGCCCCGGACGGTCCACCCACCGTCCGGGGCCGGTCCACAATGACGTGTGACACAAGGAGGGTTGACTCATGCAGGTGATCACAAGGGTCGAGTGTCCGGATGACGCCCCGGCGACCAGACGCGTCCACATGGCCGCGTTCCCCGGCCCCGACGAGGCGGACCTGGTCGATGCGCTGCGCCGCGATCCGGCCTGGCTGCCCGGGCTGTCGCTGGTCGCGGTCGACGAGACCGGGCTGGTGATCGGGCACGCGCTGCTGACCCGGCTGCGGGTCGGCGAGGACGGCGCGGGCCTCGCGCTCGCGCCGGTCGCCGTCGCGCCCGAGTGGCAGCGCAAGGGCGTCGGCGAACTCGTCGTCCGGGCCGCGCTGTCGGCGGCCGAGGAGGCGGGGGAGAAGCTCGTGGTCGTCCTCGGCGACCCGGAGTACTACGGGCGGTTCGGCTTCAGCGCGGCCGGTCGGCACGAGGTCAGCGGGCCGTTCGAGGTGCCGGACGCCTACTTCCAGGCGCTGCCGCTGCCCGGGTACGACGGCGCTCCGCGCGGGCTCTGCCGCTACCCCGAGGCCTTCGTGGCGGTGTAGACCGTCAGGTCGGCTCCACCGACCGCGTTCCCACCCGGGGCTCCGTCCCACCCGACGATCCCAGCCGGCCGAAGGGGACCGTGACCCGGCAGCTGCGCACGAACGCGGCCATCGCCGGCGTGAGTTCGCGGTCCTTCGGCCAGTACAGCCCGACCAGGCTCGGGCTGAGCCCCCGCACCGGCCGGTACGCGACGTCATCCCGTACGGCCAGCCGGCTCATCGTCTCCGGTGCGAAGCCGACGCCCTGACCGCACACCACCGCGGCCAGCCACTCGTCGGTGTTGTGCGCCACCGCGCCGATCCGCACCGGACGCCCGCCCCGCTCCCGGCCCGCCAGCCAGTACTCGCGCCAGTGCCCGGCCTCGTGCGGTATCGCCACGAACGGCTCGTCCAGCAGGTCCTCGACGGACAGCTCGGCCCGGTCCGCCAGCCAGTGCCCGGTCGGCAGCGCCACGACCCGCGCCTCCTCGCCGAGCACGGCGACGTTGTAGTGCTCGACCAGCCACGCCGGGCCGTGCCAGAGCGTCAGGTCGATCTCGCCGGTGGCCAGGCCCGAGGTCGGGTCGAACCAGTTGTTCTGCCGCAGCTCCACCTGCCAGCCGGGCATCCGCCGGGCGAAGTCGGCGACGGTGCTGCGGGTCATCAGGTTGATGATGCCGCCCTCGAACCCCACGCGCAGCACCGAGCCCTGCTCGGCGGCGGCCGCCCGGGTGGCACGCAGCGCGTCCTCCCAGCCGGCCAGCATCGCCCCGGCGTAGTCCGCCAGCGCCCGCCCGGCCGGGGTGGGCGCCATGCCGCGCCGCGAGCGCTCGAACAGCGCGACCCCGAGCAGCGATTCCAGCTGGCGGATCTGCTTGGTGAGCGTCGGCTGGGAGACGAACAGCCGGGCCGCGGCGGCGGTCAGCTGACCCTCCTCGCAGACCGCGGCGAAGCTGCGCAGCAGGCGGGTGTCGACATCCATGCCCCAAGGTTATGGAACCGGATATTGGACCCGTCCGGCAGGTGTGGGTCAAGGTTGGTCGTTCGGCGTTCACGCCGACCGGACGGGGGAGCGCGGCAGCGGCGGTTCAGGGGGCCGCCGCTGCCGCCCACCCGTCCGCCGACCTGCGGGGGCGGCCTCCAGCGCCTACGGTGAGTGCTCATCAGCAGCAGCCGGACGGAGGACCCCAGGTGGCCGAGGAGCAGCGGACCGCGAAGCCGGAACGACTCGCGAGGAAGCCGTACGAGCGGGAACTGCTGCGGCTCCAGCAGGAACTGGTGAAGCTCCAGGAGTGGGTGCGGGTCGAGGGCGCCCGGCTGGTGGTGGTCTTCGAGGGGCGCGACGCCGCCGGCAAGGGCGGCGCGATCAAGCGGGTGACGGAGTACCTGAACCCGCGCATCGCCCGGGTCGTGGCGCTGCCGACCCCGACCGAGCGGCAGAAGACCCAGTGGTACTTCCAGCGGTACGTCGAGCAGCTGCCGGCCGCGGGGGAGATCGTGCTGTTCGACCGCAGCTGGTACAACCGGGCCGGCGTCGAGCGGGTCATGGGCTTCTGCACGGACGAGCAGTACTGGCAGTTCCTGCACCAGTGCCCGACCTTCGAGCGGATGCTGATCGAGGAGGGCGTCCTGCTGCGCAAGTACTGGTTCTCGGTGAGCGACACCGAGCAGGAACGGCGCTTCCGGGACCGGCTGGAGGATCCGATGAAGCGCTGGAAGCTCTCCCCGATGGACGTCGAGTCGATCACCCGTTGGGAGGACTACTCGCGGGCCAAGGACGAGATGTTCGTCTACACCGACACCCCGGACTCGCCCTGGCACGTGGTGGAGAGCGACGACAAACGGCGGGCCCGGATCAACATGATCGCCCACCTGCTCTCCACCGTGCCGTACCGCGAGATCACCGCCCCGCAGATCGACCTGCCGCCCCGCCCGGCCCCGCGCGGCTACCAGCGGCCCCCGCGCGACCTGCAGAAGTACGTCCCGGACCACGCGGCCCGCCTCGATCGGCGGGCGGCCCGGGCGCGATGAGGCCGGCTCGCTCCGGCGGGTGTGTCGGCGGCCTCGCATAGGCTTCCGGTGTGGACGAACCGGACCTCTTCACCGCCGCCGCCGAGGAACGCCAGAGCAGGGAGCCCGGCCGGGCGCCGCTGGCCGTACGGATGCGTCCGCGCACCCTGGACGAGGTGGCCGGGCAGCGGCAGCTGCTGAAGCCCGGGTCGCCGCTGCGGCGGCTGGTCTCGGGCTCGCGCGGGCCGGCGGCGACCAGCTCGGTGATCCTCTGGGGCCCGCCCGGCACCGGCAAGACCACCCTCGCGCACGTGATCAGCCAGGCCGTGGAGGGCCGCTTCGTCGAGCTGTCCGCGATCACCGCCGGGGTCAAGGAGGTCCGGGCGGTGATCGACGGCGCCCGGCGGGCGGTCGGCATGTCCGGCCGGGAGACGGTGCTGTTCCTGGACGAGATCCACCGCTTCTCCAAGGCCCAGCAGGACTCGCTGCTGCCGGCCGTGGAGAACCGCTGGGTCACCCTGATCGCGGCGACCACGGAGAACCCGTACTTCTCGGTGATCTCCCCGCTGCTGTCCCGCTCGCTGCTGCTCACCCTGGAGTCGCTGACCGACGAGGACGTCCGCGCCCTGCTGCGCCGCGCGGTGGCCGACGAACGCGGCCTGGGGGGCGCGTTGGACCTGACGGCGGAGGCCGAGGACCACCTGGTGCGCCTCGCCGGGGGTGACGCCCGGCGGGCGCTCACCACGCTGGAGGCCGCGGCCGGGGCGGCGCTGGAGAAGGGCGAGGCGAGCATCACGCTGGCCACCACGGAGACGGCCGTCAACCAGGCGGCGGTGCGCTACGACAAGGACGGCGACCAGCACTACGACGTGGCGAGCGCGCTGATCAAGTCGATCCGGGGCAGCGACGTGGACGCCACCCTGCACTACCTGGCCCGGATGATCGAGGCGGGGGAGGACCCGCGGTTCATCGCCCGCCGGCTGATGATCTCGGCCAGCGAGGACGTCGGCCTGGCCGACCCGACGGCGCTCCAGACGGCGGTCGCGGCGGCCCAGGCGGTGGCCCTGATCGGCTTCCCGGAGGCGCGGATCATCCTCTCCCAGGCGGCGATCGCGCTGGCCCTGGCGCCCAAGTCCAACGCGGCCTACCTGGCGATCGACGCGGCGCTGGCGGACGTCCGGCAGGGGCTCGCGGGCGCGGTGCCGCCGCACCTGCGGGACGCGCACTACGGCGGCGCGGGCAAGCTCGGCCACGGCCGGGGCTACCAGTACCCGCACGACCTGCCGGAGGGCATCGCGGCCCAGCAGTACGCGCCGGACGCGGTGCACGGCAAGGACTACTACCAGCCGACCCGGCGCGGCGGCGAGGCCCGCTACGCGGACGTCGTGGAGTGGACGCGGGGCCGGCTCAGGGGCGAGTGAGAAGGGGCGGTCGAGCACCCGGTACAATCGGTCGGAGTGCCACGTCCCGGGACGGCGGCGGGGGAGACCCCACCGACCGGCCACACCAGCGGGGCATCGGCCGTAGGCCTCCTCCGGGAGGCCCGCACCAGGAGCGTCGCGCACCGTTTCGGTGTCGCGGACGGCCCGGGTTTCCGGGCTGTTCCGTGTGACCAGCACTTTTGTGCCCGGCTCCGGAGAGCGGCTGACCGCATCGCCTCGGCGATGGGTTGTCTCCGGGTCGCGAGATGCGACCTCCGTCAACACCTGGTGAAGCCGTATTCGTAAGCAAGGAAGGTTTGGTTCATGGCGAACCAGAAGCGTCCCAAGGTCAAGATCGCGCGTGCGCTCGGCGTGCCGCTGACCCCGAAGTCCGTCAAGTACTTCGAGGCCCGCCCGTACCCGCCCGGCCAGCACGGCCGTGGTCGCAAGCAGAACTCGGACTACAAGGTCCGTCTGCTCGAGAAGCAGCGTCTGCGCGCCCAGTACGACCTGAGCGAGAAGCAGATGGCGCGCGCGTTCGACCGCGCGAAGAAGGCCGAGGGCAAGACCGGTGAGGCGCTCGTCGCCGAGCTGGAGACCCGTCTGGACTCGCTGGTGCTGCGTTCGGGCATTGCCCGCACCATCTACCAGGCCCGCCAGATGGTCGTCCACGGCCACATCGAGGTCAACGGTGGCAAGGTCAACAAGCCGTCGTACCAGATGAAGCCGGGCTTCGTGGTGACCGTCCGCGAGCGCAGCAAGGAGAAGGTCCCGTTCCAGGTCGCCCGTGAGGGTGGCTACGCGGGCGAGGGCCAGACCCCGAAGTACCTCGAGGTCAACCTGAAGGCCCTGGCCTTCCGCCTGGACCGTGCGCCGCAGCGCAAGGAGGTCCCGGTGATCTGTGACGAGCAGCTGGTGGTCGAGTACTACTCGCGCTGACCCGCGGCGGTTCCGCATCTGCGGTACCTCAGCGAGCCCCCGTCGCCTTTCGAGGCGGCGGGGGCTCGCCCCTTTTCCGGTGGCAGCTCCTGGTGCCGGTCGGACAGGACCTAGCGGTTCTCGCCGGTCATCGCCGCGGCCAGCCGCAGGTGGGGGCGGGCCTCCTCGGCGCGGCCCTGGCGCTCCAGGGTGCGGCCGAGCATCAGCCGGGCGTAGTCCTCGGCCGGGTCGGTGTCCAGGATCCGGAGCAACTCGGCCTCGGCGCGCCCGAGTTGGGCGGAGTGGTAGTAGCTGCGGGCCAGCAGCAGCCGGACCGAGAGGTTGGCCGGCTCCTCGGCCAGCACGCCCTCCAGCATGCGGGCGGCGTCGGCGTAGGCCTTGGACTCGAAGTGGAACGTCGCGAGGCGGTACTCGTCGGCGGCGGTGGTCACGGCCACGGGGTGCTCCTTCCGGGTGGTTCCTTGCCTCCTCAAGCAATCGGCAAGTTTCAGCTATTCCTGGCCGGTGCGGGCGTCGGTGCAGACGGCACCGAGCAGGGCCCGGACCCGGGCTCCGGGCCGCCCGCCGACCCGCTGCCGCCCAGCGCCCGGGAGACCGCCGCGTCCAGGTCGAGCCGGGCCCCGGCCTGGTAGCACCGCTCGTACTCCTGCGCGGTCAGCCCCGCCCGGGCCCGCTCCGCGCACTCCTGGTGCGGGCCGAAGAAGGACCGCGAGCCCAGGAAGGGCAGGCCGACCGCGCCCCAGATCCGGTGCGCGGCGCCCTGCAGCACCCGGGCCCCGCCCAGGTCGCCCGGCGCGCCCGGGCCGCCCGGCTCGGTCTCCAGCAGCGCCAGCAGGTCGATCGCCAGCGCGATGCCCAGCAGGTCGTGGAACAGGTGGTTCAGCCGCAGGCCCTCCCGGGCCAGGGCGCGGGCCGCCCGGACGGCGCCGTCCATCCAGTGCGCGTACGCCATCGCGTACAGCACGTACGCGTACGCCCACTGCTCGCCGTGCTCCTCGCACAGCTCGCGGGCCTGGCCGAACCAGAGCTCCCCGCTCTCCGGATCCCCCTGGAAGAGGTGCGCGAGGCCCAGCTCGACCATGGCCAGCACGACGTTGCTGTTGAGCTCGCCGATCGTCCGGTAGTGCCAGAGCGCCTCCTCGAACAGCTCGGCGGCGCGGTCCGGCTCGTCGCCGATCAGGGCCGCGCTGCCCTGCCGGTGGACGGCGTAGGCGAGCGCCCGGTCGTCGCCGGTGTCCAGGGCCTGGCGGCGGCACTCCTCCAGTGCCGGGCGGGCCGTCTCCAGGTCGCCTTGCAGGGTGGCCAGATGGCCGGTCACCCAGAGGGCCTTGGCGCGGGCCTCGGTCGGCTCGCGGTCCAGGGCGAGCGCGCGGTCCAGCCAGTGCCGCCCCTCGCCGAGGTGGCCGCAGCCGACCCAGTAGAACCACAGCGTGCCCGCCAGCAGCAGGGCGATCTGCTCCTCGCCGGGCTCGGCGAGGCAGAACTCCAGCGCCGCGCGGAGGTTGGGGTGGGCGAGTTCGGTGCGCTCGGCGGTCTCGGCCTGCCGGGGCCCGAACCACTCGACCTCGCCCCAGGTGGCCACGCCCAGGTACCAGTCGCGGTGGCGGCGCAGCAGCCGCTGCTCCTGGCCGGCGGCCCGCAGCCACTGGCCGCCGTAGTCGCGCAGGGTGTCCAGCAGCCGGAAGCGGACGCCGAAGGCGCTGTCCTCGCCCAGCACCACGGACTTGCCGACCAGTTCGTCGAGCAGGTCGAGCACGTCCTCGGCCTCCAGGCCGTCACCGGCGCAGACGTACTCGGCGGCCTCCAGGTCGAAACTGCCGGCGAAGACCGACAGGCGGGCCCAGAGTAAACGTTCCTGCACGGTGCAGAGCTCATGGCTCCAACCGATCGTGGTGCGCAGCGCCCGGTGCCGCGGCAGGGCCGTCCGGGAGCCGCCGGTGAGCAGCCGGAACCGGTCGTCCAGCCGGGCGGTGATCTGCTCCACCGACAGCGCGCGCAGCCGCCCGGCCGCCAGCTCCACCGCCAGAGGGAGGCCGTCCAGACGGCGGCAGAGCAGGCTCACCGCCTCGGCGTCGGCCTCGGTCAGCGCGAAGGAGGGCAGCACCGCCCGGGCCCGCTCGGCGAACAGCCGCACCGCGTCCGGCAGTCCGCCCGGATCGCTCGGACCGCCCGGATTGCTCGGACCGCTCGGCCGCGGGTCGACCGGCAGCGGGGCCAGGGTGAGCAGGTGCTCGCCCGAGGCCCGCAGCGCGGCGCGGCTGGTGGTCAGCACCCGGAGGCTGGGCAGCGCCCGCAGCAGCGCGTCCGCCAGTTCGGCGCAGGCCTGCACCAGGTGCTCGCAGCCGTCCAGCACCAGCAGCGTGCACCGGCCGGACAGCCGCTCGGTGAGCAGGTCGAGCGGCGGGCGGGCGGTGCCGTCGGTCAGCCGCAGCGCCTCCAGCACCGCGCGGCCGAGCAGCAGCGGGTCCTGCACCGGGGCCAGCTCGACCAGCCAGGTGCCGTCCGGGAAGGCGCCGGCCGCCCGGGCGGCGGCGCGCAGGGCCAGTCGGCTCTTGCCCACCCCGCCCGGCCCGGTCACCGTCACCAGCCGGGCGCCGGCCAGCAGGCCCGCCAGCTCGGCCAGCTCCCGCTGCCGCCCGACGAAGCCCGTCACCTCGGCCGGCAGCCGACCGGGCTCCGGCTCGCGCGGCCGCGCCGCGGGTTCCCCGGACTGTGCTCTCCAGTCGCCGGCCAAGCGCTGCTCCCCGTGTTCCTGGCCCGGACCGTCGGGGCCCGGACGTTCGTCGGGCCGTACGGGCGACGGCCCGCCTGGCAGAACGAGGTGACCGGCCGGTAGGTTACGCGCGCGGTTCGCACATCCGACCGGTTCGGCCGGTGGCCGACGCGACGGCGGACCCCGGGGCCCGGCGACAACCCGGTCCGGAAACCGGGCGTGGGCGCGATAGGGTTCCGTTTGGAGAACAGCAAGGCGAGGGAGCGCGCAAAGGTGTCCGTGGGAGAGCTGGCCGGGTTGCTCGTCGCCGTGTTCTGGGCGGTCCTGGTCACCCTGCTCGCCGTGGTGCTGGTCCGCCTCTCGCGAGTGCTGAAGGAGGCCACTGTCCTCGTCTCCGCCGTCACCGAGCAGGCCGTCCCGCTGCTGAGCGACGCGGGCGCCGCCGTGCGCAGTGCCAACCAGCAGCTGGAGCGGGTGGACGAGATCACCGCCAACGTGCAGGACGCCGCCGCCAACGCCAACGCGCTCTCCTCCACCGTCGCCGCCACCCTGGGCGGGCCGCTGGTGAAGGTCGCGGCCTTCAGTTACGGCGTCCGCAAGGCCGTCGCCAAGCAGCAGGGCGGCCAGCCGTCCGTGCCGTCGCAGAGCGGCGAGCGCGAGGAGCTGGCCCGGCTGATCCGGGCCGAGGTGCGCGCCGCGACCGCGCCCAGGAACGGCCTGTTCTCCCGGGTCCGGCGCGCGGTGAGGGGCTGACGGTATGGTGCGACGCGTCTTCTGGATGGCGGTCGGCGCCGGTGCGACCGTGTGGGCCATGAACAAGGCCAACGAGGCCGTGCACCGGCTCACCCCGGACAGCCTCTCCGGCACCGCCACGCGCGGTGCGCTGCACCTGGGCGACCTGGCCAAGCAGTTCGCCCAGGACGTGCGGGCCGGCATGGCCGAGCGCGAGGAGCAGCTGAAGGACGACCTCGGACTGCACGGCACCGCCGTCGTCGAGCCCGGGAGCACCCGCCGGGTCCTGCGCGGCGAGCCGCAGTACCGAGCTATCTCGGCGGCGCCCGGCAGCCCGGCCGCCGCCCTGCCCCCGTCCGGCCCCCGCCCCGTATCCCGTGGGGCCCGCACCACCACCCGAGCCATTGAAGAAACGCCCCGCCGCGCCCTGCCGCAGCGGGGCGGCACCCCGAACCGGAAGGACCAATAATGGAGTCGGCTGAGATCCGCCGCCGCTGGCTGCGCTTCTTCGAGGAACGCGGCCACACCGTCGTTCCGTCGGCGTCCCTGGTCGCCGACGACCCCACCCTGCTGCTGGTCAACGCTGGCATGGTGCCGTTCAAGCCCTACTTCCTGGGCGAGGTCAAGCCGCAGTTCTCGCGCGCCACCAGCGTCCAGAAGTGCGTGCGCACCCTGGACATCGAGGAGGTCGGGAAGACCACCCGGCACGGCTCCTTCTTCCAGATGTGCGGCAACTTCTCCTTCGGCGACTACTTCAAGGAAGGCGCCATCAAGTTCGCGTGGGAGCTGCTCACCAGCTCCGTCGCGGACGGTGGCTACGGCCTGGAGAAGGAGAAGCTCTGGATCACCGTCTACCAGGACGACGACGAGGCCGAGCTGATCTGGCGTGACGTCATCGGCGTCCCGTCCGAGCGCATCCAGCGCCTCGGCATGAAGGACAACTTCTGGTCGATGGGCGTCCCCGGCCCCTGCGGCCCGTGCTCGGAGATCAACTACGACCGCGGCCCCGCGTACGGCGAGGAGGGCGGCCCGGCCGTCAACGGCGAGCGCTACCTGGAGATCTGGAACCTGGTCTTCATGCAGTACGAGCGCGGCCACGGCGACGGCAAGGACGGCTTCGAGATCCTCGGCGACCTGCCGAGCAAGAACATCGACACCGGCCTCGGCCTGGAGCGCCTCGCCGCCATCCTCCAGGGCGTCGACAACCTCTTCGAGATCGACACCAGCCGGATGATCCTCGACCGCGCCGCCGAGCTCACCGGCCACACCTACGGTGCCGACCTCAAGTCGGACGTCTCGCTGCGCGTGGTCACCGACCACATCCGCACCGCGCTGATGCTGATCGGCGACGGCGTCACCCCCGGCAACGAGGGCCGCGGCTACGTGCTGCGCCGCATCCTGCGCCGCGCCATCCGCAACATGCGCCTGCTGGGCGCCACCGGCGTGGTGGCCAAGGACCTCACCGACATCGCCATCAAGGCGATGGCTCCGCAGTACCCGGAGCTGGAGAGCGACCGCAAGCGCATCGAGACGGTCGTCGTCGGCGAGGAGGCGGCCTTCCTGCAGACCCTCAAGGCCGGCACCAGCCTGCTGGACGCCGCGGTCACCGAGACCAAGCAGGCCGGTGGCGCGGTCCTCTCCGGGGACCAGGCCTTCAAGCTGCACGACACCTACGGCTTCCCGATCGACCTCACCCTGGAGATGGCCGAGGAGCAGGGCCTCCAGGTGGACGAGGCCGGCTTCCGCCGTCTGATGCAGGAGCAGCGCAACCGCGCCAAGGCGGACGCCAAGGCCAAGAAGATGGGCCACGCCGACGTCGCCGCGTACCGCGAGGTCGCCGACAAGTCCGGCGCGAGCGTCTTCACCGGCTACAACCTCACCGAGGGCGAGGCCAGCGTCGTCGGCCTGCTGGTGGACGGCGTTCCGGCGCCGGCCGCCTCCGAGGGCGACGAGGTCGAGATCATCCTCGACCGCACCCCGTTCTACGCCGAGGGCGGCGGCCAGCTCGCCGACCACGGCCGGATCCGGCTGGAGTCCGGCGCGGTGGTGGAGATCCGCGACGTGCAGCAGCCCGTCCCGGGTGTCATCGTGCACTCCGGCGGGGTGCTGTTCGGCGAGGTCGTGCTCGGCGCCTCGGCGTACGCCACGATCGACACCGAGCGCCGCCGGGCGATCGCCCGCGCCCACTCGGCCACCCACCTGACCCACCAGGCGCTGCGTGACGCGCTCGGCCCGACGGCCGCCCAGGCCGGTTCCGAGAACGCCCCCGGCCGCTTCCGCTTCGACTTTGGCTCGCCCGCCGCCGTCCCGGGCACCGTGCTGGTCGACGTCGAGCAGAAGATCAACGACGTGCTGGGCCGCGAACTCGACGTCACCGCCGAGGTCATGACGATGGATCAGGCCCGCAAGGCCGGCGCCATCGCGATGTTCGGCGAGAAGTACGGCGACGAGGTCCGGGTCGTCACCATCGGTGACTTCTCCAAGGAGCTGTGCGGTGGCACGCACGTCGGCAACACCGCCCAGCTGGGCCTGGTCAAGCTGCTCGGCGAGTCCTCGATCGGCTCCGGCGTGCGTCGCGTCGAGGCGCTGGTCGGCGTCGACGCGTACAAGTTCCTGGCCCGCGAGCACACCGTGGTCTCCCAGCTGACCGAGCTGGTCAAGGGGCGCCCGGAGGAGCTGCCGGAGAAGATCTCGGGCATGCTCGCCAAGCTCAAGGACGCCGAGAAGGAGATCGAGCGCTTCCGCGCCGAGAAGGTGCTGGCCGCCGCGGCGGGTCTGGCCGACTCGGCCGAGGACGTGCACGGCATCTCGGTGGTCGCCGCGCAGGTCGCCGACGGCGTGGGCGCGGACGAGCTGCGCAAGCTGGTGCTGGACGTGCGAGGCCGCCTCGGCTCGCGCCCGGCCGTGGTCGCCGCCTTCACCGTGGCGAACGACCGCCCGCTGACCGTGATCGCCACCAACGAGGACGCCCGCGCCCGCGGCATCAAGGCCGGCGAGCTGGTCCGGGTCGCCGCAAAGACCCTCGGCGGCGGCGGTGGTGGCAAGGACGACGTCGCCCAGGGCGGCGGCTCCAACCCGGCTGCGGTCGGCGAGGCCGTCGCCGCGGTGCGCGGCCTGGTCGCGGAGCGCGCCAGCTGATGGTCGAGGAGCCTCAGGTGGAGCGGCCCTTCCGGCGGGGGCGGCGGATCGCCGTCGACGTCGGTGACGCCCGGATCGGGGTCGCGTCCTGCGACCCCGACGGGGTGCTCGCCACGCCCGTGGAGACCGTTCCGGCCGGGGTGAAGTCGCAGGCCAGGATCGCCGCCATCGTCGAGGAGTACGACGCGGTGGAGGTGATCGTCGGGCTGCCCCGCTCGCTGAGCGGCAAGGAGGGCCCGGCGGCGGAGAAGGTCCGCGCCTACGCGACGCGGCTGGCCAACCGGCTGTACCCGGTGCCGGTCCGGCTGGTCGACGAGCGGATGTCGACCGTCACCGCCACCCACGGGCTGCGCGCCTCGGGCGTCAAGGCGAAGAAGGGCCGCTCGGTGGTCGACCAGGCCGCCGCGGTGGTGATCCTGCAGACCGCCCTTGAGTCCGAACGGGTGAGCGGGAACCCGCCTGGTGAGAGCGTCGAGGCGGTCGGCTGACCGGCCTGATCTAACGTCCCGTCGAGGGGTCCGTGCGGACGCGTCCGCACGGACCCCTTCGAACGTTTCGGCACTGCCGAGGGGACGCGAGCCATGACCGACCAGGACTTCCACCCGGGGCTCACGCCCGGGCACCTGGGTGCGCCGGTGCTGGAGCCGGAGGGCCGGCCGCCGGGCGCGCCCCGCATGCGCCCCGATGCACCCGATCCGCACCGACGGCGTAACGGACTGGCCTGCGCGCTCACCGCGCTCGCCCTGGTCGCGGTGTTCGGCGGGGCGGGCCTCGCCGGGTACGCCTGGCTCCAGGGGCAGCGCACACCCCCGGCCGCCGCCGACTACGCGGGGCAGGGCACCGGCAGCGTCCAGGTCTCGGTGCCGGAGGGCGCGGGCCTGTCCCAGATCGCGTCCGCCCTGGTCCGCAACGGGGTGGTGGCCAGCTCGCTCGCCTTCACCCGGGCGGCCAAGGGCAGCGCCGCGGCTGCCGGGCGGATCCAGCCCGGTACCTACACCCTGAAGCAGCGGATGTCGGCCGCGGCCGCGCTGACCGTGCTGATCGACCCGGCCAACGCCAACGGCCTGACCATCCCCGAGGGCTGGCGCGGCTACCAGATCTACGTGGCCATCGACCACAAGCTGCGCCTGCCGGAGGGCACCACCCAGCGCACCGCCCAGGAGCAGGGAGCCGAACTGGGCCTGCCGGACTTCGCCAAGGGCAGCCCCGAGGGCTACCTCTTCCCCGCGACGTACAGCGTCACCGACGGGACCACCGCGATCGACCTGCTGAAACAGATGGTGGAGCGGGCCGGCAAGGAGTTCAGCCGGGACGACGCGAACGTCGTCGCGCAGAACCTCGGGCAGAGCCTGTACGGGCTGGTCACCGTGGCCAGCATGGTCCAGGGCGAGGCCGACAACAACGAGGACATGGGCAAGGTGGCGCGGGTCATCTACAACCGGCTCGCCAAGGGCATGCCGCTGCAGCTCGACTCCACGATCAACTACGCGCTCGGCCGGTCGACCCTGAACACCACCGTCACCGACACCCGGCTGGACTCCCCGTACAACACCTACCTGCACCCCGGGCTGCCGCCCACGCCGATCTCCAACCCGGGGCGGCAGGCGATCATGGCGGCGCTGGACCCGGCGCAGGGGGACTGGCTCTACTTCGTCACCGTGAAACCGGGGGACACCCGCTTCACCGACAGCTTCGACGTGCAGCAGCGCAACGTCGCCGAGTTCAACGCCAACCGGGCGTCGGCGAAGCCGAGTGCCTCGGCCCTGCCGTCGGCTTCGGCCGGCGCGTCCGCCCCCGCCTCCGGGCCGCCGGCGCCGGCGCCCGAGCCGAGCACGGGCGGGTGAGGTCGGACACTGACGGCACGTCCGCCCTGCCGGGGGCACGTGTGCGGTACGGTAACGTCTCCTCCCAGGCGCTGCGCTAGCACGCCGGTTCGAGAATCAGCCGGGACCGCGTCCCGGACGGCCGGTCCGATCCTCCGGCCGTCTTCGTCGGTTAAGGGGATCAATGACCGATCTGGGTCGGGGCTACGGCCCCCAGGGCTCTGAGCCGTGGCACCCCGGTGACCCCGGGTACGGCGGCCAGCAGCCGGTCCCCGGCCAGCAGGACGGCCAGTGGCAGCAGTATCCCCAGCAGGGCGAGCCGGTCCAGCAGTATCCCCAGCAGCAGGGCGAGCCGGTCCAGCAGCCGTACGGAGACATGCAGCAGCAGGGGTATCCGCAGCAGCAGATGCAGCAGATGCCGCAGCAGGGGTACCCGCAGGGGTATCAGCAGCAGGGGTTCCCGGGCGGACAGCAGCAGTACCCGCAGCAGCAGGTGCCCCAGCAGCAGATGCAGCAGCAGGGCTACCCGCAGCAGGGGTACCCGCAGCAACAGCAGCAGATGCAGCAGATGCCGCAGCAGGGGTACCCGCAGGGGTATCAGCAGCAGGGGTTCCCGGACGGTCAGCAGCAGCCGGGTATGGCGCAGCAGCAGGGCATGGCGCAGCAGCAGGGGATGGCCCCGCAGCAGCCCCAACAGCTTCAGCAGCCCGGTGCGCAGCAGCAGCCGGGCATCCCGCAGCAGGGCGCGCAGCCCGGGCGGCGGCGTCGCGCGGCGCCGGAGCCCGAGCCGGTCGCGCCCGTCAGCGGCCCCGGCCCGGACGGCATCGACTGGGAGGCCGAGGCCGCCGCGCTGGAGGCCGGCGCCGACCCGGTCGGCGGGCACGCGCCCGAGACCGACGAGTGGGACGGCCACCCGGACGGCTTCCAGGAGGACGGCCACCACGAGGACGCCGAGCACCGCGACGAGGACGGCCACGCCGAGCAGGATGGCTTCCTCGGCGAGGAGGACTCCTCCCGCGACGCGCAGAAGAAGCGCAAGGAGAAGGGCAAGAAGTCCGGCCGCCGCAACGGCGGGGCCTGCTTGCTGGTCGCGCTGGTGCTGGTCGGCGCCCTGGGCGGGGCCGGCTGGTGGGGCTACGGCTTCTACCAGGACCACTTCGGCCCGCCGCCGGACTTCACGGGCGAGGGCGGCAGCCCCGTCCAGGTCGAGGTCAAGTCGGGTGCGGTCGGCGGTCAGATCGGCCTGGCGCTGAAGAACGCCGGCGTGGTCAAGAGCGTCGACGCCTTCGGCAAGGTCTGTTCCGCCGAGCCGAAGTGCACGACCATCCAGCCGGGCTTCTACTCGCTGAAGAAGGAGCTGCCGGCCGCCACCGCGCTGAGCGAGCTGCTCAACGGGGCCGGCGGTGCGGCGCTGGTCATCCCCGAGGGCAAGACCGCCGCGGACATCTACACCCTGATCGACGGGAAGCTGAAGCTGCCGCAGGGCACCACGGCGGGTGTCGCCAAGGCCCAGGTCGGCAGTCTCGGCCTGCCGGCGTACGCGAACGGCAACGTCGAGGGCTTCCTCTGGCCGACCCGGTACAACATCGCCGACGGCATGAAGCCCGAGGACCTGCTCAAGCAGATGGTGAAGAACGCCACCGACAAGTACGCGACGCTGGACGCCGACGCGTCCAAGGCGGGCCTCAAGAACGCGTACGAGGTGGTCATCGAGGCGAGCATCCTGCAGCGCGAGGGCAACAACGTCGAGGACTTCGGCAAGATGGCCAGGACCATCCAGAACCGGCTGGCGAGCGATGCCGTGCGCCACACGCTCGGCATGGACACCACGCTGCAGTACTCGCTGGGCCGCAAGGACCTGGACAAGAAGGACATCAACGACGGGTCCAACAAGTACAACACCTACATCAACCCGGGTCTGCCGCCGACGCCGATCTCCAACCCCGGCGACGACGCGCTCAAGGCGGTGCTCAACCCGGCGGACGGCAAGTGGCTGTACTTCATCGCGATGTCCCCGATCAAGACCCTCTTCGCCGAGACGGACAAGGAGCACGCGGCCAACGTCGAGGCGTACTGCCGGGCGGCGGGCCAGGGCTTCGACAAGGTCGGCCTCCACTGCACCACCAAGTAGCCGCCACCGCACCGCCGTTCACGGAGGAGCAACGTTGACCAGCAAGCACCGGGCCGCCGTCCTCGGCTCGCCGATCGCCCACTCGCTCTCGCCGGACCTGCACCGGGCCGCCTTCGCGGCGCTCGGGCTGGACGGCTGGCGCTACGACCGCTTCGAGGTCGACGAGGCCGGCCTGCCCGGCTTCCTCACCGGGCTGGACGAGGCCGAGTGGGCCGGGTTGTCGCTGACCATGCCGCTGAAGCGGGCGATCATCCCGCTGCTGGACGAGGTCAGCGCGACGGCCCGCGCGGTGGACGCGGTGAACACCGTGGTGTTCACCGCCGACGGGCGGCGCACCGGGGACAACACCGACGTCCCCGGGCTGGTGAACGCGCTGCGCGAGCGGGGCATCACCGAGGTGCCGGCCGCGGCCGTGCTGGGTGCCGGGGCCACCGCCTCCTCGGCGCTGGCGGCGCTGGCCCAGGTCTGCACCGGCGAGGTGACCGTCTACGTGCGCAGCGCGGAGCGGGCCCGGGAGATGGCCGAGCTGGGCGAGCGGCTGGGCGTCGCCGTGCGCACCGCCGACTGGGAGCGCGGCGCGGAGGCGCTGGCGCGGCCGCTGACCGTCTCGACCACGCCGGTCGGTGCGACCGACGCCTTCGCCGGGGCACTGCCCGCCGCGCCGGGGGCGCTGTTCGACGTGCTGTACCACCCGTGGCCGACGGCGCTGGCCGAGGCCTGCGCCGCGCGCGGGGCGACCGTCCTGGGCGGGCTGGACCTGCTGGTGCACCAGGCGGTGCTGCAGAGCGAGGCCTTCACCGGGCGGGCGCCGGGGCCGCTGGCGGCGATGCGCGAGGCGGGCGAGAAGGCCCTCGCCGGGCGCTGAGGCCGGGCCGGTGGCCGGATCGCGCCGACCACCGCCCGGCCGGGTGGCCGGAATCGTGCCGACCACCGTCCCGCCGACTGGCCGGTTGCCGTCCGTCACGCGGACTGGGCCTCCGGGTGCCGCCGGGACGTGAAAGGATTCAGGGGAAAAGGCACGCCCGGGCGGGCCCCGGCAGGTGCCGAGGCCGGTCCGCTGATGAAGGAGCTCCGTTGGGTACGTTGCGCTGGCTGACGGCGGGGGAGTCGCACGGCCCCGCACTCGTCGCGACGCTGGAAGGCCTGCCCGCCGGTGTACCGGTCACCACCGCGGTGGTGGCCGACGCGCTGGCGCGCCGCCGGCTCGGTTACGGTCGCGGCGCACGGATGAAGTTCGAGCAGGACGAGGTGACGTTCCTCGGCGGCGTCCGGCACGGCGAGACCATGGGCAGCCCGGTGGCGGTCATGGTCGGTAACACCGAGTGGCCGAAGTGGGAGCAGGTCATGTCGGCCGACCCGGTCGACCCCGAGGTGCTGGCCGGTCTGGCCCGCAACGAGGCGCTCACCCGCCCCCGCCCCGGCCACGCCGACCTGGCCGGCATGCAGAAGTACTCGATCGACGAGGCCCGTCCGATCCTGGAGCGCGCCAGCGCCCGTGAGACGGCCGCCCGGGTCGCGCTCGGTGCCGTCGCCCGCGCGTACCTGAAGGAGACCTGCGGGATCGAGATCGTCAGCCACGTGGTCGAGCTGGCCGCCGCCAAGGCCCCGGCCGGTGTGCTGCCGCTGCCCTCGGACGAGGCGCGGCTGGACGCCGACCCGGTCCGCTGCCTGGACGCCGACGCCTCGAAGGCGATGGTCGCCGAGATCGACCAGGCCCACAAGGACGGCGACACCCTCGGCGGCGTGGTCGAGGTGCTCGCGTACGGCGTGCCGGTGGGTCTGGGCTCGCACGTGCACTGGGACCGCCGGCTGGACGCCCGGCTGGCCGCCGCGCTGATGGGCATCCAGGCGATCAAGGGCGTCGAGGTCGGCGACGGCTTCGAGCTGGCCCGGGTGCCCGGCTCGCAGGCGCACGACGAGATCGTCCCGACCCCCGAGGGCGTCAAGCGCACATCCGGCCGCTCCGGCGGCACCGAGGGCGGCCTGACCACGGGCGAGGTGCTGCGGGTGCGTGCCGCCATGAAGCCGATCGCCACCGTGCCGCGGGCGTTGCAGACCCTGGACGTGCGCACCGGCGAGCCGGCCAAGGCGCACCACCAGCGCTCGGACGTCTGCGCCGTGCCGGCCGCCGGGATCGTCGCCGAGGCGATGGTCGCGCTGGTGCTGGCCGACGCGGTGAACGAGAAGTTCGGCGGTGACCACGTCTCCGAGACCCGCCGCAACGTGCAGGGCTACCTCGACAACCTGATCATCCGATGACCGTTCCGGTCGTTGTGCTGGTCGGCCCGCCCGGCAGTGGCAAGTCCACCGTCGGGCGGGCCCTGGCCGAGCGCCTGGGCGTCGGCTTCCGGGACACCGACGCCGACATCGAGGCGCTGGCCGGCAAGCCCATCCCGGAGATCTTCATCGACGAGGGCGAGCCGCACTTCCGCGAGCTGGAGGTCCGGGCCGTGCGCACGGGCGCCACGGAGCACGACGGCGTGCTGGCACTCGGCGGCGGCGCGGTGATGGCCGAGGCCACCCGCGCCCTGCTGCGCGAGCTGCCGGTCGTCTTCCTGGAGGTCCCGCTGGCGGACGCGGTCAAGCGGGTCGGCCTGGACGCCCCGCGCCCGCTGCTGGCCATCAACCCGCGGGCCCGCTGGCGCGAGCTGATGGAGGCCCGCCGGCCCCTCTACCTGGAGGTGGCCACCGCCGTCGTCGACACCGCCGGCCGCACCCCCGAGCAGGTCGCGGACGCCGTACTGGAAGCACTGGAGCTGAAGACCCCCCATGACTGACCCCATCGTCAGGATTCACGTCGGCGGCAGCGCCGGCCACGACCCGTACGACGTGCTGATCGGGCACCAGCTGCTCGGCGAGCTGTCGGCGCTGATCAGTCCCCCCAGTCTGGGGACAAGAGGCGCCAAGCGGGTCGCGATCATCCACCCCGAGGCGCTGGCCGCCACCGCCGACGCCATCCGCGAGGACCTGCTCGGCGAGGGCTACGAGGCGATCGCGCTCCAGGTGCCCAACGCCGAGGACGCCAAGAGCGCCGAGGTCGCCGCGTACTGCTGGTCGGTGCTCGGGCAGACCGGCTTCACCCGCAGCGACGTCGTCGTCGGCCTCGGCGGCGGCGCCACCACCGACCTGGCCGGCTTCGTCGCCGCGACCTGGCTGCGCGGCGTCCGCTGGATCTCCATGCCCACCACGCTGCTCGGCATGGTCGACGCGGCCGTCGGCGGCAAGACCGGCATCAACATCGCCGAGGGCAAGAACATGGTCGGCGCCTTCCACCCGCCGGTGGGCGTGCTGGCCGACCTCGACACCCTGGCGACCGTGCCCAAGCACGACTACGTCTCCGGCCTCGCCGAGGTCATCAAGTGCGGCTTCATCGCCGACCCGGCCATCCTCGACCTGATCGAGGCCGACCCGGAGGGCGCCAAGACCCCGGACGGCACGCACACCGTCGAGCTGATCCGCCGCGCCATCCAGGTCAAGGCCGACGTGGTCTCCGGGGACCTCAAGGAGTCCGGCCGGCGCGAGATCCTCAACTACGGCCACACCCTCGGCCACGCCATCGAGCGCAACGAGCGCTACAAGTGGCGGCACGGCGCCGCGATCTCCATCGGCATGGTCTTCGCCGCCGAACTCGGCCGCCTGGCGGGCCGGTTGGACGACGAGACGGCGGACCGGCACCGCACCGTGCTGGCCTCCGTCGGCCTGCCGCTGCGCTACCAGGCGGACGCCTGGCCGAAGCTGCTGGACGCCATGAAGATCGACAAGAAGTCGCGCGGCGACCTGATCCGCTTCATCGTCCTGGACGGCCTCGGCAAGACCTCCGTCCTGGAGGGCCCCGACCCGTCCCTGCTGGTCGCCGCCTACGCGGAGGTCTCGGCGTGACCAGGGTCATGGTGCTCAACGGCCCCAACCTCGGGCGGCTCGGCAGCCGCGAGCCGGACGTCTACGGCGCCACCTCCTACGCCGGGCTGGTCGAGCGCTGCACCGCGCTCGGCAAGGAGTTCGGCTTCGAGGTCGAGGTGCACGAGACCAACTCCGAGCAGCAGATGGTGGAGTGGCTGCACGAGGCGGCCGACGGCAAGGTGCCCGTGGTGATCAACCCGGGCGCGTTCACGCACTACTCGTACGCGATGCGGGACGCCGCCTCGCAGCGCACCGCGCCGCTGATCGAGGTGCACATCTCCAACCCGTACGCCCGGGAGACCTTCCGGCACACCTCGGTGATCGCCGCGGTGGCCTCCGGCACCATCGCGGGGTTCGGGCTCGGCTCGTACGAGCTGGCCCTGCGCGCCCTGGCCGAGCAACTCACCACGCGCTGACGCCTGGTCAGCGGCCCGGCGGCGGACTGTGCCCGCCGCCGGGCCGCCGTGTAGTCTCCCCGCTGAGAGGTGTCGGGAGGTGACCGTGACGCAGTACGCCGGGGGTGGGCAGGTCCCGCCGCGTCCCGTCGCTCCGCCGGGGCCGCAGCCGTCGGGGGCCGCCGTGCCGCCGCCGGTGCCGCCCGCTCCGGCTCCTGTTCCCGCCGCCGCGCCGCCGGTTCCGGCCGCTCCGGTGCCGCCCGCTCCCGCTCCTGTTGCCGCGCCCGCCCCGGCCGCACCCGCGCCCGGCGCGCCGGTCCCCGTCGGGTCCACCGGGCACTTCGTGCTGCCCTCCGGCACGCCCGTGCAACTCCCCGCCCACCCGCCGCAGCGGCACGCGCCCACCAGTCCGATCGCCGTCCTGCTGATCGGCCCGGCCGGGGCCGGCAAGACCACCGTCGCCCGGTACTGGGCCGAGCGCCGGCCCAGCCCGACCGCGCACATCAGCCTGGACGACGTCCGCGAGTGGGTGCAGTCCGGCTTCGCCAACCCGCAGTCCGGCTGGAACAACGCCTCCGAGGCGCAGTACCGGCTGGCCCGCCGCACCTGCGGCTTCGCCTGCCGCAACTACCTCGCCAACGGCATCTCCTGCATCATCGACGACGCCGTCTTCCCGGACCGCCCGGCCATCGGCCTCGGCGGCTGGAAGCGGCACATCGGCCCCGGCATGATCCCGGTCGTGCTGCTGCCCAGCCTGGACTCCGTGCTGCACCGCAACGCCCGGCGCGGCGGCACCCGGCGGCTCGGTGACGAGGAGGTGGCGCGGATCCACGGCCGGATGGCCGGCTGGTACAACTCCGGGCTGCCGATCATCGACAACTCGTACCTGGACGTGGCTGGCACCGCCGCCGAGCTGGACCGCGTCATCCTGGCCCGGCTGATGGGCATGCCGGTGCGCTGACCTGCGACGATCCGGCGGTGTCGGTGCCGGCTGCGATGATGTGCGGGTCCTGTCGAACCACCCCGGGGGAGCTGACGCCCGTGCCGGAAGGCCACATCATCCACCGCCTCGCCGCCGAGAACCGGAAGGCCTTCGGCGGCCGTCCGGTCGAGGTGTCCAGCCCGCAGGGCCGGTTCGCCGACGAGGCCAAGGCCATCGACGGGCAGCTGCTCACCGCGGCCGAAGCCGTCGGCAAGCACCTGTTCCTCGGCTTCGAGGAGGGCGCCTGGGTGCACGTCCACCTCGGCCTCTACGGCGGCTTCGCCTTCGGTACCGGGCCCGCGCCCGAGCCGGTCGGCCTGGTCCGGCTGCGGCTGGCCAACGACGACGGCTACGCGGACCTGCGCGGCCCCAACACCTGCGCGCTGGTCACCGGCGCGGAGAAGGACGCCGTCGCCGCCCGGCTGGGCCCCGACCCGCTGCGCGCCGACGCCGACCCGCAGGCCGCCTGGCGCCGGATATCGGCCAGCCGGACGACCGTCGCCGCGCTGCTGATGGACCAGAAGGTGCTGGCCGGGGTGGGCAACGTCTACCGGGCCGAGGTGCTGTTCCGCCACGGGATCAACCCGCACCGCGCCGGCCGCGACCTCACCCGGGGCGAGTGGGACGCGATCTGGGCCGACCTGGTCGCCCTGATGCACGAGGGCGTCGGCGCGGGCCGGATCGACACCGTCCGCCCCGAGCACACCCCCGAGGCGATGGGCCGCCCGCCGCGCGTCGACGACCACGGCGGCGAGGTGTACGTCTACCGGCGGGCCGCGATGCCCTGCCTGGTCTGTGGCACCGAGGTCCGGACGGAGCAGCACGCCGCGCGCAACCTCTTCTGGTGCCCCGCCTGCCAGGCGGCCTGACCGCGTTCGAGGGTTGCTCCGGCCGGGCCCCGGCGCGTCCTCCGGAGGAGCCGGTCAGACGACGGCCGCGCTGGGCTCGTGGTGTTCGGCGGCGGCGCACGCGTCGAGGAGGGGGCGCAGGGCCTCGTCCACGAGCCGGTAGCGCACGATCCGCCCGTCCTTGTCCCCGGTGACCACGCCCGCGGTGCGGAGCAGCCGCAGGGCCTGGGACACGGCGGGGTCGCGCATGCCGGTGGCGACGGCGAGGTCGGAGACGGCGAGCGGGCCGGCCCGGTGGAGGGCGAGCAGGAGGGCGAGCCGCCCGGGGTCGGCGAGCAGGGAGAACCGCTCGGCCCAGGTGCGGACGTGCGCGGGGTCGCCGATCGCGGCGATGGCCTCGCAGACCCGGTGTCCGTCGATGGTGCGGTGGCCCGCGCGGTCGGCCGGTACGAGATGCATGCGCACATTGTTGCAGGAGGGGGCCTGTGATCCTGGACACCTGCGCAGGTGCGCAGCCTTGCAAGGGTGGGTCCTGGCCCCTACGGTGTTCCCCGCCGTGGTGCTCGGGAAGACCGGTGACGGATCCTCAGGGGTCCCAGTCCGGAGCGGCCCTCGCCACTGTGATCGGGCCATCGTGATCGTCGACGATGGAGAGACGTCCGTACCCACGACGCCACTGGGAGCCTCGCGCACCTGGGAAGGCGGGTACGGGACCCCCGTAAGCCAGGAGACCGGCCACGGCATCTCACGAAGTGTTTCCACGAGGTGCTGGAGCGTGACCCGAATGACCCTGCCCGAAACCGCCGCCGCCGAGGCGCCGGCGACACCGTCCGTGCTGCCCACGTTCCGCTGGAAGCGCGAGGACACCGTCCGCACGGCCGGGTTGATGGGGGTGATCCTGGCCATGCACGTGGTGGCCTTCGGGACGCTCGTCTTCCTGGTCGCGCCCCACAACTACGCGGTCGGCACCCAGGTCTTCGGGGTGGGCCTCGGGATCACCGCGTACACCCTCGGCATGCGGCACGCCTTCGACGCCGACCACATCGCGGTGATCGACAACACCACCCGCAAGCTGATGGCGGACGGCAAGCGGCCGGTCTCGGTCGGCTTCTGGTTCGCCCTCGGGCACTCCTCGATGGTGGTGCTGATGGCCGCCCTGGTGGCGGGCGGCGCGCAGCTGGCCAGCACGCTGATGGACGACGACTCGGCCACCCACAAGTGGCTCGGGATGGTCGGCACGACGGCCTCCGGCGCGTTCCTCTACCTGATCGGCGCGCTCAACCTGGCCGCGCTGCTCGGCATACTCAAGGTGTTCCGGGCGATGCGGGCCGGGTCGTACGACGAGGCGCAGCTGGAGGAGCACCTCAACTCGCGCGGCTTCATGGCCCGGGTGCTGAACCGGGCGACCCGGTCGATCACCCGGCCCGGGCAGATGTTCCCGGTGGGCATGGTGCTGGGGCTGGGCTTCGACACCGCGACCGAGGTCACCCTGATGGTGATGGCCGGGTCGGGCGCGGCGGCCGGGCTGCCCTGGTACGCGATCGTCTGCCTGCCGCTGCTGTTCGCGGCCGGGATGAGCCTGTTCGACACCCTGGACGGGACGTTCATGAACTTCGCGTACCAGTGGGCCTTCGCGAACCCGGTCCGGAAGGTGTACTACAACCTGACGATCACTGGGCTGTCGATCGCGGTGGCCTTCGTCATCGGCACCATCGAACTGGTCGGCGTGCTGCACGAGAAGCTCGATCTGACCGACCCGGTCACCGGCTGGATCGCGGGCATCTCGCTGGACAACGTCGGCTACGCGATCGCCGGGCTGTTCGTGGTGGTCTGGGCCGCGGCGATCGCCTACTGGAAGCTGGCCCGGGTGGAGAAGCGCTGGGTGGCCGCCGAGTAGCGACGGCTGCGATCAGCGACGGCAGCGATCAGCGACGGCGCCTCCCCCGGGATCCCGGGGGGAGGCGCCGTTTCGTCGCTGCGGGCCGGTGCCGGTCGTCGGGCGGGCGGGGTTCAGCGCTCTTCGCGGAAGTCGACGTGCCGGCGCGCGACCGGGTCGTACTTGCGCAGGACCATCCGGTCCGGGTCGTTGCGGCGGTTCTTGCGGGTCACGTACGTGTAGCCGGTGTCGGCGGTGGAGCGGAGCTTGATGACGGGGCGCAGTTCGCTGCGGGCCATGGGTGTCCTCCCGGGTTGGCGGGGTGTTCGGGGCTGAGGCGAAACCGTACACCGAAATGGAAGTCATTTTCATCTGGTGTAACGTGAGCTCCGTCCCGCCCATTCCCGGACGCCAGGGAGCACCCATGTCCGCCCACTGCCAACTCACCGGCCGCCAACCCGGATTCGGCAACGCGATCTCGCACTCGCACCGCCGCACCCGCCGTCGCTTCGACCCCAACATCCAGCACAAGCGCTACTGGCTGCCCGGTGAGGGCCGGTACGTCCGGCTCACCCTCAGCGCCAAGGGCATCCGCACCATCGACACGATCGGCATCGAGGCCGCCGTCGCCCGCATCCGCGCCCGAGGGGGGAAGGTCTGATGGCCAAGCAGAGCAAGATCGCCAAGAACGAGCAGCGCCGCGCCGTCGTGGCCCGGTACGCCGAGCGCCGCGCCGAGCTCAAGCGGATCATCGCCCACCCCGGCACCGCCCCCGCCGAACGCGCGGACGCCCAGGCCGAACTCGCCCGCCAGCCTCGCGACGCCAGCGCCACCCGGATCCGCAACCGCGACGCCGTCGACGGCCGCCCCCGTGGCTACCTGCGCGCCTTCGGCCTCTCCCGGGTCAACCTCCGCGTTCACGCCCACGCCGGCCACCTGCCCGGCGTCCGCAAGGCCAGCTGGTGAGCGGCGTGGACGGGATCAAACTGCCCGTGGTGGTCGTCGCCGGACTGCACGCCGACGAACGCCGCGCCGCCGTCCGGGAGTTGGCGGCGGCAGCGGTGGACGCGGTGGTCCTCCACCATGACCTGCGGGAGGCCTCGCAGGGCGTCGTCCACCGTGAACTGCGCGACGCGGGAGGCGGGTTCGACGCCGCCGACGTCCCGCTGGTGAACGACTGCCCCTGCTGCGCCCTGCGCGAGGACCTGCTGCCGCGACTGCTGCGGATCGCCGACGAAGGCCGGTACGGGCTCGCGATCGTCGAACTGTGGGGCGGTAGCGACCCGCACCCGGCCGTCGAGGTGATCGCCGGGGGAGAGGCGGACGGCCGCCACCTGGAGGACGCCGTCGAACTCGCGGGCGTGGTCACGGCCGTCGACCCGGACCGGCTGATCGGCGAACTCTCCGTCTCCGACGACCTGGTGGAGCACGGCGAGCACACCGCCGTCCAGGACCAGCGGACCCGCGCGGAGGCGCTCGCCCACCAGGTCGAGTACGCCACCACCCTCGCCGTCCCGCGCGCGACGGCGCACGCGCCCGGGCTCGCGTTGCTCCGCCAGCTCCACCCCACCGCCCGGGTCGTCCGGCTCGGCACCGGGGCGCTCACCCGGGCCGCCCTCGGCGGCTTCGACGTCGCCGCCGCCCGCGACCGGGTCAACCCGGCGATCGCGCTGCTCCCGCAGGAGAGCGACGAGGCCGGCGTCACCACGCTGGTCTGGGAGCGCCGACGCCCGCTGCACCCCGAGCGGCTGCACCGGGCGCTGGAACTGCTCGTCCCCGCCGCCCAGCGCAGCCGCGGCCGCTTCTGGCTGGCCAACCGGCCCGACCTGATGCTCGCCTGGGACGCCGCCGGGGCCAACCTCGCCGTCGAGGAGTGCGGCCCCTGGCTCACCTCCCTGCCCGACGCCGCCTGGGAGCTCTACCCGCCCGCCCGCCGGGCCGCCGCCGCCCTCGACTGGCACCCTCTGCACGGCGACCGGGTGCAGCAGCTCAGCTTCACCGCGGAGGGCCTCGACGTCGACGGCGTCACCGGGCTGCTCGACTCCTGTCTGCTCACCGACGCCGAACTCGCGGCGGGCGAACCCGGCTGGAAGGCCCTGCCGGACGCCTTCCGGGACCTGCTCGACCCCGTTCACTGAGGAGCCGTCACTGTGCGTAAGCGACCGAACCCGCCCAAGGCCCGGCCGAACCCGTTGTTCACGGCCGGCATCGAGTACATCGACTACAAGGACACCGACCTGCTGCGGCGCTTCGTCTCCGACCGCGGCAAGATCCGGAGCCGCCGCGTCACCCGGCTCACCGTCCAGCAGCAGCGCGCCGTGGCCAGGGCCGTCAAGAACGCCCGCGAGATGGCCCTCCTCCCGTACGCCGCCGGCACCACCCGGTAACCGGACCACCGTCACCACCGCCACCACCGTCACCACCCGACAAGGAGCCCCCGATGGCCGTCCCCAAGCGCAAGACGTCCCGCAGCAACACCCGGCACCGCCGGGCCCAGTGGAAGGGCAAGGCCCCGAAGCTCGTCCCGATCACCCTCAACGGCCGCGAACTGCTCGTCCCCCAGAACCTGGTCCCCGCCTACCGCCGCGGCCTGATCGACCCGGAGGGGGCGTAGCGACCACGGAGGGGGCGTGCGGGGGTGGGGGCGCGCCCTGTCGGGGGTGCTCGGCGGGCGGATCGGAGTGGGGGTTCGTAGGCTCGACGCATGTCTGATGCGTACGCGGGTCGGCGGGAGCGGGTGAGGGAGCACTGCAGTGCGGCCGGGGCCGATGCGGCGCTGATCACCCGGGCGGCGAACGTGCGGTATCTGACGGGCTGCGCGCCCTGCGGGGCGACGCTGCTGCTGACCCGGGAGCGGGTGCTGCTGGCAGTGCCGGACGATCTGCCGGCGGACGACACCGGGGAACACCTGATCGCGCCGGACGTCACCCAGGTACCGGTGGCGGCCTCGGCGGACACCGCCCTGGCGGCGGCCGCCGCCGCCGTGCGACTGGGCGTGGCGGACCTGGCGGTGGAGGAGCACGACCTGACCGTCAGCCGCCACCGCGCGGTGGCGGGCCTGGCGGAGGGGGCCCGGCTGGCCGACCTGGGGCAGGTGGTCGAGCGGCTGCGGGTGGTCAAGGACGAGCACGAGATCGCCGACCTGCGGATCGCCGCCGAGATCGCCGACCAGGCGCTCGGCGAACTGCTGGAGTCGATCCTGGTCGGCCGCACCGAACGGCACCTGGCGATGGAGCTGGAACGCCGGATGATCGACCACGGCGCGGACCGGGCGGCCTACCCGGTGTCCGTCGGCACCGGCAGCCACTCCGGCCAGCCCGCCCACCAGCCGACCGACCGCCGGGTGGAGGAGGGCGACTTCCTCACCGTGGTGATGGGCGCCCAGTACCGGGGCTACGGCGTCTCCACCGCCCGGACCTTCGTGATCGGCGCCGCGCCCGCGCCCTGGCAGGTGGAGCTGCACCGGTTGGTGTTCCGGGCCCAGCGGGCCGCCCGGGAGGCACTCGGGCCGGGCGTGGAGCAGTACGTGCCCGACCGGGCCGCGCGGCAGATCCTGGAGGCGGCCGGCCACACCGAGACCTCCCCGCACCCGGTGGGCCACGGCATCGGGCTGGAGATCCGGGAGGCGCCGCGCCTCGGTCCGTCGGACATGGGTAAACTGGACAGCCGCGTGCCGGTCACCGTCGGCCCAGGGGTCCACCTCCCGGGCAAGGGCGGTGTCCGGATCGAGGACACGCTCGTGGTGCGTCCCCCAGAGGAGGGCGGGCCCGAGCTGCTCACCATCACCACCAAGGAGCTCCTCGCCCTGTGACCGCGGCCGCCCGTCGGCCGTCGGCGGCAGGACGCAAGCCTTGGTTCCTTGACAGCTATATCCAGGAGTAAGTGCGCCCGTGGCTTCCACGAACGATCTCAAGAACGGCATGGTCCTCAAGCTGGAGGGCGGCAAGCTCTGGTCCGTCGTCGAGTTCCAGCACGTCAAGCCCGGCAAGGGCCCGGCCTTCGTGCGCACGAAGCTCAAGGAGGTCCTGACCGGCAAGGTCGTCGACAAGACCTTCAACGCCGGCACCAAGGTCGAGACCGCCAACGTCGACAAGCGCGGCATGCAGTTCTCGTACAAGGACGGCGAGAACTTCGTGTTCATGGACACGGACACCTACGACCAGATCGTGGTCGAGCCGGCCGTCGTCGGCGACGCCTCCAAGTACCTGCTGGAGGGCTTCGAGGCCCTGGTCGCCATGTACGAGGGCTCCCCGCTGTACATCGAGCTCCCGGCCTCCGTCGAGCTGCTGATCTCCCACACCGAGCCGGGCGTCCAGGGCGACCGCTCCACCGGCGGCTCCAAGCCGGCCACGCTGGAGACCGGTGCCGAGATCGCCGTGCCGCTCTTCATCGTCACCGGTGAGAAGATCAAGGTCGACACCCGCGACGGCAGCTACCTCGGCCGGGTGAAGTAAGTCCGTGTCGGCCGCACGTAGCAAGGCCCGCACCCGGGCCTTCCAGATCCTCTTCGAGGCCGACCACCGCGGGGTCGACCCGCAGCGGGTCCTCGCGGACTGGGTGGCCCGCGCCCGCGAGCCGAAGCCCGACGAGGGCACCCCGCAGGTCGGCGAGTACACCATGGAGCTGATCGAGGGGTACGTCCAGCACGCTCGCCGGATCGACGACCTGATCTCGCAGTACGCGGTGGGCTGGACCCTCGACCGGATGCCGATCGTGGACCGCAACGTCCTGCGGCTCGGCGCCTACGAGCTGATCTGGGAGGACGGCGTCCCGGACGCGGTCGTCCTGGACGAGGCCGTGGAGATCGCCAAGGAGTTCTCCACGGACGACTCCCCGGCCTTCGTCAACGGCCTGCTCGCCCGCTTCCTGGAGCTGAAGCCGAGCATCCGCCGGTAGGTCCCGACCACCGGCGGTGGTGAGACCCGCAGAACGGCCGCTGGACCCGGATTCCGGGTCCGGCGGCCGTCGCGCGTTTCACCCGGGCGGCGTAAGGTGGTGCCCTACTCGCCAGTAACTTGGCGTTCGGAAACCCGCAGTGAAGGGCAGGCCACCCCCATGACCACCGCGACCCGCAGCGAGTTCGACCAGGGCATCGCCCTGACCCGGCACCCTGACGAGCCCGGCCGCTACGAGGCCGAACTCGGTGCCGGCTGGCAGATCGGCGGCGGGGTCAACGGCGGGCTGCTGCTCGCCGTCGCCGGACACGCGCTGTCGCTGGAGCACGGCGACCACCCCGACCCGGTGTCGATCAGTGGTTACTACCTGTCCGCCTCCACGCCCGGCCCAGCCACCGTCCGCACCGAGGTGCTGCGCACCGGCCGCGGGCTCTCCACCGGCACCGCCTCGCTCAGCCAGGACGGCGTGGAGCGGCTGCGGGTGGTCGCCAGCCACGGCGACCTCTCCACCGCCGACGGCGAGGTGCGCACCAGCGCCGTGCCGCCGCAGCTGCCGCCGCCGGACCAGTGCGTCGGCGTCGAGCACGCGCCCCGGGAGCTGATCGCCCAGGCCGAGCTGCTGGAGCGTTTCGACCTGCGGCTGGACCCGGCCACCATCGGCTGGGCGCTCGGGCAGCCGTCCGGCAACGGGCGGATCCAGGGCTGGTTCCGGCTCGCCGACGGCCGCGATCCCGACCCGCTGCTGCTCCTGCTGGTCGCCGACGCGCTGCCGCCGGTGACCTTCGACCTGGGCCTGCCCGGGTGGGCCCCGACCGTCGAACTGACCGTCCACCTGCGGGCCAGGCCGGTCCCGGGCTGGCTGCGGGTCACCCACGCCACCCGCAACGTGGCCGGCGGGTACTTCGAGGAGGACGCCGAGGTCTGGGACGAGTCCGGCCGCCTGGTCGCGCAGTCCCGCCAGCTCGCCCGGGTGCCGCGGACGGCGTGAATCACATCGTCTTACCGTCGGTTACATTCCTGTGACACGCCGTACGTGTGCGGCGCGCGCGGATGGGGAGATAGACGGTCAGCGGCGAGCCGGCCGCTGACCGTCACCCGCCGACGGTACCCGTCGATGCCAGGAGCCATCCCGTGAGCGAGCGCAGCGAGCGAACCACCGAGAGGCGCGCAGGGGCGCAGGCCCGTGCCGAGCGCAGCGAGGTGGGCGCATGAGCCGCAACGGCCGCGCCCGCCGCAACTCCGACTGCACCGCCGGCGGCCCGCGACCCACGGTGCGGGCGCCGCACCAGCGGCGGCGGGTCGAGGGGGCCGAGCAGGCGTTCGTCATCGGGATCCTGACCAGCGCGGCCGACTTCGCCCGGGCCCGTGCCTGGGGGCTGTCGAACGCCGCCGACCACGAGCACTACCTGGCCGAGACCGCCGAGCTGCTGGCCGACGCCCTGGAGCGCTTCGACACCGTGCGGGCCCGGATGTTCCACCCGCAGGACTTCGCGGAGTTCTGCGTGCTGCACGGGCTGGACCCGGCCGAGCCGCTCGCCCGCGACCGCTACCTGGTCAATCCGCCGTTGCAGACCCAGCTGTTGGCCTATCAGGGCGAGGAACTGGCCGGGGACTTCGTGCCGCGCCTGGTCCGGGCCCGGGAGAACGGGCTGACGCTCTGCCACGCCGACCTGCTGCTGGACGGCGGCCTGTCCGGGGCTGCGGGCGAGGTCGACGAGGAGCACGCCCGCTGGGTGCGCGCCGCCCGCCAGCGCGGCGCCGAGGTGTTCCGCCGGATGCTGGTCGGCGCGGGCGCCGGGGTGTACGAGCTGCGGCTGCGGGTGGACGCGCCGGGCGGGCGGCTGACCGCGGCGGCCCGGGTGCTGCAGTGGGAGGACGGCGTGGTCCGGATCAACGACGAGGACCTGGAGCTGGTCTGCGCGGTGCTGTGCGCCGGATTGGCGCTGGAGCTGCCGGGGGTGGCGGTGCTGCACGGCTCGCAGGGCTCGGTGGCGGCGGGCGGTGCCCGTGGCGGAGCCGCCGACGAGCACTTCCTGCCGGCCTCCTGGGCCTGGTCGAGCGGCGGGCAGGACTGGGCGCCGGCTGCCGGGCCGGTGCGGCTGGACGGCGTGGCGGCGCAGCCCGGCTACAGCCTGGGGACGGTCTGCTGAGCCGGCCGTGGACGCGCGACGGCGCGGCCCCCGGGATGCGGGGTGCCGCGCCGTGACGTTTCTGCACGGCCCGGGGCGTGGCCCGGACCGCGGACCGAGCCGGCGGGAGCCGGTGCGGCGAGCGTCAGCTCGCCTCCTCCTCGCGCACCGCGCGGCGCGCGTCGGGGTTCAGCACGCCCCAGGAGATCAGCTGCTCGGTGAGGATCGACGGCGACTGGTCGTAGATGACCGCCAGGGTGCGCAGGTCGTCCTGGCGGATCGACAGCACCTTGCCGTTGTAGTCGCCGCGCTGGCTCTGGATCGTCGCCGCGTAGCGCTGCAGCGGGCCGGCCTTCTCGGACGGGACCTGGGTCAGTCTCTCCAGGTCGAGCACCAGGCGCGGCGGCGGCTCGGCCGCGCCGCCGGGGGTGCCGCCGGGCAGCAGCTCCTGCACCGGGACGCCGTAGAACTCCGCCAGCTCGGCCAGCCGCTGCACGGTGACCGCACGGTCGCCGCGCTCGTACGAGCCGACGACGACTGCCTTCCAGCGCCCCTGGGACTTCTCCTCGACACCGTGCAGGGAGAGACCCTGCTGAGTGCGGATCGCTCGGAGCTTGCCTCCGAGTTGCTTCGCGTAGTCGCTGGACATTGATCTCCCCGGACGAGATTGCTTCGCGTTCAGTGGTGGGTCACGGACGATTGCCGACGCCGTTACCGGTGGGTTCGACGTCCGTCTCGTAACTCACTGTGAGGTTACGTAGAGTAAGGTAGCTGCGTCAAGCCGAATGGGGCAGTCGTGCGAATGGCCCGCATCCGCGGCGCGTCCGGGGCGTGAACCCGGCGAAGCGGAATGGTGCGTGTCCGGTTGCCTCCCGGCCCGCTGCTAGGATGGCTCGAAGCCCACGCCCGGTCGGCGGGGGCAGTCCCAGACATCCTTTAAGGCCCGTCCAGTGAGGCGGGGAAGGAGGTCCGCTTCGGCATGACCACACACCAAGATTCGACGCCGCGACCGCCGCACCAGGTGCTGGACGGCACGGACATCGCCCGGGTCGTCACCCGGATAGCGCACGAGATCGTCGAGCGCGCCAAGGGCGCAGAGGACGTCGTGCTGCTCGGCATCCACACCAGGGGCGTCCACCTCGCCCGCCGCCTGCACGGCCGGCTGGCCCAGATCACCGGGCGCGAGATCCCGCTCGGTGCCCTGGACATCACCATGTACCGGGACGACCTGCGGCTCAAGCCCGCCCGCGCCCTGGAGCACACCGAGATCCCGTCCGGCGGCATCGACGGCAAGCTCGTCATCCTCGTCGACGACGTGCTCTTCTCCGGCCGCACCATCCGGGCCGCGCTCGACGCGCTGAACGACATCGGCCGCCCGCGCGCCGTCCAGCTCGCCGTCCTGGTCGACCGCGGCCACCGCGAGCTGCCGATCCGGGCCGACTACGTGGGCAAGAACCTCCCCACCTCGCTGCGCGAGGCCGTGCAGGTGCGCCTGTCCGACAGCGACGGCGTGGACGCCGTGCTGGTCGGCGACCGCGACTACACCGATGCGTCGCGCTCCGCGCGCGATGAACAGGGTTCGCAGGCCCTGGCCTCCCAGCCGTCCGAACCGCACCTTTCGGAGTAACCCGCGTGAAGCGCCACCTCGTCTCCGCCGCCGATCTCACCCGCGACGACGCGCTGCTGATCCTGGACACCGCCGAGGAGCTGGCCCAGCTCTCCGGACGGGCCGTCAAGAAGCTGCCCACGCTGCGCGGCCGGACCGTCGTCAACCTCTTCTTCGAGGACTCGACCCGCACCAAGACCTCCTTCGAGGTCGCCGAGAAGCGGCTCTCCGCCGACGTCATCAACTTCTCCGCCAAGGGCTCCTCCGTCTCCAAGGGCGAGAGCCTCAAGGACACCGCGCTCACCCTCCAGGCGATGGGCGCCGACGCGGTCGTCGTCCGGCACCACGCCTCGGGCGCGCCGGCCCGTCTCGCCCAGTCCGACTGGCTGCACGGCAGTGTGATCAACGCCGGTGACGGCACCCACGAGCACCCCACCCAGGCGCTGCTCGACGCCTTCACCATGCGCCGCCACCTCAACGCCGGGCTGGGCCACGACCTCGCCGGGCGCCGGGTGACCATCGTCGGCGACATCCTGCACAGCCGGGTCGCCCGTTCCAACGTGCACCTGCTGACCACCCTCGGTGCCCAGGTGACCTTCGTCGCCCCGCCGACGCTGCTGCCGATCGGCATCGAGAACTGGCCCTGCGAGGTCAGCTACGACCTGGACCGCGTGCTCCCCAAGACGGACGCGGTGATGATGCTGCGGGTGCAGCGCGAGCGGATGAACGCCGCGTTCTTCCCGACCGAGCGCGAGTACAGCCGTCGCTACGGCCTGAACGGCACCCGGATGTCCCAGCTGCCCGAGCACGCCATCGTGATGCACCCCGGCCCGATGGTGCGCGGCATGGAGATCACCGCCGAGGTCGCCGACTCGCCGCGCTGCACCGTGGTCGAGCAGGTCGCCAACGGCGTGTCGGTCCGGATGGCCGTCCTGTACCTGCTGCTCGGGGGAGCCACCCTCAACGACGCCCGCACCGACTCCGTGGAGACCGCTCAGTGACCACCTACCTGATCCGCAACGCCCAGATCCTCGGCGGTGCCCCGCAGGACCTCCACCTCGCCGACGGTGTGATCAAGGCGATCGGCACCGACCTGGCGGTCGAGGCGGACATCGAGATCGAGGCCGGCGGCCTGATCGTGCTGCCCGGTCTCGTCGACCTGCACACCCACCTGCGCGAGCCCGGCCGCGAGGACGCCGAGACCGTGCTCACCGGCACCCGGGCCGCCGCGATGGGCGGCTTCACCGCCGTGCACGCGATGGCCAACACCACCCCGGTGGCCGACACCGCCGGCGTGGTCGAGCAGGTCTGGCGGCTCGGCCAGGAGGCCGGCTACTGCGACGTGCAGCCGGTCGGCGCCGTCACCGTCGGCCTGGAGGGCAACAAGCTCGCCGAGCTGGGCGCGATGCACGAGTCCGCCGCGAACGTGCGGGTCTTCTCCGACGACGGCAAGTGCGTGGACGACGCGGTGCTGATGCGCCGCGCCCTGGAGTACGTCAAGGCCTTCGACGGCGTCGTCGCCCAGCACGCCCAGGAGCCGCGGCTCACCGAGGGCGCCCAGATGAACGAGGGCCAGGTCTCCGGCGAGCTCGGGCTCGGCGGCTGGCCGGCCGTCGCCGAGGAGTCGATCATCGCGCGGGACGTGCTGCTCGCCGCGCACGTCGGCTCCCGGCTGCACGTCTGCCACGTCTCCACCGCCGGTTCGGTCGAGATCATCCGCTGGGCCAAGGCCAAGGGCTGGGACGTCACCGCCGAGGTCACCCCGCACCACCTGCTGCTCACCGACGAGCTGGTCCGCTCCTACGACCCGGTCTACAAGGTCAACCCGCCGCTGCGCACCGCCGAGGACGTCCAGGCGCTGCGCAAGGCGCTCGCGGACGGCACCATCGACGCCGTCGCCACCGACCACGCGCCGCACCCGGACGAGGACAAGGACTGCGAGTGGGCCGTCGCGGCGATGGGCATGGTCGGCCTGGAGACCGCGCTGTCGGTCGTGCAGCAGACCATGGTGGACACCGGCCTGCTGAACTGGGAGGGCGTCGCCGACCGCATGTCGCACCGCCCGGCCCGGATCGGCCGTCTCGCCGGACAGGGCCGTCCCGTCTCGGTCGGTGAGCCGGCCAACCTGGTGCTGTTCGATCCCGCGTACCGTGGTGCCGTGAACCCGGACAGCTTCGCCACCCGTAGCCGCAACACCCCCTACAAGGGCCTTGACCTGCCCGGACGGGTGCACGCCACCTTCCTGCGCGGGCGCGCCACCGTGCTGGCCGGCGAGCTGGCCGAGCAGGGTGGGGCGGCGTGACCGGCCCGGCCGCGCTCGCCCAGGAGCAGGCCAAGGTCACCAACTGGCCCGGGTACATCGGCTGGGCCGTCGGCCTGCTGATCGTCATCGGGCTCGTCTACTGGCTGATGCGGCAGGGCTGGAACTGGCGGCGCACCCTCCAGTCCGGCATCCCGCCGCTGCCCGCCGTGCCGGCCGGCGCCGGGCGGACCATCCTGGAGACCAGCGGGCGGTACCACGGCTCCACCACCGCCGGGAACTGGCTCGACCGCGTCGTCGCGCACGGCCTGGGCACCCGCAGCCGCGCCGACCTCACCCTCGGCGAGGACGGCCTGCTGGTGCGGCGCCCCGGTGACGTCGACCTCTGGATCCCGGCCGGACACCTGACCGGTGCCCGCACGGACTCTGGGATCGCCGGCAAGGTCGTCCCGGCCGGGCTGCTCGTCGTCACCTGGACGCACGAGGGCACCGAGCTGGACTCGGGCTTCCGGGCCGACCACCCGGACGAGCACGCCGCCTGGGTCGAGGCGATCGCCCAACTCGCAACACGTACGAAGACGAAGACGGAAGAGGCCGCTCAATGACCGCACCTGCCCCCACCACGCAGCGCCGACGGCGGGAGCGCACCCCCGCCGTGCTCGTCCTGGAGGACGGCCGGACCTTCCGCGGCGAGGCCTACGGCGCGACCGGCGAGACCTTCGGCGAGGCCGTCTTCAACACCGGCATGTCCGGCTACCAGGAGACCCTCACCGACCCGTCGTACCACCGCCAGGTGGTCGTGATGACCGCCCCGCAGATCGGCAACACCGGCTGGAACGACGAGGACGACGAGTCCAAGCGGATCTGGGTCGCCGGGTACGTCGTGCGCGACCCCGCCCGGGTGGCGTCGAACTGGCGCTCCACCCGCTCGCTGGACGAGGAGCTCGTCCGCCAGGGCGTCGTCGGCATCAGCGGCATCGACACCCGGGCGCTCACCCGCCACCTGCGCGAGCGCGGCGCGATGCGCTGCGGCATCTTCTCCGGCGAGGCGCTGACCGACCAGGCCGAACTGCTCGCCCGGGTGCAGCGGTCGCCCGAGATGAAGGGCGCCGACCTGTGCGCCGAGGTGGCCACCACCGAGGCGTACGTCGTGCCCGCGATCGGTCCCGGCGGCGAAGCCCTGCCCATCGGCACTGCGGAGTTCACCGTCGCCGCGCTGGACCTCGGCATCAAGGGGATGACCCCGCAGCGGATGGCCGAGCGCGGCATCGAGGTGCACGTGCTGCCGGCCAACTCCACCCTGGAGGACCTCTACGCGGTCCAGCCGGACGGCGTGTTCTTCTCCAACGGCCCGGGCGACCCGGCCACCGCCGACCACCAGGTCGCCGTCGCGCAGGGCGTGCTGGAACGCGGGACCCCGTTCTTCGGGATCTGCTTCGGCAACCAGATCCTCGGCCGCGCGCTGGGCTTCGGCACCTACAAGCTCAAGTACGGCCACCGCGGCATCAACCAGCCGGTGCAGGACCGCACCACCGGCAAGGTCGAGGTGACCGCGCACAACCACGGCTTCGCCGTGGACGCACCGCTGGACCGGGTGAGCGACACCCCCTTCGGGCGGGTCGAGGTCTCCCACGTCTGCCTCAACGACGACGTGGTCGAGGGCCTCCAGGCGCTCGACGTCCCCGCCTTCAGCGTGCAGTACCACCCAGAAGCGGCGGCCGGCCCGCACGACGCGGCCTACCTCTTCGACCGGTTCGTCGAGCTCATGCGAGGCGACGACAAGCACAGCGTGAAGCTCATGGAGGGCCAGCGTGCCTAAGCGCACTGACATCAAGTCCGTCCTGGTGATCGGGTCCGGCCCGATCGTGATCGGCCAGGCCGCCGAGTTCGACTACTCGGGCACGCAGGCCTGCCGCGTCCTCAAGGCCGAGGGCCTGCGGGTCGTGCTGGTCAACTCCAACCCGGCCACGATCATGACCGACCCGGAGATCGCCGACGCCACCTACGTCGAGCCGATCACCCCGGAGTTCGTCGAGCGGATCATCGCCAAGGAGCGCCCCGACGCGCTGCTGCCGACCCTCGGCGGGCAGACCGCGCTCAACACCGCGATCTCCCTGCACTCGGCCGGCACGCTGGAGAAGTACGGCGTCGAGCTGATCGGCGCCGACGTGGTGGCGATCAACAAGGGCGAGGACCGCCAGCTGTTCAAGGGCGTCGTCGAGGCGGTCAACGCCAAGATCGGCCACGGCGAGTCCGCCCGCTCGGTCATCTGCCACTCGATGGACGACGTGCTGGCCGGCGTCGACACGCTCGGCGGCTACCCGGTCGTCGTGCGCCCCTCCTTCACCATGGGCGGCGCCGGCTCCGGCTTCGCCCACGACGAGGAGGACCTGCGCCGCATCGCCGGCCAGGGCCTGGCCCTCTCGCCGACCACCGAGGTGCTCCTGGAGGAGTCCATCCTCGGCTGGAAGGAGTACGAGCTGGAGCTGATGCGCGACAAGAACGACAACGTCGTGGTCGTCTGCTCCATCGAGAACTTCGACCCGATGGGCGTGCACACCGGTGACTCGATCACCGTCGCCCCGGCGATGACCCTCACCGACCGTGAGTACCAGATCCTGCGCGACATCGGCATCGCCGTGATCCGCGAGGTCGGCGTCGACACCGGCGGCTGCAACATCCAGTTCGCCGTCAACCCCGACGACGGCCGGGTCATCGTCATCGAGATGAACCCGCGGGTGTCGCGCTCCTCCGCGCTGGCCTCGAAGGCGACCGGCTTCCCGATCGCCAAGATCGCCGCCAAGCTGGCCGTCGGCTACACGCTCGACGAGATCCCCAACGACATCACCGAGCAGACCCCGGCCTCCTTCGAGCCGGCCCTCGACTACGTCGTGGTGAAGGTCCCCCGGTTCGCGTTCGAGAAGTTCCCGAGCGCCGACGCCACGCTGACCACCACCATGAAGTCGGTCGGCGAGGCCATGGCCATGGGCCGCAACTTCCCCGAGGCGCTGCAGAAGGCGCTGCGCTCGCTGGAGAAGAAGGGCTCCCAGTTCTCCTGGACCGGCCCGGTCGGCGACAAGGCCGAGCTGCTGGTCAAGGCGGTCGTGCCGACCGACGGCCGGATCAACACCGTGATGCAGGCCATCCGGGCCGGCGCCACCCCGGAGGAGGTGTTCGAGGCCACCAAGATCGACCCGTGGTTCGTCGACCAGCTCTTCCTGCTCGACGAGATCGCCGGCGAGCTGACCGAGGCCGCCGAGCTCACCCCCGAGCTGCTGCGCCACGCCAAGCGGCACGGCTTCTCCGACCAGCAGATCGGCGAGATCCGCGGTCTGAAGCCGGACGTCGTCCGCGAGGTCCGGCACGCGCTCGGCATCCGCCCGGTGTTCAAGACCGTCGACACCTGCGCCGCCGAGTTCGCCGCCAAGACCCCGTACTTCTACTCGTCCTACGACGAGGAGAACGAGGTCGCCCCGCGCACCAAGCCGGCCGTGATCATCCTCGGCTCCGGCCCGAACCGCATCGGCCAGGGCATCGAGTTCGACTACTCCTGCGTGCACGCCTCCTTCGCGCTGGCCGACGCCGGGTACGAGACCGTGATGGTCAACTGCAACCCGGAGACCGTCTCCACCGACTACGACACCTCCGACCGGCTCTACTTCGAGCCGCTCACCCTGGAGGACGTGCTGGAGATCGTCCACGCCGAGCAGCAGGCCGGCCCGCTGGCCGGCGTGATCGTCCAGCTCGGCGGCCAGACCCCGCTCGGCCTGGCCCAGGCGCTCAAGGACAACGGCGTGCCGATCGTCGGCACCCAGCCCGAGGCGATCGACCTCGCCGAGGAGCGCGGCGCCTTCGGCCGCGTGCTGCGCGACGCCGGCCTGCCCGCCCCCAAGCACGGCACCGCCTTCTCCTTCGCCGAGGCCAAGGCCATCGCCGACGAGATCGGCTACCCGGTGCTCGCCCGCCCGTCGTACGTGCTCGGCGGCCGCGGCATGGAGATCGTCTACGACGAGGCCTCGCTCGCCTCCTACCTGGAGCGCCACGCCGGCCTGATCTCCGAGCACCCGGTGCTCATCGACCGCTTCCTCGACGACGCGGTGGAGATCGACGTCGACGCGCTCTACGACGGCACCGAGCTCTACCTCGGCGGCGTCATGGAGCACATCGAGGAGGCCGGCATCCACTCCGGCGACTCCGCCTGCGCGCTGCCCCCGATCACCCTCGGCGGCTACGACATCAAGCGCCTGCGCACCTCCACCGAGGCCATCGCGCGCGGCGTCGGCGTCCGCGGCCTGATCAACATCCAGTTCGCACTGGCCGGGGACATCCTGTACGTGCTGGAGGCCAACCCGCGCGCCTCCCGCACCGTGCCGTTCACCTCCAAGGCGACCGCCGTGCCGCTGGCCAAGGCCGCCGCCCGGATCTCGCTCGGCGCCACCATCGCCGAACTGCGGGCCGAGGGCCTGCTCCCGGCCGAGGGCGACGGCGGCACGCTGCCGGCCGACGCGCCGATCGCGGTCAAGGAGGCCGTGATGCCGTGGAGCCGCTTCCGCGACATCCACGGCCGCGGCGTGGACACCGTGCTCGGCCCGGAGATGCGGTCGACCGGCGAGGTCATGGGCATCGACAAGGTCTTCGGCACGGCCTACGCCAAGGCCCAGGCCGGCGCCTACGGCGCGCTGCCGACCAAGGGCAAGGTCTTCGTCTCGGTCGCCAACCGCGACAAGCGCAACCTGGTCTTCCCGGCCCGCGCGCTGGTCGGCCTCGGCTTCGAGGTGCTCGCCACCGCCGGCACCGCCGAGGTGCTGCACCGCGGCGGCATCCCGTCCACGCTGGTGCGCAAGCACAGCGAGGGCGAGGGCCCCAACGGCGAGCGGACCATCGTCCAGCTGATCCACGACGGTGAGGTCGACCTCATCATCAACACGCCGTACGGCACCGGCGGGCGCCTCGACGGCTACGAGATCCGCACCGCCGCCGTGTCCCGCGGCGTGCCCTGCCTGACCACGGTCCAGGCGATGGGCGCGGCCGTCCAGGGCATGGACGCGCTGCTGCGCGACGAGGTCGGGGTGATGTCGCTCCAGGAGCACGCCGCGCTGATCAACGCCGGCCGCAAGTAGCACCACCGCAGTGGGGGGCACCGAGGCCGGCCGGGTGCCCCCCACTTCCATGCCCTGATCCGGGTGCTCACGCCCAGATCCGGGCCCTGATCCGGGAGTTGGGTTTTTGTACAAGCTGCTGTTCGACCTCGTCTTCAAGAAGATGGACCCCGAGAAGGCCCACCACCTCGCCTTCTTCTGGATCCGGCTCGCCTCCTCGGTGCCCGGCCTGCGCACGCTGGTGCGGCTGGTGCTCGCCCCGCGTGACCGGGCGCTGCACACCACCGCCCTCGGCCTCGACCTGCCGGGGCCGTTCGGCCTGGCGGCCGGCTTCGACAAGAACGGCGTCGGCATCGACGGCCTGGCGATGCTCGGCTTCGACTACGTCGAGATCGGCACCATCACCGGCGAGCCCCAGCCGGGCAACCCGACGCCCCGGCTGTTCCGCCTGGTCGAGGACCGCGCGCTGATCAACCGGATGGGCTTCAACAACCAGGGCTCGGCCCGGGTCGCCGCGCGCCTCGCCGCCCGCCCGCACACCAGCTCCACCCCGGTGATCGGCGTCAACATCGGCAAGACCAAGGTGGTCGAGGAGGCCGACGCCGTCGCCGACTACGTCAAGTCCACCGAGCGGCTGGCCAAGTACGCCGACTACCTGGTCGTCAACGTCAGTTCGCCGAACACCCCCGGGCTGCGCAACCTCCAGGCCGTGGACCACCTGCGCCCGCTGCTCTCCGCCGTCCGCGAGGCCGCCGACCGCACCACCGCGCACCACGTCCCGCTGCTGGTCAAGATCGCCCCCGACCTGGCCGACGAGGACGTCGACGCGGTCGCCGACCTCGCCCTGGAACTGGGCCTGGACGGCATCATCGCCACCAACACCACGATCGGCCGCGAGGGCCTGCGCGCCGACGCCGCCCGGGTCGAGGAGATCGGCATGGGCGGCCTGTCCGGCGCCCCGCTCAAGGCCCGCGCCCTGGAGGTGCTCCAGCGCCTGCGCGCCCGGACCGGGGGCCGGCTGACGCTGGTCTCGGTCGGCGGCGTCGAGACCGCCGAGGACGCCTGGCAGCGGATCGTCCACGGCGCGGACCTCGTCCAGGGCTACAGCGCCTTCATCTACGAGGGCCCGTTCTGGTGCCGCCGGATCCACCGGGGCCTCTCCGCCCGGATCCGGGCCGCGGGCTTCCGCGACCTGGCCGCCGCCGTCGGCAGTGCCGTCGACGGCACCAGGGCCGCCTCCTGAACCACCGTGCGGCCCCGGCTCGTACGACGCCCCGTACGAGCCGCGCACGACCTCCCGTACGGCCTCCGTGCGGCCTCCCCACGACCTTCCGGAAGGACGACATGACCCTCGCCCCGTTCGGCGCCCGGCTGCGCCAGGCCCTCGACACCCGCGGCCAGCTCTGCGTCGGCATCGACCCGCACGCCTCCCTGCTCGCCGCCTGGGGGCTCGGCGACGACCTTGCCGGCCTGGAGACCTTCAGCCGCACCGTCGTCGAGGCGCTGGCCGACCGGGTGGCCGTGCTCAAGCCGCAGGCCGCCTTCTTCGAGCGCTTCGGCAGCAAGGGCGTCGCGGTGCTGGAGAAGTCGGTCGAGGAGGCCAGGGCGGCCGGCGCGCTGGTCCTGATGGACGCCAAGCGCGGCGACATCGGTTCCACCATGGCCGCCTACGCGGAGGCCTTCCTGTCGCCCGGCAGCCCGCTGTTCTCGGACGCCGTCACGGTCAGCCCGTACCTGGGCTTCGGCTCGCTGCGCCCGGCCCTCGACCTGGCCCGCGCGCAGGGCTGCGGCGTGTTCGCGCTGGCGCTCACCTCCAACCCGGAGGGCCACGAGGTGCAGCGGGCGGTCGGCGCGGACGGCGAGTCGGTCGCGGCCTCGGTGCTGCGGCAGCTGGCGGCGGAGAACGGCGACGCCGCCCCGCTGGGCTCCTTCGGCGCGGTCGTCGGCGCGACGCTCGCCGACGCGGGCGTGGAACTGGCCATCAACGGCCCGCTGCTGGCCCCCGGGATCGGCGCCCAGGGCGCGACGATGGCCGACCTGCCGCGGGTGTTCGGCGCCGCGGTGATCAACGTGGTGCCGAGCGTCAGCCGGGACGTGCTCAAGCACGGTCCGTCGGTGGCGGCCCTGCGCTCGGCGGCCGAGCGGTTCGTCGGCGAGTACGCGGACGCGGTGAAGTAGCGGCGATCGAGGGCGCGAGCGCGTAGCGGGGCGATGACCCTGCGCAGTGTGCGCAGCCCGGCGAGGGTCCCCGGACCTCCCCGGAGTTGACGTGAGCGCCGTCACATTGGCGGTGTCAAAGTTTCGCAATCGCGGTCATTTTGCCCTGGAAAGTCCTGGTCGGCCTTGGCTGACCAGGACTTTTCGTGTTCTTTTCCTGACGTGGCGCCGCAATCCGGGTAGTGTCCGGCGATAGGTCATCGGCGAGCCGCGAAACCCGTAGCTCCCGCAGGTCAAGGGCCCTCTGGTTCCCCTTGCGGACGGTGTCCTGGGATCCAAACCAGTCATAGCTCAATCCCTTCCTTCCACACCCTGAGGTGAACGGCGTGGCTCTTCCGCCCCTTACCCCTGAACAGCGCACCGCCGCGCTCGCCAAGGCCGCCGAGGCTCGCCGGGAGCGCGCCGAGGTCAAGAACCGGCTCAAGCACTCCGGCGCCTCCCTGCACGAGGTGATCAAGGCCGGAAAGGCCGAGAACGACGTCATCGGCAAGATGAAGGTCTCCGCACTGCTGGAGTCCCTTCCCGGCGTCGGCAAGGTCCGTGCCAAGCAGATCATGGAACGCCTCGGCATCAGCGAGAGCCGGCGCGTCCGCGGCCTCGGTACGAACCAGATCGCCTCCCTGGAGCGGGAGTTCGGCGGCGGTGCCGCCTGACCGTGCCCCGTGGTCCCGGGACCGTCCGCGATCCGGGATAATCGGTGCATGAGTGAGCGTCCGCGGCTGACCGTGCTCTCCGGCCCTTCGGGGGTCGGCAAGAGCACGGTCGTCGCTCATATGAGGAAGCAGCACCCCGAGGTCTGGCTCTCGGTGTCGGCGACGACCCGGCACCCGAGGCCGGGCGAGCAGAACGGGGTCCAGTACCACTTCGTCGACAACGACGAGTTCGACAAGCTGATCGCCAACGGCGAGCTGCTGGAGTGGGCCGTCTTCGCCGGCAACCGCTACGGCACCCCGCGCTCGGCGGTGCTGGAGAAGCTGGAGCGCGGCGAGCCCGTCCTGCTGGAGATCGACCTCCAGGGCGCCCGCCAGGTGCGCGAGTCGATGCCCGAGGCGCAGCTGGTCTTCCTGGCCCCGCCGAGCTGGGACGAGCTGGTCCGACGGCTGACCGGTCGGGGCACGGAGTCGCAGGACGTGATCGCGAAGCGGCTGGAGGCGGCCAAGGTCGAGCTCGCGGCCGAGCCCGAGTTCGACACGACCCTTGTCAACACCTCCGTCGAGCAGGTAGCGGCCGAACTGCTAGCCTTGCTCGGTGTAGCCTGACCTGTCTGTCTTTTCCACCCTTTCGGAAGGTTTTCGCGTGTCCTCTTCCATGACCGCGCCCGAGGGCATCATCAACCCGCCGATCGACGAGCTGCTTGAGGCCACCGACTCCAAGTACAGCCTCGTGATCTACGCCGCCAAGCGCGCGCGCCAGATCAACGCGTACTACTCCCAGCTCGGTGAGGGCCTGCTCGAGTACGTCGGCCCGCTGGTCGACACCCACGTGCACGAGAAGCCGCTGTCGATCGCGCTGCGCGAGATCAACGCGGGCATGCTGACCGCCGAGGCGATCGAAGCCGCCTGAGGCGGTCTCCGAAGCTTGTGGAAGGGCCCGGCGGAATCGTTTCCGCCGGGCCCTTCGGCGTTCCCGGGGGCTGTGGGATCGACCACGGTGCGCGCGGTGGCTGAGGGGCCGTAGGGTGTGCACGTCCCAGGAGTGGAGGAGAGCGGGAGTATGAGCGCGACTTCGGACCGGAGCGGGTCGGCGGACGCGCCGCGCGTCGCCCTCGGCGTCAGCGGCGGCATCGCCGCCTACAAGGCGTGCGAGCTGCTCCGCCGGTTCACCGAGTCCGGCCACCAGGTCACCGTGGTGCCCACCGAGGCCGCGCTGCACTTCGTCGGCGAGGCCACCTGGGCCGCGCTCTCCGGCCGCCCGGCCGCCACCGAGACCTGGGAGCGCGTGCACGAGGTGCCGCACGTGCGGATCGGCCAGCAGGCCGACCTGGTCGTGGTCGCCCCCGCCACCGCCGACCTGATCGCCAAGGCCGCCCACGGCCTCGCCGACGACCTGCTCACCAACACCCTGCTCACCGCCCGCTGTCCGGTCGTCCTGGCGCCCGCCATGCACACCGAGATGTGGGAGCACCCCGCCACCCGGGACAACGTCGCCACGCTGCGCCGCCGGGGCGTGATCGTGCTGGAGCCGGCCGTCGGGCGGCTCACCGGCAAGGACACCGGCAAGGGACGGCTGCCCGAGCCGTCCGTGATCTTCGACGCCTGCCGGGCCGTGCTGCGCCGGGGCGGGGCCGCCCCGACCGACCTGGCGGGCCGACACGTGGTGGTCTCGGCCGGCGGCACCCGCGAGCCGCTGGACCCGGTGCGCTTCCTGGGCAACCGCTCCTCCGGCAAGCAGGGCTACGCGCTCGCCGTGACGGCCGCGGCCCGTGGGGCGCGCGTGACGTTGGTCTCGGCCAACGCGGAGCTCGCCGACCCGGCCGGGGTCGACGTGGTGCACGTCTCGACCGCGCTGGAGCTGCGCGAGGCGGCGCTGAAGGCGGCCGCGTCGGCCGACGCCGTGGTCATGGCCGCGGCCGTGGCGGACTTCCGGCCCGCCGAGTACGCCAGCGGCAAGATCAAGAAGGTCGAGGGGGTCGAGCCGGCGCCGGTCGCCCTCGTCCGCAACCCCGACGTCCTGGCCGAGCTGGCGGCGCACCGCGCCCGTTCGGGCCAACTCGTGGTGGGTTTCGCGGCGGAGACCGACGACGTGCTCGCCAACGGCCGCGCCAAGCTCGCCCGCAAGGGCTGCGACCTGTTGGTCGTCAACGAGGTGGGCAACGGCAAGGCCTTCGGGACGGACGTCAACGAGGCCGTGGTACTGGGCTCGGACGGCAGTGAGACGGCCGTTCCGGTGGGCCCGAAGGAGGCGTTGGCGGACGTGGTCTGGGACCTGGTCGTGAAGCGGCTGGAAACGATCGGCGGCTGATCAAGCCCTGCTGGAGATCGGTCGCGATTTCCGGAAGCGGGTGACGTTCGGCGGAGGCATCCCGTTAGACTCCAGGAATCAAGTCTTTCCGGATGTCCCCGGTTCGCCGGGGGCCTTCAGTCAGCAGCCGCTGCAACCCCAGGGAGCGCTGTGTCTCGCCGCCTGTTCACCTCGGAGTCCGTCACCGAGGGACACCCCGACAAGATCGCTGACCAGATCAGCGACACCATCCTTGACGCTCTCCTCCGGGAGGACCCGACCTCCCGGGTCGCCGTGGAGACGCTCATCACCACCGGCCAGGTGCACGTGGCCGGCGAGGTGACCACCAAGGCGTACGCGCCGATCGCCCAGCTCGTCCGGGACAAGATCCTGGAGATCGGCTACGACAGCTCCAAGAAGGGCTTCGACGGCGCCTCCTGCGGCGTGTCGGTGTCCATCGGCGCGCAGTCGCCCGACATCGCCCAGGGCGTCGACACCGCGTACGAGGCTCGGGTCGAAGGCGACGAGGACGACCTGGACAAGCAGGGCGCCGGCGACCAGGGCCTGATGTTCGGCTACGCGTCCGACGAGACGCCCGAGCTGATGCCGCTGCCGATCACCCTCGCGCACCGCCTCTCGCGCCGCCTGACCGAGGTCCGCAAGAACGGGACCATCCCGTACCTGCGCCCCGACGGCAAGACCCAGGTCACCATCGAGTACGACGGCGACAAGGCCGTCCGCCTCGACACCGTGGTGGTCTCCACCCAGCACGCCAGTGACATCGACCTGGAGTCGCTGCTCACCCCGGACATCCGCGAGTTCGTGGTCGAGCCCGAGCTGAAGGCGCTCGCCGAGCAGGGCATCAAGCTGGTCACCGAGGGCTACCGCCTGCTGGTGAACCCGACCGGCCGCTTCGAGATCGGCGGCCCGATGGGCGACGCCGGCCTCACCGGCCGCAAGATCATCATCGACACCTACGGCGGCATGGCCCGCCACGGTGGCGGCGCCTTCTCCGGCAAGGACCCGTCCAAGGTCGACCGCTCGGCCGCGTACGCGATGCGCTGGGTGGCGAAGAACATCGTCGCCGCCGGCCTCGCCCGCCGCGCCGAGGTGCAGGTCGCGTACGCGATCGGCAAGGCCGAGCCCGTGGGCCTGTTCGTCGAGACCTTCGGCACCGAGACCGTGCCGGTGCTGACCATCCAGAAGGCCGTCACCGACGTCTTCGACCTGCGCCCGGCCGCGATCATCCGCGACCTGGACCTGCTGCGCCCGATCTACTCCCAGACCGCGGCGTACGGCCACTTCGGCCGTGAGCTGCCCGAGTTCACCTGGGAGCGCACCGACCGGGTGGAGCAGCTGAAGGCGGCCGTGAAGGACTGAACGGCCTGATCGTCCGGAAGCGGCGCCTACCCCCGGGCGGGGTGGGCGCCGCTTCTGTGCGTTCTGTCGGTGTGACCTGGTAGTACTGGGAGCGATGAGCAGCACAGGGGAGACGGAGAACACGGAGAACGGGGCCGAGCCGGAGCAGCTGGCGTTCATCCGGGAGACGGTCAAGCGGGCCAAACCCCGGACGTGGCGCGGCGCCAAGCGGGCCGAGCACCTGCCGGTGGCCCGGGTCGTGGTGGACAAGGGCGTGCTCACCATCGACAAGTTCTTCGACTACGAGGTGCCGGCCGCGATGGCCGAGGAGGCCCGCCCGGGCGCCCGGGTGCGGGTGCGCTTCGGCGCGCGCGTGGTGAAGGGCCAGCGCGAGGGCGGGGAGCTGCACGACGGGTTCATCGTCGCCCGGCTGGAGAAGAGCGACTTCCCCGGCCCGCTCGCCCCGCTCGCCCAGGTGCTGTCGCCCGAGCCCGTGCTCACCCCCCAGCTGCTCCGGCTCTGCCGGACCGTCGCCGACCGCTACGCCGGCACCCTCGCCGACGTCCTCCAACTGGCCGTCCCGCCCCGCCACGCCAAGGCCGAGGCCGAGGCCTCGCCGCCGGCGCTCCCGCGCCCCCCGGCCCCCGCCCCCGGGGGCTGGCAGCGCTACCCGGCCGGGCCCGACTTCCTCGCCGCGCTGGCCGACGGCGGCTCGCCGCGCGCCGTCTGGGCGGCGCTGCCCGGCCCCGGCTGGCCGTACGAGATCGCGCGCGCCGTCGCCGCCACGCTGGCGGGCGGGCGCGGCGCGCTCGTCGTGCTGCCCGAGGGGCGGTCGGTGGCCCGGGTCGACCAGGCGCTCACCGAACTGCTCGGCGCGGGCCGGCACGTGGCCCTGGAGGCCGACCTCGGCCCGCGCGAGCGTTACCGGCGCTGGCTGGCGGTGAGCCGCGGCTCGGTGCACGCCGTGATCGGCACCCGCGCCACCATGTTCGCGCCGGTGCGCGACCTCGGGCTGGTCGTCGTCTGGTCCGACGGCGACAACAGCCACAGCGACCCGCGCGCCCCGCACCCGCACGTGCGCGAGGTCGCGCTGCTGCGCGCCGCCGACGAGGGCGCGGCCGTGCTGCTCGGCGGCCACGCCGTCACGGTGGAGGGCGCGCAGCTGGTCAGCACCGGGTGGGCCCGCCCGCTGACCGCCGACCGGGAGACCGTGCGCCGGATCGCGCCGCGGGTGCGGACCGTCACCGACCAGGACCAGCACCGCGACGGCGCCGCCCAGGCCGCCCGGCTGCCCTCGGTGGCCTGGGAGGCCGCCCGGGAGTCGCTGGCCGCCGGGCGCCCGGTGCTCATCCAGGTGCCCCGGCGCGGCTACGTGCCCCGGCTGTCCTGCGGGCGCTGCCGCACCCCCGCCCGGTGCCGGCGGTGCGAGGGCCCGCTGGAGGCGCCCGCGGCCGACGCCGCGCTGAACTGCGGCTGGTGCGGGGAGGCGGAGACGGACTGGCACTGCCCCGAGTGCGGCTCGTTCCGGCTGCGCGCCCAGGTGGTCGGCGCCCGGCGCACGGCGGAGGAACTGGGCAAGGCGTTCCCGCGCATCCCGGTGCGCACCTCCGGGCGGGACGCGGTGCTGGCCACCGTCCCGGACGAGCCGTCGCTGGTGATCTCCACGCCCGGTGCGGAGCCGGTGGTGGACGGTGGTACCGGGTACGGGGCCGCGCTGCTGCTGGACGGCTGGGCGCTGCTCGGCCGGCCCGACCTGCGGGCCGGGGAGGAGACGCTGCGGCTCTGGTTGACGGCCGCCGCGCTGGTCCGGTCCGCCGAGGAGGGCGGCTCGGTGGTCGTGGTCGCCGAGCCGTCGGCGCGGCCGGTGCAGGCCCTGGTCCGCTGGGACCCGCTGGGCCACGCCGGGCTGGAACGCGACGAGCGGGCGCAGCTGCACTTCCCGCCGGTGTCGCGGATGGCGTCGGTCAGCGGCAGCCCGGCGGCCGTGGCCGACCTGCTGGGGCTGATCCGGCTGCCCTCGGAGGCGGACGTGCTCGGGCCGGTACCGGCCCCGGCCCTGCGCGGGGAGGAACAGGAGCGCGCGCTGCTGAGGGTGCCGCCCGGGCAGGGGGCGGCGCTGGCGGCGGCCCTCAAGGCGGCGCAGATCGCGCGGATCGCGCTGCGGACGCCGGAGGCGGTACGGGTGCGGGTGGATCCGACCGACATCGGGTGAGGCCGGCGGGGGCGGGGTGAGTGGCCACCCCGCCCCGGATGGCGCTGGTCGGACGGCGGCGTCAGCCGCGCAGCGGGATGCCGGTGCGGTCGACCGGGGTGCGCTCGGGGGTGGTGCGGTCGACCGGGGGGCGGTCGAGGGTGCCGCGCTCCGGGGTGGTGCGGTCGAGCGCGGTGCGCTCCAGGGTGCCGCGCTCCAGGGCGGTGCGGTCGAGGCTGCTGCGGTCCAGGCCGCCCTGGCGGGCCGCCGGGACGGTCGCCGCCAGGCCGCCGGACGGCGCGGCGGGCAGCTCCTCCGAGCGGTCCGGGCGGCTCTGGCCCGGGACGGCGCCGCTGGCGGCGAGGAGTTCGCTGGTCGGGCGGCGCATCCCGTACCGGCGGTGCACGGCCTGCTTGGTGACCCCGAGGGCCGAGCCCACCGAGTCCCAGGAGAAGCCCAGCGCCCGGTCGAACTCGACCGCCGCCGCGACCAGGGTCTCCACGCTCTCCCTCAGCTCCTGCGCCAGGCGCACGGTCGGCGCGGGCGCCCGCCCGTACACGACGAAGCCGGCCGACGTGCTGGGCCGGCGCGGACGGTAGACGTTGCCCAACTGGGCGGTGAGCGTCCGCAGCGCGTCGACCTGCCGCCTCACCCGCTCGATGTCCCGCACCAGCAGGTGCAGGCTCGCCCGCGCCCGGGCGTCGTGGTTGATCTGCTCGGCCATGGCCTACGTGCCACCTTCCGTACGGTTCGGCTCGGCCGGGGCGCGGTGTCCCGTGCGCCCGGCCCCGGTCAATCTCACTTGACCAACGCCGAAGCGGGGGCCGGGGTAACGCCGCCGGGCACACTCGGGATATGCCAGAAGCCGGTGCCGGGGTGGGGGAGGGGCGTTCGGGGCGGTGTGAGGAGCCGGGTGAGGGCATGGGCGGCGGGCGCGGTGCGTTGCATAGACTTGCCGGGAACCCGTAGTTGCCCGCAGCCCCGCACCCTCGACGGACAGGAGCCCGTACCCGTGGCGATCCAGCCGATCCGGCTCTTCGGAGACCCCGTCCTGCGGGCCACCGCCCAGCCGGTGACCACGTTCGACAAGGAACTGCGCACCCTGGTCGGCGACCTCACCGAAACCATGCTCGACGCCCCCGGCGCCGGCCTCGCCGCGCCCCAACTCGGCGTCTCCCTGCGGGTGTTCACCTACCACGTGGACGGTGTCACCGGGCACCTGATCAACCCGGACCTGTCGCTGACCGAGGAGGAGCAGGACGGCCCCGAGGGCTGCCTCTCGCTGCCCGGACTGCGCTACGACACCAAGCGCGCCTACGGCGTGGTCGCCAAGGGCTTCACCATGTACGGGGATCCGGTCACCCTGGAGGGCACCCAGCTGCTCGCCCGCTGCATCCAGCACGAGACCGACCACCTCGACGGCATCATCTTCATCGACCGGCTCGACCGCGAGCAGCGCAAGGCCGCGCTGAAGGCGATCCGTGACACCGACTGGGGCGGCGCGCCCGCGCCGGTCGTCAAGGTCTCCCCGCACAGCACGTTCGGCGCCGCGCGCTGAACCCTCTGATCTCCAACGTTCTTTTGCAGAAAGGCACTTGATGCGTCTCGTCTTCGCCGGCACCCCCGAGGTCGCCGTTCCCGCCCTGGACGCCCTGCTCGCCTCCGACCGGCACGAGGTCGTCGCGGTGGTCACCCGCCCCGACGCCCCCGCCGGGCGAGGGCGCAAGCTGGTCGCCAGCCCCGTCGCCCAGCGCGCCGAGGAGGCCGGGATCGAGGTCCTCAAGCCGGCGAAGCCCAGCGACCCGGAGTTCGTCGCCCGGCTCACCGAACTCGCCCCCGACTGCTGCCCGGTGGTCGCCTACGGCGCGCTCCTGCGCCCCGGCACCCTGGAGATCCCCAAGCACGGCTGGGTCAACCTGCACTTCTCGCTGCTGCCCGCCTGGCGCGGCGCGGCCCCCGTCCAGCACGCCGTGCTGGCCGGCGACGAGGTCACCGGCGCGGCCACCTTCCTGATCGAGCAGGGCCTGGACTCCGGTCCGGTCTACGGCGTGATCACCGAGGAGATCCGCCCGACCGACACCAGCGGCGAACTGCTCACCCGCCTCTCGGTGTCCGGCGCGCGCCTGCTCACCGCCACCATGGACGGCATCGAGGACGGCTCCCTGCACGCCCTCCCGCAGCCGGCCGAGGGCGTCACGCTCGCCCCGAAGATCACCGTCGAGGACGCGCGCGTCGAGTGGAGCCACCCCGCCCTGCGGATCGACCGCGTGGTGCGCGGCTGCGCCCCGGCGCCCGGCGCCTGGACGGAGTTCCGCGGCGAGCGGCTGAAGATCACCGGGCCGGTGAAGCTGCTGACCGACTCGTCCGCCCTGGCGCCCGGGGAGCTGGCCGTGGTCGGCAAGAACAGCGTGCGGGTCGGGACGGGCAGCCACGAGGTCGAACTCGGGGAGGTCCGCCCGCAGGGGAAGAAGGAGATGCGGGCGGCGGACTGGGCGCGCGGGGCGCGGCTGGAGTCCGGGGAGCGCTTCGGCTCCGAGGGCTGAGGCTCAGGTTTAGCGTTACTGTTCGTCCAATAACCACTGATAATCCTCTGATAACCACCGATAACCACCGCAGCACCTTGAGGCATCCTGTGACCACCCCCAGCGCCCAGCGCGCCCCCCGCCCGCACCGCCGCCCGAAGAAGGACCCGGCCCGGATCGTCGCGTTCCGCGCGCTGCGCGCCGTCGACGAGCGCGACGCGTACGCCAACCTGATCCTGCCGTCGCTGCTCCGCGAAGCCGAGCAGAAGGGCATGGACCGGCGCGACGCCGCCCTCGCCACCGAGCTCGTCTACGGCACCCTGCGCCTTCAGGGCACCTACGACGCGATCATCGCCGCCTGCATCGACCGGCCGCTCGGCAAGGTCGACCCGCCGGTCCTGGACGTGCTCTCGCTCGGCGCCCACCAGCTGCTCACCACCCGCATCCCCAGCCACGCGGCGGTCTCGGCCACCGTCGAGCTGGCCCGGGTGGTGCTCGGCGACGGCAAGGCCAAGTTCGTCAACGCCGTCCTGCGCCGGATCAGCGCCCACGACCTGGACGCCTGGATCGAGAAGGTCGCCCCGCCGTACGAGAAGGACGCCGAGGACCACCTCGCCGTCGTCCACTCGCACCCGCGCTGGGTCGTCTCCGCGCTCTGGGACTCGCTCGGCCGCTGGCAGCCCGACGCCTCCGGGCGCAGCGCCCTGGAGGACCTGCTGCGCGCCGACAACGCCCGGCCCGAGGTGACCCTCGTCGCCCGCCCCGGCCGGGTCGACGTCGGCGAACTCGCCGACGCGCTGCCCGAGGCCGAGCCCGGCCGCTGGTCCCCGTTCGCGCTGCGGCTCGCCGAAGGCGGCGACCCGGGCTCGCTGGAGGCCGTCCGGGACAACCGGGCGGGCGTCCAGGACGAAGGCAGCCAGCTGGTCGCCCTCGCCCTGGCCAACGCCCCGCTGGACGGCCCGGACCGGCTCTGGCTGGACGGCTGTGCCGGCCCCGGCGGCAAGGCCGCGCTGCTCGCGGCGCTGGCCGCCGAACGCGGCGCCGGGCTGGTCGCGAGCGAGAAGCAGCCGCACCGCGCGCGGCTGGTCGCCCGGGCGCTGGAGGGCAACCCCGGCCCGTACACGGTGATCACCGCGGACGGCACCCGCCCGGCCTGGCGCTCCGGAGGCTTCGACCGGGTGCTGGTCGACGTGCCGTGCTCCGGCCTGGGCGCCCTGCGCCGCCGCCCGGAGGCGCGCTGGCGCCGCCGCCCCGCCGACGTCGCGGCCTTCGGCCCGCTCCAGCGGGACCTGCTGCGCTCGGCGATCGACGCCGCCCGGGTCGGCGGGGTGGTCGGGTACGCGACCTGCTCGCCGCACCTCGCGGAGACCCGGGCCGTCGTGGACGACGTGCTGCGGGCCGAGGGCGGCCGGGTCGAGTGGATCGACGCGCGCCCGCTGCTGCCCGGCGTCCCCGCGCTCGGGGACGGGCCGGACGTGCAGCTCTGGCCGCACCTGCACGGGACGGACGCGATGTACCTGGCGCTGCTGCGGCGGACGGCGTGATCCGGTGATCCGGTGATCCCGTGATCCGGGGGGACTGGGGAGGGCGGTGCGCTCAGCCGGGTGAGGGGGGCTGCGACCGGGCGGGCGTGGGCCCGGGGAGGTCGGTGAGGAGGGCGTGGGCCTGGGCGCGGAGGCGGTCGACCGGGGGGTCCTCGCAGATCACCTCCAGGCCGAGCCCGCTCGCCTGCCCGAAGTGGTAGTACGACTGGTAGGCGAGGTAGGGGCGGTGGCCGTCGGTGGGGTCCAGCCCGACGGCGAGCGTCGCGAAGTGGGTGCGCTCGTTCTCGGTGCGCTCGAACTCCGTCCGGGAGAGCCGCCATTCGAACTCGTACGGCTCCGGATCGGACGGCAGGTCCAGCAGCGCCTGGGCGAGCCGGCGGACGTCGTCCGGCCCGGCGAACGGGAGTGACTCGGACCAGCGGGGCGCGGCGGCGAGCAGCTCCCAGCCGTCGCCGTTGCGGCTGACGGACAGTGCCCACTCGCCGTCCTGGTCGTGCCAGTGGCAGCTGAGGATCGGATCCATGGTGGTCAACCTCCCTGTGAGGCTTGGCCGTTCGGCTCTCCCCATCGTGGCACACCGGACCGCCGAAGGGAGCCGGGCGGCCGGCGGTGGGCGGGGGCGCGTGGGGCTTTCGGGCCGAGGGCGGGGGCCGGGGTGGTCAGTCGGTGGCCGGGGTCGGCGCGGGGTGCCAGGGGCGGTCGGCGCGGGTCGGGCGGGCCGCGGCGGTGAGGCGCAGGGCGTACACCTCGCGGTCGGTGGCCGGGTGCGGGACGGGGCCGAGGTAGTCGTGGCCGGTCAGGTGGCACCAGGCGGGCAGGTCGAGGGGGGCGGCGGGGTCGGTGGTGTGGATGTGCACCACCGCGCCGGCGGGCAGGTCGGCGATCCGGGCGCGCAGGCGCAGCAGCAGTTGGACGCAGAGCAGGCCGGTGCCGTCGACGGTCAGGTCGGGGGCGGGTTCCTGGCCGGGCTGCTGTCCGGGGGTGTGGGTCATGGGGTTGCTGCCCTTCGCGGTGGTGCGGCGGTGCCGGGGTGCAGGGGTGCAGGGGTGCAGGGGTGCCGGGCTCAGCCTAGGCGCCGGGACGGTGCGGTACGCGGCGCCGTTCGGGATCTGGCGGTTTCGTAGTCCGACAGTCCGACAGTCCGACGGTTCAACAGTCCGTTAGTCGCGGGCTGTGGCCGCCCCCGGCCGCTGGTCGGGGGCGGTGCCGCCGAGGCGGGTGAGCAGGACGGCGAGGCGGTCGAGGTCGTCGGGGCTCCACTGGTCGGCCGCGAAGAGGTCGGCGGCGACCTTCCGGGCCGTGTACAGCATCTCGGCGAGCCGGTCGCGGCCGGTCGGCGTCAGGGCCGCGTAGGCGACCCGGGCGTCGCGGGCCGCCGCCTCCCGGCTCACCAGGCCGATCCGCTCCAGCGGTGCCAGTCCGCGGGTGACGCCCGAGGCGGTGAGGCCGAGGGCCTCGGCGAGGTCGACCCGGCGCATCCGGCCGCCGGGGGCGTGGCCGAGGTGGAGCAGCAGGGTGAAGTCGGACAGGCTCACGCCGTGCAGGCCGCCGAGGCTCGCGTCGAAGCGCTTGGCCACGGCCGCCTGGGCGCGGACCAGCCGCAGGGCGGTGTCCAGCGGGTCGGGCCGGGTGCCCGGGTCGGCCTGTTGGTCGACCTGTGGGTTCGTGTGCGGGTCGGCGTGCGGATCTGTCATTGCTACCTCCTTGACTACTCAAGCATACCGGTGCGGCGAGCCGTCAAGGAGGTAGCGGGAGGGGGGAGGGGGCTAGCCGGCGTTGGCGGCGCGGCGCTGCCGCTTGCCGAGCGGTGCCTGCGAGAGGTCCTCGGCCTGGGACCGCAGGTTCTTGTAGCCGTAGCCGCGCTCGGCCAGCCAGGCCCGTGCCGCCTGCTCGGCCCGCTCGGCCGCCGCCAGGATGTCCTCCTCCGCCTCGCCCGAGTCGAGGAAGCGGAAGGTGAAGGCGGCCCGCGCGCCGAGGTCGTAGCTGAGGTGTCCCTCGCGGGTGAAGGCCGCGCGCAGCACGTCGTGTTCGGGCGCGCGGGCGAGGAGTTCGGCGTGCTGCTCGACGCTGAGGTCGTCGAAGACGCCGCGCACCATGATGCGGAAGGTTCGAGTGGTCATCCCCCGACCATAGGCAGGACGGACGGCCGACCGCCAACCCGATTTCGTGCCGCTCGCTGGTCGACAGTGGGTTCCCGGGCGGACCTAGGCGCAATGCCGGTGACTTTGTGGTCGGTGTCTCGTTGGTTGTGGTGTGGCGAGGGTGGGGCAGGTCAAGGCGCCTGCGAGTGAGCGGATA